>NZ_MKKE01000008.1 GCF_001942305.1 Saccharomonospora sp. CUA-673 | reverse complement strand
GTGGATCTCTTGTTCAGTCTGTGCAGTCGCTTCGGGTGCGGCGGGCACGGATGGATGCTGAGGAGATGAGCCTGTTGGCCTCGCTGCGCCGTCGGACGAGGGTGAGATGGCCTGGTTTGCCGAGTCGTTGGTGCCGGAGTATCGGGCCTCGCGGGAGTTCGTGCTCGGGCGCGTGCATACCGCGGTGTCACTTGTTTCGCGGATGCCTCGGCTGCTGTCACTGATGGACGAGGGGAAGGTGGAGTATTACGCCGTGTCCCGGGTTGTTGATGTGACCGGTGTGTTGTCCGACTCGCAGGCTCGCGAGGTCGATTTGTTGTTGGCCGACAAGCTCGCCTCGGCGGCCGAGACGATGTGGTTGCCGCACAACCTGGTTCGCGCGGTACGTCGACTGGTCGACAAGGTCGACCCCGCTGGTCGGGTGGAGCGGGCTCGCAAGGCCGACGAGGGGCGCAAGGTCACGTTGGAGCACGGCGAAAACTGCCAGTCCCGACTCGTGACCACCATGCGATCCGAAGTCGCCGCCGCCTGCTACGCCCACGTCGACTCCCTGGCCCGGCAACGTAAGCGGGACGGGCACAAGCGCACCTACGACCAACTGCGCGCCGACGTGGTTGCCGACTTGCTCCTCGGCAACGATCCCGGCGCTAAGGCTCCCGAGGTGTCTGCGGTGGTCTACGTGCACATGCCCGTCGACACCGCCCTGTCGATCTCCGAAACCGGCGCCGAACTCGACGGCTACGGACCCATCCCCGGCGTCATCGGCCGAGAAATCGCCACCAACCCCACATCGACCTGGCGCAAGGTCCTCTGCGACCCCGCCACCGGCGACCCCGTCGACCTCGGCCGGTCCCGCTACCGACCCACCGCCACACTCCGCGAAGCCATGCGCGTCCGCGATCGCGAATGCGTCATCCCCTGGTGCCACCGACCAGCACGACACTGCGATGCCGACCACGAGAAGGAATGGGCCCGCGACCAAGGCCCCACCTCACTGACCAACCTCACCGCACGCTGCCGCCGACACCACCGCATGAAAAACACCCCCGGCTGGACCACCACACACAACCCGGACAGCGGCACCACAACAGTCGCCACACCACTCGGCACGATCCACACCGGACGGCGAACACCCGTCCTGATACCGGAACCACCAACCGGTCAGCCACGGACCACACAACCACCCACCGGCCAGCCACGCCCCGGCCGACCACCGGACCCGGACGAACCGCCGCCGTTCTAACGGTCCGGGTAGAACTCGTCCGGGTCGGCGAGCACGTCCCCGCTCTCCGGGTGCGCCACGCAGCCCGTGGGCGGCGCCACGTCGTCCGCGTCGCCGGACTCCAGGTCCACGCGGTAACGGAACATCGGCAGCAGGTCCTGCTCCACGGCCTCCCCCGCCACCTCCGTCGCGCACGCCTCCACCTCGGCGCGCAACGCCGCCGCATCCACGCCCGCGCCGATCAACACCAAGCTCGTGCCCTCGTCGCGCGCGCGGCCACGCGACTCGACGCGCACGTACGCACCGACCGTGTGCAACTCGTACACCTCGTCATGCCCGGGCACACCGAACCGCACCGTGCCCTTCATCCGGTACAGACCAGCCGGGCGCGCCTCCAGAAACGCGGCGAACCGCCTCGGATGCACCGCACCCAGCTCCACCGTCACCGTGTCGTACACGGCATGCGCATGCGCCGAATGATCGACCTGCCCATCACCGTCGTGCTCGTGGTCATGGTCGTCGCCGAAACGCAGGTCGTCGAAACTCAGCTGCCGCGCACCATCGTCGACCTCACGCACCACACGGTTGAACAACAACTCCGGATCGACCCGCCCGAACTCGGCCGGCACCACCGGCGTCGCCCCGGCCAGCTCGCGCACCAACTCCACCACCCCGTCGGCCGCGCGATCGACCTTGTTCACCACCACCAAATCGGCCATGGCCAACTGCTCGTCCAACTCCGGATGCCGCTCCCGCACCGCACCGAACTCGGCCCCGTCCACCAACTCGACCAGCCCGCCGTACTCGACATACCGATCCTGACTGGCCAACACCAACCGCACGATGCTGCCCGGCTCGGCCAACCCACTGGCCTCCACAACGACCAGATCCAACCCCGCCGACGGATCGGTCAACGTCCCCAACATGCGGTCGAGACCGGCAGCGTCGACCACACAACACAAACAGCCGTTCTCCAACGACACCATCGAATCGACCTGCCCCGCCACGCTCAACGCATCCACGTTGACCCGGCCGAAATCGTTGACCACCACACCGATCCGCATCCCACGCGTGTTGGCCAACAGGTGATTCAACAACGTCGTCTTGCCCGCCCCCAGGAAACCGGCCAGCACCACCACCGGCACCCGCCGCTCGCCACCACCGCGCAGAGGCATAGAACACAGCTCCCGGGAACACTCGAACGCCGCCGGCAGTTGAACCACACGGCAAGACCACCGCCTGAGAGGGTACCGACGTGCCGCACTACGACATCGTCATCATCGGGACCGGGTCCGGGAACTCCATCCTCGACCCCCGCTTCGCCGACCGGAAGGTCGCGATCGTCGAGAAAGGCGTGTTCGGAGGCACCTGCCTCAACGTCGGCTGCATCCCCACCAAGATGTTCGTCCACCCCGCCGACCTCGCCGCCACCCCGGCCGACGCGTCCCGGCTGGGCGTCGACGAAACCCTCGACGGCGTGCGCTGGCGCGACATCCGCGACCGCATCTTCGGCCGCATCGACCCCATCGCCGCCGGCGGACGCGAATACCGCAAGACCCACGACGACAACGCGGGCGTCACCGTCTACGAAGGCTCAGGCCGCTTCACCGGCCACAAAGAACTCGCCGTCGACCTGCCCACCGGCACCGAAACCCTCACCGCCGACCGCTTCGTCATCGCCGCAGGCGGCCGCGCCACCACACCCGACGTCCCCGGCCTCGCGACGTGGAGCACCACACCTCCGACACGATCATGCGGATCGACGACCTGCCCCACCGGCTCGTCATCCTCGGCAGCGGATTCATCGCCAGCGAGTTCGCCCACATCTTCACCTCGTTCGGCGTCGACGTCACCGTGGTCGCCCGCTCCGGCGCCCTCCTGCGCGCCGAGGACGACGACATCAGCCACCGCTACACCGAACTCGCCGCCCGCCGCACCGACGTGCGCCTCGGCCGCACCACCCGCCGGGTCCGCAGCACCGACAACGGCATCGCCCTCGACCTCGACGGCCCCGACGGCGCCGAAACCGTCGACGGCGACCTGCTGCTCGTCGCCACCGGCCGCACCCCCAACACCGACGTGCTCGACGTCGCCGCCACCGGCGTCACCGTCACCCCCACCGGCCACATCCAGGTCGACGACCACCAGCGCACCACCGTCGCGGGCATTTACGCCCTCGGCGACATCAGCTCCCCCCAGGAACTCAAACACGTCGCCAACCACGAAGCCCGCGTGGTGCAGCACAACCTGCTCCACGACCTCGGCATCGAGGACAGCCCCGCCACCGCCGACCACCGGTTCATCCCGCACGCCGTGTTCGGCTCCCCGCAGATCGCCTCGGTCGGCCTCACCGAACGCGACGCCATCGCCCAGGGCATCCCCCACGTCACCGCGACCCAGGACTACGCCGGCATCGCCTACGGCTGGGCCATGGAGGACGAGTCCCACTTCGCCAAGATCCTCGCCGACCCGTCCACCGGACAGCTCCTCGGCGCACACATCATCGGCCCGCAGGCCCCCACCCTCATCCAGCCGCTCATCCAGGCCATGAGCTTCGGCCTCGACGCCCGCAGCATGGCCCGCGGCCAGTACTGGATCCACCCCGCCATGCCCGAACTGATCGAGAACGCCCTGCTCAACCTGCCCCTCGACTGAGCGGGGGTTCGACCCCTTACACGTAGCGGGGTTTGCCGGCGTACCAACCGAACACGAGCTGGGCGGCCACGACGCCGATGACCATCGTCATCGGCACCGTCCAGTCCCCAGTGACGTCGCGCAGGAAACCGAACAGGAACGGGCCCAACGCGCCCAGCAGGTAGCCGATGCCCTGCGCCATGCCCGACAGCGACGCCGTGTCGGTGGCCGTCCGCGCGCGCATCGTGATCGAGACGATGGCCAGGGAGAACACGGCCATCCCCAGTCCGATGAGGACGGACCACAACAGCGGCGCCGCCGCAGGCGCCACCGTCAGCCCGGTCAACCCGCCGATGCCGAGCACACCCAGGCCGACCGACCAGAACCCGAGCCCGCCGTGCGCGGCCACCAACGGCGGCACCAACAGGCTCACCGGCAGCCCGAGCAGCGACACCAGGCCCATCATCAACCCCGCCGACGTCCGGTCGACGCCCGCGTCGATGAGCACCTGCGGCATCCAGCCCATCATGATGTAGGCGAAACAGGCCTGGGTACCGAAGAACCCGGTGACCACCCACGCCAACCGGTTGCGCAGCAACGACCGCCGCGGCGGATCCTGCGCCGCCGCCCCCGAACCGCCGGCACCGGCGCCGCCGCGGACGGCCCCGCGCCGCGTCGCGGCGAACCACAGCACGAGCGCGAGCACCGCCAGGCCCGCCCAGCCGCCGAGACCGCCGCGCCAGCCGCCCGTGACCTCGCTCAGCGGCGGCGTCACCGCCGAACCGAGCGCGCCACCGGTCTGCAGCGCCGCGGTGTAGACGCCGGTCATCAGCCCCACGCGCGCGGCGAACGACGTCTTGACGACCACCGGGATCAGCACGTTCGCCAACGCGATACCGGCGCTGGCGACCAACGTGCCCGCGAGCACCACCCATGGCCCGTCCACCACGCGCACCGCGAGCCCGACCGCCAACACCGCCAGCGCGAGCGCCACGGCCGACGACACGCCGATCCGGCGGGCCACCCACGGCGCGCCGAACCCGGCGAGCGCGAAACACAAGCCCGGGATGGTCGTCAGCGCACCGGCCCACGTGTCGCTCGCGCCGAGCGCACGCTGCGCCTCGTCGAGGATCGCGCCGACCGACGTCACCGACGGGCGCAGGTTCATCGCGGCCAGGACCACCGCCGCCACGAGCACGCCGGCCACGGCCACGCGCCGGTGCGTACCGGCGGTGGCGGCGTGTCGATCGTGCCGGGGGAAGCGTTGCGTGCCACGACACGACGGTAGCAAAGGTAGGATGATCGGCCGAAAGGACGTTACGAGTCGGGTGATCGACATCCGACGGAGTCCGGGCAGAATGGGCCGCGCATCGACAGGAGGTGACGCCCGTGCCCTTGTCCACCACCCAGCGCACGGGGCTGGTCGACCAGGTCATCGAGCAGCTGCGCGAGGCCATCCGCAGCGGCGAATGGCCCCTGGGCGAGCGCATCCCGACCGAGCCGACGCTCGTGGCCGACCTCGGCGTCGGACGCAACACCGTGCGCGAGGCGGTCCGGGCGCTGGCCCACAGCGGACTGCTCGAGGTACGCCAGGGCGACGGCACCTACGTGCGCGCGACCAGCGAGGTCTCCGGCGCCATCCGACGCCTCGCCGGCACCGAACTGCGCGAGGTGCTGCAGGTGCGCAAACCCCTCGAGGTCGAGGGTGCCCGCCTCGCCGCCGACGCGCGCACCGACGACGACCTGACCCGCATGCGCGACCTGCTCGACACCCGCGACCACGCGTGGAGCGAGGGGAACGTCGACGAGTACGTCCGCCACGACGCGGCGTTCCACCAGGCCACGATCGACGCCGCGCACAACTCCGTGCTCACCGAGCTCTACCGCGGGCTGACCGAGGTGATCGTCGCCAGCGTCGCCGCGACCACCCAGCTCGACGTGCCGAGACCCGCGCACACGGGGCACCGCGGTCTGCTCGAGGCCATCGCCGATCGCGACCCCGACCGCGCCGCCGACGAGGTGTGTGCCTTCTTCGAGGAGCTCGCCGAGCGCGCGTGAGCGGGGCTGGACAACCCGGCGGACACCGAGCACGCTTCCCGCTGTGCGCAGACTCACATTCGGCATGAACACGAGCCTCGACGGCTACGTGACCGCACCCGGCGGCGACCTCACCTGGAGCGTGCCCAGCGACGAGCTGTTCCAGTGGTGGTCCGACCGCGTCGCCGCGACCGAACTGGCCCTGTACGGGCGCAAGCTGTGGGAGACGATGAGCTCGCACTGGCCGACCGCCGACCAGCTGCCCGACGCCACGCCGGCGGAGGTCGAGTTCTCCGGCCGCTGGCGGGAGATGCCGAAGGTGGTGTTCTCGTCGACGCTCGAGCAGGTCGGCTGGAACGCCCGGCTGGTCACCGGCGACGCGGTCGCCGAGATCACCCGGCTCAAGGCAGGCGACGGCGGGCCGATGGACGTCGGCGGCGCCACCCTCGCGGCGGCCGCCATGCGGGCCGGGCTGATCGACGAGTACGTCGTCGTCACCCATCCGGTGCTGGTGGGCGGCGGCACGCCGTTCTTCACCGCCCTGGACAGCCACATCGCCCTGCGCCTGGTCGAGACGCGGACCTTCCCCGACGGCGTGGCGCTGAACCGCTACGAGACCGCCCGCTGATCCGAGGTGGCGGTCAGCGCAGGTGGTGCAGGCGCAGCGCCAGCTGCAGTTCGAGAGCGCGGTCGGGGCTCTGCCAGTCCTCGCCGAGCAGGACGCCGATGCGTTCGAGCCGCTGCGAGACCGTGTTGACGTGCACGTGCAGCCGCTGTTTGGCGCGCGTCAGGTTGCCGCCGCACGCGAAGTAGACCTCGAGGGTGCGCAGCAGCTCGGTGCCCCGCGCCTCGTCGTAGTCGAGCACCGGGCCGAGCGTGTCGCGGACGAATCCGGCCACGTCCGCCCGGTCCCCCAGCAGCATGCCGACGAACCCGAGCGCCGCGGCGTCCGCGCCGCTGCCGTGCCGGCCCAGCAGCAGCAACGCGCGCAGGCACCGCGCCGCCTCGGCGTGCGCCTCCGCGATCCGTTCCGGCTCCGACGCCGGTCCGGCGCCGCCGACCGTGACCAGGCAGCCGAGCCGTCGTGTCAGGTCGGACGCGACCTCGGGTGCGATCCGGCCCGGTTCGGCGTCGCGCGCCAACAGCACGACGCGGTCGGCGTGCACACCCTCAAGCACGCCGTACTCGGCCGCGGCCGAGGCCAGCCGCGCGCGCGTGACCCCGCCGTCGGCGGCGGTGTGCAGCAGCAACACCGCGTGCGGGGCGTGCAGGTCCACCCCCAGCCGCCGGCCGCGTTCCACCAGCGACCCCGGGTCGCGGTCGGGGGCGCTCAACAGATCACTGAGCAGCTCGCCGCGGACCCGTTCCTCCGCCTCGGCCGTCGACGAACGCAACAACAGCACGAGCGCCGTCACCATGCCGGCCCGTTCGAACAGTCGCCGGTCCGCATCGCCCAGGTCCGGCCTTCCGGTGAGGGTGATGCTGCCCAGCAGCTGCGGACCGGCCATCACCGCGCACACCCAGTCGTCCCCGTCGGCCACCGCGCGACCGGACGCCCGCGACGCGGCCACCGCGTAGGCACGCCGCGGACGGGCGTCCGCATCGCCCACGGGCACGCCGGCCAGCTCGCCGCCGTCGGGGTCGTGCACCACGACCCCGCCGCCGAGCACCGCCGCGACCTCCGCCGCGACCTGCGGCACGTCCGCGCCGCCCGCGGCCAGCTCGGCCAACCGGTCGTGCGCCTCCTGCGCCCTGGCGAGGGCCTCGTGGTGGGCACGGATGGTGTCGTTGGCCTCGCCGAGCTCGTCGAGCGCCGCGGCCGTCGACTCGATCAGCCGCGCGTTGTCGATGGCGATCGCCGCGTGGTCGGCCAACGACGACAACAACGCCACCTCGTCCGGGGTGAACGTGCGCGGCCGGCGGTCCGAGGCGTACAGCACGCCGATGACCCGGTCGCCGAGCGCGAGCGGCACGCCGAGGATCGCGATGAGCCCCTCGTCGCCCACGGCCCGGTCGATCGGCCCGGTGTGCCGGAACCGCGCGTCCGCCGGGTAGTTCGACGTCGCGTACGGCCGGACGGTCTGGGCGACGAGCCCACCGAGCCCCTCGCCCATCCCGATCCGCACCTGCTGGAACAGCGCCGACGCCGACCCCTCGGTCACCCGCATGTAGGTGCTGTCGGTGCCGTCGTCGTTGAGGCTCAGGTACGACACGTCGACCCGCAGCAGCATCCGCGCCCGGTGCACGATCGAGCGCAGCACGGCGTCGAGGTCGCGCAGCCGCGCCAGATCGCTCGCCGTGTCGAACAGCGCGGCCAGCTCGGTCTCCCGGCGCGTGTGCGCGTCGAGCGTGCGCCGCACGGTCAGGGCCGACCGCAGCGCCTCCTCGTCGGCCGGGCCTTGACCGCCGGTTCCGTCGGCCAGGGCCTTGGCCAGTTCCTCCGCCGGCGCTCCGTCGGCCAACAGCCGCAGGAGCCGGACCGCACCGTCGCTCACCGGTCGATCGTCGCACCGCCGGTCGGCGCCGACGAGGGCTGCGGAGCCGCGGCGACCCCGCCGGCGCTGTCGTCACCGTCGTCGGCTCCCTCTTCGGCGAGGGACGAGCCTTCGTCTCCTTGGCAAGGACGATCGCCACGACCGTGATCACACAGGTGAACGCGATGTAGATCGAGATGGCGAGGCCGCCTGCGGTGGCGTCCAGCAGCGCGGTCGCGATCAGCGGTGCCACACCGCCGGCCGCGATCGACGCGAGCTGGTAGCCGATCGACGCACCCGAGTAGCGCACCCGCGTGCCGAACAGTTCGGAGAAGAACGCCGCCTGCGGGCTGTACATCGCGCCGTGCAGGACGAGGCCGACGGTGACGGCGAGGATCGCGCTCCCGCCGGAACCCAGGTCGAGCAGCGCGAAGAACGCGAACGCCCACACACCGGTGCCGACGGCGCCGAACAGGTACACCGCGCGCCGCCCGATGACGTCGGACAGCCATCCCCACACGGGGATCGTAACCAGGTGCACCGCCGATCCGACAAGGACCGCGTTCAACCCCATCGAGCGGGACACCTCGACGTGGTTCGTCAGATACACCAGGACGAACGCGGTGATGATGTAGTACGACGCGTTCTCGCCGAACCGGGCGCCCATCGCGATCAGCACCTCGCGCCAGTGGGTGCGCAGCACGGTGACGATCGGCGCCTTCTCGGGCGCGGGCTTGCCGTCGGCCGAGCGCACGGCCTCGACGAACACCGGGGATTCCTCGACGGCCAGGCGGATCCACAGCCCGATGATCACGAGCACGCCGGACAGCAGGAACGGGATGCGCCAGCCCCACGCCTCGAACGCCGCGTCGGTCTGCACGGCCGCGAGCACGGCCAGCACCGCGGTCGCCAGCAGGTTGCCGGCCGGCACACCGGCCTGCGGCCACGACGCCCAGAACCCGCGCCGCCGATCGTCGCCGTGCTCGGACACGATCAGCACGGCGCCGCCCCATTCGCCGCCGACGGCGAAACCCTGCACGAGGCGCAGGAACACCAGCAGCATCGGGGCCGCGACGCCGATCGTCGCGTACGTGGGCAACAGGCCCATGAGGAACGTCGCGACGCCCATCAGCATCAGACTCAGCACGAGCAGTTTCTTGCGGCCGAGCCGATCGCCGTAGTGGCCGAACACGAGACCGCCGAGCGGGCGGGCGATGAACCCGACCGCGTACGTCGCGAACGCCAGCAGCGTGCCGGTGAGCGGATCGGCGTCGGGGAAGAAGAGCACGGGGAACACGATCGCCGCGGCGGCGCCGTAGAGGAAGAAGTCGTACCACTCCACGGTCGTGCCGATCATGCTCGCGGCGACGACCCGCTTGATGGAGGTCGGTTTCGGTTTCGGCGCGTCGGCAGCCGGCGTCGCCGGGGTCGGATCTGTCATCGTCGATCACCACTTCGTTGTGTGTGTGCGGACGGGACGTGCGTTCGGTTGTTCTGCGGTGCTGCGGTTGCTTTGGTGCCGTTGCTCGGGTGGGCGTGGGTCAGGCGGCCGTCCAGCCGCCGTCGACGGGCACGGACGCGCCGGTGACGTAGGCGGCCGCGTCGCCGCACAGCCACACGGCGACGGCGGCGACCTCGTCGGGTTCGATGAGCCGTTTGACGGCGGTGCGGGCCAGCAGCACGTCGTCGAGGACGTCGGCCTCGGCGATGCCGCGCGTACGGGCCTGGTCGGCGATCTGCCCCTCGACCAGTGCGGTGCGCACGTAGCCGGGGGCGATGCAGTTGCTGGTGACGCCGTGGGCGGCGCCTTCGAGGGCGACGACCTTGCTGAGCCCTTCGAGGCCGTGTTTGGCCGCGACGTAGGCCGCCTTGTGGGGGCTGGCGCGGTGGCCGTGGACGCTGGAGATGTTGACGATGCGGCCCCAGCCCCGCTCGTACATGGCGGGCAGGCTGCGGCGGATCAGCCGGAACGGCGCGGTGACCATGAGCTGTTGCAGCGTCTCGAACGTCTCCGGCGGGAAGTCGGGGACGGGTGCGACGTGCTGGATGCCCGCGTTGTTGACGAGGATGTCGACGTCGGCGGGCAGGGTGTCGACAGCCGCCGGGTCCGTCAGGTCGGCGGTGTGGGCGTGGGCACCGGTCTCGTCGGCGACGGCGCCCGCGGCGCGGGAGTCGACGTCGAGAGGTGGACGGTCGCGCCGGCCCTGGCGAACGCGTGCACGCACGCGCGTCCGATGCCGCTCGCACCGCCGGTGACCAGCGCGGTCCGGCCGCGCAGCGAGGACGGCACCGGCTCGGGAACGGTCGGTGGGGTTGGAGTCGGCGTCGGCGGGATGGGCGGCGTGGTCGCGGTCACAGCCGAAGACCGTACGGCCGCGACCGCACGCCGACCATGTGCCGCAGGGCCACAACCGGCGAGGCCGATATGTGGCGCTGCGACACTCAGCGGGTCACGGGAGGGTGAGGACCTCGGCGCCGTCGGCGGTCACGACGAGCGTGTGCTCGAACTGGGCGGTCCACTTCTTGTCCTTCGTGGTGACGGTCCAGTCGTCGGCCCACACGTCGTAGTCGATCGTGCCGAGCGTGATCATCGGCTCGATCGTGAACGTCATGCCCTCCTCGATGACCGTGGTGACGCTGGGCTCCTCGTAGTGCAGCACGGTGGGGGCGGTGTGGAACGCGGGTCCGACGCCGTGGCCGGTGAAGTCGCGGACGACGCCGTAGTCGAAGCGCTTGGCGTACGACTCGATGACGCGGCCGATCACGTTGAGCTGGCGGCCCGGCTTGACGGCCTTGATGGCGCGGCGCAGCGACTCCTCGGTGCGTTCGACGAGCAGGCGTGCCTCCTCGTCGACGTCGCCGGCGAGGAAGGTGGCGTTGTTGTCGCCGTGCACGCCGTCGATGTAGGCGGTGACGTCGATGTTGCAGATGTCGCCGTCCTCGATGACGGTCGAGTCGGGGATGCCGTGGCAGATGACCTCGTTGAGCGAGGTGCAGCAGGCTTTGGGGAAGCCGCGGTAGCCGAGCGTCGACGGGTAGGCGCCGTGGTCGCAGAGGAACTCGTGGATGACCTTGTCGACGTCGTCGGTGGTGTTGCCCGGCTGGACGTGCTTGCCGCCCTCCTGCAGCGCCTGCGCGGCGATCTTGCCCGCGACGCGCATCGCCTCGATCACCTCGGGGGTGCGCACGCCGTTGCCCGTGTCGCGCTGCGGCGCGGGCTTGCCGACGTATTCGGGGCGGGCGATCGACTGCGGCACGGGGCGCTGCGGCGTCTGAAGCCGGGCGTCAAAGGAGCACGAACGGGCATACCCCCGAGGGTAGTAGGCGTATCGTTGTGCGTTCCCGGTACCGGGCGTCAGTACCGACGCCGTTCCCGGATCACTGCAGGCCGGTGAGGAAGTCGTGGGTGACGTCGACGGCGGGTTTCGACGAGCCGGCTCCGGTGAGCAGGGTGGCGAACGCGATGTCGTCGGTGGGCCCGGCGCCGCCGTAGCCGGCGAACCAGCCGTGGGAGTCGCGGCCGTCGCCGAACTGGGCGGTGCCGGTCTTGCCGTGCACGCCGGGTACGTCGCGCAGCGCGGTCGCGGTGCCGTCGGTGACGACCTCGCGCATCATCTGCCGCAGCGGGCGCAGCACGTCGGCGGGCAGCGGCTCGCCGGTCTTGCTCGCCTCGGTCCGATCGCCGCGCACGAGACCCGGGGTCGGCATCTCGCCCGCATCGACGGTGGCCGCCAGCAGGGCCATGCCGAACGGGCTGGCGAGTGTCGTGCCCTGGCCGATGCCGTTCTCGGCGCGCTGAACCTCGTCGTCGGACTCGGGCACCGACCCGGTGATCGTGGTGATGCCGGGGATGACGAAGTCCGCGCCGAGCCCGAGCGACCGGGCCGCGTCGGTCAACGCCGCGTCGGGCAGGTCGGCGGCCAGCTGCGCGAACGTGGTGTTGCACGAGTCGGCGAATGCGGTGTGCAGCGGCACGCGGCCCAGTTCGAAACGGTCCTCGTTGGGGATGAGCCGGTGGCCGATCGTCGTGGTCGCCGGGCAGGCCACGGTCTCGTCCGGGTTGGTCGCGCCCTCCGACAGCCCGGCCGCCGCCGTGGCGATCTTCAACGTCGAACCCGGCGGATACTGCCCGGTGAGCGCGATCGCGCCCTCCTCGTCGGCCGCGGCGTTCTGCGCGACGGCGAGGATGTCGCCGTCGGACGGGCGGATCGCGACGATCGCCGCCTGCCCGTCGACGCCGGCCAGCGCGCGTTCGGCGGCCTGCTGGTGGCGGACGCTGAGCGTGGTGTGCACGGCCGAGGCGGGCTCCGGTTCCACGGCGTGCAGTTCGTCGATCTCGGCGCCGGTGCTGTCGGTGACGACGACGCGCCACCCGGCGTCCCCGGCCACGCGGTCGGCGACGTGTTCGCGGATGAGCGGCAGGATCACCGCGCCCAGGCCGCGCTCGGCCGACAGCAGTCGTTCCTGGCTGGTGAACCGCACGCCGGGCAGTTCGTAGATGCGGTCGCGGACCTGTTCGTAGTCGGCCGACCGCAGACTCGCGACCGTGTAACCCTGGCCGGGGTCGACCTCGTCGAGGCCGGAGCGGATCGAGTCACGCGTGATGCCGTCGTCGAACTGAGACAGCGCATCGGCCAGGACACCGACGACCCGGTCGAGCTCCGCCCCCGCCTCCTGCCGGTCGAGGGTGACGCTGACGACCGTGTCGGCCCGCAGCAGCGCCGCGTCGTCGCGGTCGAGGACCGGCGCCGGGGTCGGCGTGTCGTTGACCAGCGCCAGGCTCTGCTGCGAGCCCAGATCCGGGTGGACGAGGCCGGGCGCGAGATGCACCTTCCAGCCGTCGTCGGTCTCGCGCAGCTCGGCCCGGCCGGTGTAGCTCCACGTCCGGTCGTCACCGAGGTTCCAGGTGATGTCGAAGCGGCCGTCGGCGCTCGCCGAGTCGCCCTCCGTCACCTCCGTGACCTCGGTCGACAGCGACTGCGGGTCGAGCGCGTCGTGGGTGCCGCGCAACAGGTCCCGGGCGGCCTCCGGCGAGTCGGTCAGCGCGGCCGCCTCCCGCAGCGAACCCTCCTTCCACGAGGTGAGGAACTCCTCGAGCACGTTCTCGGCCTCGCCGCCACCGAACACGCTGCACCCCGACGTCGTGAGCACCGCCGCCAACGCCAGGGCGACACCGGAGCGCGCCGTCGACCGGCGTCGTGACGCAGCAGCAGGTCTCGAAACAGCAGGTCTCACAGCAGCCAGTCTCAAAACAGCACCGTCGAGAAGCTGCCCACCTGTCGGAAGCCGATCCGCCGGTAGGCGGCCAGGGCCGGGGTGTTGAACGAGTTGACGTAGAGGCTCGCCACCCGGCCCATGCCGCCGACGAGCCGCGACGCGACAGCCGACGTCCCCGCAGCGGCGAGACCCTCGCCGCGCCGGTCGGGGTGCACCCACACGCCCTGGATCTGGCCGACACGCTGCGACAGTGCGCCGATCTCGGCCTTGAACACGACCTCGCCGTCCTCGAACCGCGCGAACGCCCGTCCGCTGGAGATCAACTCGGCCACGCGCGCACGGTAACCCGCGCCGCCGTCGCCCGCGCAGGGATCGACGCCCACCTCCTCGGTGAACATCGCGATCGCCGCGGGCAGGTAGCGCTCCAGCTCGTCGGGGCGCACCGGGCGCACGAACCGGTCGGGCAGCACGTCGGGTTGGCGGTCCAGGGCCATCAACGGCTGTTCGGCGCGGACCTCCCTGGCCGGGCCCCATTCACCGGACAGTTCCTCCCACAGACCGAGGACCTGCTCCGACGGGCCGACCACCGACGAGCACACGCGCGCCCGGCGCAACGCACGGTCGGCGAACGAACGGATCGCCTGCGGGTCGCCGCACAACGGCATCAGGTTCGGACCGGAGAAGCACAATCCGTCGAGACCGACGTCGGCCGGATCGGCGCCGAGCCCGGTCCCGCCGGAACCCCACAGCTCACCACCGAGACGCCACGGGTCGACCCCCGCAATCTCGACACGCGCGGACACCATGCAGCTCGCCACCGGGTTCGCGCCGAGCGCGGCCCGGACGGCCGAATAGTCCCTGTCATCGAGAAGCCGCGCACCAGCAACCCGCAACACACAACCCAGACTGCCAGAGAACAGGGCGTAACGGGAAACAACCCTCCGCTCGGGTGGTGCTCCCAAGGGCCCTTTGGTCGCATTAAGCGCCGTCGCGCGTCAGCGCGTCGTTGGGGGATGGTGGTCGGGCGACGGGTGGGCGCGACTATGGGGCCCTTGGGAGCTTCCCCCGGGTGTGGTCAGGCGCCGGGGTAGGTGCCGAAGACCCAGACGGTGCCTTCGGGGTCGGCGATCGACACGTTGCGGGATCCGTAGTCGGTGTCGCGGGGCGGGTCGACGACGTTCGCGCCGGCGTCCACGGCCCGCCGGTGCACGGCGTCCGGATCGGCCGTCACCACGTAGATCCACTGCCCCGCCGGGCTCGCCCCGCCGTGGGCCTGCGGCGTGCGGGAGCCGAACATCACCCCGCCGCCCTCCGGCCAGCGGAGTTCGCCGTGCACCACGCCGCCGTCGTCGCCGGGCACGACCAGGGCCTCGGTGAACCCGAGCACGCCGGTCAGGAATCGGCGCGCCCGTGCCACGTCGGCGTACAACACGCTGGGCCACACGCCCGGCTTCACATCCGTTGTCGTCACATCCGTCATGACTCCGAGTCTCGGGCCGACACCGCACCCGGGTCTTGGAGAAACGGGAGCTCTGCTCGAGCGGCCCCGTGCGGACGCTCGCCCCGCGGGCGTTCCTCCCCCGGACGTTCGTCGAGCGGTTGTTCCTCGGCGAGCCAGGTCGTGGGCGGGCAGCCGGCCAGCGCCCGCCATTCGCCGGTCAGGTGGGCCTGGTCGGCGAATCCGCATACCGCGGCGATGTCGGCGAGCCGTTCGCCCCGGCGCAGCAACGCACCGGCGCGTTCGAACCGGACCACCCGCGTCGCCTGTTTCGGGGTGAGCCCGACACCTCGCCGGAACCGTTCGCCGAAGTGCCGCCTGCTCCAGCCGAGTTCCGCGGCCAGCGCCTCGACGCGGATCGTGCCGCCGGACCGCCGGATCCGCCGCCACGCCCACTCCACGTCCGGCAACACAGCAGCCTCAGCATCCCCGAGCACACCCCCCAACACGCTGTCGAGCAGCGCGAACCGACTCGGCCAGTCGGGCAGGGCGGCGAGCCGATCGGGCAGGTGCGCCAGTTCCGGACGCGGCAGGTCGGCCAGGTCGACGACGTGGCCGACGAGCTCGGCCGACGGCACCCCGCCGGTCAAAGCCGCTACGCCGAGCGGTTCGAGCGCGAGCTCGAGTCCGTGCTCGACGCCGCTGCGCTCGATCAGCGCGGGCGCGGTGTGCAGCCCGCCGAGCAGCGCCTGGAACCGTGCCGGCGCCTGGTCGGCCCGCGGCATGCCGAGCATGCGGACGGGCTCGCCGAGGCTGATGTTCAGGGTCAGGTGCCCGCTGGGCAGACCGCGGTGCACACCCGGAGCGCCGCCCGAGCTGCGGTACCCGACGTAGCGCGCCACCCACGGCCGGAGCCGCGGATGCGGCCGCACCACCGCCCAGCCGGACACCCCTCAGCCCCCGCGGCGCCGGTGCATGTCAGCCCACCGTGACGACCGGTTCGCCGGAGCCGTCGACGTCGCCGTTCTCCTCGGCGATGCGCATGGCCTCCTCGATGAGCGTCTCGACGATCTGCGCCTCGGGCACGGTCTTGATGACCTCGCCCTTGACGAAGATCTGCCCCTTGCCGTTGCCGGAGGCGACGCCGAGGTCGGCCTCGCGCGCCTCGCCGGGACCGTTGACGACGCAGCCCATGACGGCCACGCGCAGCGGCACCTCCATGCCCTCCAGGCCGGCGGTGACCTCGTCGGCGAGCTTGTAGACGTCGACCTGTGCGCGTCCGCACGACGGGCAGGAGACGATCTCGAGCTTGCGCGGACGCAGGTTCAACGACTGCAGGATCTGCGTGCCGACCTTGATCTCCTCGACCGGTGGCGCGGACAGCGACACGCGGATGGTGTCGCCGATGCCCTGGCGCAGCAGCGCGCCGAACGCCACGGCCGACTTGATCGTGCCCTGGAACGCCGGTCCGGCCTCGGTGACGCCGAGGTGCAGCGGGTAGTCGCACTGTTCGGCGAGGATCTCGTAGGCGCGCACCATGACGACGGGGTCGTTGTGCTTGACGGAGATCTTCAGGTCGTGGAAGTCGTGTTCGGCGAACAGCGACGCCTCCCACAGCGCCGATTCGGCGAGCGCCTCGGGCGTGGCCTTGCCGTGCTTGTCCATGATCCGCTTGTCGAGGGAGCCGGCGTTGACGCCGATGCGGATCGGGGTGCCGTGGTCGCGCGCGGCCTGCGCGATCTCCTTGACCTGATCGTCGAACTTGCGGATGTTGCCCGGGTTGACGCGTACCCCGGCGCAGCCCGCCTCGATCGCGGCGAACACGTACTTGGGCTGGAAGTGGATGTCGGCGATCACGGGGATCTTCGACTTCTGGGCGATCGCGGGCAGCGCCTCGGCGTCGTCGGCACTGGGACAGGCGACGCGGACGATGTCGCAGCCCGAGGCGGTGAGCTCGGCGATCTGCTGCAGCGTGGAGTTGATGTCCGCGGTGTTCGTGGTGGTCATCGACTGGACGGAGATCGGGGACTCGCTGCCGACCCCGACGGATCCGACCTGCAGTTGCCGGGTCGGGCGGCGCTCGGCCAGTACGGGGGGCGGTGTTGCGGGCAGACCAAGGTCGACGGTCATCGATTCCTCTGCAAACGTGAAGATGCCAGCGCGTTCGTCCCCACGATACTCCCGGACGGGTGACCGGCTCCGCCGAGCGGACCGGAGCGAACCCCGGCCCGGCCGCCGTGACCGGACACACTCGTCCCCCGGATGCGGGGCTGCGGCGCTATTGCGTGATGCGGATGGGGTTGACGATGTCGGCGGTGATGGTGAGCAGCACGAACGCGCCGCCTATGACGACGATGACCATCGTCACGGAGTTGAGTTTCGTGTAGTCGACGGGACCGCCCGCGGCCTTGCCGCGCAGCTTCCTGAACCAGTCGCGCACCTTCTCGTACCAGACGACGGCGATGTGCCCGCCGTCCAACGGCAGCAGCGGCAGCAGGTTGAAGATGCCGACGAAGAAGTTCAGGCTGGCCAGCAGGAACAGGAACAGCTCCCACAGGCCCTGCTGCACGGCCTCGCCGCCGATCCGGCTGGCGCCGACGACGCTGACCGGCGTGTTCGGGTCGCGTTCGGCGCCGAAGATCGACTCGACGACGGCCGGCACGCGCTGGGGCAGCTCGATCAGCCGTTTGCCGGTTTCGACCATCAGGTCGCCGGTGAAGGTCAGGGTGCCGCCGACGGCGCTGACGGCCGTGTAGTCCCAGCGGTTGGCGAACGTGACGCCGATGGAGCCGATCTCGACGAGCCGGGTCTGTTCCGGATTGTCCGGATCGGAGACGGGCCGGGTGACCTGCTCGACGTCGACGGTCAACGGGACGATCTCACCGCCGCGCTGGACCTCGAACTGCGTCGGGCCGGAGAGGTTCTCGACGGCCGCGACCACGTCGGTGTAGGTGGCGGTCTCCTGGCCGTTGACCGACATGATGACGTCGCCGTGCTGGATGCCGCCGTCGCGCGCGGGCGCGGGCGCGCCGGGCTGGCACGTCGGGTCGGTGTACTCCTGGTTGGTGCGCGCGTCCTGGACGCAGTTGGAGACCTGCGACACCTCGGGGGTGCCGAACATGTTCGGCAGGCCCATCGAGAACGCCATCAGATACAGGATGAAGAAGCCCAGGACGAAGTGCGTGAACGAGCCGGCCACCATGACGACCGTGCGCTTCCACGTCTTGTACCGGTACATCGCACGGGGGCGCTCGTCCTCGGTGGTCTCGTCGAGCGCGGTCATGCCGGCGATGTCGCAGAAGCCGCCGAACGGCAGCCACTTCATGCCGTACTCGGTCTCGCCCTTGCGGAACGAGAAGATCGTCGGGCCGAAGCCGACGAAGTAGCGGCGCACCTTCATGCCGAAGGCCTTGGCCGCCACCATGTGCCCGGCCTCGTGCAGGGCCACCGAGACGCAGATGCCGAGCGCGAAGAGCGCGACCCCCAGGATGTAGACGAGCACGCGCTACTTCCCTCCCGTACCGTTCATCGGTCCCCCGACCTCGCGGGCGCGGGTGCGCGCCCACTCCTCAGCGGCGAAGACGTCGTCGACGTCGCGGGGCTCGCGGCGCCACTCGTCCGCCGCGGCGACCACCGCACTCACAGTGTCCACGATGGACGTGAAGCCGGTGTTGCCGGCCAGGAAGGCTCCGACCAGCTCCTCGTTGGCTGCGTTGAACACCGCGGGCAGGCAGCCGCCGACGGCGCCGGCCTCCCGGGCCAGTTCGACCGCGGGGAACGCCTGGTCGTCGAGCGGTTCGAACGTCCACTGCGCGGCCTCGTCCCAGCGGCAGGCCGGGGAGGCGCCGGGAACGCGGTCGGGCCAGTTCAGCGCCAGTGCGATGGGCAGGCGCATGTCGGGCGGGCTGGCCTGGGCGATCGTCGAGCCGTCGGTGAAGGTCACCATCGAGTGCACGATCGACTGCGGGTGCACGGTGACGTCGATGCATTCGCAGGGGATGTCGAACAGCAGGTGCGCCTCGATGAGCTCGAGTCCCTTGTTGACCAGGGTGGCCGAGTTGATGGTGATCAACGGGCCCATGGCCCACGTGGGATGCGCCATGGCGTCGGCGACCGTGACGTCGGCCATCTGCTCGCGGGTGCGCCCGCGGAACGGGCCGCCCGAGGCGGTGAGCACGAGTCGCTCGACGTCGACCTCGCGGCCCGCGCGCAGCGCCTGGGCCATGGCGGAGTGCTCGGAGTCGACGGGCACGATCTGGCCCGGCGCCGCCGCAGCCAGCACGAGGGGGCCGCCGGCGATGAGCGATTCCTTGTTGGCCAGGGCGAGCCCGGCGCCGGTCTCGAGGGCGGCGAGCGTCGGCAACAGGCCCTGCGAGCCGGGCAGGCCGTTGAGGACGACGTCGACCGGCTCGGCCGCGATCAGCTCGGTGACGGCGTCGGCGCCGGCCAGGATGCGCGGCAACCGGAACTCGCCCTGGGCGTAGCCGCGTTTCTGCGCCTCGGCGTAGAGGGCGAGCTGGAGGTCCTCGACCGATGTCGCTCTCGTCACGGCGACCGAGCCCACCCGGTGGTCGAGCGCCTGGGCGGCGAGCACCTTGGGATCGGAGCCGCCGGCGGCGATGCCCGCGACGCGGAAAAGGTCCGGATTACGGGCGGCGATGTCCAGCGCCTGGGTCCCGATCGACCCGGTGGACCCGAGGATGAGCACGCTGCGTGGGTTGGTCACGTGGCCATTCTCTCCGACTCCTGACGACGGCCGTACGGCAGGCGTATGGGATCATCGTCGGCGAGCACTGGCTGAGCACGTGAGGAGTGAACGTGGCTGGCAACGCGGTCGAGGAACGCACCGGTTCCGAGGTGAAGCGCCCGAACGGGGTCGACCCCCACGAGGAGCCGTCCGCCGAATGGGGCTGGCACGGCACGTTCCCGAAGGTCCGGCAGGGCGTCGGCTGGTTCTTCGTCTTCGCGATGCTGGTCATGCTGATCGGCCCCCACGAGAGCCGTACCGAGGACCTCTACCTGATCGGCTTCGCGGTCACCATCGCCTGCGGTCTGATCTACGACATCTGGAACCGCCGCAACGCCTGGCGCCGCTGAGCACCGGTCCGCTCACTCGTCGGTGAAGCGGGCGGCGAGCTCGGACCGGGAGCGGAGTCCGAGCTTGGCGTAGACGCGGGTCAGGTGGAACTGCACGGTCTTCGTCGACAGGTACAGCTCGGCGGCGACCTCCCGGTTCGTCATGCCCTGCGCGACGAGGCGGGACACGGCCTGTTCCTGCGGGGTCAGGGCGGCGGGGTCGCGTTCGGCGCGCTGCGCGCGGACTCCCCCGGCCTTGGTCTCCCGGTCGCACCGTTCGACGTAGGTCACCGCGCCGAGCGCGGCGAACGCCTCGCGCGCGCAGGTGAGCGCCTCGTCGGCCTCCTTGCGTTTCCCGGCCCTGCGCAGCACCTGTCCGTGGACGAAGTCGATGCGCGCCCGGTCGTAGCGCAGCGGCAGTCCCTCCAGCAGGTCGAGGGCCTCGCCGAACGCGGTCCGCGCCGCGGCCAGTTCCCCGCGGGCAGCCTCCAACCGGCCACGCGCGGCCCGTAGCCGCGCCCTGGCCGACGTCGAGCCGCTGTCGGCGGCCGTCTTCTCGTGCGGGCGCAGGAACGTGTCGGCCTCGTCGAGGTTGCCGGAGGCCACCAGGGCGTGTGCGTACGTGTCGGCCCACGGCCACCGGCCCGGTTCGGTTCCGATCGACGACTGCTCCGACCACCGCGTCAACGGCCGCAGCGCCCGCAGCACCCCGGCCGCATCCGCCTTGACCTCGGCGACCAACGCGTGCGCCAGGCACGAGGGCACCTGCATGATCTCGTAGTCCCGCGGTCCGGAGTCCACCCGGCGCAGCGCCTCGTCCGCGGCGTCCCACTCCCCGCGGAGCGCGTGCACGGCGACCGCCGACCACGACAGCAACGGCCCGGTGACGGCGATCCCGCTGCGGTCGAGCACGTCCTGGGCGGCCTCGACGGTCCGCAGCGCCTCGTCCCAGTCCCCGGCGAGGAACTGCGCCCGCGCGAGCCAGCCGCGCGCCCACAGCGAGACCCGTGTGGACCCGCCGAGCACGGTCGTCGGCACGCCGAGCTCGAGGTCGGCGCGCGCGTCGTCGAGGGCGTCGCGGCCCAGGTCGAGCCACCCGCGGCCCATGACGATCCGCTGCCACTGAGCCCCCGATGGCACCCGTTCGGCCAGTTCGGCGTACTCACGGACGGCCTCCTCGACACGGCCGGTGCCCGCGACGCCGAGTCCGCGGATCGCCGCCGCCTCCACCGACGCCGGGTCGTGCTCACCCGCCAGCGCGAACGCGCGATCGGCCCACAGCACGAGCTCCTCGGGTCGGCACCGGCACAGGTAGTGCAGCACGTAGCGCTGGCAGATCACGGCCGCGACCTCGGGCTCGCGGTCGACGTTGACCAGGTGCCAGGCGCGTGCCAACCGGGCCTCCGCCTCGGCGGGCCTGCCCCGCACGACGGCGAGGTAGCCCAGCACGGCATTACGCAGCGGCGTCTCCCGCAGTCCCTCGATCTCGGGGACGAGCGCGCCCGCGCCGAGCGCGTCACCCGCGCCGATGAGTGCGTCGACCGCCCTGGTCATCCGCCGTTCGCGCGTCGGCCGGTCCTCGGTGAGCCGACCCGCATCGCTCAGCAGCGACGCCGCGATGCTCCATGCGCCCTCCTCGGCGTGCTCGCCCGCCAGAGCGTCGAGCCGGTCGGCGAGGGCGGCGTCCGGGACCGGCGTCGCGGCGACCAGCAGGCGGGCCCGGCACACCGGGTCGTCGACCAGCTCGGCCGCCCGGCGCCGCAGGTCCGCGGCCGCCGCGTGCCCGAGTTCGTCCAGCACCGCCTCCCGCACCATCGGACCGGCCGGGCCGAGTTCGGTGAGGCCGCGCGGACCCGTCCGCACCAGTCCGCTCGCGCACGCCTCGTCGGCCACCGCGAGCAGCGCCGCCGGACCCCCGGTGCTGTCCCCGCCGTCCCCGGTGGTGCTGTTCTCGGTGGCGCCGAAGCCGGCGAGCATCGCCACCTCCCGCACCGTCGTGCCGGGACCGAGGACCGCCGCGGCGTCGACGAGCCTGCGGGCGGGTTCGGAGCACGCCGCCCGCGCCCGGCCCACCCAGGCGCGCATCGACGCCGGGGCGGGCAGGCGCGGGTCGAACCGGCGCCACGTGTCCCCCGGCACCTCGGCCAGCAGGTCCATGACGTGCAGCGGGACACCGGAGGTGTGCCGGGTGAGCTGTTCGGCCATGGCACGGGACAGCGGGGTGCCGCGTGCGGCCGCCAGTTCGGCCACCTCGTGGACGTCGAGCGCGCGCAGCGGCACGACCGTCGTCGTGGCGTGCCGCAGCACGTCCCGATCCATCGTCCGCGCGATCGCGACGACCAGCAGGGGCGCGTCGGGGTGGTGGCGCACGGCCGACACGAGCGCGCGCAACGACTCCTCGTCGGCCCACTGCGCGTTGTCGACGATCATCAGGGTCACCTCGGGCCCGGTGACGACGTCCGCGAGCCGCGCGGCGACCTGCCGGGTCGCGGGGCCCTCGGCCGACAGCCGCTGCCGCAACAGTTGGTCGACGACGCCGTAGGCGAGGTCGCGTTCCCATGCGGCGCCCGCCGCCCGGTGCACCGGTCCCGAATGCCGCGCGGCGAAGGCCTGGACGAGCGCGGTCTTGCCCGCGCCCCGCTCCCCCGTCACGAGCGCGAGTTCGGCCCCGCCGGACGCGACCCGGTCCCGGACCCGTTCGAGCGTCGCCGACGCGCGGCCCCGGCCGGCCAGTGCGGGGGCATCGTCGCTCACACCCGCACTGTACCGGCCGGGACCGCGCTGACCAGGCCTTCCGTTTCTGCCGGTCCTCGTCACCCCTGGCGGCCGGTGACCACCGACCGTGGTTCGCCGGCCTCGGCAGCGGCCGGCTCGGTCGAGCCGGCCGGCTGACCGGTTCCGGGTTCCTCCGAACCCACCGTGGGTGCCCCACCCGCCGTGGGCTCGCCGTCGGAGCGCGGCGGCACGAGCATCGTGACGAGCGCGGCGACCACGGCGACGGCGGCGAAGAAGTAGAACGCCGTCAGTCCGGCCAGGCCCGCGCCCACTAGCAGACCACCGACGAGCGGACCGACGATGCCGCCGAGGCGCCCGAATCCGGCGCACCACGCCACACCGGCGCCGCGCGCCCGCGTCGGGTAGTAGTTCGACACCAGTCCGTAGATCAGGACCTGCGTGCCGATCGTGCCGACACCCGCGACGGCCACGGCGGCGAGGAGCACCGCGAGCGGCAGGTTGAGCGGTAGCAGTGCCAGGGTGATCGCGGCCAGCACGAACGTCGTGCCGACCACCGGTTTCGCCCCGATCCGGTCGGCCCACGCCGACGCGAGCAGACCACCGACGATCGCGCCGCCGTTGAGCACCAACAGGAACATCAGCGAGTAGCTCTCGCCGTAGCCGTTCTCGACCATGATCTGCGGCAGCCACGTGTTGAGTCCGTAGGTCAGCAGCAGGCCCGCGAAGCTCATCATGCCGAGCAGGAACGTGGGCCAGGCGAAGGGCTTCGTTGCCAGCGCGGGGAATCCGACGCGGCCGCCCGCCGTGTCCGGCTCCGGGGCCAGGGTCACGCCCGTGCGCTCCGCGACGATCCGCGCCTCCTCGTGCCGGCCGCGCGAGGCGAGCCACTGCGCCGATTCGGGCAGCTTCACCATCGCCAGCGGCAGGAGGGTCACGATCGGCAGCGCGCCGATCAGGAACAGGCCGCGCCAGCCGATGAGGTCGTTGAGCCAGATCGCCAGCAACGAGGCCAGCACACCGCCCGCCGGGATTCCACTGTAGACAATCGCGTTGAGCCGGTTGCGTTTCTCCTTCGGCGCGAACTCGGCGACGACCGCACCGACCGTCCCCACGAGCGCGCCGACGCCGATGCCGGTGAGGAACCGGCCGAGGCCGAACATCATGACGCTGGTCGTCATCGCGGTGAACGCCATGCCCAGCGAGAACCAGGCGAGGTTGAACAGCATCACCCGCCGCCTGCCGATGATGTCGCCGAACGTGCCCGCCAACAACGCGCCCACGAGCACACCCACCAGCGCGTAGCTGCCGAGCGCGCCGCCCTGTTCGGGACTGATCGCACCCAGGTGACCGGGATCGGCGAGCAGCGAGGGCAGGATGGCGCCGTAGATGACGAGGTCGTAGCCGTCGAAGGTGAGCGTGATCGCCGAGAGGGCAACCACCCAGAACACGGTACGTCGGCGTTTCACCTCAACGTGATCGGACATGACTGCCTCCCGGGAGATGGGAACAAGGGGAAATCTGTGGGTGGGCTCGGCGCGGGCGGTCAGCCCTGGTCGCCGCCGCCGACGGGAACCACCGTTCCGGTCATGTACGCGGCCTCGTCGGAGGCCAGGAAGGCGATCACGGCGGCCTGCTCGTCGAGCGTTCCGTAGCGTTTCAGCAGGGACGAGGCGACGGTCTGATCGATGTGGGCCCGGAACCAGGACTTCTCGCGGTCGGTCTGCGGCACGTCGCCGCCGCGCGGGATGCGCCGGGGCGGGGCGTCCGTACCGCCGGGCGCCGCCGCGACGACCCGCACCCCGGCGTCGGCGCATTCCATCGCCAGCGACTCGGTGATCGCGTTGATCCCGCCCTTCGCCGCGGAGTACGGAATGCGGTGGATCCCACGCGTCGCCACCGACGAGACGTTGACGATCGTGCCGCCGCCGTCGGCCGTCAACGCGGGCAACGCCGCCCGGCACGACCACAGCGTCGTCATCAGCGAACGGGTGATCTCCGCCTGGATCTGCTCCGGGGTGAACTCGGTGAAGGGTTTGAACCACATCGCCCCGCCGACGTTGTTGATCAGGACGTCGATCCGCCCGAACGCCTCGACGGCTCGGTCGATCACCGCCTGCGCACCGGCGTAGGTCTCCAGATCGGCCAGCACCGGCTCGGCCGTGCCGCCTGCCCCGGTGACGTCGTCGGCGACCTCGGTGACCAGGGGCGAGCGGTCGGCCAACACCACCGTCCCGCCCTCGGCGCCGATCCGCCGCGCGGTGTGCTCGCCGATGCCCTGCGCGGCCCCGGTGACCACGACGACCTTGCCCGCGAACCGGCCCGGCGACACGAACGCCGGCCGCGGCGCGCTGCGCTCCCCCGCCCGGCGCGGCTCCGGTACGGTCTCGCTGCTCGACGCGGCGGAGGCCCCGGCGGCTGCGTCGGTCCTGTCCGTTGTGGGCGTCGGACCGGCCGGGGCGGCGAACATCTCCTGTCCCGCCACGGACCGCACGGCGACCTGTTCGGCGACGGGGTCGACGGCGCCGTGGCCCGTGCCGAGCGGTGCGGCCGTGCCGGGGTCGAACATGACCTGTCCGGCGACGGCCCGTCCCTCACCGATGCCGATGCCGACCAGTTCGCGCAGCCGCTCCTCGGTGGAGTCCACGCCATGAACAGCGCGGGCTCCACCGAGGGCGTCCCGGACTCCGTGGACTCCGTGGACTCCGTTGTCCGCACTGTCCATTGTGGCCTCCTCGGCCGGCTTCACCGCGGCGCCCTCGGGCAGCACGTTCCCGGGCCCGTCCCCAGGAGCGTCGTCCGGTAGGGCGTCGTCGGCAAGCGCGTCGTCGGGCGCGGCGGCGACGGCGAACTTCTCGTAGTGGATGGCGGCGGGCGTGATGCCGCGGTCTGCGAAGTGGGCGCGGACGGCGTCGACCATCGGCGGCGGTCCGCACAGGTAGACCTCGACGTTGCCGTCGTGCAGGTGTCGGTCGCCGATCAGGCTCATCACGTAGCCCTTGTTGGGCGCGGTGCTCGCCGGGTCGGCGACGACGTGGTCCCAGGTGAGTTGGGGGAGTTCGGCGGCGAGTTTGCCGATGGTGTCGAGTTCGACGACGTCGCGTCGGTGGTGGCGCCGTAGACGAGGTGCACGGGCCTGGTCGATCCGGTGGCCGCCATGGTGCGCAGGATCGACAGGATGGGCGCGAGTCCGGTGCGCCGGCGAGCAGCAGCATCGGGCGGTCGTTGTCGCGCAGGAAGAACGTGCCGTGCGGCCCGGTGAAGGTCAGCTGGTCGCCGACGGCGGCAGCACCGGTGAGGTGGTCGGACATGACGCCGCCGGGTGCGAGTTTCATCAGGAACGTCAGCGAGGTGTCGTCGGGTCCGTTGCTGAACGAGTACGACCGGGTCTCGTCGGTGCCGGGTACGGCGAGGTTGACGTACTGCCCGGGCAGGAAGGTCAGGTCGGCGCGCTGCGGGAGGTCGATGGTGAGCGCCATGGTGCTGGGTGAGAGCCGGTCGAGCGCCGTGATGGTCGCGGTGAACTCGGCGGCCCCGGTTTTGGCGGCGTCGGAGGTCATCGCGATCCGCAGGACGACGTCGGAGGCGGGTGACATGCTGCAGGGCAGGACGTAGCCCTGGGCGGCTTCGTCGTCGCTGAGGGCGTCGTCGAGGTAGTCGTCGCCGACGACGGTGCCGGATTCGCAGAACGCCTTGCAGGTGCCGCAGGCCCCGTCGCGACAGTCGAGGGGAATGTTGATGCGCTGCCGGTAGGACGCGTCGGCGATGGTCTGCTCGGGCGCACACTCGATGAACCGAGTAACCCCGTCCTCAAAAGCCAAAGCAACTCGATAACTCACAACATTCTCCTAAAAAACTAGACCAGCCCAGCCCAACGGCCCCCGAACTGCCTACCGGTCCCCTACGTCAACAACCGAACAGCACGCCCGCCAGCCGGCACCGCCGCGGGTTCTCAGCGGGCCCCTGACGAGGACAGCGCCGACGAGGAGCTACAACACAGCCGCGCGAATGCGCGTCCATGAGGGGTGGTGGTCGGGCTGGCGGGCGGGAATTCGTGAGGGGGGGGGGATCCCGCAGTCAGGGGTCCGCTGAGGTTCCGCTACCCGCACCGACCGCGACGGACCGTCAACCATCCATCAAATGTGGTAAACGTCCACGACATGGTGGATGTAATCATTCTTCAAAACTACAGTCTTCCGTCGAATCAAAGGACTGTCTCCGGAGAAGTCGACGGTGTAGAAGGAGGTGCCGTAGTAGGGATCGACGGTGTGGTAGCGAAAGTACATGGTGTGCCAGTTGAACCGCACGTCGAGCAGGTCGCCGCGGCGTTCGATGACTTCGACGTTGCTGATGTTGTGGCTGGTGCGTGGCTCGGGGAGCGAGGTGGCGCTGGAGCGTTCGGTGCGGATGCGGAAGACGCGGTCCTCGAGCCCGCCCTTGTTGGGGTAGTAGATGAGGGACATTTCGCGCCTGGGGTCTTCGGTGAGGCGGTCGTTGTCGTCCCAGCAGGGCATCCAGAAAACGACGTCGTCGGCGTAGCATTCGAGCCATTTCTCGAATTCTCGGTCGTCGAGGTAGCGGGCCTCGCGGTAGAGGAATTGTTCGAGGTCGTTCTGGGTGATGTGTTTGGTGGGTGCCGGGTGGGTGCCGGTGGTGGGTTCGGCGGTGGCGGTCATCTCGGGACTCCCTTGTACTGAGATGGCACGTACGGAGTTGGCGTGTGCCGGGACGGCGGGCGCCGGGCTGTGGGCTGCGGCGGGTTCAGCCGCGTTTGGCGGCCTCGGCCTGCACGGCGGCGCGCATGGTCTCGGCCCAGTAGCCGTGTTGGACGGGGTAGAGACCTTCGTCCTCGTTGCGTTGGCCTGCGGAGATCACGCCGGGCATGTCGAGTGCGGTGGCGACCTCGTCGGGACCGCCCAGCCAGTGTTCTGCGCCGCGGCTCATGTCGTTCCAGGGCGCGGCCTCGGCGCGGAAGGTGAGCTGACAGGAGCGGAATTCCTCGAGGTCGTCGGGGGTGGCCATACCGGTGGCGTTGAAGAAGTCCTCGTACTGGCGGATGCGCCAGGCCCGCGATTCGTCGCTCTCGCCCTTGGGGGCGATGCAGTAGATGGTGACCTCGGTCTTGTCGGGTGCGATCGGGCGGAAGTGCCGGATCTGCGTGGAGAACTGGTCCATCAGGTAGACGTTGGGGTACAGGCACAGGTTGCGGGAGCCCTTGACCATGAACTCGCCCTTGGCCTCGCCGAACTTCTCCTTCAGTTCCTCCATCCGCGGCCACAGTGGACGGTCCTGCGGGTTGCCGGCCCAGGTCCACAGGCACAGGTGTCCGTAGGGGTAGGACCAGTAGCCGCCGCCGGACTTGCCCCAGCTGCCGGCGTCGAGGGTCTTGGTGTCGTTCTTCGACTCGCCGGTGTTGCGCCGGGACGTGGTCGCCGCGTAGTTCCAGTGGGTGGCGGTGACGTGGTAGCCGTCGGCGCCGTTCTCGGCCTGCACCTTCCAGTTGCCGTCGAAGGTGTAGGTGGACGCGCCGCGCAGCACCTCGAGTCCGTCGGGCGACTGGTCGACGAGCATGTCGATGACCTTCGTGGTGTCGCCGAGGTGGTCGGCCAGGTCGAGCACGTCGGCGTTGAGGCTGCCGAACAGGAACCCGCGGTAGGAGTCGAACCGGGCGACCTTGGTGAGGTTGTGGGAGCCGTTGGTGTTGAACGACTCGGGGTACCCGGCGCCGTCGGGGTCCTTGACCTTCAGCAGCGTGCCGTCGTTGCGGAACGTCCACCCGTGGAAGGGGCAGGTCAGCGTGGGCCGGTTGTCGGTCTTGCGCCGGCACAGCATCGCCCCGCGGTGGGCGCACGCGTTGATCAGGCAGTGCAGCTCGCCACCGGAGTCGCGGGTGATCACGACGGGCTGGCGCCCGATGTAGGTCGTGAAGTAGTCCCCGGGGTTCGGGAGCTGACTCTCGTGGGCCAGGTAGATCCAGTTGCCCTCGAAGATGTGCTTCATCTCGAGTTCGAAGATCTCCTCGTCGGTGAAGATCCGGCGGTTGGCGCGGTAAACACCGGTTTCGCGGTCTTCGACGACGGCGTCGGCGAGAACGGCCGACACGTGATCCAGGGTCTCGGTCATGGAGTCCTCCTCGGCCGGCTGATCGGCTCTGATCGGCGGGTGCCATGACTGTGACAGCGCCGCGAACGAGGCAAACCAGGTAAATGCCCAGTCCTGGCCCAGGGGGTCATTGATCGATGTGGGCGATCAATCGGTATCGAACATGTCCTTGTTCTGGATCAATCCGAGTACCTACCGTGAGATCTCACCCGATGCCGAGTGATGTGAGGGAGGTGCGCGGAGTGGAGTTACGGCACCTCCGGTACTTCGTGGCCGTGGCCGAGACCTGTCATTTCGGCCGTGCGGCGCAGCGCCTGCGGCTGGCCCAGCCGGCGTTGTCGCACGCCGTCCGGCAGCTCGAGGCCGAGCTCGGCGCGACCCTGTTCGCCAGGACGACCCGTCAGGTGAGCCTGACTCCGGCGGGCGAGTTCTTCCTCGCCGAGGCCCACCGGTCCTGGACACGCTGGCCGACGGCGTACACGGGGTGCGGCAGATCGCGGGCGGCCGACTCGGCCTGCTGCGCATCGGTTTCACCGGCACGGCCGCGTTCTCGCACCTGCCCCGGATCGCGCGGACCCTGCAACGCCGGCTGCCCGAGGTCGCCCTCGACGTCAACGCCGACCTGCTGACCCCGGGCCAGTGCGATCTGCTGCGTTCCGGCGATCTGGACATCGGCGCGCTGCGCCCGCCGGCGCGCGGCGCCGACATCGAGCTGCGCGTCATCGACACCGAACCACTCATCCTCGCTGTGCCCGCCGACCACCGGCTGGCCGCCGAGCCGGTCGTGTCGATGGGCGATCTGCGGGCCGAGTCGTTCATCGGTTACGCGAGCAAGGACTCCGTGGTCAACGACGCGGTGACCCGCAGCTGCGAGAACGCGGGCTTCACCCCGCAGCGCGAGCACCAGGCGGCCGGCACCGCGGTGTTGTTGTCGCTGGTCGCCGGCGGTCTGGGCGTGGCGGTGGTGCCGACGTCCGCGCGGGCCCTGCCGCTGGCGGGCGTGGTGCTGCGCGACCTGACCGATGCCGGCAGCGTCGAGCTGGCCCTGGCCTGGCACGCCGGCAACGACTCTCCCCTCGTGCGCTCGGTCGTCGACGTCCTCGAACCCGCCCTCACCGACCCCGACACCGGCCCCGACCAGGGCCCCGATGCAGACCGGACCGGCGACCCGACCCCGTCGACCCCCGAGGTGAGTCCATGAAGATCACGCGGATCGAGGCGATCCCGTTCTCCATTCCGTATCGCAAACCGTTGCTGTTCGCCTCGGGCGAGGTGCACGCGGCCGAGCACGTCCTGGTGCGGGTACACACCGACGACGGCATCGTCGGCGTCGCCGAGGCACCGCCGCGCCCGTTCACCTACGGCGAGACCCGCACCGGCATCGTCACGGTGATCGACGAGATCTTCGCCCCGCAACTGACCGGCCTGCGGCTCGTCGAACGCGAGACGATGCACGCGCGGATGCACCGCACCGTCGGGAATCCGGCGGCGAAGGCGGCCGTCGACATGGCCGTGTGGGACGCCCTCGGCCGCACCCTCGACACGAGCGTCACCGAACTGCTCGGCGGCTACACCGACCGCATGCGCGTGTCGCACATGCTCGGCTTCGACGAGCCCGCGGCGATGGTCGCCGAGGCCGAACGGATGCGGGACACCTACGGCATCACGACGTTCAAGGTGAAGGTCGGCCGCCGTCCCGTCTCGCTCGACACCGCCGTGGTGCGGGCGCTGCGCGAGGCGCTCGGCCCGGACGTCGAGCTCTACGTCGACGGCAACCGCGGCTGGACGGCGGCCGAATCGGCCGTGGCGATGCGCCAGATGTCCGATCTGGACCTGCTGTTCGCCGAGGAACTGTGCCCCGCCGACGACGTACTCGGCCGGCGCTGGCTCGTGTCTCAAGTGGACGTTCCGTTCATCGCCGACGAGTCGGCGGTCACCTCGGCCGACGTGACCCGCGAGATTCTCGGCGGCTCGGCCACGGCCATCAACATCAAGGTGGCGCGCAGCGGATTCACCCTCGCCCAGCGCGCACACCACCTCGCCGAGGGACTCGGACTGGAGGTCGTGATGGGCAACCAGATCGACGGCCAGCTCGGGTCGATGTGCACCGTCGCGTTCGGAGCGGCGTTCGCCCGCACGTCGCGGCGCGCGGGCGAGCTGTCCAACTTCCTCGACATGAGCGACGACCTGCTGACCGAACCGCTGCAGATCACCGGCGGCGAACTGACCATCCGCCCGGGCGCGGGCCACGGCGTCGACATCGACCCCGACAAGCTCGCTCACTACCGCCAGGACGGCTGACCACGACCGACCACACGAACCCACCCGCACGACCCCCGAGCTGACCCCGGAATCAAGGAGGATTCTCATGACCACCATCCCCACCGAGGCGACGGCCGCGGCCGCGGGCGCCAACGCGACGGCGCACTTCGCCAGCGACAAGAGCCCCTTCGACGCGGTCCGCGACACCCCGCCCGCCCGGGTCGATGCCCTGGCCAAGCGGGTGCTCGGCGCCATCCACGACACGATCCGCGAGGAACAGGTCACCTACGCCGAGTACAACGCGCTGAAGGCGTGGCTGATCCAGGTCGGCCAGGACGGCGAGTGGCCGTTGTTCCTGGACGTGTGGGTCGAGCACGTCGTCGAGGAGGTCGCCACCGACCACCGCGAGGGCAGCAAGGGCACCATCGAGGGTCCGTACTACGTGCCGGACGCACCCGAGTGCGCCGAGAACGGCGTCGGCACGATCCCGATGCGCGACGACGAGCAGGGCACGCCCCTGAGGTGGACGGGCACGGTGACCGCCACCGACGGCACGCCGCTCGAGAACGCCGTCGTCGAGGTGTGGCACGCCGACGACGACGGCTACTACAGCCAGTTCGAGCCGAGCCAGCCGCAGTGGAATCTGCGCGGCACGTTCTCGGTCGGAGACGGAGGGCGGTTCGAGATCACCACGATCCGGCCCGCGCCGTACCAGATCCCGACCGACGGGGCGTGCGGCAAGCTGATCGCCGCGGCCGGGTGGCACGCGTGGCGGCCCGCGCACATCCACGTCAAGGTCTCCGCGCCCGGCCACGAGCTGCTCACCGCTCAGCTGTACTTCCCCGGCGACGAACACAACGACGACGACATCGCCTCGGCCGTCAAGCCGGAACTGATCCTCGACCCGAAGCCGACCGGCGACGGAACCGAGACCGTCGACTACGGCTTCGTCCTCGACCCGGTGCGCGGCTGACACGGCCAGATCACGCAGCCTGACGAACGTAGTCCTCGCGCAGAAAGGTCGTCACGGCTCGTCGTGCACGGGATAGCTCGCGCCGGAAGCCGTATCTGGTCCAACCCCGGCGCCGGGCCGCGTCCTGCTGCGTCACATGTACGAGGTGCACATCGGCCAGGAGGTTCGCTTGGGTCTGCGTGATCGCGTCCGATACGACCGCTTCGGCGAGGACGAGGTCCGGGTTTCCCGCCCCCGGTGCGGTGACCGGCTGCGGCGCATCGACGAATCCGAGAACGCATCGGTTCGCGATGCGCCGTTCCCGGCGACAGGTCTGCTCCACATGGCGTTGCACCAGCCTGAACAACGTCGCTGCACGTTCGGGGCGGCGAGGTCGATCGCCTCAAGACCGAGGTAGAGCCCCAGCACGGTCTCTGCCTCGATGTCGACCATGTCCCCGACACAACTGCGCGCCGCTGAGCTCGACAGCTGCCGCAACCTCGGCAGCAACATGCCCGCGGCCACGATCGACCAGGGATCCGGCTCGTGACGCGCGCGCCGCACAAGCTCTCGCCAGATGACGTCCTTGGCAGAATCGCCGGTGTCCGCCGCGAACAACACACCGCGGACAACCGGAAGAGCCCGCGGCGTGGGCGGCTGGCCGGGACATAGCGGGGGCAGGGTGATCGGTTCGATGACCTTGGCAAGTTCGTGGAATTTCTCTTGAATAATTCCGAGCACTGATGCCGACATGGCATTGCCACCTCCATGGGTCGGGGATACAAGACGACGAAAAGGCGTGACACAAAAGACACCAGACGACACCTTCACTACATCATGTGAACAGTGAGCGGGCACTGATCAAGATCGGCAAAGATCAACTGCACGGAATGATCGACGGACAGCCGTACGGTTTTGTCTTACGGCTACAACATTCGGGTGAAACCTCGCACTTTTCCGCATTCTCGTGGCGTCTCTATGGATGCACGGGGGTTGCAGCCAGCCACCGCCAACCCATCCCCACCCCTTCGTTGGGAGACGTCATGACAAGGTCGATCTTCAGCTACTACGACACCACGCCCGTACAACCCGGATGCGGGGACGAGGTTCTCGTCCCCGCCCGCTCCTGCGAGCTTTCCCTTCCCCGGCAACACATCCTCGCCGCAGATGCCCGCAGCGCCGTCCGCGACCTGTCGACACACCTGTCCGTGCGGGACGCAGCGTGGCGGGCGATCATCAGTCGCGCCCGACGCGACCCGGGCCTGTGGCATCCCGTTGCAATCTGGGCAGCCATCCCGACCTTGAAGTGGACCGCTACGCGGCTCTATCGCCACTGGGGAGGAGACCTCGAAGACCTCCGCTCCGAGGCGATCCTCGCCTTCCTTCAGGAGACCCGCGCAATGAAACTCGACAACCGTGCGATAGGGACGCGACTGAAGTGGTCCATCTACACGAAGGTCCGCAATGCCAACGCCCATCTCTACCGAGAGAGGCCCGTCGAGAATATCGACCTGACGCAGGCACGGCCGGTCATTCCAGACCCACAATTCGACATTCCCGCTCTGGCCGGTCGGCGACCACGTAGCACCGCAGCCACGCTCCGCGCGGTCCACGGGGAACGCTTGGGTGAACTGGCCCAGCACTACGGCCTTGCCGCTCGCTTGAACCATCGCCACGACACCGGAAGCGGGGACGCCGCATGATCAAGCGCGGGACCGACCTGACGTTCCCCGAATTGTTCAACCTGCCTGCGACCGTGGACATGCACACCGCCGCATGCGCGCTGGGCATCTGTGTCAATACCGCCTACCGGCTTGCGAAACGCGGCTGCTTTCCGTGTCTCATCTTCCGACCCGGGTGGCGCTATCGCATTCCCACGGCTGCGCTGATGCAGGTATTGGGCGTCGATGGCGGAAAGGTCGACATGGCAGACGTAAACCGTGCCATCGACGATGCCGCAGGCTCCTATCCGGCTCCCCGGATGGCATGACCTGCTGATCACCGGCCACGTCTCGGCCCCCGGCGCCTGCGCCTGCGCGCCGGGGGCCGAGACGTGCCGCCAGGAGCCGGGCGTCGAGCGGAAGCATCGCCGTAGGCCCTCCTGTTACATTCGACCGAGGTCCGGACCCGCACAGGAGGTACGACAGATGCCCGAGCCGATTCTCGTGTCGATCGCCGCCGCACTCGCCGGCAAGGCCAGCACCAGCCTGTGGGAGCTGGTCCGCACCAAGTTCTCCGGCGACGACAAGGCACTCGCCGAACTCGACGCTGCCAGTGATCAACCCGAGGACCAGGAGCGCATCACCCGCCTCGCCGAACGACTCGAAGAGGCGGGCAAACAGGACCCCGAGTTCGCGAAACAACTGCACGCGGAGTGGCAGCAGGTGAACACCCAGAACGTCAGCGGAGGAATGTTCAACAACCAGTTCAACGGGCCCGTCGGCAAGAACGCCTATATCGACACCGTCCACGGCGACCTTCGCCTGTGACCTCTGCGAATCACCCGGGTCCGCCGCCCGGTTGGACCACGGCGAACCCGACCGCACGAATTCTGGTCGTCGTCCACAACGTCACCGCCGCCACGCGCCTCCTCGACGTACTGCCCGACATCGCACGCGATGCCCGAGTGCAGCTCTCGTTCACCTGCCCGCGGTCGAGCCCCTTCACCGCCGGCACGGACGAACACCTGCGCAGCCACGGCATCGAACCGGTGCCTTGGGAGCATGCCACACACACCGAGTTCGACCTCGCCATCTCCGCCAGCTACGGCGAGAATCTCCACGAGATATCCGCGCCGATCGTCACCATCCCCCACGGATTGGGCTACAATAAATACTTGAAACCGGGAAACCGGGAAACCGGGAAACCGGGAAACCGGGAAACCGGGAAACCGGGAAACCGGGAAACCGGGAAACCGGTTTTCGGTTTGTCGGAGCCGTGGCTGTTGCATGACGGGAACGTCGTGCCGGCCGTCATCGGGTTGTCGCACCCGGAGCAACTCGACCGGCTGCACGCAGCGTGCCCCGAAGCTGCACCGGCGGCCCGGATCCTCGGCGATCCGTGCATCGACCGGCTGCGCGCGAGCACACCGCTGCGCGAGACCTACCGGCAGGCATTCGGACTCGCCCCCGGCCAGCACCTCGTCCTCGTGACATCCACGTGGGGGCCCGACTCGCTCTACGGCCGGCGGCCCGACCTGGCTCTCGAACTCGCGCGCCGGCTCCCGCTCGACGAGTACCGCATCGCCTTGTCGCTGCATCCCAACATCGCCGCAGGCCACTCGCCGTGGCAGGTGCGAATGTGGCTCGACGACTGCCGCCGCGACGGGATTCTCGTCCTTCCCGACGGCGATCACTGGATGCCCGCGACCCTCGCCTCGAGCCTCGTCGTCGGAGATCACGGCTCCACCACTTTCTACGCGGCGTCCCAGGACATACCGGTCCTACTGGCCAGCGCGCCGGCGACGCGGTCGACCCCGCCTCCCCCATCGCCGCACTGCTGCGCACCGCTCCGCGTATCGACCCCGCAGACGACCCGGCGGACCGCGTCGCCGACACGGTCCGCACCCACCGGCCCGGTACCCATGGCGCCGTCACCACGCTGGCCACGTCACGCCCCGGGCAATTCGTTCGGCGGTTCCGCGCCACCGTGTACGACCTGCTCGGGCTCTCACCACCGACGACCGCGCCCGAGGACCGGCCCGTTCCCGCACCGGCGGTGGCGCTGTCCGACCCCCGCACCACGTTCGTCCGTGCCACGATCGAATCGACAGACCCCGCGACGTTCGCTCTCGAACGCCGCCCTTCCGGCTCCCTCCGGTCGCCGTCGACCGACCGGCGGGATTCCTGCCTCGTGGTCGACGCCGCGAACCCCCGTACCGAGCACCTGCCGTTGGCCGACGTGATCGTGCACCACGCGGTCGCCGACGCGGAATCCTGGACGACGGCGACACTCGCCGCATTGCCGGGCTGTCAGCTGGCCGCCGCACGCGACCGGCGCGGCTGGCTGATCGCTGGCGTCGACGGTCAGCGGATCCGCGTCCCCGCACCGGCCTCCGACGGCGCGCTCCTCGCGCCTGCGCTGCGCGCATGGTTGGCCGACGACCGCAAACTCGCCGAACTGCCCGCGACGGTGACGGTGCGCAGCGGTGCCCGGGACATCAGGGCGACACTCGAGCCAGCCGATCCGTGAGGTCGCTGTGCAGGCGGGCGAATCCGCAGCGCTCGGCGATCTCCAGTGCATTCGTCAGGCGCCGGTGTGCGATGCCCGCGTCGCCGCGAACCTGCGCGAGGTCCGCGAGAGCGGCGTAGGCCTCGACGAGGATGTCCTGCGGGCCGGCGTCTTTCGCCCGCGTGACGACATCCTGCAGCCCTGTCTCGGCCTCCGCCAACGCTTCGGCATCGGCCTTCTCGATCCGGCGCTTCGCGCACCACAGGTCGACCTTCAACACATTGTCCGGGTCCGGTTTCGCCGCGAAGTACGCCCGAGCCTCGCCGAGCAGTTCCAGTGCCTGGTCGATGTCCGCAAGCACGGTGGCGTGGTGGAACGTCGCCAACGCCAACCGCTCCGGTTCGGCCTTGTCCTTTGCGTACACGTAGTTCTCGTCGAGCAGTTGCCGCGCCGGTTCGATGCGGCCCTGAGCCCTCCGTAGCAGTCCGAGGGCTTCCTTCCCGCTGTTGAGCGCCTCGTCCGATTCGGTCTGCTCCGCGTTCCGGATCGCGGTCACCAGCAGGTCGGCCGCATCGTCGAACCTGCCGAGGTCACGTAGCCCGAACGCCCACTGCTGGCGGAGGATCGACGCGGCCACCGGAAACGCCAGTTCGTCGGCGGCAGCGGCGGCGATCTCCCCCACGGCCACCTGGTCGTAGGTGTACTTGTCCTTGTCGTGCAGCGGCCACAACGCGATCGCCATGCGGCACACCACGTCGTGGCTACCGAGGCGGTACGCAAGGTCGGCGACGGCGCGGAGGGTCCGCCGTTCGGTCCGCAGCCACTCCCGCGCGACGTCGGCATCGTCGAGTGGCGCCGGTAGATCGTCGCCCCACAGGTTTTCGGGCCACGTGCGCTTCGGCATCCATGCCCGTGCGCACGCCATGGCGTGTCGTGTGTAATACCGCACGAGATCGGCCGTGCGGATGTCTCGCTCCTCGTCGTCGAGGAGACCGGCGGCGTGTGCCGCCATGAGTTCCCGCGATGCAAGCTCGTATCGGTCGTCGGCGATCTCGGTCACCAGCGCCGCCCGCTTGAGCGCGCGCAGTGCATCGTCGGCGTCGTCGACGTGGACGTCGAGGACGGCGGCAACGGCCTCCGACGTCACGCCGGCGCCGGACGGGTGAATGCCGAACAGGCGATAACACCGCCGAACCACGTCGTCCTCGAACCGGTTGTACGCGGTGTCGAACACCTGGCGCATGCCGGCCCAGCCACGCTCGGGGTCGGCGAGCTTCCTGGCGAGGCGGCTCAGCGACATCTCCCCCAGCAGGGATCCTGCGATGTTCAACGCCGCGGCGGACCCGTCACATCGCCGCAGCACCGTCGCCAACGCCTCCGCGTCCGACCTCAGGTCCGACCCGGGTGCCAACTTCGCGAGCAGCTCCGTGGCCGCAGCACCGTCCAGTTTCCCCACGGTGACCTCCCTGTCCGCGGCGAGCCCCAGCAGCGCCTGCGCGCCCACCGCCACGACGGCCGAACGGCCGTTGGCCGGCCGCAACGCCTCGATCTGTGCCGTCGTCACGACATCGTCGATCACGACGAGCACGCTTTTGCCGTGTGTCCACGACAACCACAGGTTCTTCCGCCCGGTCAGCGAGGCCGGGATCGGCTCCCGCGCTGCCGTGGTCCGCTCGAGCCATTCGCGCAACTGCTCACCGAGCCGCTCGTCGTCGGCGACCCCGAGCTGAGCAACGAAAACGCCGTCCGGGAACCGTCTCCCGACGTCGTTGGCCACCTGCGTCGCCAGCGCGCTCTTGCCGATTCCCGGCGAACCGACGACGACGCCCACGCGCGGCGCGCCGTCGCAGTCGGCCGGCGCCAGAACGGCGGCCAAGTCGGCCCGCGGCCCATGGTGATTGGTGTAGTGCGGCAGTTCCGCCGGCACCTGCCACGGCGGCGGAATCGGAGCTGATTCCCCGGCGTGCACGTGGACAGCACCGATCTGAACGGCCTTCTCGACATCGCCGTGGAATGTGTTGCTGAAGCCGGTCATGAGACCCCCATCTCCGCCACGTGTCACGCGACGGCGAGGCTACCGCACGTGTCACGCTCCGCGCCCGCATCACAGCACTGCGATACGAGGTGCTCGAGCCGCAACAGTGCGCGGCTACCCGAACGGGTGGCATCGTCGAGGGCCGGATCCGCACCGCTTTGTCGGTGCGTCTCAGCTGGTGGAGCTGGTGTGAGTGTGCTCGCGGGTTTGCCGTTTTTGCCCGCAGAAGGTCGTGGGACGGTTACGCTAAGCTCCGGCACAAGTGCGGGCGACGACTGATCGGGGAGGTCAGTGCGATGACGGAGGACGCCGGTAGCGCGGGCGGCAACGTGTGGGACAAGTTCACGTTCGCGATCACGGGCGCGAAGGGCACCGCGACGGAGCACGGCTGGTTGAAGGACACGACCAGCGTGGGTACCGGCGTTGTGGGCGCAGGCGGGTTCAAACTCGACCCCGAGAGTGCCGAGTCCATGGTCAAGAAGGCGCGCTGGATCGCCGACCAGAAGCTGCAACAGGTTGAAGAGGCTCGGGAGCTGGCTTACACACAGCCCCCGGCGAAGGACCCTGGCAGTGTCAACTTCACCAAGGTTGCCGTGGCCTCGTTTGAGGTCGGTGCGCGATACGTCGACCATTCGCATCGGTTCCACACAGAGCTCGCGGAGAAGCTCGCGAAGGCGCTGGATGTGTACAAGGGCACCGACGAACAGTCGCGCAACGACGTGAACGATTCCGGTGGAGGCGTGATCGAGTGAAGCGGTCGTTGAAGGCCCTCGCGGTGGGCGCCGTCGGCCTGCTGGTCGTCGGCTGCGGTGGGGAAACCGATGGGCAGGCCGAGCCGGGACCCACGGCGGCTACCTCGGCACCGGCCGCGGACGGTGAATCCTCGCCGGCGCTACGGAGGGCGAGGACCTGCCGCACAGCGGGGCTCCAGCGGTCACGAACCCCTTGCCGGAGTCAGTGCTGTCCGGGGACCCGTGTGTCGAAGCCGTGACAGAGGAACAAGCAAAGGAACTGTTGGGCGAGGGCGTACAGCACGAACCTCAACAGGCGCCGGAACTGGGCCCCAGCTGCCGGTGGTCCAACCTGGATACCGGGGCCGCGTTCAGGTTGTCCTACGACGTCAATACCCGGGAGGGGTTGAGCGGCGGCTATCGGAACGTCGAACCTCAGATGCCTATCTTCAATGAGATCGAGCCCGTGGATGGCTTTCCGGCGGTGGAGTACAAGAAGTCCGAGGACGACCTCACGTGTACGACAGTTGTGGGCTTGGCCGACGAGTACGGACTTCTTCTGACACTCACCGTGGGACAGAGCGGCAGGGAAAAGGGCAACGATCCGTGTGATGGCGGGCGGATCGTCATGGAGCAGATCGTGAGCAATCTGAAGGCGAAGGCCTGATCAAACGAGGGGGACGACGATGGGCAACTTGTTCGGTGACGGCAACACCGATTTAGGCGAGGCGAAGGCGCGCCTGATGATGGAGAAGGTCCAGCTGATGTTCGCGGGCGAGTCCCTCCCGATGCACGAGCTGGTGCGCCGGGTCCGTGAGGGCAACCCCGCCGAGTGGAGTGACGCGTCCGACCGGATGAACGCGATCGCCCTCGGCCATAACGACACCGTGCAGGCCGGTCAGGAACTGCAACAAGCGCTGGAAGCCTCGTGGTCCGGTGAGGGTGCCGAGGCCGCGATGGAGGCGGTCAAGTCCGGGCAGAAGGCCGACGAGGCGGCCAGCGAGGTCTACCGACGAAACTCCGAGCAGATGGCCACGAACACGTCGCAGTTCGAGCGGATCAAGAACTCGCTGCCCGACGTTCCCGCGGAGATGCCGCAGCCGGGTTTCGTGGACGCCATGTGGCCGTGGCAGACCGATGTCGAGGCCCAGCATCGCGACGCGATCGCGGCGACCAACGAGGCCCGCGAGATGTACTCCGGCTACGAAGGCGACGTGAACAGTTCGGCCTACACCGTGCAGGGCGACTTCGAACAGATGGACCGGCTCGGTGGCGACTTCGGCGGTATCGAGCGTGGCGGCGGCTCGGACGACGGTTCCGGTGTCGTGAGCATCAACGAGCCGGGAAGCGGTACCAACGGTGGCCCTGTTGGTGGCGGTGGTCCGGTCGGCGGTGGCGGCCCTGTTGGCGGCGGCGCGGTGAATAGTGGTTCCTACCCTGGCGGCGGTGGCCCGTCGACCGGCGCGACGCCGAACCCGTCGACGTCGCCGAATGACTCGACCGGCTCGTCCGGCTTCACGTCTCCGCAGACCGGGCAGCCGCCGGCGGCGAACTATCCCGGCGGCAACGTGCCCGGTGGTGTGAACACGCCCGGCGCGAACAGCCCCGGCGGGCCGGGTGCGAACTCGACCGGCTTCGGTCCGCTTGGCACGCCTCGCGCGGGCGGCATCGGTGCGACCGGTGGCCCGGCGGGTGGCGGTGGTGCCGGTAGCGGAAGTGGCGGTGTCGGCGGACGTCTGCCCGGCGGCGGTGCGGGTGCCGGCGGTGCTGCGGGTGGTGCCGGTTCTGGTTCCGGTGCCGGTAGCGGTGCCGGTGCCGGTGGCCAGGGTGGTGCCGGCCGGATGACCGGTGCAGGTCCGGGCTTCGGCCCCACGGGCGGCGGTGGCGCCGGCGGGGCGGGTGCCGGTGGCAGCGCTGCCGGCGGCCGCGGCGGGGCGATGGGCGGCGGCATGATGGGCGGTGGTGGTGCCGGTCGTGGTGGCCAGGGCTCCGAGGACGAGGACCACCAGCGCAAATACGTCATGGAGACCGACGAGCACTTCGCCCTGACCGAAGGCGGCGAGGTGCTGCGCGACCCAGCCACAGGGCATGTCGTCGTCCCACCCACCATCGGCGAGTGACGCCGGATGGCCGTACTGACCACACCCGTCGCGGTGCCGCGCACGGTGCTGCTCAGGGTCTGGGAACGCGAAGGACTAGGTGAGCTACCGCCCGTCTTCGGCGCGGACGACATCTACGTCTCGTTGACCGCTGAGCGGGCCTACGACGAGGCCTGCGTCCGCGTGCTCGCTGAGCTCGGCCTGGCCGACGGTGAGATGTTGACCCGCGAGTTTCGCGTCGCCCTGCGGGTCGTCGCGTCGCCGAACCGGGAGTTGTACTGCTGGAGCAAGAACGGGCGTCGGTTCTCGGCGTCCACCGCCGGCGGCGAGGGCGTTGCTGTACAGGTTCAGGGCGACATGGCGGTGTTCGCCGGCTTCGAAGAGCGGAACCTGATGGCCGACTTCATCTCCGAACTCCCGCCCTACCGGCCCGCACACATCCCGGCGCTGCACGTCACACGCGGAGCCTTCGAACAGCGTGAGGAAGCCCGGAGCTCGATCGCGGCCGACCGGCAGGACTCGATGCCCCAGCTCGCGAGGCTCATGAAGGCCCAGCGCGAGGACTCCCACCAGGTCTACGTGCGCGGCATCAGCGGCGACCGGTATCGGCGGAGCAAGCCGTTCACCGTGTACGACCTGCGCGACCACGGCCGAGTCGTGACCTTCACCGACGGGCGCGGCGACATCCACTGCCTGCCCGGCACCGCCGAGAACCTGGCCAGTACCTTCGCGGCGACCTGGCAGTCCATGACCTGACAGGCGCAAGGCGGGGACCATGCCCGACAATCACGCCGACGACGAGAGGGCCGGGATTCACCCGGCCACTCGGACGGGGTCGGCCGTGTCCCACCGTTCGAGGGAACGCGGCCGCACAGGGTGAGGATCGGGGCCGAGTACGGACCGGAACAGGCGAGTGACCTGCGGCGATCCGATTCCTACCGTGAGTCGCGTGGGCAAGCACAGGAAGTTCCCCGACGCGGCCGCACCGCCACCGGCAGCCGAGCCACCGGTGGCGGACGCACCAGGGCCGTCCGAGCAGCAGCGCGCTCCGACCCGTCGCCGGCAGCGGGTCGCGCAGCGTCGCGAGCGCGCCAAGCGGGCGCTTCGCCGTCGACTGTCCACACGGGTCGGCGGCGAAGCACTCGACGTCACGTTCGCGGCCGACGGCTTCCACGTCCGGCTCGCCGACCGGATCCTCGCGCGCCTGCCCTGGCACCTGCGGATCCGGCACCGGGGACACGGCCTGTGCGTGTCCCTGCACGACCTCACCACGGGCCTGGAACTGAGCCGATTCGCCAAACTCGCCCAGCTTCCGCTGCACGAGGCGTTACTGCGCCTGCGGTTCCCGCGCTTCCTCGCCGACCTGCTCACCGGACCCGAGACCTTCGGTGACAAGCCGATCCTCGGCGCGCTGCCCGCCCACGACCTGGCCACGACGTTGACCGCGGTGATCCCGCTGACCTGCCCGGAACTCGAACGCTGTCCGGCCCACGGCGACGTGCTCAAGACCTACCACTCGGATTTCCTCGCCGGGCGGATACGCGCCATCGCCGCCACGTGACGGGTTCGAGCTCGCGGGGTCAGCTGTTCTCCGCGGCGAGCTGACCGCAGGCGGCGGCGATCTCCTGGCCGCGCGTGTCCCGCACGGTGCACGCCACCCCGCCGTCGTTGACGCGGCGCACGAACTCGCGCTCGACGTCCTTCGGGGAGGCGTCCCACTTCGAACCGGGCGTCGGGTTCAGCGGGATGACGTTGACGTGCACCAGGTGGCCCAGGTGCTTGCGCAGCCGCTTGGCCAGCAGGTCCGCGCGCCACGGCTGGTCGTTGACGTCCCGGATCAGGGCGTACTCGATCGACACGCGCCGACCGGAGGTGTCGGCGTAGTACCGCGCCGCCTCCAGCACCTCGTCCACCGACCAGCGGTTGTTCACCGGCACCAACGTGTCGCGCAGCTCGTCGTCGGGCGTGTGCAGCGACACGGCCAGCCGGACCTGCATCTTCTCGTCGGCGAGCTTGCGGATCGCGGGCGCGAGGCCGACCGTCGACACGGTCACCGAACGCTGCGCGATACCGAGCCCCGACGGGGCCGGTTCGGTGATCCGCCGCACCGCGGCGACCACGCGCTTGTAGTTGGCGAGCGGCTCGCCCATGCCCATGAACACGATGTTCGACAGCCTGCCCTCGCCGCCGGCCATCGAACCGTCCCGCATCACCGCGGCCGCCGAGCGCACCTGGTCGACGATCTCGGCCGTCGACAGGTTGCGGTCCAGGCCGGCCTGGCCGGTCGCGCAGAACGGGCACGCCATGCCGCAACCGGCCTGGCTCGAGATGCACAACGTCGCCCGCTCCGGATAGCGCATCAGCACGCTCTCCAGCAGCGTCCCGTCGTGCGCCCGCCACAGCGTCTTGCGCGTCGCGCCCTCGTCGCAGTCCGACGCGTGGACCTCGGTCAGCAACGGCGGCATGAGGTCGTCGACGAGCCGCTGTCGCGACGCCGCCGGGATGTCGGTCATCTCCTCCGGGTCGACCGTCAGCCGCGAGAAGTAGTGGTTCGACAGCTGCTTCGCCCGGAACGGCTTCTCGCCGAGTTCGGCGACGGCCTCCGCGCGCTCGTCGAGCGTGAGGTCGGCGAGGTGGCGCGCGGGCAGGCCGCGGCGGGGTGCGTCGAAGACGAGCGGGAGGGCAGTCATAGCGTCCTCCATGGTCTCACAAGTCGCATATCACGCATCAGCCGGTCGTGGCAATGCCTGCCGAACCCGCCGAGTCCTTCGAGCTGCGTGCTGCACTCCCGATGCCCTCGACGGACGGCCGCACGATCAACCCGGTCGGCTTCCGGCGGGTCAGCACCCGATACCCGACCGCCAGCTCCACCCCTCGCGCTCCGCCTGCCGCCGCCAGGGTCTCCGCGGCGGCCCGGCGCGCGACCCGCGGGCTGAACTCGATCCCCAACACCGCCTCCACGGCCCGCTCGTCGGGGAACACCCAGCGCGTCTCGACGCGACGGCACTCGAAGCCCTGCGCCGCGAAGAACGCGTCGACCGCATCCGGGTCGTACTGCGGCAGATCCGCCAGCATCCACTCCCCGTACGGCGCATGCCGCGTGTCCAAGTCGACGATCACCAGCGTCCCGCCCGGGCGCAGCACCCGGTCGACCTCCCGCAACCCCGGCTCGCAGCCGGGACCGAAGAAGTAGGCCGTGCGCGCGTGGACGACGTCGACCGACCCGTCCGCCGCCGGAATGCGCTGGGCACGACCACGTTTCACCGTCACGTTCGCCAAGCCGTCGACCCGCCGCTGCGCCCTGCCCACCAGCGGCGGATGCGGTTCCACCCCGAGCACCGACCGCGCGGCGGCGGCCATCCGCGGCAGGTGGAAGCCATCGCCGCAGCCGAGGTCGACGACGTCGCGGCCGGCCCACGGGGCGCGGCGTTCCAGCTCCCGCCAGATCGCGCCGTCGACGTCGTGCACGCGATTCTCCAGCTCGTAGGTATCGGCGTGATACCAGATGTTCGGGCTGGGATAGACCTCCGTCTTGCGGGAGAACCGGCTCACGTTCTCAGCCTATCGAGCTCGGCCACGGACGCGTACGATCATTAACCCTCAGTGAAGAGGACAACACCGAAGGGGACTGGTGATCTTGTCCGATTCGACCGTGGGCAGTGCGATCCTGCCGGCCGGAACACCGTGCTGGATCGAACTCGCCGCGACCGACGACACCGCCGCGCGCGCGTTCTACGGCGAACTCTTCGGCTGGGAGTTCGCCGTCAACGCGACCCGCGCCCGTGAGCCACCAATACAGCATCGCGACCCTCGACGGCTGGCAGACCGGCGGTCTGTACCAGGCCGGCCGGAACCAGCGACCGGCTGGATCCCGCACCTGGCCGTCACCAACGCCGCCGCCACCGCCGAATGGACCGAGCACCTCGGCGGGCTCGTCACCCTCGGACCCGTCGACATCCCCGACCGCGGGACCGTCGTGCACGCCATCGATCCGAGCGGTGCACCCGTCGTGTTCTGGCAACTCGCCCCGTCGTGGACGTTCGCCAGGCTGCTGCCCGGCACGTACAACGGCATCGACCTGAACACCCACGACGCGGCCCGCGCCGACGACTTCTACGACAAGCTGTTCGGCTACACCAGCCACCAGGTCGGCGCCGACGGCATCGACTACCTGGAATGGCGGATCAACGCCGAACCCGTCATCTACCGGTACGTGCTCCCCGACGACCAACGGCACATCCACCCGTACTGGACGGTCTACCTGCAGGTCGACCCGTACCGCGGCACCGACGCCGCCGCCGGCCACGCGCTCATGCTGGGTGGACGGGTGCTCACCCCGCCGTTCGACAGCCCGTTCGGCCGGGTGGCCGTGCTCGCCGACCCCGGCGGCGCCGTGTTCTCGATCGTCGACCCCAGCCGCCCGGTCGACCTGGGTACCGGCCGCGCCGAGGTCGACGACCCCTACGACGACTGAGGCGGTGTTGCTCCCGAGGGCCCTTTGGTCGCGTTGAACGCGACTATGGGGCCCTCGGGAGCACCGCTAGGCGGGGACGAAGAGGCTCAGCAGGAGCCAGGAGGCCAGGGCCGACGGCAGGAGCGAGTCGAGGCGGTCCATCAGACCGCCGTGGCCGGGCAGCAGATCGCCCATGTCCTTGATGCCCAGGTCCCGCTTCATCAGCGACTCCATCAGGTCGCCGAGCGTCGCCGTCAGCACGATCGCCATGCCGAACAGCACACCCTGCCAGGCCTGCCCCTCGACCAGCAGCGACAACGACAACGCACCGACGGCGATACCGCACGTCATCGAGCCCGCGAAACCCTCCCAGGTCTTCTTCGGGCTGATCGACGGCGCCATCGGGTGTTTGCCCCGCAGCACCCCGGCCGCGTAGCCGCCGGTGTCGGAGGCGATCACCACGAGCAGGAACGCCATGACCCGGCCGACGCCGTCCTCGGGGGTCACCAGCATCGCCGCGAACGAGGCGAACAACGGCAGGTACGCGGCGGCGAAGACCGATGCGCCGACGTCCCGCACGTAGCCGGACGCGCCGCCGGGCAGCCGCCACAGCAGGCACAGCAGCACCGTCAGCACGAACGCCGTCAACGCGCCCTCGCGGCCGAACGGCACGCAAGCCACATCATCGCCTGCCCGCCGATGAGCACCGGCGTCAACGTGATGGAGATGTCGGCGGCGCGGAACGCCCTGCGCAGCTCGATGGTGCCGATCGCGATGGCGATCGCGACGACCCCGATGAACAGGTACCGCACCGTGAACAGCGACACCAGGATCGCCGCACCGACGCCCCACCCCGACCGCGATCGCCGCGGGAAGGTTGCGGCCGGCGCGGGAGGCCTTCTTCTCCCCCGCCCCCTCGTCGGACGCACCACGAGCCTTCCCACCTCCGGCGGAGGCGGGAAGGCTCGGCTGTGCGGTGTCGCTCATGTCGTCCGGAGGGTGGCCGGATTCGGCGTCACCGGAGCGTTGCTCCCGGTAGTCGGTCACCTTGGCCATCAGACCTCGAGAAGCTCGGATTCCTTGTGTTTCACGAGCTCCTCGACCTGCCCCACGTACTTGTCGGTCAGGTTCTGCAGTTCCTTCTCCGCGCGCGCGACCTCGTCCTCACCGGCCTCGCCGTCCTTGCCGATGCGGTCGAGCTCCTCCTTGGCCTTGCGGCGTACGCCCCGGACGGAGACCCGGGCCTCCTCGCCCTTCTGCTTGGCGACCTTGACCATCTCCTTGCGCCGCTCCTCGGTGAGCTGCGGGATGACGACTCGGATGATGTTGCCGTCGTTGGTCGGGTTCACACCCAGGTCGGAGTCGCGGATCGCCTTCTCGATCGCGGCCAGCTGCGTCGCGTCGTACGGCTTGACGACCGCCATCCGCGCCTCGGGGATGCTGACGCTGGCGAGCTGGTTGAGCGGGGTCGGTGCGCCGTAGTACTCGACGGTGATGCGGGAGAACATCGCCGGGGTCGCCCTGCCGGTACGCACCGACGACAGCTCCTCCTTGGCGTGGGACACCGCCTTTTCCATCTTCTCTTCGGCGTCGAAGAGGGTCTCGTCGATCACGGCTGCTCCAGGTTCGTCGGTGTACTGACCAGGGTCCCGATCCTCTCACCGCTGACCGCGCGGGCGATGTTGCCCTCGGTGAGGAGGTTGAAAACGATCATCGGCATGTTGTTGTCCATGCACAGGCTGAACGCCGTCGCGTCGGCGACCTTGAGGCCGCGCTCGAGCACCTCGCGGTGCGTGATCTCGTCGTACAGCTTGGCGCTCGCGTCGATCCGCGGGTCGGCGTTGAACACGCCGTCCACGGCCTTGGCCATGAGCACGACGTCGCACCCGATCTCGAGTGCGCGCTGCGCGGCGGCCGTGTCGGTCGAGAAGTAGGGCATGCCCGTGCCGGCGCCGAAGATGACGACGCGACCCTTCTCGAGGTGCCGCTCCGCGCGGCGGGGAATGTAGGGCTCGGCGACCTGGCCCATCGTGATGGCGGTCTGCACCCGCGTCGGCACGCCTTCCTTCTCCAGGAAGTCCTGCAGCGCCAGCGAGTTCATGACGGTACCGAGCATCGCCATGTAGTCGGCGCGATCGCGGTCGAGTCCACGCTGGGACAGCTCCGCGCCACGGAAGAAGTTGCCGCCGCCGATGACGACGGCGATCTGCGCACCGTCGCGCACGACCTCGGCGATCTGCACGGCGACCGAGTGGACGACGTCGGGGTCGACGCCGACGGACCCACCGCCGAACATCTCGCCACCGAGTTTCAGCAGCACCCGACGGTAGCCGCGACCTGACTGGGCGGCGGGGTCCTCGTTCATGTCCGGCATCCCTTCAGCGTCCGTCGGAGGAGTCCGGAAGTCTGCGACGAGACCCCCGGCATCGGTGTTTCTCGCACATGTGCCCCGCCTCCGGACTGGCGGAAGACGGGGCACATGCGCCTGGCTGGATCAGGCCTGGCCGACCTCGAAGCGGGCGAACCGCGTCACGGTGACCCCGGCCTCGTCGAGCAGGGCCTTCACGGTCTTCTTGTTGTCCGTGACCGACGGCTGCTCGAGCAGGACGTTGTCCTTGTAGTACGCGCCCACCTTGCCCTCGATGATCTTGGGCAGGGCCTGCTCGGGCTTGCCCTCCTCGCGAGCGGTCGACTCGGCGATGCGGCGCTCGTTTTCCACCACATCGGCCGGCACCTCGTCGCGCGTGAGGTACTGCGCCTTCAGCGCAGCCACCTGCAGCGCGGCGCCGCGGGCGGCCTCGGCGGCCGCGTCACCCTCGCCGGTGTACTCGATGAGCACGCCGACCGCGGGCGGCAGGCCCGAACCCCGACGGTGCAGGTACGTCTCGACCTGGCCGTCGAAGTAGGTGACCCGGCGGACCTCGAGCTTCTCACCGAGCTTGGCCGAGAGCTCCTGGACCACGTCGGCGACGGTCTTGCCGTCGAGCTCGGCGGACGTGAACTTCTCGACGTCGTCGGTCTTCTGCTCGCCGGCGACCTGGACGAGCTTGTCGGCGAGCTGCTGGAACTCGTCGTTCTTCGCCACGAAGTCGGTCTCGGAGTTCACCTCGACCAGGGCGCCGCCCGCACCGGCGACGAGGCCCTCGGCGGTCGCGCGCTCGGCGCGCTTGCCGACGTCCTTGGCGCCCTTGATGCGCAGGATTTCAACAGCCTTGTCGAAGTCGCCTTCGCTCTCCTCCAGCGCCTTCTTGCAGTCCATCATGCCGGAGCCGGTGAGCTCGCGGAGACGCTTGACGTCCGCCGCGGTGTAGTTCGCCATCGTGCGTTTCCGTTCTCTGTCGCGGGATGCGCAGGTGGTGTCTGTACTGGGTCAGGAAGCGGTGCTCTGCCCGGCGGCCTCGGAGCCGGCGAGCAGCTCCTGCTCCCACTCGGGCAGCGGCTCGGCGGCAGCGGCCTCGGGCTTGTCCTCACCCTCGGGCGCGGCGCCGTTGCGACCGGAACGCGCCATCAGACCGGCGGCGGCCGACTCGGCGACGACCTTGGTCAGCAGCGCGGCCGAACGGATCGCGTCGTCGTTACCCGGGATCGGGTAGTCGACCTCGTCCGGGTCGCAGTTCGTGTCGAGGATGGCGACGACCGGGATACCCAGCTTGCGCGCCTCGCCGACAGCGATGTGCTCCTTCTTGGTGTCCACGATCCAGACGGCGCTGGGCACCTTGGACATGTCGCGGATACCGCCGAGGGTCTTCTCGAGCTTGTCCTTCTCGCGCGTGAGCGTGAGGATCTCGCGCTTGGTCAGGCCCTGGAAGCCGCCGGTCTGCTCCTGCGACTCCAGTTCCTTCAGGCGCTGCAGACGCTTGTGCACCGTCTGGAAGTTGGTCAGCATGCCGCCGAGCCAGCGCTGGTTCACGTACGGCATGCCCACGCGCTGGGCCTCCGTCGCGATCGCTTCCTGCGCCTGCTTCTTCGTGCCGACGAACAGGATCGTGCCGCCGTGGGCGACGGTCTCCTTGACGAACTCGAAGGCACGGTCGATGTAGCTCAGCGTCTGCTGCAGGTCGATGATGTAGATGCCGTTGCGCTCGGTGAGGATGTAGCGCTTCATCTTCGGGTTCCAGCGGCGGGTCTGGTGCCCGAAGTGCACGCCGGAATCGAGCAGCTGCTTCATGGTGACGACGGCCATGGCCTGATTCGCACCTCTTCTGTCTGGGCGCACCGGACGGTGGGTCCGGATACGCGGGCCGGTTGTCGCGGTCCACCGGGTCGGTGGCCGCCCTGGTGCCGTGCCGGTGTCCGGACTCCCGGGCCCTACCTGCGAACCGAGAGACCGCCGGGCACCGCTGTCCCGCTCGGGCGGGACGCGCACGTGCACGCGAAGTCAGCCTGTGCGGACACAGACTGCGGTAGAGAGTGTACGCCGAGGACACCGCGCCGCTCGACCCGGACCGCCCGTCGGTGGATCGCCGGGCCGAGTTGTCCACACCGGGCCTCGTTGTCCACAGATTCGCAGCGCACGGCGATCCGGTCCGGCGGGGACGGCACGCTGGCCGGATGAGCGCCGAACCGCCTCCCACCTCCCCCGCCGCAGCATGCTCCGCGGGGCCCGCTGCGGTGCCCGCTGTGCTGCCCGCGGCACCGCCGTGGGCAGCGCCGGCACGCCGCCGGATCGTGGCCGCGGCGGTCGCGCTGGCACTGCTGGGCACGCTGGTCACCGCGCATCCGGCCGCGCCAGCGACGACGTCGGAGCCGGGCCCGGTCGTCGAGCAGGAGCCGGTTGCCGGAGTGGAGTCGGCGATCGTGCTGGACTGGCCGTTGGCGCCGCGTCCGGAGGTGCTGCGCCCGTTCGATCCTCCCCCCTCGCCCTACGGGCCGGGGCACCGCGGCGTCGACCTCGCGGCCGGTCCCGGCCAGCAGGTCCTCGCCGCCGCCGACGGCGAGGTCGTGCACGCGGGCGACGTCGCCGGCCGCGGGGTCGTGTCGGTCCAGCACGCCGGCGGGCTGCGCACCACGTACGAGCCGGTGACGCCCGCCGCCGGGATCGAGCCCGGCGCGGCGGTCACCCGCCGGCAGCCGATCGGCACGATCGCCGGCCGCCACGCGGGCTGCCCCGCCGCGAGTTGCCTGCACTGGGGTGTGCGCCGCGGCGAGGACTACCTCGACCCGCTGGAGTTCGTGCCGCCGGTGGGGCCGCTGCGGCTCAAACCGTGGCCCGCCGACGAGGAGTGACCCGCGCCCGGGCTGCTCGAGACCGCTCGGTTCAGGCGCCGGTGTGTTCCTGCAGCTTCGCCCGCAAGCGCAGCACGGCACGGGTGTGCAGCTGGCTCACGCGGGACTCGGTCACGCCGAGGACCTTGCCGATCTCGGCGAGCGTGAGGCTCTCGAAGTAGTAGAGGCTGACCACGACCCGGTCGCGTTCGCTGAGCTGCGAGATGGCGTCGGCGAGCTGTTTGCGGTTGTCGCGGTCGACGAGCACGGCCGCCGGGTCGACGGCGTCCTCGTCGGGCAACGATTCGACGACCGATTCGCTCTCCTTGCCCTCGGCCACGAGCGCTTCGAGGGCGACGACGCTGGTCAGTCGCAGCTGGCCGTACAGTTCCCGCAACTCGGCGAGGGAGATGCCGAGTTCGGCGGCGACCTCGGCGTCGGTCGGGGTGCGGCCGAGGCTCGCGCCGAGCCGTTCGAGGGTGCGCTGCACCTCGCGGGCGCGGCTGCGCACCACGCGCGGCACCCAGTCCTGCGAGCGCAGGTCGTCGAGGATCGCGCCGCGGATGCGTTGCATCGCGTACGTCTCGAACCGCAGTCCGCGCTCGGGGTCGAACTTCTCGATCGCGTCGACGAGCCCGAAGATGCCGGACTGAATCAGGTCGGCCACGTCGACGTGGGTGGGCAGGCCCGTTCCGACGCGACCGGCGACGTATTTGACGAGTGGCGCGTAGTGCAGCACGAGCCGGTCGCGGGCCCGCTGGGTCGGCTCGGTGGCGAAGTCGTGCCACAACGTGCGGATCGCCGCGTCCGCCTCCGTCCGGGCTGCGGCGCGGTCGTCGGTCTCGGCCTGCGGCCGGGTGGAGGTCGTCACCGGCTCACCCGCCTCGCGCACGGCCACCGACGAGGGGTCCGTCGCGGCATCTGCCGAAACTCCACCGGCGTCATTGGGCACGGGGGTGGGTTCGGTCATGGATCGCCTTCAGCCGCTCGACGGTCACGTGGGTGTAGAGCTGCGTCGTCGCAAGCGTAGCGTGACCGAGTAGCTCCTGAACGCTGCGCAGGTCTGCTCCCCCCTCGAGCAGGTGGGTGGCCGCCGAGTGTCGGAGGCCGTGCGGGCCCATGTCGGCGGCGGACACCGACTGTACGGCGTCGTGCACGACCCTACGTACCGCCCGTTGATCGATGCGCCCGCCGCGGGCGCCGAGGAACAACGCCGGCCCGGACGACGTGGTGGCCAGCGCGCCGCGTCCGACGTCGAGCCAGCGCCGCAGCGCGCCGTCGGCGGCGCGCCGAACGGGACCATGCGTTCCCGGCCGCCCTTGCCGAACACGCGCGCGAGCCTGCTGCCGAAGTCGACGTCGTCCACGTCGAGGGAGCACAGTTCGGCCACGCGCACGCCCGTGGCGTACAGCAGCTCGACCATCGCGTGATCGCGCAGCGCGAGCGGGTCGGCCTGCTCGGCCCCGGACGCGGACGCGCGCATGACCTCGCCGGCCTGGTCGGGGCGCAGCGTTCCGGGCAGCGCGCGATGGGCCTTCGGCGCCGCCAACCGCAGCCCGGGGTCGACCGCGAGCAGTCCACGGTCGGTCGCCCAGGCCGTGAACGTCCGCGCCGAGGCCGCACGCCGCGCCAACGTGGTCCGGCTCAGACCCTCGTTGCGCTGCGCGGCCAACCACGCACGCAGTTCCGCGATGTCGAGCGCCTCGAGACCCGGCCCCGGCTCGGCCGTTCCGACCCCACCGGCTCCGCCCCCGTCACCGCCGCGCTCGTCACCGCCGTTCTCGTCACCGCCGTTCCCGTCGAGGTCGTTGACTCCGCAGACGGTGGCGACCAGGGACACGGCGTCGCCGACGTAGGCCCGCACGGTGTGCGTCGACAGGCCGCGTTCGGCGGCGAGGTGCCGTTCGTAGTCGTCGACGACGGTGGCCACCGGCCGGGGCAACACGGCGCGCAGCCGACGCAGGTCGGTGCGCCCGTGCGCGGGCCGACGCCCGCCACGCGCGGTCGAGGAACTCATGCGGCTGACGCTGCGGTACTGCACGACCGTGGTCAAGTATCGCCACGCCTCGATGATCAAGCTGCAATCCGCGTGCTGGGGACCTCCTTCCTTCCTGTTCGGATGTCACCCGGTAGGGGTCACCCTCGTGGAACGGGTGCGCTGGTCACGCGCGCTCGCCGCCACCCCGTCTCGCACCGCTCCACAAGTCCGGACAGCTCCAGCTCGGGCAGCAGCGCGCGCACCCTCGCCAGCGGCACCCCGGCCGCCTCGGCGACGTGTTCCGCGGCGCTGCCGTCGCGTTCGGCCAACGCCTCGTGCACGCGCAGCGCCTCGGGTCCGAGACCGTCGGTGGCCCGCCGCGGACGTGGGGCCGTGGCCGTCCGGGTCATGCCGCCGGATCTGCCGACGGTGTCGAGCACCTCGTCGACCGACGCGACGAGCGTGGCGTGGGATTCGCGGATCAGCTCGTGGCAGCCGACCGAGGTCGCCGCCCCGATCGGCCCGGGTACGGCCATGACGACCTTCCCGAGCGCCCCGGCGGTGGCGGCGGTGTTGCGGGCGCCGCTGCGACGGCCGGCCTCGACGACGACGGTTCCGGAGGTCAACGCCGCCAGCAGCCGGTTGCGCACCAGGAACCGGTGCCGGGCGGGCGGGGTCCCGGGTGCGTACTCGCTCACGACGACGCCCTCGGCGGCAATCCGGTTCAGCAGCCCGACGTGGCCTGCCGGGTAGGCGATGTCGAGTCCGCAGCCCAGCACCGCGACGGTGGGTCCGCCCGCTGCCAACGCACCGCGGTGGGCGGCGCCGTCGATGCCGTAGGCCGCGCCGGAGAACACCGGGGTGCCGTCCCGCACCAGGCCGTTGGCGAGTTCGGCGGCGGTGTGCTCGCCGTACTCGCTGGCCGCTCGGGCCCCGACGATGGCGACCGCTCCCTCGACGACCTCGTCCAGGCGCCCGCCGCCTCGGACCCACAGCCCTACGGGCGGGGCCACGTCGCGCACACCGCGTCCGGTGGCGATCTGCAACGACAGCAGCGGCCAGGCCGGCCACTCGTCGTCCTCGGGCGTGACGAGCCGATGTCCCGCCTCGTGGGCCGTCCGCAGGGTGTCGACCGCCCGGTCGACATGTCGTCGTGCCTGTGTCTCCTGCGCGACGCCGGCGGGCACCTCCCCGCGGCGTACGCGCGCGGCGGCGACGGCGGGTCCGTGCTCGGCGACGAACGCGGCCACCGCCGGTGCGGGCGGTTCGGCCACGCCGAGCAGATACGCCCGCGCCACCCGCGCCTCGTCCGCGGCTACGTCCACAGCGACGTCCCCGCCGGCGCCTGTTCCTGGGCCCGGTCCCGGGCCGGTTCCGATGTCGGGGCCCGTGGTCATGCCACCCTCCGATCCCGGAACTCCAGGGCCGCGGCGACGTGGTCGCCGTCCGGCTCGTCAGCAGCGGCGAGGTCGGCGAGCGTCCACGCGATCCGCAGGCATCGGTCGGCCCCGCGCGCAGTGACGGCGCCGCGATCGAGACTCCGGTCGAGCAGCCGGGTCACCGCGGCGGGCAACGCGAACTCACGTCGCAACGCCGGGCCCGGCACATCGGCGTTGGTGCGCCAGCCGCGTTCCGACCAGCGTTTCGCCGCGCGCTCGCGTGCCGCCACGACGCGGTCGCGCACCCGCGCCGTGGGCTCGCCCGCGCCCACCTGCCCCGCGCCGACCGGCGCCGTCTCCCCGCCGCCGGCGGAGCCGGGCGCATCGGAGTCGGCGAGGTCGTCGATCTCGGCGGCCAGGCTCAACGACGACGCGGGCCGCATCCGGACGCGCAGGTCGACCCGGTCGAGCAGCGGTCCGGACAGTTTCGCGAAGTACCGCCGCCGTGCCGCGGGACTGCATTGGCACTCGGTCTCGCGGGCCGGGGCGCACGGGCACGTGTTGGCGGCCAGCACGAGCTGGAAACGTGCGGGATACCGCACCCACCCCTTCGACCGGCCGATGCGCACCTCGCCCTCCTCGAGCACGGTCCGCAGGGCCGCGAGGCGCTCGCCGCCGAACTCGGGTGCTTCGTCGAGGAACAGGACCCCACGATGCGCCCTGCTGATCGCGCCGGGAGCGGCCAGACCGCTGCCACCGCCGATCAACGCCGCGACGGAGATCGAGTGGTGCGGGGCCACGAACGGCGGGACCCGCACCAGCGGCGCCTCGCTGCTCAGGGCACCGTCCACCGAGTGCACCGCGGTGACCTCGAGCGCCTCGTCGTCGCCGAGGGCCGGCAACAGCCCGGGCAGCCGGGTCGCCAGCATCGTCTTCCCGATACCGGGCGGTCCGGTCATCAACAGGTTGTGGCCGCCCGCCGCGGCGACCTCCAGCGCCCACCGGGCCTCCGGCTGACCCGCGACGTCGGCCAGGTCGAGCACGTCGGTACCGACGCCGTCCACGCCCGGTTGCGGTTCGGCGCGCACCAGCGGACCCTCGTCGGCCAGCCAGGCGATCAGCTCGGTGAGCCGCTCCGCTCCCCCGACCTCGAGTCCGGCGACGAGCGCACCCTCGGCCAACGATTCGACGGCCACGACCGCGCGCCGGTAGCCGGCCTTGCGCGCGGCGAGCAGCGCCGGCAGCACGCCGCGTACGGGCCGCACACGACCGTCGAGCGCCAGTTCGCCGAGCAGGACCGTGTCGAGGAGTTTGTGCGCCGGCACGGCGCCGGAGGCCGCCAGCACCGCGGCCGCGATGCCGAGGTCGTAACCGGAGCCGTCCTTGGGCAGGTTCGCCGGCGACAGCCCCAGGGTGACGTTGCTGTCGGGCCAGCGCTGCCCGCTGTTGCGGACGGCGGCGCGGACGCGGTCCTTGGCCTCCCGCAGTCCCGTGTCGGGCAGTCCGACGAGTTTGGTGCCGGGCAATCCGGCGCCGATGTCGGCCTCGATCTCGACGGCACGTCCGTCGACGCCGATCAACGCGACGGACCAGGCACGTGCGAGCGCCATCAGAACGCTCCCCGGATGTGCCGGACGGTCGGTCCGCGTCCCGGGGAGCAGTCGACGGAGAGCACGTCGAACCGGATCGGACACCAGCCGACGCCGAACTCCGACAGCCACCGTGAGGTGAGCCGGCGGATCCGCGCCTGTTTGTCCTCCGTGACCGCCTCTGCCGGTTCGCCGAACCGCGGCCCCGAACGAGTCTTCACCTCGCACACGACGAGGGTCGTCCGGTCGGTCGCGACGATGTCGAGTTCGCCCTCGCGGCATCGCCAGTTGCGGCTCAGCACGACGAGTCCGTGCTCGGTCAGGTGCTGCGCGGCCAGGTCCTCACCACGGCGGCCCAACGCGAGATGCGACGCGCGCCTGCCGCCCGCTGTGGAGCTCATGCTCGTTCACCCCCAGGGTCCACGGCCGGCACTCGCCGGCCCTGAACCTCACGATCACAGGGGTGTCAGGTCCGCGGCAGGGTCAATTCGCCAGGTTGTGGACAACCGGGGTGTTGTGGACAACCAGGGCACGCGCAGGCTCTACGGCGCGCGATTGTCGGTGGCCCGTGCTACGGCGGGTCAGTTGCCGAACGGGCCCTCCTCGGGCAGCTGGAGCTCCGGTTTCTCCAGCTCCTCAACGTTGACGTCCTTGAAGGTGATGACCCGAACGCTCTTGACGAACCGGGCGGGCCGGTACATGTCCCAGACCCAGGCGTCGGACATGCGCACCTCGAAGTACACCTCGCCCCCACCGTCCCGTACCTGCACGTCGACCGCGTTGGCCAGGTAGAACCGCCGCTCGGTCTCCACGACGTACGAGAACTGGCCGACGATGTCGCGGTACTCCCGGTACAGCGACAACTCCATCTCGGTCTCGTACTTCTCGAGATCCTCTGCGCTCATCTGCTCCTCGCAAGCCTTACGAGCCGTTCCACCGCGGACAATCCGCGGTGAGCAAACATTGTGACACCCGCCGGCGCCGAGTTCGAAACAGCGCCGCGCTCCTCAGCCCGCCGGAATCTCGAACAGCACCGCCTGGTTCTCGTCCTCCCGGACGGGGGTGCTGCGCAGAGCCGCCGCGGTCAGCATGACCGGATGCGGCGGTTGCCGGTCGTGGTGCTTCCCGGCGGCCGCCACGTTCGTGTAGGACCACCGGTGCACGGGGCTCGGTCCGTGCTCGAACAGCGCCTGGCCGTGCACGCCCGTGGTGTAGCCCTTGTGCACGTCGAAGCCGTACTCCGGATATTCGCCGTGCAGCTCGGCCATGATCCGGTCCCGCGTGACCTTCGCCAGCACCGACGCGGCCGCCACGCAGGCCACGGCCCGGTCGCCCTTGATCACCGGGACACTCGGTGCGGGCATCCCGGGCACGCCGAACCCGTCGATCAGCACGTATCCGGGGGCGGCGGCGAGGCCCGACACGGCCCTGCGCATGCCCTCGATGTTGGTCACGTGGATGCCACACGCGTCGATCTCGGCCGGTTCGGCGATCACGACGGAGTAGTCGAGCGCGCGCCTCACGACCCGCTCGTACACGCGCTCGCGGGCCGCCGCGGTCAGCAGCTTCGAATCGGTCAGCTCGGGCAGTCGGGCGGCATCACCCGGCCGCAGGACGCATGCGGCGACCACCAACGGGCCCGCGCAGGCGCCGCGTCCCGCCTCGTCGACGCCGGCGACCGGGCCGAGTCCGCGCCGGTCCAATGCGCCCTGCAACGCCCACGGCATCTCGCCGCGGATGATCGCCCGCGGAGGTCGCGGCTCGAGGACCGACAGACCGCTCGTCGCTGCCGCCGGCCGCGTCGACGACGGTTTCCGGGCCCGTTTCGCGGGCTTCGTCGGCTCAGGCACGCCGATCACTCCACCCTTCGCCCCGGCCGGCTATCGATCGCGGCGAACCGCCCCGCCGACGGCCGAGGCGACGCCACGTCCGACCTTCAGCACGGGCCAGGCCGCGATGACACCGACACCCAGCGGAATGCCCTGCTGCCACGTGGGGGCGCTCATCGCGTTCGCCTGCTCCTCCTGCGGATTCGGCGAGCTGATCACACCCCAGCGCGACGGCGGCAGCACGATCAACCGCGCCTTGCCGACGATGGCGTCCTCGGGAACCGCGCCACTGGCGGTGCCCTCCTCGTTGTGCGAACGCGAGTCGGCGGAGTTGTTGCGGTTGTCGCCCATCATCCAGACGTATCCCTCGGGGATCGTCACCTTGGGGAACGGCGACTGGGGGCGGTCGCCCTCGAGGAGCAGATAGGGCTCGTCGAGGGGTTCGCCGTCGACGAGAACGCGGTTCTCGTCGTCGCAGCATTCGACGGTCTGTCCGCCGGTCGCGATGATCCGCTTGACGAAGTCGCGTTCGTCGGGCGGCGCGAGGCCGAACGCGGAGCCGACCATCTGGAAGAACTCGGCGACGGCGTTGCTCTCGTCCTGCGCCAGTTCGGGGCCGACCCAGGCGTCGGGCCCGCGGAACACGACGACCTCACCGGGGTCGGGGTCGGTGAAGTTGTAGACGAGTTTGTCCACGAGGATGCGGTCCGGCGTGCACCCCGGGCAGCCGTGGAGGGTCTCCTCCATCGAACCCGACGGGATCATGTACACGCGGGCCAGGAACTGCTGGATCAGGAACGCCAGCACCAGCGCGATGCCGATGAGGATCGGCAGTTCCTTCCAGAACGACCGCGGCTTCTTCGCCTTCCCGCGGCCGGAACCTCGGCCGGCGGCCTGTGCCTTCTCTCCGGCACCCTCGCTGGAATGCTCCTGCGATACGGCGTCGTCGGACGGTTTGTCGAACGGATTTCTCCGCTCACCGCCCGGGCGTTCCGGTTCGTCCTCTGAGGCGTTTGAAGACACAGGCTCGACCACGGCGTCAGGCTACGGGAAGCTCCGCCGCGCTCAGGAGGCGGAGGTGTTCTCGCGGCGCTCCTTGATCTTGGCCGCCTTGCCCCGCAGGTCGCGCAGGTAGTACAGCTTCGCGCGGCGGACGTCGCCCTTCTTGGCGACCTCGAGCTTGGCGATGTTCGGCGAGTGCACCGGGAAGGTGCGCTCCACGCCGATGCCGAACGACATCTTGCGGACGGTGAACGTCTCGCGGATGCCGCCGCCCTGACGGCGGATCACGACGCCCTCGAAGACCTGGTTCCGCTCGCGGTTGCCTTCGATGACGCGGACGTGAACCTTGAGCGTGTCGCCCGGGCGGAAGTAGGGGATGTCGGAACGCAGCGAGGTGGCGTCCAACGCGTCCAGGGTGTTCATCTTCTGGTCCGTCCTCGTCCTCGTGTGGCAATGTGGCATGGGTCCGGGCGCGCACCGGCCTCACAGCGGGCCGCCCAGGAGTTTCGGCAGCGCGTGGTCACACGTCGCGCCAACTGGTCAAGTATGGCATGGAGGCCGTGCACGGCCGACAAGGGGCTGCACCATGGGCGCCCGGCGCCCCACGTCAGTCCTGGTCACGGAGCCGGTCGAGCACTTCGCGGTCGCGGGCGTCCAGTTCGTCGGCGAGCCGCTCCAGCAGGTCCGGCCGGCGGTGATAGGTCCGTTCCAACGCCTGATCGCGGCGCCACCGGTCGATGTGGGCGTGGTTGCCCGAACGCAGCACGTCGGGCACGGCGAGGTCGCGCCACACCTCGGGCCGGGTGAAGCTGGGGCCCTCGAGCAGTCCGTCGGAGAACGAGTCCTGCTCGGCGGAGACCGGATTGCCCAGCACCCCGGGCAGCAGCCGGACGACGGCCTCGGCCATCACCAGCACGGCCGCTTCCCCGCCGACGAGCACGTAGTCGCCGATGGACACCTCGTCGACGGGCATGCGCCGGGCGGCGTCGTCGAACACGCGCTGGTCGATGCCCTCGTACCGGCCGCAGGCGAACACGAGGTGCTCCTCCTCGGCGTACGCGCGGGCCATGGTCTGGGTGAACGGCCGGCCGGCGGGGGTGGGCACGACGAGCCGGGAGCGTTCGGTGCACACCGCGTCGAGCGCCTCGCCCCACACCTGCGGTTTCATCACCATGCCGGGCCCGCCGCCGTACGGCGCGTCGTCGACGGCGCGGTGCACGTCGTAGGTCCAGTCCCGCAGGTCGTGGACGCCGATCTCGACGAGCCCGCGCTCGATGGCCCGGCCCAGCAGCGCCGCGCGCAGCGGGTGCAGGTACTCGGGGAAGATCGTGACGACGTCGAGTTTCACGGCACGGCTTTCGGACAGAGGCGGATCAGGGGCTGGGCTCGACGTCCTCGAGCAGACCCTCGGGCGGGTCGAGCACGACCTTCCCGGCCTGCACGTCGACCTCGACGACGATCGCCTGCACGAACGGGACCATCGCCTCGGACCGGCCCTCGCGGTCGAGCACGAGCAGTTCGCCGCCGGGCGAGTGGACGATCTCGCGCACGGTGCCGACGGTCGTGCCGTCGGTCAGCTCGGCGCGCAGCCCTTCGAGTTCGTGGTCGTAGAACTCGTCGGGGTCGTCGATGGGCGGGAGTCCGTGGGCATCGGCGAGCAGCAGCAGGCCCCGCTGCGCCTCGGCGGCGGTGCGGTCGGGCACCTCCTCGAAACGCACCAACAGCCGCCCGCTGTGCCAGCGGGCGGCTGTGACGGTGAGTCGGGTGGTGGCGCCACCACGGGCCCGGCCGGTCAGGACCGCACCCTCGACGAACCGCTCCTCGGGGGAGTCGGTGCGCACGTCCACGGCGAGTTCGCCGCGAATGCCGTGGGCCTTCGCGACCCGGCCGACCACGACCTGTTCGGTCATCCGCTCAGCGGTCGGTGTCGATCACGTCGACGCGGATGCCCTTGCCGCCGACGGATCCCATCACGGTGCGCAGCGAGGTCGCGGTGCGACCGCTGCGGCCGATCACCTTGCCGAGGTCGTCCGGGTGGACGTGGACCTCGAGGGTGCGGCCGCGGCGGTTGGTCACCATCTCGACGCGGACCTCGTCGGGGTTGTCGACGATGCCGCGCACCAGGTGCTCGAGCGAATCGGCGAGGAAGCTCACGCCTCGTCGGCCTTCTTCTCGCCCTCGGCCTCGGCGGCGGGCGCCTCGGCGGACTCGGCCGTCTCGGCGGTCTCCTCGGCCGGCTTGTCGGCCTTCTTGCCGCCACCCTTCTTCTTCGGGGTGGTGGCCTGGATCGAGGGCTCCTCGTTCGCGGCGGCGAGCGCCTCGTTGAACAGCTCCTGCTTGGTCTTCTTCTCCGGCTGCGGCTTCAGCGTGCCCTCGGCACCGGGCAGGCCCTTGTGCTTCTGCCAGTCACCGGTGACCTCGAGCAGACGCTGCACCGGCTCGGTCGGCTGCGCGCCGACACCCAGCCAGTACTGCGCACGCTCGGAGTTGACCTCGATGAGGCTCGGCTCGTTCTTGGGGTGGTACTTGCCGATCGTCTCGATGGCCTTGCCATCCCGGCGGGTGCGCGCGTCCGCGACGATGATGCGGTAGTACGGCGCACGGATCTTGCCCAGGCGCTGCAGCTTGATCTTGACGGCCACGGGTGTGGGTACTCCTGTCGTGTTCGCTTACGTGGTTCGTAGGCACCACCCCGAGTGGGGAGCGGATCGGCGATGCCCCGCAGGTCTGTGGTCTCGCCCCGAACGCGGTGAGAGGGCCCGTTCGGAGCGGGCAAGCTCCCATTTTGCCAGAGCGACTTCGCTCACCCGCGCCCACCTCCCCTACCCGGTCCCGATCGCGACCGGAGAACACTGCGACGCGAACTCGGTAACCCGGCCACCGGAGCGGCAGCGGCCGCGATTCCGGCGCGCCGCCGGCGGGAAGGATCGCACGTGGACGCAGCGACGCTCGCATTGCTCGCCGGAGCCGGCGTCGGTGCGGGACTGGCGGCGTCGATCGCCGGACTGGCCTCGCTGTTCAGCTACCCGGCCCTGCTCGGCGCCGGACTGCCGCCTCTGATCGCCAACATGACCAACACCGTGTCGATGTTGGCGACCACGGTCGGCGCCGCGGGCGGATCGCGGCGCGAGTTGCGCGGCCAGGGCCGCCGACTCGGCTGGATCGTGCTCGGCGCGGTGATCGGCGGCTCGGGCGGCGCCGCACTGCTGCTGACCACGCCCGCCGAGACGTTCGAACTCGTCGTGCCGTGGCTGATCGCGCTCGGCTCGCTGCTGCTGCTCGCGCGGGACCGGTTGCGGCAGGCGGTCGAACTGCGCGCGATGAAACTGGGCACCGAGCACACACCCGGCAAGGGCTTCGTCACGGCGTTCGGCGCCGTGACCGTCTACTCGGGATACTTCGGCGCCGGCTCGGGGATCATGATGCTCGCGGTCCTGTCGGTGTCGCTGCCCGATCCCCTGCCGGTGTCGAACGCGTTGAAGAACATCGCCACCGGCGCGGCGAACGCCACGGCCGCGGTCGCGTTCGCCGTGTTCGCCCCTGTCCACTGGCCGGCCGCGGCCGCGCTCGCCGCGGGATCGTTCGTCGGCGCGTGGCTCGGGCCGATGGTGGTGCGCCGGCTGCCGGAACGTCCGCTGCGGATCGCCATCGCCCTCGCCGGGCTGGGGCTCGCGGCGCACCTGTTCGTGCAGGCGCTGTAAGTCGCCTGCACCGGCGCGCGGCTCGGCCGCTCAGGCCTCGGCGATGCCCAGCGCGGTGAGCAGGATCGCCACCGCGGGCAGGAAGTTGTTCATCTGGTGCGCGACGATGCTGCCGAGTAGCCGACCGGTGATGAGCCTGGCCAGGCCGATCGGAATCGAGATCACGATCAGCAGCGACGTCCGCAGCGGTTCGAGGTGGCTGACGGCGAACACGGCGGTCGACAGGACGAACGCGGCGAACCGGCCCCACTTCTCCTTGCGCCATTCGAGCCGTTCGGTGGCACTCCACAGCAGACCGCGGTAGATGATCTCCTCGCAGATCGGGCCGAGCAGCCACAGGTACAGGAACATCACGATCGCGGCCTGCACCGACATCGGGGTGTTCTCGACGAGCGCGCCGATCGCCGACTGGGCGTTGCGCTCCCCCACGATCTCGGTCCAGATCCACGCACCGACGCTCGTCAGGACGAGGCCGAGCAGGCCGAGTTTGAGCCCCAGTTTGACGTCGTCCCAGCGCCAGGACAGGTTCAGATCGGCCAGCGGTCCGTTGCCGCGCACCTTGGTGATCACCAGGGCCGTGGACGCGGCGATCACCGTCGGCAGCATCGTGCCGATCAGCACGTTGCGCACCGACAGCGCCTCGCCGGGTTCGGTGTCGCGGTAGAGGATCGCCCCGATCAGGGCGGCCGAGGCGAGCAGCACGCACTCGACGAGGATGAACGCGCCGAAGCCCCAGCGGGGCCGGGGCAGCGCCGTCGACTCGGCCGTCGACCCGGACGCCGGTTCGGAGGAGGCGGCGCCGCCCGCGTCCGGTGCCGTCACGCTGGTCCTCCCGCCGGTCGCCTCGCCGCTGGCGAGCCTACTGTGCGCCACCGCACGGTCACGCCCCGCCCGGCCCTCCCGCCGAGGGCACGCCCTCAGCCCACGCGCCCACCACCGACGAGTCTGCCGCGCAACACGATGTGCCGCGGGGCGGCGAGGACGTCGAGGTTCTCGCGCGGGTCGGTGTCGTAGACGAGCAGGTCGGCGTGCGCGCCGTCGACGATGCCGTCGTGGCCGAGCCACGAGCGCGCCGCCCATGACGCCGCACCGAGCGCCTGCTCCGGGGACATTCCCGCGCGGTGCAGTGCCGACACCTCATCGGGCAGCCGGCCGTGGGCGACCATGCCGCCGGCGTCGCTGCCTGCGTAGATGTCGACGCCCGCGTCGATGGCCCGGCCGATCATGTCGCCGACCCCCGTGTGCAGCGCCCGCATGTGGGCCGCGTAGGTCGGGTACTTGGCGGCCTGGTCGCGATGCCGGGGAAGTTCTCGATGTTGATCAACGTCGGGACGAGGGCGGTGCCCTGCCGCGCCATGCGGTCGAGCAGGTCCGCGTCGAGTCCGGTGCCGTGTTCGATGCAGTCGATGCCCGCGGCGATCAGGCCGGGCAGCGCGTCCTCGCCGAACACGTGCGCCGTCACGCGCGCGCCCGCGTCGTGCGCGACCCGGATCGCCTCGGCCAGGATGTCGTCCGGCCACAGCGGCGCGAGGTCGCCGACGCCGCGGTCGATCCAGTCGCCGACGAGCTTGACCCAGCCGTCGCCCACGGCGGCCTGTTCGGCGACGGCCTCGGGCAGCTGGTCCGGGTGGTCGAGGTCGATGCCGAGCTTCGGGATGTACCGCTTGGGCAACGCGATGTGCTGGCCGCTGCGGATGATCCGCGGCAGGTCGACCCGGTCCTGGAGCGGGCGGATGTCGATCGGCACGCCGCAGTCGCGGATGAGCAGGGTCCCGGCGTCGCGATCGGTCTCGGCCTGCGCGGCGGCCTCGTCGAGCGTCACCGGCCCGGCGACGCCGATCCCGGGGTGGCAGTGCGCGTCGACCAGACCGGGCACGACGAACGCGCCGTCGAGGGTCTGCGCACCGTCGACCGGGGTCAGCGAGATGCGCTCACCGTCGGTCCAGAGGTCCCGTTCACGCCCGTCCGGCAGCGTGACCGCGCGGATGTGGAGCATGGCTCACTTGTTCTTCGGCAGCTTGAGCTTCGACGGGTCGAAGCCGGGCGCAGGTCGTTGAGACCGCCGCCGAGCTGGGACAGGTCGGGCGTCTGCCCGCCGCCGGCCCCGCCGCCACCGGGCATGCCACCCGGCATCCCACCGGGCAGACCGGGGAAACCGCCGGGCATCTTCTGCTTGGGCGCCTTGTTCTTGCCCTTCTTGCCCTTGCGGCCCTTCTTCTGCTTCTTGGTGGCGCTGCCGCCACCGCCGCCGAAGCCGAACCGGCCCGCCATCTGCTGCATCATCTTGCGGGCCTCGTAGAAGCGATTCACGAGGTCGTTGACCTCGCGGATCTTCACGCCGGAACCGTTGGCGATGCGCTGGCGCCGGGACGCGTTGATGATCTTCGGGTTCTCGCGTTCGGCGGGCGTCATACCGCGGATGATCGCTTGGAGCCGGTCGATCTGGGCGTCGTCGACCTGCGAGAGCTGGTCCTTCATCTGCCCGGCGCCGGGCAGCATGCCCAGCAGATTGCCGATGGGGCCCATCTTGCGCACGGCCTGCATCTGCTCGAGGAAGTCCTCGAGCGTCATGTCGCCGGTGCCCAGCTTGGACGCCGCCTGCTCGGCCTTCTCCTGGTCGAACGCCTGCTCGGCCTGCTCGATCAGCGTGAGCATGTCGCCCATGCCGAGGATGCGGCTGGCCATGCGGTCGGGGTGGAAGACGTCGAAGTCGTCGAGCTTCTCACCGTTGGAGGCGAACAGGATCGGCTCGCCCGTCACCTGCCGGACCGACAGGGCCGCACCACCGCGGGCGTCACCGTCGAGCTTGGTGAGCACGACACCCGTGAAGCCGACGCCGTCGCGGAACGCCTCGGCCGTGGTGACCGCGTCCTGACCGATCATCGCGTCGACGACGAACAGCGTCTCGTCGGGCTGCACCGCGTCACGGATGTCCGCGGCCTGCTGCATCAGCTCCTCGTCGACACCCAGCCGGCCGGCCGTGTCGACGACGACCACGTCGTGCTGGGCGTGCCGCGCCTCCTGGATGCTGCGCTTGGCGACGTCGACCGGGTCGCCGACGCCGTTGCCCGGCTCCGGGGCGAACGTCGTGACCCCGGCGCGCTCACCGACGACCTGCAGCTGCGTGACCGCGTTGGGGCGCTGGAGGTCGCAGGCCACGAGCATCGGCGCGTGGCCCTGGTTCTTCAGCCACAGCGCGAGCTTGCCGGCCAGCGTCGTCTTACCGGCACCCTGCAGACCGGCCAGCATGATCACGGTCGGCGGGTTCTTCGCCAGGTGCACGCGGCGGGTCTCCCCGCCGAGGATCGCGACGAGCTCCTCGTTGACGATCTTGATGACCTGCTGGGCCGGGTTCAGCGCCTCGGAGACCTCGGCGCCCTTGGCGCGCTCCTTGACCTGCTTGATGAACTCGCGCACCACCGGCAGCGCGACGTCGGCCTCCAGCAGCGCGATCCGGATCTCGCGCGCGGTGGCGTCGATGTCGGCCTCGGAGAGCTTGCCCTTGCCTCGAAGGTTCTGCAGGACCGATGTGAGCCGATCCGAGAGGGTGTCGAACACGGGGTGCACGCTCCAGCAGGTCGTCGTTCCTGGCGCCGGTTCATCACACCGACGACGTCCCAGGGTACTGGCCGCAGATCGTCGAGGGGCCGCCCGGCCGGTCTGTCCCCCACAGATCCCCCTACGCCCGGCCGGGCGGCGTCTCGTCCCGGTCGCGAGCACCGCGGTCGGCCTGTTCGCCAGACCCCCAGCACCAGGCGAGCCCCACCGAGCAGCGATGTCGCATCCGAGCTGGTCACCACGATGCCCGCCGGACCCCACGTCACGTCAGCGTGAAGACACCGCAATCGGCCTGAGTAGCCCTACTCAGCCACCCCTGCGTAGCCACGTGCGTAACCCCCGTGTCAGCACCCCACGTCGCCGTGTTGGCAACTGGCGTCGCCGTGTTGGCGTTCGGCGTCGCTCAGCCGGAGCCGGCGGCACGGCGGTTGCGGAACTGCGCCGCCTTGACGCGGTTCTGGCAGGTCGTGCCGCAGAACCGCCGGGTCCCGTTGCGGGAGGTATCGACGTAGACGCGGTCACACGCGGGCGCGGAGCACACGCCCAACCGGTCGGCGTAGGGATTGCCGAGCACGACGGCGAGCGAGGTCGCCATGGGCGCCTCCCAGCTCGGCACGAAATCCGCGTCGGGCGTGTGGAAATGCAGATGCCACGGGCCGTCGCCGTGCCGGGACAGCTCGGGAGCGGCGCGGGTTTCTCGCAGCAGACCGTTGACGTGCCGGCAGGCCGCGTCCATGTCGCCGGCCTCGACGTGTTCGAAGACGACGCGCAACCGGCCCGCGGCGGCGGCGAGGTCGTCCACGTCGCCCTGCACCGGCCGCTCGTCGCCAACTGCCCCCAAGGCTTCGCGTGCCGAGCTCAGCATCTCGGCCGCCGACGGCGCGTGCTCGCGGCCGCGCGCATGTCCCGGGGTGAGTGCGTTGACGAGCGCGACCGTCGCGGCGACCACGCCCGACGTGTGACTGTCGAAATCCACTTGACCAGTTACTCGCCTTCTCGTAGCGTCGTCACTGTCATTCTATGCTTCGACAGTTACGGAGCCGGTCATGTCCACTGTGCTCGATCGCAGCATCGCCGAACACTGGCTCGCCCGGTGGGACGCGCAACAGGAGCGGTATGTCGCCGATCGCGAGGAACGCTTCGCCGTGATCGCCGACGTCGTCGACACCGCCACGCGCAATGTCACCGGCTCCGGGCCGGTCGTCGTCGATCTCGGCTGCGGGCCCGGTTCGCTGTCCGCCCGGCTGTTGTCGGCGATCCCCGGCGCCGCAGTCGTCGGCATCGACTCCGATCCGGTCCTGCTCGGACTGGGCCGTGCCCGCCACCCCGAGGTGACGTTCGTCGACGCCGACCTCGCAGGCGACGAATGGGCAGGCGCGATCCCCTCCGTCGTCGACGCAGCCGTGTCGACGACGGCACTGCACTGGATGGACCCCGGCGACCTCGAACGGCTGTATCGCACGCTGGCCGAGCACATCCGCCCCGGCGGCGTGTTCGTCAACGGCGACAACCTCGCCGCCCACAGCCCGCGCATGCACGAACTCGCCACGCGCGTACGCGACCGCAGGGCCGAACGGGTAGGCGTCACCGGCAACGAGGACTGGCACGCCTGGTGGACCGCCGTGGAGACCGACCCGGCGCTCCGTGACCTCGTCGCCGAGCGGGCGCGGCGCACGCTCGAGCACCACGACGACAACGGCGTCACCGTCGACGAGCACCGGAAACTCCTGCACGCGGCAGGTTTCTCCGACACGGCCGTGGTGTGGGCGCACGGCGACGACACGGTTCTCGTCGCCGTGCGCTGACCCGCGTCCGCACCGAACGCGGGTCGCTCAGGCCGAGGACGCGGCGATGACGGCCTGTTCGACCCGCTGCCGCCAGGCGGCGTCGATGGTGCCGCTGCGTGGGGTCACGGCGAACGAGTCGACGGCACGGTCGCCCAGGGTGGCGACCTTCGCCCAGCGCACGTCCGCGTCGCACCGGCGCAGCGCGCCCGCCACCCGGTACAGCAGACCGATCCGGTCCATGGCGCGGAGTTCGACGACGACGGTGTCCGAACCGGCGGTCTCGTCGTCGAACCACAGCACCTTCGGCTCGACCGGACGTGCCACGCCCGCGTACGCCCGTTCCTTCTCGGCCAGCTTCTGCGACAACGCCAGTCCACCCGCGACGGCACGTGCGAACTGGTCGCGCAACAGCGCCGGATCCGGCGGGGTGCCGAACCGCGGTGACGCCGTGAACACGCCGACCCGGCCGCCGCCGTGGCTGCGCAACGTCGCCGTGTGCACCTCGAGCGAGTTGAGCGCGAGCACCCCGGCGGCCGGGGTGAGCAGCTCGGCGCCCGCGGGCACCGCGAGCACGACGGTGGCGATCTTGTCGCCGTCGCCGTCACCGCCGTGGGCACCGAGCGAGACCGTCGCCTGACCCTTCATGGTGCGCACCGCCTCGGCCACCTGCTCGACCTGCGTGTCGTCGAGCTCCTCCGGTGAGGGCAACGGCGTCCCGGTGAGCAGTTTGCGCGTGCGGCTCACCAGTTCCCCGATGAGACCGGCCTTCCACGCCGTCCACACGCCCGGGCCGGTGGCGAGCGAATCCGCCTTCGCCAACGCGTGCAACAGATCCAGCAGCAACGGATCGCCGTCGATGGTCTTGGCGACCCGCTCCACCGTCTCGTGCTCGCTGATGTCCCGGCGCGTCGCGGTGTCGGGCAACAACAGGTGGTGCCGCACCATCGCCGTGACGACTGCGGCGTCCCGTTCGGACAGTCCGACCCGGACGGCCACGTGCTGGGCGATCTTCGCGCCGAGCTCCGAGTGGTCGACGTCGCGCCCCTTGCCGATGTCGTGCAGCAAGGCGCCCAGCAGCAACAGGTCCGGGCGCGCGACCGTGTCGGTCAACTTCGCCGCCTCGACGCACGTCTGCACGAGATGCCGGTCGACGGTCCACACGTGCACCGGCTCGCGCGACGGCAGGTCGCGCACCGCTCCCCATTCGGGGAACAACCGCGCCCACAGTCCCGTCCGGTCGAACGCCTCCACGGCATCGACCAGCCCGTCGGCCGCGCCCAGCAACTCCGTCAGCGCCTTGCGCGCCGACTCCGGCCACGGTGCGCGCAACTCCGGCGCCGAATCGGCGAGCGTGCGCAACGTACCGTGCGACACGGGCGCCGACGTGCGCGCCGACGACGCCGCGACTCGCAACAACAGCCCGGGATCGCGCGCGGGCACGGCATCGCGCGCGAGCGCGACCTCGTTGCCGTGCAACACCACACCGTCGTCCAACGGCGTGCGCGACGGTTTGCGGCCGAACCGGCCCTTCGGTGGATCGGCCGCCCGCAACGCCACATCCACGGCGTAGGCGACCGTCCGCCCCGAGCTCGAGAGCGTGCGGGCCAACGCGAACCGGTCCCCGAACTCGAGTTCCGTCGCGACGACCGCCGCGTCCTCGGCCCCGAGGATGTCCCTGCTGCGCCGCACGGTGCGTCGCAGTTCGGTCCGCACGTCGAGCAACAGCCCGCGCGCCTCGGCGACCTCCTCCGAGCCCCGATCGGCCAACTGGGCCACCGACAACGCGTCGAGCAGTCCCAGATCCCTGAGCCCGCCTCGACCATGCTTCAAGTCCGGCTCGGACACCTGGGCGATCTCCCCGCTACGGCCCCATCGCTCCCGTGTGGACTCGACGAGTTCGGGAATGCGTTTGCGGGCACTTCTCCGCCACTGATCGCGAGCGGCGGAGACGAGTCTGGACGCCAGATCGGCGTCCCCGGCGATGAGTCTGCCGTCGAGCAGTCCCATCGCGGTGCGCAGATCCTCCGAAGCCACCTTCAGCGCCTCGGCCGGAGTGCGCACCGAATGATCCAGGCCGACGCGCGCGTCCCACAGCGGGTACCACAACGCGTCGGCGATCTCACCGATCTTCGGATGTCCATTGTGGATGAGTACGAGGTCGAGGTCGGAGAACGGCGCGAGTTCGCGACGGCCAAGGCGCCAACGGCGACCAGCGCGACGTCAGCAGGCGCGATGCCTGCGACGCCGACGCCGGCCGCCGTGGCGGCCTTGTTCAACCAGAACTCGTACAGGTCAACCAGAGCCGCCCTCAGTGCCGTGGCACCGAGCCGGCCGTGCCGACCCTCCAGCAGCCGATTGGCCGCCTCGACAAGTCCCCCTACGACCACCGTGTGCGCCTAGAGGGCATCCGCGCCGCGCTCGCCTGTGCGGACACGAACCACGGTGTCAACAGGGGTGACCCAGACCTTCCCGTCACCGATCTTTCCGGTGTGGGCGGCAGTAGCCACCGCGTCGATGACCTTGTCGACATTGGCGTCGTCGGTCACGACCTCGACCTTCAGCTTGGCCACGAAGTCGACGGCGTACTCGGCGCCGCGGTAGACCTCGGTGTGGCCCTTCTGCCTGCCGTAGCCCTGAACCTCGCTGACGGTCATGCCCAACACCCCGAGCTGCTCGAGTGCGGAGCGGACGTCGTCGAGAGTGAACGGCTTGACGATCGCAGTGATGAGCTTCATGACGTGGAATCCTCCATCTGCTTCGTCGAGCTCGCCGCGCCGGTGTCCACCGAGGCCGCACGGCCGCTACGGCCGCCCGCGAAGTCGTAGGCCGACTCGGCGTGTTCCGCCTCATCGATACCGGAAACCTCGTCCTCCGTCGACACGCGACCGCCGGTGACACCCTTGACGATCAGGCCGAGGATGGCTGCGACCACCGCGGAGTAGACCATCGTGCCCACCACGGACAGAACCTGGATGCCCACCAGGTCGATGCTGCCGCCGTAGAACAGGCCGTTGGTGCCCTCGCCGTCCGGAACAACGCTCGCCGTGGCGACGAAGCCCAGCATGACCGTACCGATCAGACCACCCACGAGGTGGACACCGACGACGTCGAGCGAGTCGTCGTAGCCGAAGCGGTACTTCAGGCCCACCGCGGCGGCACAAGCGGCACCGGCGATCGCACCGATGGCCAGGGCGCCCCACGTGTCGACGTAGGCACACGCCGGGGTGATGGCGACCAGACCGGCCACGACACCGGAAGCGGCACCGAGGCTGGTCGGCTTGCCGTCGCGGATCTTCTCCAGCAGCAGCCAGCCGAGCATCGCGGCACAGGTGGCCGTGACGGTGTTGATGAAGGCGATGCCGGCGACACCGTCGGCGGCGTAGGCCGAACCGGCGTTGAAGCCGAACCAACCGAACCACAGCAACGCGGCACCGAGCATCACGAACGGCAGGTTGTGCGGCTTCATCGGCTCCTTCGGCCAGCCGGCACGCTTACCGAGCACGAGCACCAGACCCAGGGCCGCAGCACCCGCGTTGGTGTGGACCGCCGTACCACCGGCGAAGTCCAGGGCGCCGATCTCCTCGATCCAGCCGCCGCCCCACACCCAGTGCGCGACCGGGAAGTAGACGAGCGTCGCCCACAGACCGGCGAACAGCAGCCAGGCGCCGAACTTCATGCGATCGGCGACCGCACCGGCGATCAGCGCCACCGTGATGATGGCGAACATCGCCTGGAACGCGACGTCGACCGTGCCCTCCGTCGGGTCGCCCTCGGGCGTCATCAGGCCGGAAAGGCCCAGATAGTCGAGGGGGTTACCGACGAAGTAACCGATGTCGGTGCCGTAGGTCATCGAGTAGCCGTAGATGACCCACAGGACACCGATGAGGCCCATGGAGCCGAAGCACATCATGAGCATGTTGAGGACGCTCTTCGAGCGGACCATGCCGCCGTAGAACAGCGCCAGTCCCGGCGTCATGAGCAACACCAACGCGGAGCTGGTGAGCAACCAGGCTGTATTCCCTTCCACGCTTCTCCTCCTTCGAGAGGCAGCCGAACTCGCAATTGCGCGACAGCATCCGGAGTCCGTGTTGCACCGAATGGCTCATCGCGTTTCGGGAGGGTGAAGCGATTCGCTGCGATTGTTACGTCTGCGTTTCCCAAACTGGGGGTGGATACGTCCCGTTCCGAAACGTCATGGTCGAATATGGGGTGTGACCTCACGTAACAGCTCCAAACGGGCGTTACCACCGGCGATCGTCGAAGTGTTGCGCTGCTCCGTCTGCTCGGCCCCACTGAGCCCTTCGGAACGGTCACTTCGTTGCGTGCGGCGTCACACTTTCGACGTTGCGAAGCAGGGGTACGTCAACCTGCTGCACGCGAAGGTCGACGCCGGCACCGCCGACACGGGCGAGATGGTCGCCGCCCGCGCGGAGTTCCTCGGCGCCGGGCACTACGCGCCGCTCGTGAGACTCCTCGCAGAGTCGGTCCGTGCATCCACCCGTCCGGAATCCGGCCCCGCACCGTCGCTGATCGTCGACGCGGGCGCGGGCACCGGCCACTACCTGGCCGGTGTGCTCGACGCGTGCGACGGCGACGCCCACGGGTTGGCGCTCGACGTCTCGGCGCCCGCGTTGCGCCGGGCCGCCGCCGCGCACCCGCGGATCGGGGCCGTGGTGTGGAATCTGTGGCAGCCCTGGCCGGTCGCGGACGGGGCCGCGGATGTCGTGCTCAACGTGTTCGCACCGCGCAACGCGGCCGAGTTCCACCGGGTGCTGCGCCCCGGCGGCACCCTCGTCGTCGCGACACCGGGTGCGCGACATCTGCACCAACTCGTCGAACGGCTCGGACTCCTCGACATCTCCGGAGGCAAAGCCGGGCAGCTGAGCGAGACGCTGACCGGCCGGTTCACCCACGTCGACACGCGTTCGACCTCGCGCACCGAGCCGTTGGACGCCGACGACGTGCGCCGGATCGTCCTCATGGGACCGAACGCCCACCACCTGCAGCGCGGCGTGCCGGGGGGCCTCGGTGAGCGCCTCGACGCGCTACAAGGGACGGTGGAGGTCACGACCGAGTTCGACGTGTCGGTGTTCCGGCGGGTCGACACCGAGGCGAACGAGTCGAACGTGTCGAACGATGCGGACGAGTTGACGGAGGACGGCGGATGACCGAGGTGCCGGCGAGCGTGCTGGCCGACCACGACTGGGTGCGCGAGGACGTGCGGCGTGCGGCGTCGATGTACGGTCCGGCGACCGAGCGGGTGCTCGGCTCGATCCGGTGGTACTCGGCGTCGTCGATGCTCGTGGCGCCTCCGCTGGAGGCACTGGTGCACACCGGCAAGCCGGCCGACCCGGCGCTCGAGGCGGTGCTGCTCGACATCCACGGCGACGGCCGGATCCGCGACTCGCGCTCGCTGCGGTTCCTCGACGGCGGGGTGCCCCGGCTGGCCGAGGAGTTCGCCCGCGCGATCGGCCCCGCGGTCGCGACGATCGCCGACGTCAGCGGCGCCTCGCAGCGTTCGTTGTGGGCGATCGCGGCGGACTCGATCGGCAATCGGCTGCTGTGGGCCGCCTCCGCACTCGGCCGGGCCGGCGCCGCCGACGAGGCGATACAGGTCGCGGGCGAGCTGGGCGACGGGATCGCCGCGGCGGGCGCGCCGATGCCGCGTCCGCTGTTCACCGACGTCGGCGGGAAACCGGTGGTGCGCCGCACGTCGTGCTGCCTGATCTATGACCGACCCGGCGGGGAGAAGTGCACGAGCTGCCCCAAGCAACCCCCGGAGGAACGCCTCCGCCGCCTGCGCGCCCTCCTCGGTTGACACTCCCGAGGGCCCCATGGTCGCGCCCACCCGTCGCCCAACCACCACCCCCCAACGACGCGCTGACGCGCGGCAGCGCCCGACGCGACCATGGGGCCCTTGGGAGCTTTTACGTGACCGAGGTGTGGCGGGTGTGGAGGGTCTGCTGGCCCGTTTCCGTCAGCGTGCCGGGGAGGCGGAGGCGGGCCAGGCCGCCGTCGGGGTAGATGTCGAGCCTGGCGTAGCGCATCGGCCGGCCGCGGCCCTCCGCCTCGTCCGGCACGGCGAAGCGGTGCCGGGTGTCGGGCTGCAGCCGGGTCCGGGGCAGAACCTCGAACCACGATTCCCCGTCGAGCGATCCGCTCAGCGACGCCCATCCGGGCGCGTTGCCGCGCAGGTTGCTGGTGTCGAGTTCGACGAAGCGCACCACGCCCTCGGCCGCCAGCGCCGCGATCATCCAGTCGTTGCCGTCGTCGCGACGGCGCGCGGTCTCCCAGCCCTCCGCCTGGTTGGCGGCCAGTCCTGGCGCGAGCACGTTGTTCGGCGAGGAGTAGAACATGTTGCTGCACCCGGTGACGATGGCGCCGTTCTCGAGCGCGGCCAGGTCGAGCGCCGACGGGTCGAGCAACGCCGGATCGGGCACCACCGTGCCGTGCACGCGCAGCCGCGCCACTCCCCCGTCGGGATGCATGGTCAGCCGCACGTGGGTGTACCGGCGGCCCGAGTCCACGGGGTACGCGTTCTCGGTGTGCCCGTCCGCGGGCGCGTGGTCGACCAGCACGTCCCAGTCGGCGGCCGCGACCTCGTCGGCATCGGGGTATCCGGGCAGCGCGCATGCCTCGACCGAGACGTGCGGCGGGTAGTTGCCCTTGAAGAACGCCGTGTCCACGACGACGCCCTCGATCACGCCGGGCATGCCGAGCCGCACGATCGCCTGGTCGTCGCCGGGCGTACGGTGCCGACGCGTCTCCCAGCCGTCGTAGACCTGCCCCTTGGGACCGAACGTCTCCGGCTGGTGGCGCGGGGTCCACGGGTTGACGAGGTTCTCCTTCTCGGCGAACAGCTCGTCGCTGGCCCACATGACCGTGCCACCGAAGCGCCGCGACGCCAGATCGATCAGCTCGGTCCACTCCGGACGGTCGGTCATGCAGACTCCCTGGGTCGGTTCGTCAGGAACTCCCCGAACGGCTCCCCCGCGATCTCCCGTCCGCGCAGCCAGGTCGAGCGGACGACGCCGGCGAGGGGCCGGTCGTGGTAGGCGCTCACCGGGTTGCGGTGGCGCAGCCGTGTCCGGTCGACGACGAACGCGTCGTCCGGGGCGAACACGGCGAAGTCGGCGTCGCAGCCCACGGCGATGCGTCCCTTGTGGTCCAGTCCGACCTGTTCGGCGGGACGCAGCGCCATCCAGGTGACGACGTCGGCGAGGGTGAACCCGCGCTGCCGCGCGCCGGTCCACACCGCGGGCAGGCCCACCTGCAGCCCGGCGACGCCGCCCCACGCGACGCCGAAGTCGCCGCTGTCGAACCGCTTCAGCTCGGGGGTGCACGGCGAATGGTCGGTGACGACGCAGTCGATGACGCCGTCGCCGAGCGCCTGCCACAGCTGTTCGCGGTTGGCGGCCTCGCGGATGGGCGGGCAGCACTTGAACTCGGTCGCCCCGTCGCGGATCTCCTCGGCGACGAAGCTCAGGTAGTGCGGACACGTCTCGGCGGTCACGGCGACGCCGTCGGCGCGCGCCTCGGCGATCAGCCCGACGGCCTCGGCCGAGGCGAGGTGCAGGATGTGCACGCGCGCACCCGTCTCGCGTGCGAGTCGCAGCACGCGGGCGATCGCGGTGTTCTCGGCCTCCTGGGGCCGGGAGTCGAGGAAATCGGCGTACCGCCGGCTGCTCGGCTGCGGCGCCCGCTCGATGACGTCGGCGTCCTCGGCGTGCACGATCAGCAGTCCGTCGAAGGCGGCGAGTTCGCGCATCGCCGTCTCGAGTTGTGCCTCGTCGAGCGGGGCGAACTCGTCGACGCCGGAGTGCAGCAGGAAGCACTTGAATCCGAACACGCCCTCGTCGTGCAGCGGCCGCAGCGCGCCGAGGCTGCCGGGGACGGCCCCGCCCCAGAACCCGACGTCGACGCTGATCCGCCCGGCGGCGGCCCGGCGTTTCGCCTCGAGGGCGGCGACGTCGACGGTCGGCGGGAGGCTGTTGAGCGGCATGTCGACGATCGTGGTGACCCCACCTGCCGCGGCGGCGCGCGTGGCGCTGTCGAAGCCCTCCCAGTCGCTGCGTCCCGGGTCGTTGACGTGCACGTGCGTGTCGACCAGACCGGGCAGGAGCACCTCGTCGGCGGCGAGTTCGACGACGCGCCCACCCGCGGGCAGCGCGCCCGGTTCGTCGACGGCGACGATGCTGCCGTCTGCGACGCCCACGTCGGCGGGCCGCTCACCGTCCGGGGTGACGACCCGCTGTGCCCGGATCACCAGGTCCATGCGGTACCTCCTCGGCCCGCAGCATAGGCACATGTGAAGCCATCGGTAAACACCCGAGGTGGTCGCGGGGACTCGCGGTGCTCTAGATTCACCGCCGTGTTCCCTGCCGACGACGTGGAACTCGGCGCCCGCCTCCGCGCGCTGCGCGCCGAGCGCGGCATGTCGCTGCGCGCGCTCGCGGCCGAACTCGGCATCAGCCCGAGCGCGCTGTCGCAGATGGAACGCGGCCGGAAACGCCCGTCGGTCACCCGACTCTTCCAGATCATGACGCTGCTCGACGTGCCGTTGTCGGCGGCGTTCGGCGAGGCGCCCGCACCCGCGCAGGACCCGCCGGTCGGGTCGGTCGGGTCGGTCGGGTCGGTCGGGTCGGTCACTGTCACGCGCGCGGGCGAGGTTCCGGAACTGCCGCTCGGCGACGGGGTGACGTATCGCAGTCTCACGCCGGTGCCGATCCCGGGGACCGAGGTCTACGAGACTGTCTATCCGCCGGGGTCGAGTTCGAGCCAGGACTCCGAGTACCTGCGGCACACCGGCCACGAGATGGGCACGGTGACCGCCGGGACGCTGACGGTCGACGTCGACGGCCGGCGCCACGAACTCGCCCGCGGCGACGGGATTCGGTTCCCGTCGTCGACCCCGCACCGCATCCACAACGCCGGCGCCGAGACCGCCGTCGCCGTGTGGATCAACCTGCGCTGAGCCCGGCGGCGAGTACCCGTTTCAGCCGGATCGGCGTTCACGGGGCAGCCAGTCCAACGACGTCACGGTGTCGGTGGTCGGCAGGTATTCGAGGCCGACGTAGCCGTCGTACCCGGCGGCCTCGAGGGCGGTGAGGACACCGTCGAGATCGGTCGTCCCGCTGCCCGGCTCGTGCCGGCCCGGCGCGTCGGCCAGCTGGACATGCCCGGTGCGCGCGGCGTGCTCGGCGACCGTGTCGAGGTCGCCCACGACCGCGCGGTGGTACAGGTCGGTCAGCAGGGTGAGCTCGGGCCTGCCGACCCGGTCGAGCACGGCGAGCGCGTCGGCCGTGCTCGACAGCGGATAGGCCGGCCGCCCCGACAACGCCTCGAGCACGATCCGGCCGTCGAGCTCGGCGACCCGATCGGCAAGGCGGTCCAATGTGGACACCGCGCACTCGTCCTGTTCCCGGGGGTCGACACCGTCGAGCCGGTTGCCGTAGAGAGCGTTGAACCGGCGCGTGCCGAGCCTGCGCGCGATGTCCAACGCGACGTCGACGCTCTCCTGCAGTTCGGCCTGCCGGCCCGGCCACGACACGAGTCCGCTGTCGCCCGCGGACATGTTCCCGGCGTAGAAGTTGAGACTGACCAGGCTGACCCCGCGTCGGTGATCGCCGAGACGAACGCGTCGACCTCGGCGTCGGCGGGCACCGCGACGGTGTCGAACGGCCACCAGCACTCGACCGCGTCGAAGCCGGCCTCGCGCGCGCGCGCGGGCGTCGAGCAGCGGCAGCTCGGTGAACAGCATCGAGAGGTGGGCGTCGAACCGCAGTCCGTGGCGCGTCGGGTCGGGCGTCATGGGAGATCATTCTGGCCCAGCGTGCCGCGACGCGAACGGACACCGCCCCGGCTGCCACGTAACCTCACCGACGTGGCAGATCTCGAAGCGGAATTCACGAGTGAGCCCTTCCGCGGCGAAGGGGCGCCGCCGGAGCATGCCGTCAGGGCCAGGGAGGCGGCCGAACACGCGGGGTTGACCACGGACTTCGGTCCGCTCGGCACGTCGGTGCGGGGTGAGGCCGACACGGTGCTGGAGGCGCTGCCCGCCATTGCCAGGGCCGCACTCGAGGGCGGCGCGACGCGACTGACGCTGCGGGTGCAGCACCCGGGCCACGAGGAGCCCGACGAGTCCGGGGCGGGCACGGTGCTCGAGGGCATGGTGCGCCAGGTGGAGGCCGAGCTCGGGGCGCGACTGTCCGAACTCGACCGGCCGGGCAAACAGCGGGCCGTGCGGTTGCTGGACGAACGTGGCGCCTTCCAACTGCGCCGCTCGGCCGCCGAGGTCGCCGAACTGCTCGGCGTCACCCGATTCACCGTCTACAACTACCTGAACCGCCAGTAAGTTCAACAAACTGTTGACGGACGGGTAGGCCTCGCTTACGTTTCAGCGAATGAGCAGGCTCCCGTTGGCCGAGTTCAACACGGCCGAACCGCACCGACTACGGCCGATGCTGACCGCGTGCCTGGCCACGGCGCGCTGGGCCGACCACGTCCTGGCCGGACGTCCGTACACCGACGTCGAGGCGTTGCGCGAGCACGCCACCCTGACCCTCACCCCCGACGAGATCCACGAGCCATGGCGGCCCATCCGCGGATCGGCGAGAAACCGGCCGGCGGCACCTCCCGGGCGGAGCAGTCCGGTGTGGACGACGAGGACGCCCGGCGCTTCCGCAGCGCCAACGCCGAGTACGAGGAGCGCTTCGGCCACGTCTTCCTGATCTGCGCGAGCGGCCGCAGCGGCGCCGAACTGCTCGCCGCACTGCGCGAGCGGATGGACAACGACGCCGACACCGAGCTCCGCATCGCCGGCGAGGAGCTCGTCAAGATCGCGCAACTGCGCCTGACCAAGGAGGTCCAGTGAGCCTGGTGACGACCCACGTCCTCGACACGGCACGCGGCCGCCCCGCCGCGGGCGTGCCCGTCGAACTGCACGCCCGGGACGACGGGTGGTCGACGATCGCCGCCGCGGTGACCGACGACGACGGCCGCGCCCGCGACCTCGGCCCGGACCAGCTGCCGGCCGGGGTGTACCGGCTGGTGTTCGACACCGAGTCCTACCTGGGCGCCGACTGCTTCCTGCCGGAGGTCACGGTGACGTTCCGGATCACCGATCCGGCCTCGCACCACCACGTGCCCGTGCTGCTGAGCCCGTTCTCGTACTCCACCTACCGAGGGAGCTGATCTTTCGTGGGCATCTCGCTGGGGCCCAACCAGTACGGCAAGGCCGAGGTCCGCCTGGTCACGGTCGACCGGCAGGGGCCGGTGCACCACCTGAAGGACCTGACCGTGTCGACGTCGCTACGCGGCCGGCTCGAGCGCACGCACCTGACGGGCGACAACGCCGACGTCGTGGCCACCGACACCCAGAAGAACACGGTGTACGCGTTCGCCAAGGACGGCGTCGGCGAGATCGAGGACTTCGCCCTGCGCCTGGCCACCCACTTCACCGGCTCGTTCGAGCACATCACCGGCGCGCGGATACTGATCTCCGAGCACGGCTGGAACCGCATCGCCGTGGGCGGCACGCCGCACGACCACGCATTCAGCCGCGCCGGGGACGAGGAACGCACCACCGCCGTCACCGTCCACGACGGAAAAGCGTGGATTGTGTCCGGAATTACCGGTTTGACGGTATTGAAATCAACCGGGTCCGAATTTCACGGTTTCCCGCGGGACGAATACACCACGCTCGCCGAGACCGAGGACCGAATTCTTGCGACGGCCGTCACGGCACGCTGGCGCTACGGGCGCGCCGACGGTATCAACTGGTCGGAATCGTACGACGCGATCCGCCGTGCGCTGCTCGAAACCTTCGCCACCAAGCACAGTCTGTCGCTGCAGCAGACCCTGTACGCGATGGGCGAGGCCGTCCTCGAGGCCCGTCCCGAGGTCGCCGAGGTCCGGCTCTCCCTGCCGAACAAGCACCACTTCCTCGTCGACCTGAGCCCCTTCGGACTGGCCAACGAGAACGAGGTGTTCTACGCGGCGGATCGGCCGTACGGACTGATCGAGGGCACCGTCATCCGCGACGATGCCGAGGATTCCGGGCTCGCCTGGTATTCGCTTCCCGAATTCTGATCCCGCGCACGCGGCGGGTCGTTTGGAGATTCCCGTGCATCCTGTCGACGCGAAACCGCCCACTGGGCAACTGATTGCCGGAGGCCTGCAACACGTCGCCGCGATGTACGCGGGGGTCGTGGCACCGCCGTTGATCATCGGCGCCGCGGTGGGCCTGTCCGCGGGACAACTGAGCCTGCTGATCAGCGCGAGCCTGTTCACCGCAGGCCTGGCGACGATGCTGCAGACGATCGGCGTCTGGCGGTTCGGCGCGCGGCTGCCGCTGGTCAACGGCGTGACGTTCGCGACCGTGGCTCCGGTGCTGGCGATCGTCGACCAGCGCGGACCGGACGCGGCCCTCGGCGTGGTGTACGGCGCGACGCTCGTCGCCGGCCTGCTGATCGTGTTGGCGGCACCGTTCTTCTCCCGGCTGACCCGATACTTCCCGCCGATCGTCACCGGCACGGTGATCACGTTGATCGGTGTGTCGCTGCTGCCGGTGGCCGTCGGCTGGATCTCCGATCAGCAGCCCTCGGCCGGTGGCACCAACCTGCTGCTCGCCGGGGTCACGTTGATCGCGGTGCTGGCGTGCACCCGGTTCCTGTCCGGTTTCTGGAGCCGGGTGGCGCTGCTGCTCGGACTGGTGGTGGGCACGCTCGTGGCGTGGCCGCTGGGCGAGGTCGACTCGTCGAGCCTGACCGAGGCGCCCGCGTTCGGCATCGTGACGCCGTTCCACTTCGGCGCGCCGGTGTTCGACATCGCGGCGATCATCTCGATGGCCATCGTCGCCGTGGTGATCATGGCCGAGAGCACCGCCGACATGATCGCTCTCGGCGAGGTCGTCGAACGGCCCACCTCGGAACGCACCATCGCCGACGGACTCCGCGCCGACGGACTCGGCACCGCCGTGGCGACCATGTTCGGCGGGTTCGCGTGCACCGCGTTCGCGCAGAACGTGGGACTCGTGGCGTTGACCCGCATGTTCAGCCGGTACGTCGTCGCCGCGAGCGGGTTCATCCTCGTGCTGCTCGGCATGTTCCCCGTCGCCGGCGGCATCGTGGCCCTGGTGCCGCAGCCGGTGCTCGGCGGCGCGGGACTGGTGCTGTTCGGCGGCGTCGCGGTGGCCGGCCTGCGCACCCTGGCCAAGGCCTCCTTCGAGCGGCCGGCGAACATCACGATCGTCGCCGCCGCACTCGGTATCGGACTGATCCCCATCGCCTCGCCGGACTTCTACGAGGGATTCCCGGCCACGATGCGCACGATCCTCGACTCCGGCATCAGCGCGGGCTGCCTGGCCGCGGTCGTGCTGAACCTGATCTTCGGCGACCGCGCCCGCCGCGACCCGGTCCCGGAGGAAACCAAGGAACCCACCCCAACCTGACCACCGTGTCAGCACCCCACGCGCGTGTCAGCACTTCACGCGGGCGTGTCAGCACCCCACGGCGCCGTGTTGGCACTTCGGCGTCAGCGGGTGTCGGCGACGAACTCCCGCAGGGTGCGGGCGAAGAACTCCGGATTGTCCTCGGGGATCAGCGTGCGACTGTCGGGAACCGTGACGAGCCGGCCCTGCGGGAACAGCGCGGCGAGGCGTCGTCCGTGCTCCTGCGGCATCATCTTGTCCTCGGCGGCCCAGGCCACGAGGACCGGACGATCGAACGTCCCCATCGCCTCGGCCCATGCGCGCAGGGTGCGCTTCGGCGGAATGCCCTTGCCGTAGCGGATCAGGTCGGCGCGCACGGCCTTGTTCCGTCGCCCGGGTGCGAACCAGTCGCGTTGGACCTCGCGGGGGATCGGTCGTTTCGACATCCACCCCCACCCGCCGGGCGCACGCTGCACGGCGCGGAACCGCAGCAGGTGCAGCAACGCGGCGATACCGCCTGGAATCCGGCTCAGCGCGAGGAGCAGCCGGCCCGGCAGTCCGGGCGGGTAGTTGTCGAACGCCTCGCACGAGGCCAGCACGACGCGAGCCAGACGTTCCGTCCGCTGTTCGGTGAGCAGCACCTGGCCGCCGCCCCAGTCGTTGACCACCAGGGTCACCTCGCGCAGGTCCAGGGCTTCGAGGAACTCCCCGATCAACAGGCCGAGCCCCCGCAGGCTCAGGTCGGCGTCGGGGCGCATCGGGATCCGGTGCCCGCCGAGCGGCCACGTCGGCAGCACGCAGCGGTACTCCCCGGCCAGCTCCGCGACGACCTTGCGCCACACCGTCGCGTTCATCGGCGGTCCGTGCAGGAACACCAGCACCGGGCCGTCGGCGTTGCCGGTGTCGACGTACTCGATCGTGCCCGCGGACAGTTCCACCGCGGAACGCTCGCCTGTCAGTTCGGTCGTCATGGTCGCTCTCCTTCGAGCCCATTGACCGGATGTCCGATCCGCGCCAACCCTTCGACCTGCGACGATGATCGCGGCATCCGACTAGATAGATCGCTCTACTCAGCCGTTAGCGTAGAATGCCGGCCATGGCGAGCACAAGGGAACGGATCGTGACGGCCGGCGCCGAGCTCTTCCGGCGCCACGGATACACCGGCACCGGCGTGAAGCAGATCGTCACGCGGGCCGAGGCCCCCTTCGGCTCGCTGTACCACTTCTTCCCCGGCGGCAAGGAGCAACTCGGCGCCGAGGTGATTCGTGAGGCGGGGCTACCGTTCGCGGCGCTGTTCGACATCTACATCGCCTCGGCCGACTCGCTCGTTGACGCCATCGAGGGCGCCTTCGCGGGTGCCGCCGAGACGCTCGTCGAAACCGATTACGCCGACGCCTGTCCGATCGCGACGATCGCGCTCGAGGTGGCCAGCTCCAACGAGAACCTCCGTCAGGCGACGGCCGAGGTCTTCGAGGCCTGGCTCGCGACGGGCACCCGGGTGTTCGGCGAGTTCGGGCTGTCCGCCGACGACGCGCGCAGGCTCGCGATCGCCACCGTCACGAGCCTCGAAGGCGCGTTCGTCCTCAGCCGGTCCCTGCGCAGCACCGAACCGCTCCTCGCCGCTGGCCGCACCGTCGCCGCACTCGCCCGCGAACTCCAGTGACGACGACCCCGAATCGCCAACACAGCGACGTGGATTGCCAACACGGCGACGCGAGGTGCTGACACGGCGCCCTGAACTGCTGACACGGCGACGCCAGGTGCTGACACGGCCTGTTAGATGAGGTGGTCGGGGCGGACCGGGGCTCGGGTGAGGTCCTTGCCGGTGGCTGCGCGGACGGCCGCGATGATCGCCGGGGTCGACGAGATCGTCGGCGGTTCGCCGACGCCGCGCAGTCCGTACGGGGCGTGCGGATCGGCGAGCTCGAGGACGTCGATGTTCATCGGCGGCATGTCCAGCACCGTCGGGATGAGGTAGTCGGTGAACGACGGATTGCGGATCACGCCACCCTCGGTCTGGATCTCCTCCATCACGGCGAGCCCGAGCCCCTGCGCCGAACCGCCCTGGATCTGCCCGACGACGGCTTGCGGGTTGAGCGCCTTGCCGACGTCCTGGGCGCAGTCGAGCGCCACGACCTTGACGAGGCCGAGTTCGGTGTCGACGTCGACCACCGCGCGGTGGGCCGCGAAGCCGTACTGCACGTGGGCGTTGCCCTGGCCGGTCTCGGGGTCGAGCGATTCGGTGGGCCGGTGCCGCCATTCGACGGTCTCGTCGAGTTCGTCGCCGCCGAGCACGTCGGCGACGTCGGCCAGCACACCGTCCTCGGTCGAGCCGACCTTGAGCCCGTCGAGGTGCAGGTCGGACTCGCTGCGGCCGAGCGCCGACGCGGCACGCGAGAGCAGCGCCGAACGCACCTTCAACGCGGCGGCGCGCACCGCCCCGCCGGTGACGTAGGTCTGCCGGGACGCCGACGTGGAGCCCGCGCTGCCGATCGAGGTGTCCATCGGCAGGATCGCCACCTGCTCGACGCCGAGTTCGGTGCGCACGATCTGCTGCAGGATCGTCACGAGCCCCTGGCCCACCTCGGCGGCCGCGGTCTGCACGGTCGCAGCGGGCTCACCGCCGACGACCGACAGCCGTACCCGTGCGGTCGAGTAGTCGTCGAAGCCCTCGGAGAAGCAGATGTTCTTGATGCCCACGGCATAGCCGACGCCGCGCACCACGCCCTCGCCGTGGGTCGTGTTCGACACGCCGCCCGGCAGGATGCGCACGTCGGCCTCGCCGGCCGCGGGCAGCGGGTCCGGCAGGGGCATCGCCTCGAGCCGGTCGAGCAGCTCCACGACGGGTGCCGCCGAGTCGACGACCTGACCGGTCGGCATGACCGTGCCCTCGCTCATCGCGTTGCGCCGCCGGATCTCCGCCGGCGACAGTCCACACGCGACGGCGAGTTTGTCCATCTGCGACTCGTAGCCGAACGCGGCCTGCACCGCGCCGAACCCGCGCATCGCGCCGCACGGCGGGTTGTTCGTGTAGGTGCCCCAGCAGTCGATGCTGACGCCGGGCACGTCGTACGGTCCGACCCCGAGCGTCGCGGCGTTGCCGACCACGGCGCCGGTGGACGAGGCGTACGCGCCGCCGTCGAGGTAGATCCGCGCGGTGACGTAGACGAGCCTGCCGTCGCGGGTCGCGCCGTGCTCGTAGTACATCGTCGCGGGATGCCGGTGCACGTGGCCGTAGAACGACTCCTCGCGGTTGTAGACCATCTTCACCGGCTTGCCGGTGTGCAGCGCGAGCAGACAGGCGTGAACCTGCATCGACAGGTCCTCGCGGCCGCCGAACGCACCGCCGACGCCGCCGAGGGTCAGCCGCACCTGCTCCGGGGACAACCCGAGCGCGGCGACGATCTGCTGCTGGTCGACGTGCAGCCACTGCGTGGCGACGTACAGGTCGACGCCGCCGGACCCGTCCGGCACGGCCATTCCGGACTCCGGGCCGAGGAACGCCTGGTCCTGCATGCCGACCTCGTACCGTCCACTGACGACAACCTCGGCAACCGCACCACCGTCTGCGCCGTCGGGAACCTGCCCGCGCCGGATGGGCACGTGCCGCACGACGTTCCCACCCTGGTGCAGCGGGGCGGTGTCGCCGTGGACGGCCGCCTCGGCGTCGGTGACGGGGTCGAGTTCGGCGTAGGTGACGTCGATGAGCTTCATCGCCCGCTGCGCGATCTCCGGGTGGTCGGCCGCCACGACGGCGACGGCCTCCCCCCGGTAGCGGACGACGTCCTCGGCGAGCACGGGCTGGTCGGGGTGTTCGAGCCCGAAGCGGTTGATGCCGGGCACGTCCTCGTGGGTCAGCACCGCGTACACGCCGGGCACGGCGAGCGCGCGGGAGATGTCGATGCCGGTGATGCGCGCGTGCGGGTGGGGGCTGCGCAGGGTGGCGCCCCACAGCATCTCCTCGTGCCACAGGTCGGACGAGTAGGCGAACTCGCCGCGCACCTTGCGGACGCCGTCGGGGCGGGTGGGGCTCGACCCGACGCCGCCGGCGGCGGTGTGGGTGCCGGCGGGGTCCACGGCCGCGGGGCTCACGGGTGCCGAAGAGGTGCCAGTCGCCGAGGACTCAGCAGTCGTGCCGGTTGTCGAAGTCGTCCGGGTCATCGCATCCTCCTGCTCGCCGCGGCGAGCTCGGCCGCCACAGTCGTCTCGTCGGTGCGGTCGAGGTGGCCGTCGGTGACGACGGGTTCGCCGCCCACCAGCAGCAGTTTCACGTCGGGCACGGCCGACAGCACCAGCGCGGCCACCGGGTCGTCGATGCCGGCGTGGTTCAGTCCGCGCAGGTCCCACACGGCGAGGTCGGCGAGCTTGCCGGGTTCGAGCGAGCCGAGTTCGCCGTCGCGACCGAGGCAGCGTGCGCCGCCCATGGTGCCCATCCACAGCGCCTGCCGGGTGGTAAGCGCCTGCGGTCCGCCGCGCTGGCGGGCCTGCAGCAGCGCCTGGTGCAGTTCCTCGCCGAGCCCGCCGGACTCGCTGGACGCGGCGCCGTCGACGCCGAGTCCCACGGGCGCGCCCGCGTCCAGCAGCGCCCGCGCGGGCGCGATGCCCGTGCCGAGTCGACCGTTGGACGTCGGGCAGTGCGCCGAACCCGTGCCGGTCGCACCCATCCGGCCGACGGCGTCGGCGGCGAGGTGCACGGTGTGGGCCAGCCACACGTCGTCGCCGAGCCAGCCGAGCTTGTCGGCGTACTCGGCCGGGGTGCAGCCGAACTCGGCGAGGCACTGCTGCTCCTCGTCGAGCGTCTCGGCGAGGTGGGTGTGCAGGCGGACGCCCTTGCGGCGGGCCAGGTCGGCCGCCTCGGTCATCAGCCGTTCGGTGACGCTGAACGGGGAGCACGGGCCGACGGCGATGCGCACGTCGGCCGCCGGGGAGGCGTCGTGATAGGCGTCGATGGCGGCCTCGGTGCCCGACAGCGCCCCGTCGAGGTCCTCGACGAGGTGGTCCGGCGGCAGCCCGCCCTGCGACTCGCCGCGGTCCATGGACCCGCGCACGAGGTGTCCGCGCACACCGATCCGCCGGACCGCGGACACGAGGGCGTCCATCTGGTCGCCGCCGGTGCGCGGGAAGACGTAGTGGTGGTCGGCCACGGTGGTGCAGCCGGTGAGCGCGAGCCGGGCGAGTCCGGCGGAGGCGGCGGCGTGCGTGATGTCGGCGTCGAGCCGGCCCCACACGGGATACAGCTCGACGAGCCATTCGAACAGCGTCGAATCGGCGGCGTAGCCGCGGGTGGCCCACTGGTACAGGTGGTGGTGGGTGTTGACCAGGCCCGGGGTCACGAGGCATCCGGTGGCGTCGACGCGCGGTCCGGGGTGGTGCGCCGGTGCGGGCCCCTCCCCGACCGCCGTGATGACGCCGCCGTCGACGACGACGTGTCCCGTGCGGTACTCGGTGCCCTCGGCATCGACGGTGGCGACCGCCGCGTTCTCGATGATCATCGGGCGCTCGCCGCCGTCCGGACCGCGTCGAGGATCTTCTCGTAACCGGTGCAGCGGCACAGGTTCCCGGCGAGCGCCTCGCGGATCTCCTCGTCGCTCGGGTCGGGTTCGCGCCGCAGCAGGTCGTGGGCGGCCACGACGAGACCCGGCGTGCAGAATCCGCATTGGACGGCGCCGCAATCCACAAAGGACTGCTGGACGGGGTCGAGCGCGTCGCCGTCGGCGAGTCCCTCGACGGTGCGCACCTCGCGACCCTCGGCCTGTCCCGCGGCGACGAGGCACGCGCACGCGGGCACGTCGTCGACGTACACGGTGCACGAGCCGCACTCGCCCTGTTCGCAGGCGTTCTTCGACCCGGGCAGGCCGAGCCGTTCACGCAGCACGTACAGCAGGCTCTCGCCGGCCCACACGTCGTCGACCCGGCGGCTCTGTCCGTTCACGATCAGGTTCAGGCGCATGCTGCCGCACTCCCTCGGTAGTCGTCCCACGCCCAGGTCAGGGCCCTGCGCGCCAGTACGCCGAGGGCGTGGGTGCGGTACTGCGCGCTGCCGCGGACGTCGTCGATCGGTTCGGTGGCGTCGGCGACGAGGCCCGCGAACCGCCGCTTCATCGAGTCGGCGAGCGGGGCCCGGGTGTCCCACGGCAGCTCGGTGGTCAGGAACTGCTCGGCCGCCGCGACCCGCCGCGGGGTCGGTGCCGCCGAACCGATGGCCACGCCCGCGTAGCCGTCGCGGATCACCACGGCCAGCGAGCACACGGCGATCACCATCGCGTTGCGCGTTCCGACCTTGCTGAACTGCTCGGCGGTCCGGTGCTCGGTGGGCAGGTGCACGGCCGTGATCAGCTCGTCGGCCTCGAGCGCGTTGCGTTTGACCCCGGTGTAGAAGTCGGCCGCGGGGATGCGCCGGACACCGCGCACCGAGGCGACCTCGATCTCGCGCCCGCGGCGAGCAGCACCGGGTGCGTGTCGCCTGCGGGCGAGGCGGCGCCGAGGTTGCCGCCGACGGTGCCGCGGTTGCGGATCTGCGGCGAGCCGACGGTCCGGGCGGCCATGGCCAACCCGGGCAACGTGTCGCCGAGCTCGTCGATGAGACGGGTGTAGGGCACGCCCGCCCCGAGGCGGACGTGCCCTACGGACGCGGACCAGGTTGCGAGTTCGTGAATCCGCGTCAGGTCTACCAGCACGTCCGGACGGTGGTGGTCGTAGTTGAGTTCGACCATCACGTCGGTGCCGCCCGCGATCGGCACGGCGCCGGGCCGCTCGGCCACGACGGCGAGTGCCTCGTCCAGGGTCTCCGGTCGGACGAATTCCACGGGCGTGCTCCCAAGGCTGTCCAGGCGTTTCGGGCTGTGCCTGCCAGTAGACAGCCACGGATACCCCGCGGCAACGGCTCGGATGTATGAAACGCACAGGCCCACGACCGGCTCGTTTTGTGCTTTCCTACAAACCTGATGACGCTGGTGAAAACTCTGCTGGAGATCCCCGGACTGCGGCTGCGGCTGCACGCGGGCCGCGACCTGCTCGACCGCGAGGTCAGCCGGGTCTACGTGACCGAGCTGCCCGATCCGAGCCGGTACCTGTCCGAGGGCGAGTTCGTGCTGTCGGGGCTGCTGTGGTGGCGCGGTCCCGGCGACGCGGAACCGTTCGTGCGCGCGCTCGCCGACGCCCGCTGCGCCGCGCTGGCCGCGTCCGGCGCGGACACCGGCGGCATCCCCGACGACCTGGTGCAGGCGTGCCGGCGGCACCGCATCCCGCTGCTGGAGGTGCCCGCGGACCTGTCGTTCGCGGTCGTCACCGAACAGGCCGTGCTCGCGTTGGCCGCCGAGACCGACGGGGCGCGCAAACGGTTGCTGTCGGCCGCGGCCGAGGATTCCTCGCTGCCCGCGCTCGTGGCCTACGGCTCGGCGGAGCTGGGCGCGGACTGCTGGGTGGTGACCTCGACCGGCCGCGTCGTCGCCGCGAGCACGCCGGAACAGCCGCGCCGAGGCCGTGCTTCCGGCGATACCGAGGCGAGCGTCTTCGCGGTGGGCGGGCGGCATGCCGTGCCGTGGTCGCTCGTCGTCGACGCCCTGTTGAGTCCGGGTGGCCGCGAGGTCGCCGAGGAGTTGGCGAATCTCGTCGGGCTCGCGCGCGGCCGCCGCGACGAGGTACGTCGGGCCCGGATGCGGGTCGCGGCACCGCTGCTCGAGTCGCTGGCCGACCCGAGCTGTTCGGGCGCGGACCTCGCGCGGGCGTTCGAGGCGACCGGGCTGCCCGCCGAGGCGTCCGTGCGGGTGCTGCTGGCGCGCACCCCGGGCGCCGGCACCGCAGCGGAGATCCTCGATGAGGCGTTGAGCGCGTTCGCCGGCACCGAGCAGCTGTTTCTCGGCGAGGTCGCCGGCACCCACACCGGCGGTTCCGGCAGCGAGGCGTGGGCCGTGATGGCCGTCGAGCCCTCCACCGCCGACGAGCCGTGGCCCGGCGACTGGCCCGCCCGGGCGATGGAGACGTTGGCCGAACTCGGCTCCGGACGGGTGCTGATCGGCGCGGGCGGACCGGCGCCCGTGCACGGTCTGCGCGGGGCGGCGGAGGAGGCCCGGCACGCGGTGCAGGCCGCGGCGGCGCGGCCGGAACGGGTGGCGGTGGCCTCGGGTGCCGGGATGGGCCTGCATCAGCTGTTGCTCGCGGGCGCACCCGACGAACTGCGCCAGGCCCTGGCGGCCCGGGTGCTGGGCGAGCTGCCACAGCATCCGGAACTGCTGCGCACCGTGCGGGTGTACCTGGAGTGCTCGGGTTCGCCGGCGAAGGCGGCCAAGCGATTGCACGTGCACGTCAACACGTTGCGCTACCGCATCGCACGCGCGGGCGAACTGCTCGGCGGCGGCAGCAGCTCGGAGGCCCCGTGCGACCTGACGGACTTCCGCACCCAGGTGGACGTCTATCTGGCGTTGTCGGCCGAGGCCCGTACGGTGGGCATCGATGGCACGTGACAGGGGTGGACGACAGGCGTTCGGCGAGCTGGGACGGCGGCTCACACAGCTCGACGGGCAGAGCTACGGGCGGTACAAGAGCCTCCAGGGCGACTGGGACGGCGACGGCTTCACGGTGACGGTGCAGAAGGCGCAGACGGATCCGTTCGCGCCCGCGAGCCGCATCGAGGTGCGCGTCGACGCCGGCCATCTCGCCTACCCCGAGTCGTGGTGGAGCACGCCGGTGCGGGCCCGCGCGCTCGCGGACTTCCTGTTGCGAGTGCTGGGAAAGCAGCTGCGCGGGTCGCTGCTGCGGGTCGACGTCGGCGGCCAGCAGGTGCTCGACCGCAGCGCTCTGCGCGTGCACCGCGGCGCGGTGACGTTGCGCCTCGGCATCGACCTGCCCGGACCGCGGCGGCGGATCGATGGGCGCGGTGCCCGCAGGGCCCTGTGCGAACAACTTCCCCGCGCGATCGAGGCGCTGCGCCGCGACGCGCTCGACGCCGACGCGGTCGAGGAGTTCGTCGACTCCGTCGAGGACACCGACGCGCTGCGGCGGCAGCTGTCGGACCTCGGGCTGGTGGCGTTCGTGGCCGACGGGGCGATGTTGGCGCGGCGCAGCGGCACCGACGACCGGCCGCTGGCCGACGGCGTTCCGTTCACCTCCCCCGAGTCGTTGCGCACGACGGTGCAGCTGCCGCATCGGGGCGCGGTGAGCGGCATGGGGATCGCCGAGGGCGTCACGTTGATCGTCGGCGGTGGCTTCCACGGCAAGTCGACCTTGCTGCGCGCGCTCGAACGCGGCGTGTACGACCACGTTCCCGGCGACGGCAGGGAACTCGTGGTGAGCCGGTCGGCGACGGTGAAGGTGCGGGCCGAGGACGGCCGCAGCGTGCAGCGGGTCGACGTGAGCGCGTTCGTCGGCGAACTGCCGACCGGCGCCGACACCCGCGACTTCTCGACGTCGAACGCCTCCGGGTCGACCTCGCAGGCCGCCACCACGATCGAGGCGATCGAGGCGGGCGCCGAGGTGTTGCTGATCGACGAGGACACGGCCGCGACGAACCTGATGATCCGGGACGCGCGCATGCAGGAGCTCGTCGCGAAGGGCAACGAACCGCTGACCCCGTTCGTCGACCTGGTGCGCCCGTTGTACAGCCAGCACGGCGTGTCGACCGTGCTGGTGATGGGCGGATCGGGCGACTACCTCGACGTCGCCGACCGCGTCGTCATGATGGCGGCCTACCACCCGGAGGACGCGACCGAGCGTGCCGTGGCGCTGCGGGCGCCGCAGAGCCGGGCCGTCGAGGCCGACGGTTTCCCCGCGATCCGGCACCGGGTGTGCGATCCGCGGTCGCTCGCCGCCGAGCGCAAGGGCAGGCGCATGGTGAAGGCACGCGGCATCGACACGCTCACCTACGGCGAGACCGACATCGACCTGCGGTCGGTCGAGCAGATCGTCGACGTCGGACAGGTCGCCGGCATCGGCCAGGCGTTGACCCACGGTGTCGAGAGTGGACTGATCGACGGCAAGCGGACGGTCGCCGAGTTCCTCGACCTGCTCGAACGCGATCTCGCCGAGAACGCCGACGCGCTCCGGCACGGTTTTCTGGGCGACTACGTCGTGCCGCGCCGCTTCGAGGTGGCGGCGGCGTTGGCCCGGCTGCGCGACCTCCGCGTGGCCGACCTTCGCGAGTAGCCTCGGCCCCCATGAGTGACGAGCGGGAACGGACCGAAGGCACATCTCCGTGGCCGGGCGACCGGGCACAGGTCGTGGCGGGTCTCGTGGTCGCCCTGAGCGGGCTCTATCTCATGGTCGATTCGAACAACCCGGTGTGGCTGTCCGCGGCGCAGTTCGTCGCCGGCACGGTGATGGCCGTGCCGGCGTGGCGTCGCCGCCGCCGCGTGGACCAGGGCGAGGGCGCCGACCGGCGCGCGTAGTATCCAGTTCGGCCCCCAAGTGACCCGCGGGCGAAGTATAGGGCCTCCGGGGACCGCATCGTCCTCGCCGACGCCACCGACACCGCGTCGCCCGGATTGCGGTTCGGCTCACGAACACCGCGACCGACTCGTCGAGGCCGTGCTGCGACTCGCTCACGGAGCCGCCACCGGACCGACCTCACGCCGCTTCGACGAGCACGCTGCCGGTTACGCGAAGGGTGCGAGTTCCACGCCGGCGTCGAGCAGGCCCGCGCGGATGCGGCGAGCGAGGTCGACGGCGCCTGCGGTGTCGCCGTGCAGGCACAGCGACTGGGGCCGTGCGGCGAGGTCGGTGCCGTCGACGGCTGTGACGACACCCTCGACGGCCATGCGCACACACCGTGCCACGACGACGTCCGCATCGTGGAGGACGGCACCGGGTTCGCGCCGCGACACGAGCGTGCCTCCGGGGTGTAGGCGCGGTCGGCGAACGCCTCGGCGACGGTCGGCAGGCCGGCGTCGGCGGCCAGGCGCAACAGTTCCGACCCAGGCAGACCGAGCACGGGCAGCGCGGGGTCGCAGCGGCGGACGGCGTCGACGACGGCCTCGGCCTGGGCGGTGTGGTGGACGACGGTGTTGTACAGCGCGCCGTGCGGTTTGACGTACCGCACGGCGCTGCCGGCGATGCGGGCGAACCCGTCGAGCGCCGCGATCTGGTAGATGACGTCGTTGACGAGCTCGGCCGGGTCGACGTCGATGAACCGGCGGCCGAACCCGGCCAGGTCGCGGTAGCCGACCTGCGCGCGATCGCGACACCGCGTTCGGCGGCGCGCTCGGTGACGCGGCGCAGCACGGTCGGATCGCCGGCGTGGAATCCACATGCGACATTGGCGCTGGTGACGACGTCGAGCAGGGCATCGTCGTCGGTCAACGGCCAGATGCCGAAGCCCTCACCCAGGTCGCTGTTCAGATCGAGCCGGTTGGGGTCGAGCCTGTTCGGATCGAGACGGTTCGGATCGGACACCATGCCCGTCAGGGTACGACCGCTCAGCCGGCGCGGGCGGCGAGGCGGGTGATGGTGGGGCGGTCCGGACCACCGGCCAGGTCGGACTCGTCCACGGCGCCGCAGTCGAGGCCGCGCGCGACGTAGGTGGCCAGCGCCTGCGCGGTGGCGGGTTCGTCGAGGACCGCGCCCTCGGGGGCGGTGCCCGCGCGCGCGGCGACGTAGGTGCGCAGCCGGTCGAGCGCGGACGGCAGGGTTTCACGGAAGAACGCGTAGGTGGCGGCGAACCGGCTGGGCAGCTGGTGCGGGTGCAGGTCCCAGCCCTGGTAGAACCCACGTTCCAGCGACCGGCGCACGAGCGCGTGTGCTCGGCCCAGCCCGCGCGGACGGCGGCGGCGTCGCCGACGGGCAGCCGGTTGGTCGACCCGTCGGACAGGCGCACTCCCCTGCCCGCGGCGGCCACCTGCATGAACTGCTTGGCGAAGTCCGCGGCCGGGTGGTCCATGCTCTGGTACGCCCCGGCGATGCCGAGTCCGGCGCTGTAGTCGTAGGTGCCGAAGTGCAGTCCGCTGCACCGGCCGTCGGCGGCGCGCAGGATCGCGGGCAACGCGACGGTGCCGTCGCCGGACAGCACCGACTGCGCCGTTTCGACCTGCACCTCGAACCGCAGGGTGCCCAGGGCGAGCCCGTTGGCCTTCTCCAGTTCGGACAGCACGTCGGCGGCCGCGGCGACCTGGTCGACGTCGGTGACCTTCGGCAGCGTCACCACGAACCCGGGCGGCGGGCCGCCCAGGTGCTCGAGGAACACATCGAGCGTGCGGATGCCGCGGCGGCGGGTGGCCGCCTCGAAGCTCTTGAACCGGATTCCGCGGAACGGAACGGATTCGGCGGCGAGTTCGCGGGCGCAGCGCACGACCTCGGCATCCTCGACGTCGTCGCCGGGGCTGCCGTAGCCGTCCTCGAAGTCGACCCGCAGGTCCTCGATCGGCTCGGCGGCCAACTTGTCCCGCACCCGCCCGAGCACGTCGGCGGGCGCGTCCAGGCCTTGGGCCGAGCCGTGAGCGCAGTCGTGGGCCTCCAGCACGGCCAGTGCCTGCTCGCCCCATTCGCCCACGAGTCCGGTGTGGAACCGGTTCGCGGGCACGTACACGGTGTGCACGGGTTGACGTCCGGTCGGCTCACCGGGGTAGGTGGCGGTCACGCGCGCGTCGGCCTCGGCGAGCGAGGCGTCGATGCGCGCGTAGACGTCCTCGGTGAGCCGACCGGAGGCCATTACTTGATCCGCTCGTAGGCGGGCAGCGTCAGGAAGTCGACGAACTCCTCGGCGAGCGCGACCTCCTCGAACAGCTCGACGGCCGGCTGCAGCAGCTCCGGCTTGATCTCACCGCTGAGCTGCTCCTTGACCTCGTCGAGCAGCGAGCGGACGAGGTCCCGCGTCACGGTCTCGCCGGAGTCGGCCAGCACGACGCCGTTCTGCACCCACTGCCACACCTGCGACCGGGAGATCTCGGCGGTGGCGGCGTCCTCCATGAGGTTGTGGATGCCGGCCGCGCCGTTGCCGCCCAGCCAGGAGGCGATGTAGCGGACGCCGACGTCGACGGCGCCGCGCAGGCCCTCCTTGGTGCACTGGGCGTCGGTGGCGGCGACGTCGAGGAGCTGGTCGGCGGTCACCGACACGTCCTCGCGGAGGCGGTCGAGCTGGTTCGGCTTGTCGCCGAGGACCTTGTCGAACTCCTCCTTGCACAGCCCGACCATGCCCGGGTGCGCGACCCACGAACCGTCGAAGCCGTCGCCGGCCTCGCGGGACTTGTCGGCGTGCACCTTGTTCGTGGCGTTCTCGGCCACGGCCGGGTCCTTGCTCGGGATGAACGCGGACATGCCGCCGATGGCGAACGCGCCGCGCTTGTGGCAGGTGCGCACGAGCAGCTCGGTGTAGGCGCGCATGAACGGCGCGGTCATGGTGACGGCGTTGCGGTCCGGCAGCACGAACGTGGAACCGGCGTCGCGGAAGTACTTGATGACGCTGAACAGGTAGTCCCAGCGGCCGGCGTTCAGGCCCGAGGCGTGCTCTCGCAGTTCGTAGAGGATCTCCTCCATCTCGAACGCGGCCGGGATGGTCTCGATCAGCACCGTGGCGCGGATGGTGCCGTGCTGCACGCCGAGGGTCTTCTCGGCGTAGGTGAACACGTCGTTCCACAGCCGCGCCTCGAGGTGGCTCTCCATCTTCGGCAGGTAGAAGTACGGGCCCTTGCCGCGGGCGAGCAGTTCCTTGGCGTTGTGGAAGAAGTGCAGGCCGAAGTCGACGAGCGCGCCGACACCCTTGCGGCCGTCGAACTCGATGCCCCGCTCGTCGAGGTGCCAGCCGCGCGGGCGGACGACGATCGTGGCGTGCTCGACATCGTCGCGCAGGCTGTAGTGCTTGCCGTTCGATTCGAGCTCGATCGTGCCGCGGATGGCGTCGGACAGGTTGATCTGCCCGTTCACGACGTTGCTCCAGTGCGGCGTGTTCGCGTCCTCGAGGTCGGCGAGCCACACCTTGGCGCCCGAGTTGAGGGCGTTGATCGTCATCTTCCGCTCGGTCGGACCGGTGATCTCGACGCGGCGGTCACGCAGCGCGGGCGGCGCCTCGGCGACCTGCCACTCCGACTCGCGGACCTGCTTGGTCTCGGGCAGGAAGTCCAGCTTCCCGGTGCGCTTGGCCTCCTCGCGGCGCTGCTTCCGCGCCTCGAGCAGCTGGTCACGGGTCGACGCGAAGTTCTTGTGGAGTCCGGACAGGAAGTCCAGCGCCTCGGGCGTCAGGATCTCGTCACCGCGCTCGACGGCGTCGCCGAGCACACGAACATCAGACATGAAACACCTCAGGGGACGTCGTCTCTATGGGGTTCGTCTTTTACATGACGGACTATAGTTTCTACATTACGGAAGCTCAATGTGAGTGTCCCTGCAGTGCGCGGAAGGAGTCGGCGTGGCCGCGAGCGGTGGAGTTCAGTCCCTCGATCGGGCGTTTGAGCTGCTGGAACGGCTCGCCGATGCGGGCGGCGAGGCGAGTCTGTCCGAGTTGGCGACGTCGTCGGGGTTGCGATGCCGACGATCCACCGGCTCATCCGCACGCTGGTCGCCTCGGGCTACGTGCGGCAGAACGAGAATCGCCGGTACGCGCTGGGCGCGCGGTTGATCCGGCTCGGCGAGCACGCGAGCCTGCAGTTCGGCACGTGGGCGCGGCCGTTGTTGGCCGAGCTGGTCGACGAGGTCGGCGAGACGGCGAACCTGGCGGTGCTGGAGCGCGACGAGGTGGTGTACGTGTCGCAGGTGCCCTCGAAGCACTCGATGCGCATGTTCACCGAGGTGGGCAGGCGGTTGTTGCCGCACGGCACGGGCGTGGGCAAGGCGATCCTCGCGGGCCTGGCGGCCGAGGACGTGCGCGAGTTGTTGGACCGCACCGGCATGCCCGCCTACACCGAGCACACGCACATCGACGTCGAGCGTTTCCTGACACATCTGGGTGAGATCGCCGAGCAGGGGTACGCGCTGGACGAGAGCGAACAGGAACTGGGCGTGCGCTGTGTGGCCGTGCCCGTGCCGGGAACGCCGACGCCGACGGCGGTGTCGGTGTCGGGTCCGGAGGGCAGGCTGACGAAGGAGGCCGTGGGCCGGATCGCCCCGATCGTCATGCGCACGGCCGAGCAGCTGTCGAAGCAGCTGCCGGGCTGAAACTGGTCGGGGCCGGCCGGCCGGTCGGGGCGGCTTTACCGCATGGGGGTCTCGTCGACCTGGATGTCGAAGTTCACCTGACCGTCCTCGACGGACGTGACCTCGACGTCGACGCCGATCTGGCTGTCGTCCATGGCGGTCAGAGTGCACCGGGTGGTCTCGCCGACCTCGCCGGTGAGGTCCTCGGGGCAGTCGACGTTCTTGGCCTGGTTGCCGGTCTGCTGCTCCAACGTGGACTGAACACGGTCGGCGAGCGCCTCGGAGTCCACGTACACCGAGAACGAGCACCCGGACAGTCCGAACGCGGCGACACCGAGAGTGCCCAGGACGGCGAGGCGGGACAGGCGATTCATGCGAGAACTCCAGTCGTGAAATGAACGTGGTTGGGTGAAACCAGGGACGACGTGCATCGCGGCGGACGGCGTGCCGGAGCCGGCACGAGGTGGGACGGCCGGGCCGCCGCCCCGGTTCCCGGCCCCGCGCGCGTGTGTCAGTTCTCCGCGGGTCGCGCAGATGCGACGATGGCCTGCATATCGGGTGTCACCGCCTCGATCCGGTCGACGGTCGCGGTCCCGTGGATGAGAATTACGGCCTTCTGTCCCGCCTGGGCACCGCTGCCGGGAACGGCGAGGATCGTCTGGACCTGAACGAGCTCGTACGTCGATCCGCCGAGCTCCGCGTCGTAGCGCAGCATCTGCACCATCTGTTCGCCGCCACCGGCCGCGCTCTCCTGGCGGCTCGTGACCTCGGGGTTGTACCCCGCCTGCTCCGCGGCCGTCACCTCGCGTCCGCGACGTCCTCCAGCGAGGTCTCGGCGTCGGCGAGGTGACCGAGGACGTTGACGTTCGGGATGTGTTCGTCGTCGTCGGCCTTCATCGGCTCGTACTGGAGCAGCAACGCGACGTTCGGGAGACCGGCCCGTTCCGGGTCGATCTCCCGCCACCCGTCCGGCACCTCGATGCTGATCGGCAACGGCAGGTCACGGATCACCGTGCGACCGTCGTCGCCCTCCCCGGACTCGGTGGGCGACGCGGACGGAGCGCTCGTCGCGGCGCTGGGCTCCGCACTCCCGTCGGGACCACCGACGGCCTCCGCCGACCCGGTCTGCTGCTGCGCGCACCCGGCGACCGTGCCGAGCAACACGACCCCGACCGCCACCGCACCGACGCGTCGTCGCAGTTGACCCGCGTATCCATTCACTCTCCGGCCCCCGAACCCATTCGAATCCATCATGGACAGATCAACGCCGCGCGGCTGCCCAGGCAGCCTCGGGCACCCGGTCGAGAAGGTCACACCGAACATCGAGCGCAGCGATCAACTGATCCGGATCCCGGTGATCCTTGCAGTCGTCCCACACCTCGATCTGGTCGCCGCGCACAATGACGCCATCCAGCCGACCGGAATACGACCCCAAGTAGTGAACAATGCTGTCGTTGACGAACTGGGCCGCAAAATTCTGATCGTCAGCCCTGATCGCGAAATGGTTATCGATCTCCGGGCGTCCGGATCGGAAGTTGTACCACCCCAACCCCCGATTGACCGTGGACGAGATGCGGTCGCTCTTCCTGAGCGCGAACGTGGAGACCGCACCCGGGGCAGTCACCCACACGCACATGTTCTTGACCCGCTCACGCTTCGGGGTCACCACGTCGAATGTGCCGGCAATGAAGGATCTCCCCCGGTGAACACCGGTGATCACATCCTTCACCGCGACAGCCCGCGCGCGACGCTGCAACGGGTTCAGCGGGTGGCCACCGGTCGAATAGGTGTCGTAGACGAAGTTGTAGAACCGGAGGATCTCCTCCGACCCGCCGATCAGGTTCCATCCGCGCCGCTGGGCTTCGACTCCGAGGCGCTGCTGGATGTCAGCCTCGGTGCGCTTATGCCGCTTGTGGAAGTAGACCATCATGGCGCCCAGCGCCGCGAAGACGAGCAGTGAGCCGCCCACGGTCACGAACACGATCATCCCGGTACTCACGAGATCCCTCCCCCGAACTCGCGGCCCACTACCTCCCTGTGGGACCGGTCGGCGCGTAGTTTCGCAATCTTGTCCACTTTGCGCACGTCGTCGTTAGTTACCTCACTCAAAGAGGCGACGTCGGCACCGTATGTAGTGGAACAAGGCGGGCATTCGGCCACGTTTCGGGCCGGTGTGGGAGTGTCCTCAGTGGTCGTCGACGCGGATCGAGGCGACGAACTGCTCGAACTCGGGGGCCGCCTCGGTGAGGCGTTCAGGGGTCGCGGTGAGCGTGCTCGACACGACGGCGAGGCGGTCGTTCTGATCGCGGAAACCGATCAACGTCTGCGCCATGGCGAGCGTCTTCTGGTGGTTGCCCATCCGCTCGTCGTACTGGACAACCTGGAAGTAGACGGGTGTCTCGCCGGGGCCGGCGCCGTCGGAGCCGTCCTGTTCCTGGACGACGTGCGGATCGCCGCCGTCCTGCCGCAGCGACTCCACCTCGCCCTGGGCGACCTGCTTGAGCGTCGTGTCGCCCTCGATGATGTTGCCGCCCACGACGATGTTCGTGCTGAAGTCGGTCTCGATGGACTCGTTGTGCACGGCGAAGAACGCCGCGTCCGGCGCGTCGACCTGGGCGGGGTCGAGCGAGCGCCACCCGGCGGGCAGTTGCACGGTGATCGGCACGGGCAGTTTGTCGATCCGCACCTGCTCGCCGTCGCCACCCGGACCGCCGTCCTCGTTCTGCCCGTCACCGCCGGGGCCTTCGGGGCCACCGGGACCACCGGGACCACCGGGGCCATCGCCGGTCTCGCCGTTGCTCGGCCCCTGCTGCTCGGATCCGGCGGTGGGTCCGGGGCTCGAGTCGGGGGAATCGGCGCGGTAGCCCGAGCAGCCGCCGGCCGCGACGAGCACGCAGGCGGCCAACGCCACGGCGTATCGGCTCGTCGTTCTCGTTCCGGCCGGCATGGCCCTCACCCCGATTCCCTCGGCTCCCGCGTTCAGTCCAACAGGGCGTCGACGAAGGCGGACGGCTCGAACGGCGCGAGGTCGTCGGGACCCTCGCCGAGACCGACGAGCTTGACCGGCACGCCCAGCTCACGCTGCACCTGGAACACGATGCCGCCCTTCGCGGTGCCGTCGAGCTTCGTCAGCACGACGCCCGTGACGTCGACGACCTCGGAGAACACGCGTGCCTGCGCGAGACCGTTCTGGCCGGTCGTCGCGTCCAGCACGAGCAGCACCTCGTCGACCTTCGCCTGCTTCTCGACGACGCGCTTGACCTTGCCCAGCTCGTCCATCAGGCCGGTCTTGGTGTGCAGCCGGCCCGCCGTGTCGACGAGCACCGCGTCGACGCCCGCGTCCACGCCGCGCTTGACCGAGTCGAACGCGACCGACGCCGGGTCGGCGCCTTCCTTGCCGCGCACGACCTCCGCGCCCACGCGCTGCGACCACGTCTCCAGCTGGTCGGCCGCCGCGGCGCGGAACGTGTCCGCCGCGCCGAGCAGCACCTGCCGGCCCTGTGCGACCAGCACGCGCGCCAGCTTCCCGGTGGTCGTGGTCTTGCCCGTGCCGTTCACACCGGCGATCAGCACGACCGCCGGCTGCTTCTCACCGTCCACCGTGTGCGGCAACGCGTGCACCGACCGGTCCGCGTCGGGCCACAGGGTCTGGGTGAGCACGGAATGCAGCGCCTCCCGCGCCTCCTCGGCCGTGCGGACGCCGCGCGTGGACAGCTCCCCGCGCAGCTTCTCGACGATCTCCGTCGTCGTGGCCGCGCCCAGGTCGGCGACCAGGAGCGTGTCCTCGATCTCCTCCCAGGAGTCCTCGTCCAGGTCGCCCGCGCCGAGCAGGCCCAGCAGACCCTGGCCCAGCGCCGACCGCGACTTCGACAGCCGGCCACGCAGTCGCTCGATCCGGCCCGCCGCGGGCTCCGGCTCCTCGACGGCGGGGGCGGCCGCGGGCTCGGGGGCGGGTTCGGGTTCCGGCTCGGGCGCCGGTTCCGGGGTCTTCTCGGGCTCGGTCTTCTCGGGTGCGGCCGTGTCGGCCGGCTGGTCCTCGGTGTCGGGCAGGCCGACGTCGACGATGTCGCGGCGCGGCGCGTCCCGGGGCACGGAGGCGTCGTCGCCCACACCCGGCTGGCCGTCGACCTCGGTGCGCTCCTCGACGGGGTGCGCCGGCGACTCCTTCGGCTCCGCGGCCGGCTCGGCCGGCTCGGACGACTCCGGAGCATCGGCGGCCGTGCCGCCCGGGGCGAGCGAGATGCCACCCCCGGCCTGGTACCCGCCCCCCTTCGGGACCTCCTTCTCCTTGTCCCGTTCGAGGCTGATCTTGCGCTTGCGCGACAGGATCAGGCCCGCGACGAGGGCGACCGCCAGCACGGCGGCCACCACGACAACGATCCAGATCACGGCTTCGTTCGACACGTCCGCCATCCTCCCACTGGCCCCGTGTCCGATCCTGCTCCCCCTGACCGCCGGAGCCCCCGCCCCGCGACAGCGGCCGCAACCGCCGCGCTCAGGGCGCACACTCGGGTGCCAGAAGTTAACGGTCCGGCATCCATCGTGGCCAGAAACCCACTGAACGTGTTGCGCACGTCAGCTCATTGGACTAGACCACTGATGTGTCCCCTTCACTCCGTGTCGCCGGACTGCTGTCCGGGACCTCCGTGGACGGCATCGACGTCGCCGTCGCCGAACTGACGGTCGACGCCACCGACGCGTCCGGCGCCGAACTCGTCCTCACCCCACGCGGCCAGTGGGAACGCCCGTACCCGGACGAGCTGCGCGCCGACCTGCTCGCGGCCCTGCCGCCGGCACCGTGCTCGGCCGAACAGCTCGCCAAACTCGACACCCGCGTGGGCCAGGCGTTCGCCGACGCGGTGGTCCACGCCGAACAGCAGGTGGGACCGGTCGACGTCGTCGCCTCGCTCGGCCAGACGGTGTTCCACTGGATCTCCGGCGGCCACGCCCTGGGCACGCTGCAGATCGGGCAACCCGCGTGGATCGCCGAGCGCACCGGACGGCCCGTGGTGTCGGACCTGCGGGTCCGCGACGTCGCCGCAGGCGGCCACGGCGCGCCGCTGGCCAGCACACTCGATGCGCTGCTGCTGCGCGCGGTCGCCGACCGCGAGAACACGCCGGCCGTCGCGCTGAACATCGGCGGGATCGGCAACATCACGGTCGTCCCGCCCACCGGCAGCGACCCGGACGACGTGCTCGCCTACGACACCGGACCGGGCAACGCACTGCTCGACCTCGCCGCCACGCAGGTCAGCGGCGGCGCGCAGGGCAGCGACGTCGACGGGGAGATCGCGGCGCGCGGCCACGTCCGCACCGACCTGCTCGACCGGCTGCTGGCCGATCCGTACTACGCGGCCGCGCCGCCCAAGTCCACGGGCAAGGAGCACTTCCACCGCACCTACCTCGACGAGGCGCTCGGCGGACTGCCGCCCGTCGACGACGCCGACCTGCTCGCGACCCTCACCGAACTGACCGCGACGACGATCGCCGATGCGTGCGCCCGGCACGGCGCGACGACCGTGTACGCCTCCGGCGGAGGGGTCCGGAACCCGACCCTGATGCGCGCGCTGGCCACCCGGTTGACAATGCGCACAAGCGACGAACTCGGCATGCCGACCGATGCCAAGGAGGCCTACCTGACCGCGGTGCTCGGTTGGTTGTCCTGGCACGGCCTCGCCGGCACCGTGCCGAGCGCGACGGGCGCCCGCGGGCCCCGCGTACTCGGCAGCATCACCCCAGGTGAGCAGCCGCTCGCCCTCCCGACCCACCAACGTCGTCGATTTCGCGGCTGAGGGTGGTCAACCCGCGCGAGACACGGTAGGAGTGACCAATGCGCGCACTGGACCTCGCGATCATCGCGATCTTCCTGGTGGGAACCCCGATCCTGGGCATCCTGCTGAGCGGTAAGCAGAAGTCGTCGAACGACTACTTCGTCGGCAACCGGCGGGTGCCGTGGTGGGCGGTCACCTTCTCCGTCGTGGCCACCGAGACGTCCACGCTCACCGTGCTGAGCGTGCCGACCGTGGCCTACCTCGGCAACATCACCTACCTGCAGCTCGCGATCGGTTACCTCATCGGCCGCACCGTGGTCGCGTTCGTGCTGCTGCCGAAGTACTACCAGGGCGGGTTCGTCAGCGCCTACGGGTTCCTCGGCAAACGCTTCGGCGGCGGGCTGCAGGGCACCGCATCGGTGACGTTCCTCGTCACGCGCCTTCTCGCCGACGGTGTGCGCCTGTTCGCCACCGCCATCCCCGTCAAGCTTGTGCTCGACGCCATGGGACTCGACGTGTCGTACTGGATGGTCATCGCCGCCATCGCGTTCGTCGCCGTCATCTACACCTACTTCGGCGGCATCCGCGCCGTCATCTGGGTCGACGTGGTGCAGATGGGCATCTACGTGCTCGGTGCCATCGCCGCCATCGTCATCCTCGCGGGCCAACTGCCCGACGGCTGGTTCGGCGGACTCGTCGACGAGGGCAAGCTCCAGATGTTCGAGTTCGGCTCCAACATCGTCACCGACCAGTACGCGTTCATCACCGCCGTCGTCGGTGGCGCACTGTTCGCCATGGCCTCGCACGGCTCCGACCAGCTGATGGTGCAGCGCCTGCTGGCCTGCAAGACCGTGCGCGACAGCCAGAAGGCCGTCATCGCCAGCGGTGTCGTCGTGTTCTTCCAGTTCGCGATCTTCCTCGTCGTCGGCGCGATGCTGTGGTCGTTCTTCGGCGGACAGAGCATCGACCAGCTCGGACTGTCCAACCCCGACGACCTGTTCGCGCACTTCATCATCACCGAACTGCCCGCAGGCCTCGCCGGCATCCTCATCGCCGGCATCCTCGCCGCGGCCATGTCGACGATCTCCTCGTCGCTCAACTCGCTGTCGACCTCCACCGTGGCCGACCTGTACGAGCGGTTCACCAAGAAGAAGCTCTCCGACGCGACCCAGCTCAAGCAGGCCCGCATCTGGACGATCATCTGGGCCGTGGTGTTCGTCGGCTTCGCCTCCATGTTCACCACCAGCGAGACCCCCGTCGTCGAACTCGGCCTCAGCATCGCCAGCTACACCTACGGCGCACTGCTCGGCGCCTTCTTCCTCGGCATGCTCGTGAAGAAGGCCCGCGAGCTCGACGCGATCATCGCGTTCGTCTGCACCATCGCCGTCGCCGGCTTCTTCGTCCTCGGCGTCACCTTCACCGTCGAAGGCGAGGAACTCCCCCTCGCCTTCCCCTGGTACGTCCCCCTCGGCGTCGTCGTCACCCTCGTCGTCGGCGGCCTGCTGTCCCTCCGGCACAGCGACCCCGACCCGAAGACCGTGGCCACCGAGAAGGAGGAAGAGCCCGTGTAGTCGGGCGGCGGCTTGGTGCGGGGCCGGTGGGCGTGACGTCCACCGGCCCCGTCGTCGTTTCGGGGACGTGGTGTTGGCACCCCGCGTCGCCGTGTCAGCGTTCTGCGTCGCCGTGTCAGCACTTCGCGTCGCCGTGTTGTTGCTTTGGGAGTGAGGGCGCCTCGCCGGCTGGGCAGGTCTCCGGGATGTTGGGCGGCTTTGCCGCCGGGGGAAGTGTCATCCCGTCGACCTCTCGTTTGGGGTATCACACTGCAGTCAGGGCGCAAGGTTTCGTTGTTGGGCGCCTGTTTGGTTTCGGGTTGCGCCCTGACTGCAGTGTGATGGTTCCGGTTTAGGTCGACGGGATGACACTTCACAGAGGCGGTTCTGTGGGTTGGGTGGTTGGCGGGGTTGGCCTTGCTTCGCTTCGGCCGTGTCGATCCTGCGGGATGTTTTGGTTACTTTAAGTGGTGATTTTTCGTCATGCTTGTGGGTGGTGTTTGTCGATCAGTTGTTCGGTATTATTGGGTGCGTGAGAGATGTTGAGGGGATCGTTGATCGGGCTCGGTCGGTGCTTGCTTTGCGGGCTCGGGCTGATGCTGCTGAGGTGTCGTTTCTTGCTTCGCTCGATGACGGCGCGTCGTCGGATTCGGTGGAGCGGCGGTCGTTGGCTGAGGCGTTGGCGCCTGAGCTTCGACTGTCACCTCAGGGGGTTTTGGATCGGATTCATACCGCTTTGGCGTTGACTTATCGGATGCCTCGGTTGCTTTCCGCTATGCGGGAGGGGCAGGTGGATCGGTATGGCGCCGAGCGGGTGCTGAATACTGTCGCGCCGGTTTCTGATTCCGATGCTCTTGAGGTGGATCGGATGCTGGAGGAGAAGCTTTCCCGCCTGTCTCTGACGGCGTGGCAGCCTCGGAACATGGCTTGGCATGCTTCGCAGATCGTCAAGCAGGTTGATCCCGGTGCTGAGACCGCTGCCGCTCGGATGGCGCATGAGGGTCGGAAAGTCACGTTGGATCACGGGGTCTACGCGCAGTCGCGCCTGTCGGCAGATCTGCGTCCGACGTCGCCTCGGCCGCCTACGCCCGCGTCGACGCCATCGCGCGCAAGCTTCGCCTCTCCGACACCTCACGGAATCTCGACCAGCTTCGGGCCGACGTGTTCGCCGACCTGCTCCTGGGCAACGACCCCGGCGTCACCGTGCCCCAGTCGGCGGCGATGGTCTATCTCCACATGCCCATCGACACCGCGCTGTCGATGTCCGAGACCGGGGCATCCATCGACGGGATCGGACCGGTGCCCGCTGCTTATGCGCGGGAGATCATGACCAACCCGAAGTCCGTATGGCGGAAAGTCCTCTGCGATTCCGCCACCGGGAACCCGGTTGACCTGGGGCGATCGTCGTATCGTCCGAATTCGACGATCCGCAAGGTCGTCCGGGTTCGCGACCGGATGTGCGTCGTGCCCTGGTGCCGACGACCCGCTCGGCACTGCGACTTCGACCACCAACAACAGTGGGCCGAAGACAACGGCTCGACCTCAACCGACAACGCGGCGCCCCGCTGCCGCCGACACCACCGGCTCAAGAACGCACCCGGCTGGACCCACTCCTACGACCCGGTCCACGGCACGTCCTCGGTCACCACGCCCCTCGGCATCGCCTACACCGACAAGCGCGAAACCGTACTCGGACCCCGATCGTCCGCACCCGACAAAGCGCCAGGTCCGAACGACGAACCACCACCGTTCTGAACGAACCGTGGCGACGCGAACGTCCTACGCCTCGATGGGCTCGGCCTCGGCCACTTCGGCGGGCGCCGGCTCGGGCTCGGCGGTGTCGGCGCGCATGCGCTGCGAGATCACCTTCGTGATGCCGTCGCCCTGCATGCTCACGCCGTACAACGCGTCGGCGATCTCCATGGTGGGCTTCTGGTGCGTGATGATGATCAGCTGCGAACTGTCGCGCAACTGCTCCATCAAGCCGATCAGCCGGCGCATGTTGGTGTCGTCAAGAGCGGCCTCGACCTCGTCCATCACGTAGAACGGCGACGGGCGGGCGCGGAAGATGGCCACCAACATGGCAACGGCGACCAACGACTTCTCGCCGCCGGACAACAACGACAACCGCTTGACCTTCTTGCCCGGCGGACGCGCCTCGACGTCGACACCCGTGGCGAGCATGTCGTCCGGCTCGGTCAACACCATGCGACCCTCGCCGCCGGGGAACAACACGGAGAACACCGTCTCGAACTCGCGCGCGACATCCTCGTAGGCGCTCGTGAAAACCTCGAGGATCTTGTCGTCGACCTCCTGAATCACGGTCAACAGATCCTTGCGGGTCTCCTTGAGATCCTCCAACTGCGTCGACAAGAACTTGTACCGCTCCTCGAGCGCCGCGAACTCCTCCAACGCCAACGGATTCACCTTGCCCAACTGGGCCAGATCCTTCTCCGCGCGCTTCGCCCTACGCTCCTGCGTCGGCCGGTCGTACTGGAACGGCTGCGGCTCGGCCACCGTCTCGCCGCGCTCCTTCGCCGCCTCGTACTCCGCCAACTCACCCGCACCCGGCGGGACATCCACATGCGGGCCGTACTCGGAGACCAGATCGTCCAACCCGATCCCGAACTCCTCGGTGATCTTCGTTTCCAGCTGCTCCAACCGAAGCCGCTGCTCGGCGCGCACCACCTCGTCCCGATGCACCGCGTCGGTGAGCTTCTCCAGCTCCCCCGTCAACTCCTTGACCTTGCCGCGCACCTGCATCAGCGCCGTCTCGCGCTCCTCACGCCGCGCCTTGATCGCATCCCGCTCGGCCGCGGCCCGCTGCAACGACGTCTCGATCCGATCGAGCGCCACCTCACCACCGGTCGCCACCGCCTCGGCGATCGCCGCGCCACGCTCCCGCGCCACCCGCGCCTGCTCCGCGCGCTCCCTGGCCTGCCGCTCGGCCTCCGCCTCGCGCAACAACGCATCCGACTTGCCCGCGATGCTCCGGGCACGCTCCTCGGCCGTGCGCAACGCCAGCCGCGCATCGACCTCCTCCTGGCGGACAGCAGTGAGCGACTCGGCCGCATCGTCGCGCTCCGAGGTGTCCGGGTCCTCCTCGACCGGCTCCTCCGACACCGCGGCCAAGCGGTCCTCCAGCTCGGCCAACTGCGTCAACACGTCCTGCCGGCTCTGCTCGACCTTCGCGCGCTGGTTCCGCAGTCGCTCCACCTCGGACTCGGCCGAACGCGCCGTCTGCTCCAGGCTGCTCAGCCGCTCCGTCGAACGCGCCTTGCGGACCTTCGCCTCGCCCAACGCCTCCTTCGCCGCGGTCACCTCGCCCTGCCGCGCGTCCTGCTCGGCCCGCGCACCCTCGAGCTCGGCCGACGCACGCTCCAGCGCCCGCTCCGCCGCAGCCAACCGGTCCTGCGCCTCGTCGACCGCGGCCTGGACCTCGATGACGCTCTCGTCCTTCGCCGAACCGCCGACCGCCCAGTGCTCGCCGAGGACATCGCCGTCGCGAGTCACCGCCGTGACCCCGGCATGCCGGGCGATCAACGCGCGCGCGTCGTCCAGCCCGTCGACGACCGCCACCCGAGCCAACGCACGCTCGACCGCCGGCCGCAACGCCTCCGGTGCGGTGACGACCTCACGCGCCCACCGCGCACCGCCCGACAACGCGGGCCACGACGTCAGGTCCACATCGGACCGCGCGCCACCCAGCAACAGCCCGGCCCGGCCCGACTCGTTGTCCTTCAAATAGGCCAACGCGGTCAGCGCATCGCCACCCGCCGACAGGGCCACCGCATCGGCGACCGGGCCGAGCGCCGCCGCCAACGCGACCTCGAAACCCGTCTCCACCGTCAACAACGTCGCCACCGAGCCCAGCAGGCCCGGCACCTGCTCGGACGCCTGCAACAGCGCGCCCGCACCGTCCTTGCGGTTCAACCCCATCGACAGCGCATCGACACGGGCCTTCTCCGACGCGATGTCCCGCTCGGCGCTGCGCTCGGCCTTGACCAGCTCGTCCACCCGCTGCTTGGCGACGTTCGCCGCCTCGACCGCACGCTGGTGCCGCTCCTGGAGGCCCTCGTCGTCGGAGTCCTCGACGCCGCCCTCCGCGCGCGCCGCCTCGAGCGCCTCGGCCGCCGTCTCGGCGCGCGCCTCGGACTCCTCGATACTCGCCGAGATGCGCTCCACCTCGTCGGCCGTGGCGTTGTTCTTGCTGCGCAACGCCTCGACCTGACCGGAGAGCTTCGCGATGCCCTCCCTGCGGTCGGCGATCGCGCGCACCGCCGCCATGTGGGCGCGTTCGGCCTCCTGCACCACGCGTTCGAGGTGCTCGCGGCGTTCCGTGGCCTCGGCCAGCACCGACCGGGCCTCGCCGACCTCCTCGTTCAGCTCCTCCTCGCGTGCGGCCGCCTCCTCGGCCTCCGCGATGAGCTCCTCCGGATCGCGGCCGGTGCCGCCGACCTCGACCTCCGCCGACAGGTGCCGCTGCCGCTCCACGGCCAGCCGCACCGTGCCGCGGAGTCGTTCCGCCAGCGACGAGAGCTTGTACCAGGTGTCCTGCGCCGCCTGCAGCATCGGCGCGTCTTCGGCCAGCGAATGCTCCAGATCGGCCTGCTCCGAGCTGACGACCTCGAGCGCCTGCTCCACCTCGGCCTGCGGGCGCGCGCGGCGTTCTCGTCGGCCTCTTCCTTCGCGATCGACTCCCGCTGCGTGACCAGGTCGTCGGCGTAGAGGCGCAGCTTCGCGTCCCGCAGCTCCGACTGGACCGTCTGCGCCTTCCGCGCGATCTCCGCCTGCTTGCCGAGCGGCTTGAGCTGCCGCCGCAACTCGGTGGTGAGGTCGTTGAGCCGGTCGAGATTGCCCTGCATCGCGTTGAGCTTGCGCAGCGCCTTCTCCTTGCGCTTGCGGTGCTTGAGGACGCCCGCGGCCTCCTCGATGAACGCGCGCCGGTCCTCCGGCTTGGCCTGCAGGATCTCCGCCAACTGGCCCTGACCGACGATGACGTGCATCTCCCGGCCGATACCGGAGTCGGACAACAGTTCCTGGATGTCGAGCAGTCGGCAGTTGCTGCCGTTGATCTCGTACTCGCTGGCGCCGTCGCGGAACATGCGGCGCGTGATCGACACCTCGGAGTACTCGATGGGCAGCGCGCCGTCGGCGTTGTCGATCGTCAACGTCACCTCGGCGCGGCCCAGCGGCGCGCGGCCCGACGTGCCGGCGAAGATGACGTCCTCCATCTTGCCGCCGCGCAGGTCCTTGGCGCCCTGCGTGCCCATGACCCACCGCAGCGCGTCGAGAACGTTCGACTTGCCCGAGCCGTTCGGGCCGACCACGCAGGTGATACCCGGTTCGAAGCGCAACGTGGTCGCCGACGCGAACGACTTGAAGCCTTTGAGCGTCAAGCTCTTGAGGTACACGCGGCGTCTGACCTTTCACTCACGATGCGGGGAGTTCAATCGGCAGATGCTACCCGGCGGCTCCGGCGGGCCGTGGGACGACGCCCGGGCGTGCCACGACCTCGATCGCGCGCCGACCTGCCACTTTCACCTCTCCGGTCCCCCACGGCACACGCGTCACACGGGTGACCGGCCGGGGGCGGTCCGGCGTCGGATTCAGCGTTCGACGAAGTCGGTCAGCCCGCCCTTGGGGTCGGCCCACAGTTCGGCGACGTGCTCGACCCGACCCGGCGTGCCGCCGCCGCGCAGCAGGGCGAGCAACGCCGTGCACTCGTCCTCGGGGCCTTCGGCGACCACCTGGACGCGGCCGTCCGACAGGTTCGTGGCGCTGCCGACCAGGCCCAGTTCGAGCGCCCGGCTCCGCGTCCACCAGCGGAAACCGACTCCCTGCACCGCGCCGTGCACCCACGCCGTCAGCCGCACCGGCCCGGTTTGCGACCCCGTGTCCTGTTGCTCACCCACACGTCCATGGTGCCGCACGCAGGAGTGACGGCCCGCACACCCTTACCCGCAGCTGAGTCCCGGCCGATAACCCGAAGGTGGTAGCGTGCCGCCGTCGTCCACCCGATCATTCGAGTCGGAGGAAACTCATGTCGACCGAGGTCGCACCGCCCAGCGAGCCGTCGGGCCGCTGGCAACGCACCGGCTACCTCGCGCTGGCCGCGAGCGGGCTCGTGCTCTCGACCGCGTTCGGTGCGTTGGCGCAGGTCGCCGCTCCCGAGGGGCACAACACCGCGGGCGACGACAGCTCCCAGGTGAGCACCGGCAACGACGGCCAGGCCCCCGACCTGGACAACCCGGCCCCGGGCGCGACCACCGAGATGGTCGACGGCCGCCCCGTGCCCGGCGAGAACCCCGAGCGGCCCGGTCCCTCGGTGACGACCTCGATCAGCGTCGGCCCGGACGGCACACCGACACGGGTGACGACCACCCGGGACAACCCGCAGCGCCCGCCGCAGTCCCCCGGCGACGGGCAGTCCAGCCAGCCCGGTCCCACCGACGGTCGCCCGACCGACACCCGGCCGACCACGACCGCACCCCGCCCACGTCGACCAACCGC
>NZ_MKKE01000007.1 GCF_001942305.1 Saccharomonospora sp. CUA-673 | reverse complement strand
GGGGTGCGCTGGGTCGAGCGGTGCTGCCCGACCACACGGCACGCCCGCCGCTGGGACACCCCGAAACGCTGCTGCAGCACCCCGACGGCGCGGCGACGACGTTCGGGGCTCACCAGTTTCCCCGGTTCAGATCCTTGAGCATGTCGATGTCCAGAGCCTGGTCGGCGACCATCTTCTTCAGCCGCGCGTTCTCCCGCTCGAGTTCCTTGAGCCGTTTGGCATCATCGGCCTTCATCCCGCCGTACTGGTTGCGCCACCGGTACCAGGTCGCTTCGGTGATCTCCAGGTGCTTGCACACCGCCGCCAGTTCGGCTCCCGCGCCGAGCTGGCGCTCACCTTCACGCAGCTTGCGGATGATCTGCTCCGGCGTGTGCCGCCGGCGTCGCTCACTCATCGTCGTCGAGTCCTCCTGCGCCCATCATCGGGCATCGGACTCTCACAACAACCGGACCACCACCCGGGGATCAGGTCAGACAAACAACTGTCACCAACGGGAACCAAGTGGCACTGAAAGTCGGCCGGACCGCCCGATTTCGCCCGGAACGCCGTTAACCCGGTTAATGCCAGCCCGACGCTGGTTACCGCATGGCCTGCCACGTGGCCGCGAAGCTGCTGGCGAGGTTGTCGGTCGTGCCAGGTAGGCAGTGGATGTCGCCACGTCCGTCGGTGAAGGTGACGACCCGGCCGTGGTCGCGCAGGTCGTACACGGTGAACGGTTTGCTGCGCTGGTAGCGGTCGCCGTTCATCGCCCCGACGTAGACCTGGTGGGAGTCCTCCCGCTCGGCCTTCATGAGCCGGGCGAGCTGGGTCATCGCGTCCTGCCCGCCGACTGCGATCGACTCGCGTGCCTCGTCACGCTGCTCGAACTCCGCACGGGTCACGTGCAACGCCGGCCCCCGCGCGGGGCGGTACTGCGGCAGCTCGGCGACGAAGTCACGCATCAGGTGCCGTTCGTCGAACCCGACGAGGACCACCAGGTCGCCCTGCACCTGCATCGCGACGGCCTCGCCGCCGGCCGTGGACATCGAGAACCGCCGCCCGTTCCCGCTCCAGCAGTACAGCTCCCGACTCGGTGCCGCGATCACCCGCAGCGCCACGCGGAACTCGCGGGTCAACGTCTCGCCCTCGGCCAGGCCGAGTCCCGCGAGCACCTGCATGCAGGCCTGGTCGTAGTCGCGCTGGACGGTCAGCGGCACGTACACATCGTCGGCACCGAGGACCGGGGGTGGCTCGCCGAGCCCTTCCCGTTCCCACACTTTCAACAACACCGTGCGCGGCACTGTGACCGGTGTCGTCAGTACGGCCATGCAGCGTCACTCGCCGATCGTCGGCGGTACAACGACATTGCCGGTGACCGGGTCGCGCAGGACCTCGCCGCCCTCGGTCAGGGCGAAGTGCTCGTCGGTCTCCACGACGTACTTGCGCTGGTGGTCCTCGTCCTCCGAACCCTGACCACCACGACCGGCACCGCCACCCATCATGCCGCCGCCCATCATGCCGCCACGACCACCAGCCGCAGCGCCACCAGCAGCCGCACCACCGGCACCAGCACCGCCACCGCCGGTCGGGCCCATGCCTGGACCGGCACCGGTCATCCGACCCGCACCGCCCTGCCCACCGGCACCCGCACCAGAACCAGAGCCGGCACCGCCCGCGGCGCCACCACCGGCACCTGCACCGCCGGGCAGCCGTCCGCCGACAGCACCACTGCCGCTACCGGCGCCACCACCGGTGGGGGACCCGGTCGAACCGAACCCGCCGCCACCAGCGCGAGGCGCACCGAGCGGACCGAAACCAGTCGCGTTTGAACCGGGTGCGCCCGGCGTGTTCGTGCCCGGGGTGTTCACTCCGCCGCCGGGGATGTTGCCGCCCGGATAGTTGGCCGCCGGCGGTTGACCGGTCTGCGGAGACGTGAAGCCCGAGGAGCCGGTCGAGTCGTTCGGCGAGGTCGACGGCGACCAGCCCGCACCCGTCGACGGGCCACCGGGGTAGGAGCCGCTGTTGACCGAACCGCCGCCCACCGGGCCGCCACCGCCCACGGGACCACCGCCGCCGACAGGACCACCGCCACCGGGGTCACCGTTCGCACCGCCGCCACCGGGCTCGTTGATGCTGATCACCCCGGAACCGTCACCGGAACCACCGCCACGCTCGATGCCACCGAAGTCACCACCGAGGGAGCGGATCTGCCCGAAATCACCGTCCACCGAGTAGGCCGACTTGTGCACGCCACTCTCGTGGCCCGAGTAGATCTCCCGAGCGGCTTCGGTCGCGGCCATCGCTTCGCGATGCTGGGCCTCGACGTCGGTCTCCCACGGCCACATCGCATCCGTGAACCCGGGCTGGGGCACCTCGGCCGGCACATCGGGCAGCGAGTTCTTGATGCGTTCGAACGAACCGGCGTTCGAGGTGAAGTGCTCCGCGTTCCGCCCGTACACCTCGCTGGCTGCTTCGTTGGCTTTCTGCCCGGCGCTGATCGCCTTCGCCGCCGACTGCGCGCCTTCACCGGACCAGGACGCTTCCAGGGCCTGCTGCATCTGCCGGCTGGACTCGGCGGCATCGTTGTGGATTCGGGCGACCGCATTCATCTCGTTCGCGGTCCGGTCCCACTCGCCGGGGTTGCCCTCGCGCACGCGACGAACCAGCTCATGCATGGGCATCGTCTGCGCCCCGAGCTGTGCCATGTACTGCCTCATCAGGGCCTCGGCTTTGGCCGCGTTCAGCTCCTGGCTGCCGCCATCGAACATGCTCCCCATCGCGTCCCCCTCGAATCAGGCCTTCGCCTTCAAGTTGTCGACGACCTCTTCCAGCACGATCCGACCACCATCACACGGATCGTCGCCCTGCTCCTCACCCTGTGTCCCGATCGTGAGGGTCAATACAAGTCCGTACTCATCGGCCAACCCGACGATCGTGGTGCAGGTGTGGTCGTCCTGAGATCTCTTGTACTCGATCGCCGGGAATCCCCCTACTGGCTCGATCTCGTTGAAGATCTCCACCTGCGACTGAGCGTTCTTGTAGCTGTCACTGAGCCCTTCGTGGCTCGCCGTGTCGTAGTTCAGCAGGAAGGCGGCGCCACTATCCGGGCTCGACCAATTGCAACCGGGGCCGATCTCCGGCATATCCTCATGTTTGCTCTGCACTGCGTCGCCAAGCAGTTCCTTGGCCTGGTCCTCCGTCAGTGCCTCGTCACAGGGATGGCCGGACAACACCGACTCCGGCAACGGATTCGTCACCGCGGGCGCCCCGCTGTGCGGCAGACCGTCGTCACCCGACGCCGGCGCACTGGCCGATGTCTCCGGCGACGCTGGTGCCGGAGCGGGCTGTCCGTCCGTCTCCCCGCCACAACCGACGGCCAGCAGGGCAACGCCACCCACGGCCAGGAGCTTCAACGACCGCCTCACCGGATTACGCCTCCACCAGAGTCATTCACGTCCTGGCCCGCTTGTTCGTCAGATCCCTTGTAGACGTCAAGGGCCTTCTTGAGCTTCTCTGCAAGCTCACGGTGGTAGTTATACGACTCTTCCACATACCCAGCCCCCGTCGTGAACGACGCTGCTGCGACCTTCTGGAAGCTCAGACTCGCCGGGTCCTCGGCCGGCGGCCGCGCCGAAATCAGCGACCGCGCCTTCATCATCTGGTCTCGCATGGTCGAGGCCACCCAGTCGGCCGTTTCAACCATCGACTGGGCGCTCTCCGGATCAAGCTCGAACCGTCCGCCAACAGCAGTCCCGACGCTCGTTACGCCCTTCACCCAGCCGTCTCCGGTCGCGATGCCCTTCTCGCCCTTGACTGCAAACGTCAAGTTGTTGAAGAAGCCACCAGAAGCCTCAGTCATGGTGCTGACCTCCCCCGATCAGTCTCCGCCCACACGTGTGCCGGAGCCTAGCGTAACGGTTCAACCACCATCCGCGGGCAAAAACGGCAAACCCGGGAGCAGCATGGCCCGCTACGAGATCCAGCCCTCGGATCAGGCCTTCGCCTTCAAATTGGTCACCACTTGGCCCATCACGATCCGACCGCCCTCGCACGGGTCGTCGCCCTGCTCCTCGCCTCGATCTCCGACCGTGAGGCTCAGGACAAGGCCGTACTCATCGGCAAGGCCCAGGACAGTCGTGCACATGACGTCGTCTTCGGCGTTCTTGTACTCAACCGCGGGAAAGCCCTCGATCTGCCCAATCTCGTTGAAAACCGCGCGCTGAGATTGGGCGTTGGCATACGCAGAACTCAGACCCTGTCGAGTAACGGTGTCGTAGGACAGGGAGAAGGACGCGCCCGTATCGAGGTTCGACCATCGGCATCCCGGTCCGAGCGCGTCGAGGTTGTCGGGCGCGGTCTGCACGCCGTCCCCAAGCAACTCTGTGGCTTGCTCGTCGGTCAGCGGATCAATGCACGGGTCGCCGGACAGCACAGATTCCGGCAGCGGATTCGAGACCGCGGGCGCTCCGCTGTGTGGCAGCTCGTCCTGGGCTGCAGGTGACGACGGTGCGTCGGCCGAAGTCGGCGGCGAGGCTTGCCGACCGGGACCTGGCTCCGCCTCTCCGTCGGTCTCGCCACCGCAGCCCACGACCAGCAAGCCGACGGCACCGACCGCCACGGCCTTCAACGACTGCTTCACTGGATCAAGCCTCCCCCACAGCCGGATCGGCGGGCTCAGAGGGCCTTGAGGCCGTCGAGGATGCGTTCCATGAAGGCCTGGGAGCGGTCGCCCGTCATGCCGGGGCGCTGGTGGATCGTGAGCGCGCCTGCGTCGGCGAGGTCGGAGACCATGACCTTCACGACGCCCAGCGGCAGCCGGGCGTACGCCGCGATCTCGGCGACGGACTTGATCTCGACGCACAGGTCGCAGATGAAGCGTTGCACGGTGGTGGCCACCGCCCCGGCGGCCGTCGCGCCCGCGACGTCGTAGGTCGAGACCAGCGATTCGAGCTGCAGATCCGTCGCAGGTCGCACCCGTCCGCCCGTGCGCGCGTACGGGCGCACGAGCGAGCGATGGGTGCGGCGGCGCTGCGGCGGCTCCTGGGGTTGCTGCGGCAGGACCCCGGGCACCGGCGGCGTCGGCGGCTCGTGCGTCGGGAACTGCTCGTGCGTCGGGAACTGGTCCTGCGTCGGGAACTGGTCCTGCGTCGGGAACTGGTCCTGCGTCGGGAACTGGTCCTGCGTCGGGAACTGGTCCTGTGTCGGGAATTGCGGTGCCGCCGGGGCGGGCCGGGTTGGCGGGACCGGGGCGGGTTCGGCGCGCGGCAGTTGGCGCGGCAGGCTGCCCAGGTCGAAGCGGTCGGGGGCGTCGTGGGAACGCTCGTCGCCCTCGTGCAGGACGTCCCAGTCGGCGGCATCCCAGTCGGCGGCGTCCCAGTCACGCATCGGCGTCACGGCGCACCACCACCCTGGACATCGGAACCCTGCGGACCGGAACCCTGGACCCCGGAGCACTGCGGAGCTCGGGGGTCAGCTCGCGGCCGACGCGGTCGACGAGCAACGCCATCTCGTAGGCCAGGGCGCCGATGTCGGTCGACGGAGCCGCGAGCGTGGCCAGGCACGAGCCGTCCCCGATGGCCATGAGGAACAGATAGCCACGGTCCATCTCGACCACAGTCTGATTCACGTGACCGCCGTTGAACGAGCGCGCCGCGCCGTCGGTGAGGGAAACCAGGCCGGAGGCCACGGCCGAGAGCTGCTCGGCCCGATCCCGGGGCAACCCTTCCGAGGCCGACAGCACCAACCCGTCGGCGGACACGGCCACCGCGTGCGCGGCCCCGCGGACCCTGCGAACGAAATCGGTGAGCAGCCAGCCGAAGTCACCCTGCTGCCCCGGTTCCGTCACGATCCCTCCTTCGCACGCGCACACGTACCGGACAGAGTATTAGGCCGCACCGCACCGGTTCGACCTCGTACCCCTTCCCACGCCCGGGTTCACGCGACCGGCCGCAACCGGGCGCGCGCGCTCAGCCGGCCTGCAGGGCGGAGTCGTGCGCGATCGCGTGCTGGACGACCGAGATCAGCACCTGCTTGGCCGACTCCTTGTCCCGCGCGTCGCACGCCATGATCGGCACGGACGGCGAGATCGTCAGCGCGTGCCGGACGTCCTCGATGGAATGGTGCAGCAGCCGGTCGAAGCAGTTGATCGCGACGATGTAAGGCAGCTTGCGGTTCTCGAAGAAGTCGATGGAGGGGAACGCGTCGGCGAGCCGCCGGGTGTCGACCAGCACGACCGCGCCGATGGCGCCCTTGGCCAGGTCGTCCCACATGAACCAGAACCGGTGCTGACCGGGCGTGCCGAACACGTACAGCACGAGGTCCGAGTCGAGGGAGATCCGGCCGAAGTCCATCGCGACCGTGGTCGTCGCCTTCTGCGGCGTCGCGCTCAGATCGTCGACCGAGACGCTCGCCTCGGTCATCGACGCCTCGGTCGTCAGCGGGTCGATCTCCGACACCGCTCCGACCAACGTCGTCTTCCCGACCCCGAAACCGCCTGCGACCACGATCTTCGTCGAGGACGTGGGTCCCGCAGCGGCAGGCGTGGACGGGTCGGAGTCAAATTCGCCGAAGGCCACTGAGAACCCTTTCCATGAATTCGATACTGGGCCGGTCGCCCACCATGGCATTCGTGTTCGGGGAGTGCACCAGCACCAACCCGAGACCGGCTACGTCACCAACAAGAACCCGCACCACGCCGAGCGGCATCTTCAGCAGGGCGGCCACCTCGGCGACCGAGCGGGTGTCGAGGCACAACCCGCAGATGGACCTGTGCTCGGGGACGCGGACGCCGTCGAGCCTCCTGCCCCGCTCCGACGTCGAGATCAGCGTCTCGATGGCGAGGTCCTGGCTCGGCCGGGTCCGGCCCTTCGTACGGAAGTAGGGCCGCACGAGCCCCGAGCTCTCCGCGGGCGCTCGTCGTACGTGGCACCCGAGCCGCCGAGGTTGATCCGCTCGGCACCGTACGAATCGTTCGACGACTGCCGCGGCACCGGCGAGGGCGTGAAGCTGCCCGTGTCGGTGACCGACCGGAACTGTCCCGTCCCGAAGCCTCCGGTGTGGAACTCGCCCGTGTCGTAACCGCTGCGCCGCTCACGGTAGCCGCTGTCGTAGGGGTCGTCGTACCGGCCGCCGGTGTCGTAGCCGTCCACGTCGCGCGCCAGGTCGTTCCGGCCGCTCAGCGACTGTTCGGAGTACGGCACGTGGTAGCCGCTGCTGAAATCGGGGGATTCGCGGTACGGCGCGTCGCTCGGCTCGGCCGCGCCGTGCGAGCCGTACAGTTCGGAACCGGGGCCGCCGAGCAGCCGCTCCCGGTACTCGGACACGCTGAACGCAGCCGGGTCGCCCGCCTCGTCGGACTGGTACAACCAGTCCCCGCCGCGGTCTACCCGTTTGCTGGGACGGATCGGCCGCCACGCCTCGTCGGCGCGTTCGCCCACGCGGTCGTCCTGCCCGTCCGGCCCGCCGGGGGCTTGACCCCGGCCCGGCCGACGATCACCTGGTGAGTGCCCGGAATCCACGGCGGTCTCCTCGGTGTGTGCTCACTGTCGGCGGATACGTCATCGACTGGCTCTGTCTCATGCGTTCTCAGCGGTGAGCTCACCGGCGCGTGGCGCCTTGGAGCTGGGCGCGCAGCTCGGGCGTCATCTGCTGGCCGACTCGGTCCACGAGGAGGGTCATTTCGTACACGACCAAACCGATATCACTGTCCGGCGCTCCGAGCACGGCGAGACAGGACCCGTCGGACACCGACATGAGGAACAGGAACCCGTTCCCCATCTCCACGACGGTCTGGGCCACCGGCCCGCCCTCGAAGACCTGCGCCGCACCGCGGGCCAGCGACGTCAGCCCCGACGCCACCGCCGCCAGCTGGTCGGCCCGGTCCTTGGGCAGCCCCTTCGACGAGGCGAGCAGCAGGCCGTCCGCGGAGACGACCACCGCGTGCGCGACGCCCGGCACCCGGTGCACGAAGTCCGTGATGAGCCAGGAGAAGCTCCCGGCCGGGCCGGAATTGCTCGGCCGGGGCGTACCCGGCTGCATCGAACCAGCGCGTGTCAACTCTTACTCCTTCGCCCCGTGAACGCCTTGGACGCCCGAGTCGGCCGATCCGCCCGACTCAGCCTGTTGTGTGCCATCTTCCGGTTGTTCCCGCAATGCGTGCCGGCCGCTGGTGAAGCCGCGCTGGAACGCGGCCATGCGGTTCCTGGCCGCCTCGGCCGACCGGGACACGGCCGGCTTCTCGACGGCTGCAGGCGCGGTCGGCGGCGCGGACGTGTCCGCGGCGCTCGCACCACTGTCCGTGAAGGTATCGCCACCGCCGCCGGCGCCTGCACCGGCTTCGGTGACCGAGCCCGGCACGAGGTAGGCATTGGGGACACGCTTCGGCAGACCCGCCGTCGTGATCTCCTCGCCCTTCGGCTCGAGCAGCGACTGTGCTGCTTCCCAACCGGTGTCCGACACGCTCCGCCAGTCCTCCTGTACTCCCCCGGCGGAGGCGCCACCGGAGGAAGCGCCGGCGCGGGCGGTCGCGACCGCCGTCTCGCCGGACTCGTCGCCGGCCCCTGCCTCCGGCGCATCCTCTTCCTCGCTGAACCAGCGCGACAGGACCGACTGGTAGATCGGCAGCCGCTTCGTCGGAGCCTCTTCCTCGAGGGCGGCGCCGTCGGTTCCGGTGGGTGCCCCACCCTGGGCCGGGCCGGTCGCCCCCTGCGACGTGTCGGTCCCGGCGCCTGCTCCGTGTGCTCCCTGTGCCGTCTCCGGCGCGACGTAGCGGGGCTGACGGTTCGGCAGGGCCAGCGGGTTGTCGCCGGACCCCGTTCCGTCGCCCGCGCCGTGGTGGCCGGGCCCGGTGCCGTTGCCCGGGTTCACCGGCTGCGGCGGCTCGGACACGTCGGAGCGGGTCGGCCATGCCGACGTCGACGATCCCGCGGCCTGCCCGGTCGACGCACCGGGGGTGCGCTTGGGCAGCTCGGGCTCCTCGGCCGGGGCGGGGCTGACGAACGGCCCCGCCGCCTTGCTGCCGCCGCCGACGAGGTCGTCGAGGCTGATCGGCTGGTCGAGCGGCACCAGCTCGGGCTGTCCGTCGTCGTCCTGGCCCGGCTGCCCGCCCGCGGCCGGCATGACGGTCGTGGCCTGGTCGCGGCCGGACGAACCCGCCATGTAGTCGAGCGCGGACGCGTCCTCCGGGACGTCCTCGGCACCCGGCCAGCGGGCGTCCTCGGCGCTCGGCCCGCCGCCCGCGGGCTGCGCGTAGCCGTCCGCAGGGCTGTCGACCGCGGCGTCGGCGCCGTCGAGCCTGCGCATGGGCAGTTCGGCCGCGGCGGGCACGCCGGCGTACGAGCCGTTGTGCTGCGAGGGCCGGGCGGGCTCCACGCCGCCGTCGCCCGGGGTCTGGACGTCGGTGAGCAGCTCGCGCGGCACGACCACGCGGGCCACGACGCCACCCTCGATGTCCTCGTTCTCACGCAGGCGGACGTCGATGCCGTGGCGCTGGGCCAGCCGCGCGACCACGTACAGACCCATCCGCCTGGTCACCGACACGTCCAGGTCCGGCGGGTCGGCCAGGCGCTCGTTGGCCTCGCCGAGCTGCTGCTCGGTCATGCCCACACCGCGGTCGGTGATCTGGATGGCCAGCGACCGCTTGCGGGTCACGGCGGCGCGCACGCTGATCCTGGTGTCGGGCTCGGAGAAGTAGGTCGCGTTGTCGAGCAGCTCGGCCAGCAGGTGGACGAGGTCGTTGACGGCCCGGCCGTGCACGGCGATGTCCGGCACGCCGCCGACCTCGACCCGCGCGTACTGCTCGATCTCCGAGACGACGCGCCGACGACGTCGCCCGCGGGCACCGGCTTGGTCATCGACTTCGACAGCCCGGCGCCCGAGAGCACCAGCAGGCTCTCGCCGTTGCGGCGCAGTCGCGTGGCGAGGTGGTCGAGCTCGAACAGATGCGCCAGCTGGTCGGGGTCCTGCTCGTCGGACTCGAGGCTGTCGATGACCGACAGCTGGCGTTCCACCAGCCGCTGGCTGCGCCGCGAGAGGTTGACGAAGATGCCGTTGACGTTCTCGCGCAGCAGCGCCTGTTCGGCGGCCATGCGGACGGCGCGTTCGTGCACCACGTCGAACGACCGGGCGACCTCGCCGATCTCCTCCTTGGTGTTCACCGGCACCGGGGTGATGGCCTTGCGCGAGGCCTCCATCGGGTCCGGGTCGGCCAGGATGCGGCGCACCGTCTCCGGCAGCCGGACGTAGGCCACCTCGAGCGCGTTCTCCCGCAGCGTGCGCAGCGGCGCGAGCAGCGTGCGGGAGACCAGCAGCATCAGGGCCAGCGCGGCGATGAGGGCCGCGGCGACGATGGCGGCGTCGCGCCAGGCGGCGAACGTCGCGTCGTCGGCGAGACCGGCCGATTCGGCCTCCAGCCGGTCGAGCAGGCCCGATTCCGCCTGGCGGTACATGTCGCGAGAGGCGGCGATGTCGTTGGTGAACGACTCCTCGTTCAGCTGCGGCGGGGCGTCGTGCTGGACGCGCGCGTACGCGAGGTCACGCTGGGTCTGCCACCGGTCGAGCTCCACGCCCGCGACGGTGTCGGTGTAGAACTGCCGCTGCTCCAGCGAGGCGAAGGCGTTGAAGTCGTCCAGCGCGGACTCGCCGCTGGCCATGGCGTTGCGGGCGTCGTCGAGCAGGTACTGCGGGAACTCGTTCGACTGGGCGGCGAGCGCGACGATCGCGCCTTCGAGGGAGATGTACTCCTTGCTCTCGGACAGCGCGTGGATCGCGTTGCTGTCCCTGAGCAGCTCCTGGTCGGAGATGGCGGTCGTGACCTCGCGGTCGAGCTGCACCAGCATGGTGATGAGCAGCGAGTACTGGTCGAGCAGCGTCCGCGGGGTCATCTGGTTGTCGGAGACCGCGGTGCGCATCGAGCTGAGCGCCGCGAGCCGGGAGACGCCGGCCTGGTAGCGGGCCTGCATCTCGGGGTCGTCGACGGTGAGGTCGGAGGCCATGGTGTTGAGCCGGTCGACGGCGCGGTCGGTCTGCTCCACCTGGGCGTCGAAGACGGGGCCGCGGCTCCCGTCGGCGGGCGCGCCGAGCTTGAGCACGGCCAGTTCCCGTTCGGACTGCAGATGGTGGGCGACGTTGCTGATCTGGTCGGCGAGCTGAACCTGGTCGGCCGTCTGCGCGAGCTGGTCGGCGCGGTCGAGGGACTCCCACATGCGCAGACCGCCGAGAACCAGCGCGGTGATGGTCGGAATGATGATGATCAGGGCGAGCTTCGACCGGATCCGCCAGTTCCGCAGGCCGCCGGAGCCGCTGCCGGAGTCACCGCCTGTGGCCCCTTCGCGGGCCGACGGGGAGGACGCCGCCTCGGCGGCCAGGCCTTGGGGGCCGTCGCCGCCGACCTGCCCTTCCTCCGCCTTCTCGTCGCGCACTACGAGCACACTCCCAAAAGTTCGAGCCCTGCGACTCCTACCGATTTGCCGTCCCGACCGGGACCTGTTCCACCGACCCCGAGGTCGGACCACCAACGACACCGGTGGCGGTCGAACGTCGACTGCCTCCGGCACCGCGCGCCGAGTGGCACACCTCACCGACCGAGTTCGCCTCCGGCCCGCCTCGGCGGCAACCGCCGGGACACAACGGACATGGCCGGACATCACCCACGTCGCGGGAGTCGGCCCTCGACATGGGCTGAGCCACTCGGTTCAGCGACCACTCCTCCCCGCACCTCGAGTCGACAGAGGCAGAGAGTAGCGAACGTCATGTGAAGACGTAACCCTCTTAGGTCAGAAGGGGGCGAAACCAACCCACAGGTTACTGAGCGTTCACTTTTAGCTCGTCAAGCTCGAGTAGCGGCGATACCGTCCGTAGTGTTTCATAATCCATCTGACTGCCGGGAGGGTGAGTTCCACCACGCATCCTTTGGTAGTGAGTACCCGTTGTGATCGCTTTGCGCGGTTAATACAGTGGGACCGCCACCCGGTGGCGTGTCAGGTCCGGACCAGTGACGTTGCCACCTGCCACGGCCGACACCCACCCATCACGCATACGCTGAAGTCCCACGAGGAGTTGCCTTGCGCCCATCATTACGCCGCGGCCGGCGCCTGACCGCAGTTGCCGCCGGCCTCGCCGTCTTCGCATCGATCAGTGGCTGCGGCCTCCTCGGCGGCTCCGACGACGAAGACACCGGCAACGAGCAGGTCGAGCAGGCCGAGATCAACGTGTCCATCCAGGGCACGATCGACCTCGCGGCCTTCCACCTGGCCAATGAGAAGGGCTACTTCGCCGACGAGGGACTCAAGGTGAACCCGGTCCTCGTGGACAGCGCCGACAAGGGCTTCGCCAGGCTCAACAGCGGCGAGTCCGAGATCATCTACTCGGGTTACACGGGCTTCTTCTCCGAGCAGGACGCGGGCGCGCAGGACATCAAGCTTATCGCCGACGCCTCGTCGGCGGCGCCGAAGTCCAACGCGATCATGGTCCCGAAGAACTCGCCGCTCGAGGACCCGAAGGACCTCGAGGGCAAGACGGTCGGCGTGACGCCGCCGAACACTCTCGCCGACATCCTCACCAAGGCATGGGCGCACGCCAACGACGTCGACCTCGAGAAGGTCGACTGGCAGGCCATCGGCTTCGGCGACATGGGCGCCATGCTGGAGCGTGGTGACCTGGACGCGGCCTTCATGCCCGACCCGTTCATCGCCATGAACCAGCAGGACTTCGGCGCCGAGGCGCGCTGGGACCCGATGACGGGCCCGCTCAAGGACCTGCCGATGGCCGGCTACGGCACGAGCGCCGAGTTCGCCGAGGAGAACCCGAAGACGGTCGCCGCCTTCCAGCGCGCGATCGCCAAGGCCAGCGACGAGGCCGAGACCGCCGACCGCACCGAGGTCATCGACCCGCTGCTGGTCGAGCACGCCAAGATCCCCGAGGAACTGGCGCCGATGACGACGCTGCTGACCTTCGAGAGCAGCCTCGAGCCGGAGCGCATCCAGCGCGTGCCCGACCTGATGCTCGAGCGCGGCGCCATCGACGACCCGATCGACGTGAACGACATGATCATCCCGCCGGAGCGCGCGGATGACGCCACCGACTCCAAGTAACGGAGTTCGGGTACCGCCGTGAGCAAATTTGCAAAAAGCCTGGTCGGCCTGCTCGCCTTCTTCCTCGTCTGGGAGATCGTCGTGCAGGCGACCTGCTGCCGGTGCGCCGGATCCCCCCTGCCAGCGACGTCGTGCTCGCGCTGGGCATGCTCCTCGGCGACGAGGGCTTCCTGCGTGACGTGATCGCGACGCTGCTGGCCTGGTTGCTGGCGCTCGGCGTGGCCGTCGCCATCGGCGTGCCGCTCGGACTCGTGCTCGGCAACGTCCCGATGCTGCAGTCGGCGAGCCGGGCACTCATCGAGTTCCTCCGTCCGATCCCCGCGGTCGCCCTGATCCCGCTGGTCATGGTGACGATCGGCAGCGGACCGGACGCCAAGATCACCCTCGCCGTGTACGCGGCGGTGTGGCCGATCCTGTTCAACACCGTCTACGCGTTCGGCGAGATCGACCGCGTCCTGCTCGACTCGGCCCGCGCGTCGGGCACGAACCGCAGGCAGATGCTGACCTGGGTCGCGCTGCCCCACGCCGCGCCGTTCATCTTCACCGGCATCCGCGTGTCCGCCTCGATCGCGTTGATCGCCGTGATCAGCGTCGAGTACATCGCGGGCTCGGAGATCGGGCTCGGCCGGTTCATCCTGATGATGGGCCAGAGCGGCGGACATCTCGACCAGGTCATGGCGGGCACCGTGCTCGCCGGGCTCGCCGGGTGGGGCATCAACGCCGCGCTCGAGGCGTCCGGCAAACGCCTGTTCCGCTGGGCCGAGGCAGAGGAGAGGGCCGCGTGATGGCCGTGCAGACCCGCACCGCAGCCGTCGCAGGGAGCTCGGACGGCTCGCGCGGTCTCAAGGACCGGGCACGGTCGTTCCTCGGCTCGTCGCTGATGACGTGGCTGGTGTTCCTCACCGCGCTCGTCGCGTGGGAGTTGATCGCGCTCGCCGCCGACAGCTTCTACTTCCCGCGGATGACCGAGATCCTCGACGCGGCCGCCACCGAGGTGCTGTTCTCGGGTCCCGCGTCGCACCTGTTCCTCGGCGAGGCCGTGTTCGGCGTGCTCGTGCCGAGCCTCGGGCTGGCGCTGGGCGCGTGGCTGCTGGCCGCGCTGGCCGGCGTGATCATCGGCACCGCGCTGGGCCGCTCGCCGTGGGCGATGGACTACTTCGGGGCGCTGATCTCGTTCTTCCGGTCCATCCCGCCGGTGACGTTGATGCCGGTGTTCCTCATCCTGTTCGGCCTCGGCACGGACATGCGGGTCGCGGCGATCGTGTTCTCGACGCTGTGGCCGATCGTGCTCAACACCGTCGACGGGGTGCGCTCGGTCGACTCGGTGAAGATCGACACGGCCCGCTCGCTCGGCACCCCGCGCCGCTACTGGATCGGCATGATCGTGTTGCCCGCGGCCATGCCGAAGGTCTTCGCGGGCCTGCGGCTGAGCCTGTCCATCGCGATCCTGCTGATGGTCGTCGCCGAGATGGTCAGCAGCAGCGGCATCGGCCGGGAGCTGTTGACGGCCCAACTGGGCTCCGACTACCCCCTGATGTGGGCCTGGGTGTTGATGCTCGGCGCCATCGGCTACACGCTCAACACGGCGCTGCTCGCAGTCGAGCGCCTGGTCCTCGGCTGGCAACCCGGCCGCGGCGACGATGTCTGACCGATCGACACATCCTGTAGGAGGCTGACCGTGTCGACCATGCTCGACGTTTCCGGGCTCACCCACCAGTACGGCAAGGGCGAGCACGCGCACGTCGCCGTGCAGAACCTGACGTTCTCCATCGAGGCCGGTCAGCTGGCGTGCATCGTCGGCCCGTCCGGCTGCGGCAAGTCGACCCTGCTGCGGTGCATCTCGGGCCTCATCCCCGCCTCCGGCGGTTCGGTCCGCCTGCACGGCGGCGAGGTCGACGGCGTGCCCGACGACCTCGCCGTCGTGTTCCAGGACTACAGCCGGTCGCTGTTCCCCTGGCTGACCGTCGCCAAGAACGTCGAGTTCCCGCTGCGCTGGCAGAACGTGTCGCGGGCGCAGCGCGCCCGGCGCAGCGCCGAGGTGCTCGAGGCCGTCGGCCTGTCCGGCGTCGGCAAGAAGTACCCGTGGCAGCTCTCGGGCGGTATGCAGCAGCGCGTGTCGATCGCGCGGGCGCTCGTGGGCAGGCCGTCGCTGCTGCTGATGGACGAGCCGTTCGCGTCCGTCGACGCACAGACCCGCGGCGAGCTCGAGGACCTCACCCGTACCGTGCAGCGCGACCTCGGCAGCACGATCCTGCTGGTCACCCACGACATCGACGAGAGCGTCTACCTCGCCGACCGCGTGCTGGTGCTGTCCAAGTCGCCCGCGTCGATCGTCGCCGACCTGACGATCGACCTGCCCGCCGACCGTGATCAGATCACCACGCGCGAGTCGGAGCGGTTCGTCGCCCTGCGCGGCGAGGTCGCCCGCCTGCTGCAGAGCCCGCAGGTGCAGCGCACCACGCCCACGTCGGGCCTGGCCGTGTCGGTCGAATCGGAGTTGACGACCGCCGACCGGTGATCGCCGGCGGGCGGGTGGTCCCTGCCGGCGGGTGCTCACGTCACCGGCGGGCGTGCCTGCCCTCGTGCGTTCCCTGCTGCAGGCCCGCCATCCGCCGGCGGATGGCCTCCGGTGAGCGGTCGATCGACGTCGGGTCCCCGTTCGGACCGCCGCGCCCCGCCCCGTCCGGGGCGCTGTCCGCCGGTGCGGCGCTGTTCGGGGGCGGGGTGTTCGCGGACGCGCTGTTCGGGGGTGCGGCGCCGTTCGCGGGTGCGGGCTGGGGCGTGCCGTTCCATGCGCCCATATCGGTGCGTCCGCTCGAATCGTTGCGTCCACCGGGGTCGCCGCGTCCGTTCGTGTCGGGGTCGAACCAGCGGCTGACGAGTTCCTCGTACGCCTCGGTGCGGCGCGTCGGCGCCTCCGCGTCGACCTCGCCGTCCCGGTCCACGCCGTGGTCGGGTTCGTGTCCGGGCTCCGGCCGCTGCTGGTGTGCCTGGGCGACGGGCTGCTGCGGTCGAGTGGCGGGCGGCGGAGCCTGGGGCGGTGTCGCTGCCGGCGGTGGCGGGGCCGACGGTGTCGCCGGCGGTGGCGGCGCCGCCGAGCGGGAACGTTCGTCGTCGTCGCGCATCGGCCAGGTGGGGCCCGGCCCCCACCCGGAGACGTCGGTCTGCTCGGCCGGGTCCGGTTCCGGCTCGCGGGTCGGGCGCGGGCGCACGGGTTCGAGGTCGAGTCGCACGCCGCCGGACGGCCGCTGCTCGGCCGGTGCGGCGTCGTCGACCACGGGTTCCGGTTCGGGCTCCGGTTCGGGGTCCGCGGGCTCCGGTTCGGGAGGCAGCTCGTGCTGGGCGCCGACGATGCGCGGCAGTTCCTCGGTCCGCGGCTCGTCCTGTTGCGGCAGGGCGGGGCGCAACCGCGGCGGACGCCGCGTCGGCAGCGGGATCTCCTCGGTCGCCCGCTCGTCCGATTCGGTGCGGACCGGCGGCCCCATGGGTGTCTCCTCGACCTCGGACAACATCGGTTCGTGCTCGTGCTCGTGCTCGGGTTCCGGCTCGGATTCCGGCTCCGCGCGAATCGGCGCCGGTTCCGGTTCGGGCTCCGGTGCGGGTGCGGGTGCCGGCTGCGCCCGGACGGGCCCGGGCAACGGCTCCGACGGTTCGGGCTCGTCGGCGGGGGCGAGGGGTTCGGACTGCTCGGGTTCCGACGGCAGCGCGGTCCGCGCGCGGGCGACCTCCGCCGGGCCGAACACCACCGGCTGCGCCTGTTGCCGCTGGTCACCGGCGTCCTCGAGCGCCACCGGCGACTCGCTCGACAGCTCGTCGGCGCGGGCGATCAACGCGGCGGGCACGACGACGGTCGCGGTCAGCCCCACCAGTTCGGCCGACGACAGCCACACCCGGATGTCGTGCTGGCGGGCCAGCCGCGCGACCACGTACAGGCCCATCCGGCGCGAGACCTCGACGTCGACGTCGGGCACCTCGGCCAGGCGCGCGTTGGCCCTGCGGATCTCGGTCTCGGGCATGCCGGCGCCGCGGTCGGTGATGTCGATGCGCCACTCGCCGTCCTGGGTGACGGCGCTGACGACCGACACGGGGGCGTCCGCGGGCGAGTAGTCGGTGGCGTTCTCGAACAGCTCCGAGATCACGTGCACGAGGTCGCCGACGATGTCGCCGCGCACCCCGATCTGCGGCGTCGCGGCGACGTTGATGCGCTGGTAGTGCTCGACCTCCGACAGGGCCGCTCCGACGATCTCCTCGGCGGCCACGGCGCCCGGCAGCGGACGTCCGACGTCCTGCCCGGCGAGCACGAGCAGGTTCTCGCTGTTGCGCCGCATGCGGGTGGCCAGGTGGTCGAGTTCGAACAGCCCGCCCAGCACGTCGGGGTCCTGTTCGTGCTCCTCCATCCGGTCGAGCACGGTGAGCTGGCGCTCGACGAGGTCCTGGCTGCGCCGCGACAGGTTCACGAACATCGAGTTGACGTTCTCCCGCAGCATGGCCTGTTCGCCTGCCAGCCGCACCGCCTGGCCGTGCACGGCGTCGAAGGCGCGCGCGACCTGGCCGAGCTCCTCCCTGCTGTACACCGGCACGGGCTCGATCGAACGGCGGTGCGTGTCCTCCGGCTTCGGATCCGGGTCGGCCAGGATGCCCTTGACCGCCTCGGGCAGCCGGTAGTGGGCGACGTCGAGAGCGCTGGTGCGCAGGGTCCGCAACGGCCGCACGAGCGAACGCGCGATGGCCGCGGCCAACAGTCCGGCGAGCAGCAGCACGCCGAGGATCACGGCGCCGTCGATGAGGGCGTGCGTGCGCGTCGAGGAGGCCAGCTCCTCCGACCGCTCGCCGATCTCGCCGCGGAGGGAGTCCTCGACGTCCTTCGCGGCGTCGACGGCGCCGGTCGCCTGCTCGTCCCACGCCTGCGGATCGGCGCCCTGGTTGCCGTCGAGCACGGCGCTCGCCGTCGGGTTCGTCTCCTCGACCCGCGGGGCGAGGGTGTCCTCGAGCAGCCGCCGCTGCCCCTCGGTGGCGAACTTGGCGTACTCGCGGCGCGAGTCGTCGACCTGCACGTCGACCCCGGCGATCGCCCGCGTGCGCTCCTCGTTCGGCCCCGGCGCGGCGAGCGCCTCGGCAACGAGGGCCCTGCGGATCGACAGGGCGTCCTTCACGCGCGCGACCGCACCGGCGGCCAGGTACGTGCGCGCGAGTTCGCGGTCGGCGGTGTCGACGGCCGCCTGGTCGCCGATGTCCAGCAGGCCCGCGATCAGCTCGTCGTACGCCGCGAGGATCTGCCCCGTCGGCTGCTGTGTGTGCTCCCCGGCGTACCGGGCGTCGGTGAGGTCGCCGAACCGCTGGTCCCACTGCCGGAACGACGCGACCGCCTCCGGCGACAGCTCGGAGCGCGCGGCGGTGAACGCCCTGTTGAAGGCGCCGCGCGCGTCGTCGACGGCCTGGCGTTGGCCCATGACGTCCTCGGCGGGCCCCTGCCTGCCGCCCGCGACGTACCGCACCGTGAGGTCGCGTTCACGCTGCAGCTCGTGCACCGTGGCGGCCACCCGGTCGTCGACCTGGACGCGCTCGGCGGCCCTGGCGTACTCGCGGGCGCTCGAGAGGTTGGCCTCGACGCGGAAGCCGGCGAACGCGAGCATCGCGACCACGGGCACCAGCAGGGCGACCAGCAGCCGGGTCCTCAGCCGCCAGTTGCGCAGTCGCCAGCGTCCGCCGGACCGCTCGATGTCCGCCGCCTCATCCCGGGGGGCCTGGCTGCGACGGGGCAACTGACTTCCTTCATGTCAACGCGAAAGACACTCGGATGGTAGCCACGACCGGGGGACCAAGATCCACACCGTCCGGTGGCGCACATTACGCCGGGCGATGGTATTGCGCCGGCCGGTCAAGCTCCAGTATGTCCGCCACCCTCTCACCGGACGGCGCAACCTGTCGGAGGGGGAACGTATAAAGGAGGGCGTGAGTGATGGCCCCCTGATCGTCCAGTCCGACAAGACCGTCCTGCTCGAGGTCGACCACGACCGAGCCGACGACGCCCGGATCGCGATCGCACCGTTCGCCGAGCTGGAACGCGCCCCCGAGCACGTGCACACCTACCGGGTCACGCCGCTCGCGCTGTGGAACGCACGCGCGGCCGGACACGACGCCGAACAGGTCGTGGACGCGCTCACGACGTACTCCCGGTTCCCGGTCCCACAGCCGCTGCTGATCGACATCGTCGACACGATGGGCCGTTTCGGCCGGCTGCAGATCCACAACCATCCCGCCCACGGCCTGGTCATGACGACCACCGACCGGGCGGTGCTGGCCGAGGTGCAGCGCAACAAGAAGATCAAGCCGATGCTCGGCGCGACCGTCGACGAGGACACCGTCGCGGTGCACCCGTCCGAACGGGGTCGGCTCAAGCAGGCGCTGCTGAAGGTCGGCTGGCCGGCCGAGGACCTCGCGGGTTACGTCGACGGCGAGGCGCACCCGATGGCCCTCGACGAGCAGGACTGGTCGCTGCGCGAGTACCAACGGCAGGCGTCCGAGTCGTTCTGGGCGGGCGGCTCCGGTGTGGTCGTCCTGCCGTGCGGCGCGGGCAAGACGCTCGTGGGCGCCGCGGCGATGGCGCAGGCCCAGGCCACGACGCTGATCCTGGTCACCAACACCGTCGCGGGCCGGCAGTGGAAGCGCGAGCTCGTCGCGCGCACGTCGCTGACCGAGGACGAGATCGGCGAGTACTCCGGCGAGAAGAAGGAGATCCGGCCGGTCACGATCGCCACGTACCAGGTGGTGACACGCAAGTCGAAGGGCGAGTACAAGCACCTCGACCTGTTCGACTCGCGCGACTGGGGCCTGGTGATCTACGACGAGGTGCACCTGCTGCCCGCGCCCGTGTTCCGGATGACCGCCGACCTGCAGTCGCGGCGCCGGCTCGGGCTCACGGCGACGCTCGTGCGCGAGGACGGCCGCGAGGGCGACGTGTTCTCCCTGATCGGGCCGAAGCGGTTCGACGTGCCGTGGCGCGACATCGAGGCCCAGGGCTGGATCGCGCCCGCCGACTGCATCGAGGTGCGCGTGACCCTCACCGAGGGCGAACGGCTCGCCTACGCCACGGCCGACGCCGAGGAGCGCTACCGGCTCGCCGCGACCGCGCACACGAAGACCGCGGTGATCAACAACATCGTCAAGCAGCACGAAGGCCAGCCGACGCTCGTCATCGGCGCCTATCTCGACCAGCTCGAGGAGCTCGGCGAGGCACTCGACGCGCCCGTCATCCAGGGTTCGACGAAGAACCGCGAACGGGAGGCGCTGTTCGACCGGTTCCGCCGCGGGGAGATCGACAAACTGGTCGTGTCGAAGGTCGCGAACTTCTCGATCGACCTGCCCGAGGCGTCCGTGGCGATCCAGGTGTCGGGTACGTTCGGCTCCCGCCAGGAGGAGGCCCAGCGCCTCGGCCGCCTCCTGCGTCCGAAGGAGGACGGCCGCCAGGCCCACTTCTACTCGGTGGTCTCCCGCGACACCGTCGACACCGACTACGCCGCCCACCGCCAGCGCTTCCTCGCCGAACAGGGCTACGCCTACCGCATCATCGACGCGACGACCTCCTCCGCCCCCTCTGAAGCTCGCCCGCTCGACCACCCGTTCGAGTGACGTTGTGGACGGCCGCCTGTCGAGGGCCGGGAAACTGTCGGAGGGTCGAACTAGCGTTCGACCCATGAACACACCGACCACTGCACCCCAGCCGTCCACGTCGACCTCGCTCACCCTCCCGCCCGGCCGCATGCACCACGGGATGTGGGTGTCGAACGGTCCCCTGACCGACCCGTCCCTGTACCTGGCCTGCGTCGCGGCCTTCCCCCGCACCGGACGGTGGCCGATCCTCATCCCGCACGACCCGCGGTTTACCGCCGCGGGACAGGACTGGATCGACGACCGCCCGTGGGACCGCCCCACCGTCGGCGACGTCGCTGCCTACGACGCGGCCGACGTGCTCGAGTCCTGGTGGCTCGGCCCGTGCTGCGACGGCACCTGTCTGACCCCGTTCGGCGCCGAGTTCCCTGGCCTGGCCCGCAAGTCGCCGGTGAAGTCGGACCCGCTCGCCGAGGCGGGCAACACGGGTTCCCAGCTCGTCGCGAACGGGCGCAATCGCCTGGGCATCGTCGAGGTCGACCGCCCCGCCGACGTGCCGGCGGCGCTCGGCTGGCAGGGCATGCTGCCCATGTCCGGTCGCGCCGAACTCGTGTCGGCGGTGCTGCGCAGCTGGGAGGACCGCTTCGGCGCGGTGCTGCTCAGCCTCGGCTTCGACGCGCTGAGCCTGTCCGTCGCCGCCCCGCCCAAGTCCCGCAGGCGCGCCGAGCTCCTGGCCGCCGAGCACCGGGCGTTCTGCCTCGAGGACTTCACCACGCAGGCGGGAACGCTGGCCGACGTCGGCGCCGACCTCGTCGGTGCGCGGATGTGGACGTTCCGATGGCAGTGACGTCGGCGCTGACGACGGCGGTGCCGACGGCCGGCGCCCGGTCAGGCGCGGGCGGCCCTGGCCTCCTCGGCCCGTTGGGACATCGCCTCGATCATCGCCCGGCAGAAGGCGGGCAGGTCGTCGGGATTTCGGCTCGTCACCAGGGTGCCGTCGACGACGACCTCGGAGTCCACCCACTCGGCGCCCGCGTTGCGCAGATCGGTCTGCAAGCTGGGGTACGAGGTCAGCCGCTTGCCGCGGACGACATCGGCCTCGATCAGCATCCACGGGGCGTGACAGATCGCCGCGACGGGTTTGCCCGCGCGGAAGAACTCGGCCACGAACTCCACCGAACGCCGGTCGGTCCGCAGCAGGTCCGGATTCGCCACTCCGCCGGGCAGCACGAGGCCGACGTAGTCGTCCACGGACGCCTCGGACACCGGTTTGTCGACGGCGAAGACGTCGGCCTTGTCCAGGTGGTTGAAGGCCTGGATGTCGCCGGGCCCGAAGGAGACGAGCTCGGGCAGACCCTCGACGTCCTGCACCGCCTTCCACGGCTGTGTCAGCTCGACCTGCTCGGTTCCCTCCGGTGCCACCAGGAAGGCCACTCGACGGCCGCTGAGGCTGTCGGTCACGGTCATCACTCCTCTCCTATCGCGTCGTCCCGCGCATACCCGGGCCCGGCCGGTGCCGAAACGCCGAGCCGCAGCGGCGACAATGAGCGACGTGACGTCCACCGTTCCCGTGCGCCGCCGGCCGGCCGTGTTCGCGTTGCCGCTGCACAACCGCTTCCGGGGGATCACCGTGCGGGAGGGCGTGCTGCTGCGCGGACCTGCGGGATGGGGTGAGTTCAACCCGTTCCGCGACTACACCGACGCCGAAGCCGCGCCCTGGCTCGCGGCCGCGCGCGAGGCGAGCGACGACGGCTGGCCCGAGCCGCTGCGCGACACCGTCGAGGTCAACACGACCGTGCCCGTCGTGACACCGGAGCGGGCGCACGCGATGGTCGCGGCATCGGGCTGTCGCACCGCGAAGGTGAAGGTCGCCGACCCGCGGTCGTCGCTCGCCGACGACTGCCGGCGCGTCGAGGCCGTACGCGACGCACTCGGACCACACGGCGCGATCCGCGTCGACGCGAACGCGGCCTGGGACGTCGACGACGCCGTCGCGGCGCTGCGCGAGCTCGACCGCGCCGCGCAGGGACTGGAGTACGCCGAACAGCCGTGCCCGACCGTCGACGAGCTCGCGGCCGTACGCCGCCGCGTCGCCGTCCGGATCGCCGCTGACGAGTCGATCCGCAGGGCCGAGGACCCGCTCCGCGTGGCCGTCGCCGGCGCCGCCGACGTCGCCGTGCTGAAGGTCGCGCCGCTCGGCGGGGTGCGCAGGGCCCTCGACGTCGCGGAGGCGTGCGGATTGCCGTGCGTCGTGTCGTCCGCCGTGGACAGCAGCGTCGGACTCGCCGCCGGACTGGCCCTCGCCGGAGCCCTGCCGACGGCCGAGTTCGCCTGCGGCCTCGGCACGGCGAGCCTGCTGACCGCCGACGTCACGAGCACGCCACTATCCCCTGTGGACGGACGACTCTCCGTGCCGCGCACCGCCCCGGAACCCGACCTGATCACCGAGCACGCCGCGGACGACGACACCACCCGGTGGTGGCACGACCGCCTCGACCGCGTCACCGCCCTCGCCGGCGGCTGACCGGCGCCGCCCCTGACCGCCGCTCGCTCAGGCGACGGCTTCGTCGGCGTGCGGGTCCGGTCCGTCGCGCAACGGCAGTGTCGAGAACGCGGCGGGCGGCTCGGTCCACGGGTCGTCGGGCCGACCGCCCTGCGCCGCGCGGATCGCCTTCCACACGCGCTGCGGGGTGAGCGGCATGTCGATGTGGCGCACGCGAGATGCTTCACCGCGTCGACGACCGCGTTCTGCACCGCGGGCGTCGAACCGATCGTGGCCGATTCGCCGATGCCCTTGGCACCCAGCGGATTCAGCGGCGAATCGGTCTCCGTGTTCGACACCTCGAGCGGCGGCACCTCCACGGCCGACGGGACGAGGTAGTCGGCGAGCGTTCCGGTGGACGGGTTGCCGTCCTCGTCGTAGGTGAAGTGCTCCCACAACGCCTGCGAGATGCCCTGCACCGCGCCACCGTGCTGCTGTCCGCGCACGAGCAGCGGGTTGAGCACCCGGCCGCAGTCGTCGACGGCGATGTGCCGCACCGGTTCCACCCGGCCCGTCTCGGTGTCGACCTCGACGACGGACACGTGCGCGCCGAACGGGAACGTCGCACCGCCCGGGGTGAAGTTCGTGTCGACGGCCAGCGGGATTCCGTTCTGGGTGGCGTACTCGGCCAGTTCCGCCCAGCTCACCGACGCACCGGGAACGCCGGCCACGCCCAGTCCGCCGTGTCCGTTCGCGTCGACCTCGATGTCCTCGACGCCGGCCTCGAACTTGGCCGCCGCCAGCTCCTTGGCCTTGGCGAGCAGCAGTTCGCTCGCCTCGCGCACCGCGCTGCCGCCGATCTGCAACGACCGGGACCCGCCGGTGCCGCCGCCGCGCGGAACCTGCGCCGTGTCGGACTGGACGAAGTCGATCCGGTCCAGCGGGATGCCCAAGCGTCGGAGGCGAGCATCGCGAACGACGTCGCATGGCCCTGGCCGTGTCCGGAGGTGCCGACCTTGACCGTCGCGCGCCCGTCGGCACCGACCTCGACGGCACCGAATTCGGCGCCACCACCGCCGGTGATCTCGACGTACGTGCTGACGCCGATGCCGAGCAGCCGCGTCTGGCCGGCGTCGATGCGCCGCTGTTGTTCCGTGCGCAGCTCGTCGTAGTCGGCGATCCGCAACGCCTCGCGCAGCGGCAGGTCGTAGTCGCCGGAGTCGTAGGTGGCGCCGAGCAGCGTCGTGTACGGGAACGCGTCGGGCGGCAGGAAATTCTTCCGCCGCAGTTCGACCGGGTCCATGCCGAGTTCGGCCGCGCCGACGTCGATGATCCGCTCGAGCATCGCGGCCGCCTCGGGCCTGCCCGCCCCGCGGAACGCACCGGTGGGCGTCGTGTTGGTCAGCACGGCGATCGAGCCGAAGCTGATCCGCGGGATCCGGTACACGCCCTGCGCCATCAGCCGCGTCGAGCTGAGCGCGAACCCGCCGCCGAACCCGGCGTAGGCGCCGCAGTCGCCGAGCACGTTGCAGTGCAGCCCGGTGATCGTGCCGTCGGCCTTCAGGCCCAGCTCGGCGTACTGCACCTGGGCGCGGCTCTGCGGCATCACCTGCATGTTCTCCGACCGGGTCTCCACCCACTTGGCGGCCCGGCCGAGTCGTTGCACCACGCCGATCACCACGTGGTGCTCGGCGATGATGCCGATCTTGCCGCCGAACGCGCCGCGACGTGCGGGGTGACGAGGTGGAGCCGGTCGGCGTCGAGGCCGAGCTGTTTGGCGGCACGCTTCCACACCACGTGCGGCATCTGGGTCGACACGTGGATCGTCAGGTCGTAGTCGCCGCCGAGATGTCCGCCGCCGGGTTCGACGGCGATGGCGTTGCCCTCGAGCGGTACGACGGCGACCCGTTGGTTCTCGATGCGCGCGCGGGCGACGACGTCGGCGTCGGCGAGGATCTCGGCGCCGTCCTCGTCGCGTTCGCCGGCGGCGATGTTGGTGCCGAGGTCGGGGAACTGCAGCGGTGCATCGTCGGCGAGGGCCGCCTCGGGGTCGGCGACCACGGGCAGCGGTTCGTAGTCGACGTCGACGAGTTCGACGGCGTCGACCGCGGCGGCGCGGGTCTCGGCGACGATCACGGCGACCGGGTCGCCGACGAAGCGCACCCGGTCGATCGCCAGCGGGGGCCGTTCGCAGGCGGCGTTGACGACCATGAACGGACGCACCGGGGCGAGGTCGAGATCCTTGGCGGTGTAGACGGCGAGCACCCCGTCGGCCTGCAGCGCCTCGGCCGTGTCGATGCCCGTGATCTCGGCGTGGGCGAACGGCGAGCGGACGAACGCGATGTGCGCCGCGTCGGGGATCGGCAGGTTGTCGACGTAGGTGGCTTCGCCGCGGAGCAGTTCGGGGTCCTCGACCCGGCGGACTTCGGTTCCCAGCACAGATCCGGCCATGTGATCGACACTAACCCCGTGACGTTGATCATGCTAGGTATGACCCACCGTCACGGCCGTCGCCTCCCCCGAACAGCCCAAACCGGACGGCTGCCCCCCCCCCCGAGGCGCCAACACAGCGATGGAATAGCTTCGTGCCTCCGTGCACAACGGCATGGAGGATGGATCGGTGACCGGAGAAGCGACCACCTACCCCGTCTCCGTCAAGGGCGTTGTCATCCACGACGGGCGCGTCCTGCTGCTGCACAACGAGCGCGACGAGTGGGAGCTTCCAGGAGGGCGCATCGAACCGGGCGAGTCCCCTGAGGAATGCGTCGTACGCGAGATCGCCGAGGAAACACGACTGCTCGTGCGCGCGAACGAGCTACTCGACGCCTGGACGTACCACATCGATGCGGTCGGGAGGAGCGTCTTCATCGTCACCTACGGCTGCACGCTCGTAGAGGACGGAGCGCCTGTCGTATCGCCGGAGCACGACGCCGCCGAGCTCTTCAGCCCCACCGACGTCGCGACCCTTCGGATGCCGGACGGATACAAGCGCTCGATTACGACCTGGTTCGAGATGAACGCCCGCTGACCAGGCGCACCCGTACGCGAAGCGCCAACACGGCGACGCCAACTGCTGACACGGCGACCTGAGGTGCTGACACGCCCGCGTGGGTTGCTGACACGCCCGACGCGGGATGCCAACACGGCGACGTGGGTTGCTGACACGGCGACGTGGGATGCCGACACGGCGGAAACGGAACGGGCCCCGGGTGCACACAGCACCCGGGGCCCGTTTCGTTCAGGCGTGGATCACATCATGCCTTCCATGCCGCCCATGCCGCCCGTGGGGTCGGCACCGGCGCCACCGTTCTTCTCCGGCTTGTCCGCGACCACGGCCTCCGTGGTCAGGAACAGGCCGGCGATCGACGCGGCGTTCTGCAGCGCGGAACGCGTGACCTTGGCCGGGTCGAGCACACCGGCGCTGACGAGGTCCTCGTACTCGCCCGTGGCGGCGTTGAGACCCTGGCCCTGCGGCAGGTTCTTGACCTTCTCCGCCACGACGCCGCCCTCGAGACCGCTGTTGACGGCGATCTGCTTGAGCGGGGCCTCGACGGCGACCTTCACGATGTTCGCACCGGTGGCCTCGTCGCCCGAGAGCTTGAGGCCGTCGAACGCGGCCTTGGACGCCTGCAGCAGAGCGACGCCACCACCGGCGACGATGCCCTCCTCGACGGCGGCCTTGGCGTTGCGCACCGCGTCCTCGATGCGGTGCTTGCGCTCCTTGAGCTCGACCTCCGTGGCGGCACCGGCCTTGATGACCGCGACGCCGCCGGCGAGCTTGGCGAGACGCTCCTGCAGCTTCTCCCGGTCGTAGTCCGAGTCGCTGTTGTCGATCTCGGCGCGGATCTGGTTGACGCGACCCTGGATCTGGTCGGCGTCGCCCGCACCCTCGACGATCGTGGTCTCGTCCTTGGTGACGACGACCTTGCGCGCCTGGCCGAGCAGCGAGATGTCGGCGTTCTCGAGCTTGAGGCCGACGTCCTCGCTGATGACCTGACCACCGGTGAGGATGGCCATGTCCTGCAGCATCGCCTTGCGGCGGTCACCGAAGCCCGGGGCCTTGACGGCGACGGACTTGAAGGTGCCGCGGATCTTGTTGACGACGAGCGTGGCCAGGGCCTCGCCCTCGACGTCCTCGGCGATGATCAGCAGCGGCTTGTTGGTCTGCATGACCTTCTCGAGCAGCTGCAGCATGTCCTTGATGTTCGAGATCTTCGATCCGAACAGCAGGATGTACGGGTCCTCGAGCACGGCTTCCTGACGGTCGGCGTCAGTGACCATGTAGCCCGAGACATAGCCCTTGTCGAAGCGCATGCCCTCGGTGAGCTCGAGCTCGAGGCCGAAGGTGTTCGACTCCTCGACGGTGACGACGCCTTCCTTGCCGACCTTGTCGAGCGCCTCGGCGATCAGCTCACCATGGTGCGGTCCGCGGCCGAGATCGAGGCGGTGGCAGCGATCTGCTCCTTGGTCTCGACCTCCTGGGCGGCCTTGTGCAGCTGCTCGGTGACGGCCTCGACGGCCTGCTCGATGCCCCGCTTGAGGGCGATCGGGTCGGCACCGGCGGCAACGTTGCGCAGGCCTTCCTTCACGAGGGCCTGGGCGAGCACGGTGGCGGTCGTGGTGCCGTCACCCGCGACGTCGTCGGTCTTCTTCGCGACTTCCTTGACGAGTTCGGCCCCGATCTTCTCCCACGGGTCCTCGAGCTCGATCTCCTTCGCGATCGAGACACCGTCGTTGGTGATGGTCGGCGCGCCCCACTTCTTCTCGAGCACGACGTTGCGGCCACGCGGGCCGAGAGTCACCTTGACGGCCTCGGCGAGGGTGTTGAGTCCGCGTTCGAGCCCGCGGCGGGCGTCCTCGTCGAACGCAATCAGTTTGGCCATTGGGGTGTGGTCCTCCGGTAATCGGACACGTCACAGGCCAGGCTCGGTGCCCGCGACGGACGACCAGTCCGGGATCTCCCGAACGTGGCCTCACCGTCCCGACCTTCAGGCGCCGGTCGGCGACCGGCGGCCTAGCACTCGACGGTGCCGAGTGCCAATCTCGTGTTTAGCACTCTCCGGGGGAGAGTGCAAGAAAGGGGTCCCCGAAACGGATTGACACGGCCGTACCAGAACGGCTTCGATAGCGCCCATGGAGCGCTATCTCGTCACCGGCAGTGCGGGCCATCTCGGCGAGGCCCTGGTCCGTACGCTGCGCGAACGCGGTACCGACGTGGTCGGACTCGACATCCTCGACTCCCCGTTCACGACCGTGGTCGGATCGGTCGCCGACCGCGACGTCGTCCGCAACGCCCTAGACGGGGTCACCCACGTCCTGCACACCGCGACCCTGCACAAGCCGCACGTCGGCTCGCACGCGCGGCAGGACTTCGTCGACGTGAACGTCACCGGAACACTGACGATCCTCGAGGAGGCGGCGGCCGCGGGCGTGGCCGGCGTGGTGTTCACCAGCAGCACGAGTGCGTTCGGCCGCGCGCTCACGCCGGCGCCGGGCGAACCGGCCGCGTGGATCACCGAGGACGTCCGCCCGGTGGTGCGCAACATCTACGGCGCCACGAAGATCGCGGCCGAGGAGCTGTGCGAACTGCTCGCGCGCGACCTGGGACTGCGACGGTCGTGCTGCGCACCTCGCGGTTCTTCCCCGAGGCCGACGACCGCGACGACGTCCGCGCCGCCTTCGACGACACCAACCTGAAGGTCAGCGAGTTCGCCTACCGCAGGGTCGACCTCACCGACGTCGTCGAGGCGCACCTGCTGGCCGCCGAACGCGCCCCGCGGCTGGGCAGCCCCGACCACCGCTTCGACCGGTTCGTCATCACCGCCACACCCCCGTTCACCCGCGACGACGCCGCCGAGCTCGCCGTCGACGCCCCCGCGGTGCTCGACCGGGTGCTGCCCGACGTGGCCGCGGAGTACCGGCGACGCGGCTGGCGCATGCTGCCCGCGCTCGACCGCGTCTACTCCAACGAACGCGCCCGCACGGTGCTCGGCTGGGAGCCGGCTTACGACATCCGCGCGGCCCTCGAACTCGCCCGCACCACGGGCGCGGTGCGCAGCCCGCTGGCCACCGTCGTCGGCGCGAAGGGCTACCACTCCGAGCCGACCGGGGTCTACACGACGTAACGGCCCCGGCCGGACCCGGCTACTCGACCTTCGGGTGCTCAGTCGCCGGGTTCGACCGGGATGTGGGTCGGCGGCGCGTTGTCGTCGGTTTCGGTCCCCGTCTCGGCCGGCTGCGAACCGTCGGGGCCGACGGGGATGTGCGGCACGCTGCTCGACGGTTCCCCGCCGGAGCCGCCACCGCCCTCCTCGTCGCCGCCACCGAACAGCAGGATCGCCCCGACGACGGCGGCGATGACGACAACCGCACCGATGACGGCCCAGAGCCAGCCCTTGCCCTTCGTGCCCGAGTCGGGGCCGGACGGCCCACCCGGATAGCCGCCCGGCTGCATCCCGGGAGGCATCCCCGGTTGCATGCCCGGAGGCTGTCCCGGTGGCATCCCGGGCTGCTGCATCCCCGGCGGCGGTGTCCCGGGAGGCATCCCGGGCTGCTGGCCGAACCCGGGCGGAGGGGTGCCGGGCGGGACGGGCGTGCCCGGGGGCGGCGTTCCGTACGGCGAACCACCCGGACCGGGCTGACCCGGCTGACCCGGCTGACCGGGTCCGGACTGACCGGGCTGACCGGGCTGACCGCCGTGGCCGGACGGTGGACCGCCCTGCTGGCCGTACGGCCCCTGCCATCCCGGCTGCTGGGGATCGGGGTGTTGGGGGTGCACCGGCCCTGCCTCTCCTGCTTGCGCGACTCCTGTTTGCGAGACCCCTGCGTGCGAGACGGCCTCGCGGACCGCCGCCTGGTCCGTACCGGATGGTGGCGTAGCCGCCTGACCGGCGTCCACCTGGTCGCCGGCCGCGGCGACGACCCCTGCGGCTCGGGCGTGCCCGTTCGTCGACCCCACCACGGACGTCGCTCCCGAGTTCGGGCCGAGGGCGTTCCTCGCCGCGCCGACCAGTTCGACACACGAGGCATACCGTTCTTCGGGCCGCTTCGCCATCCCCTTGCGCACCACGGTGTCGATTCCGTCCGGCAACCGGGGGACGACGCCGGACAGCGTGGGCGGTTCGCGATTGAGGTGGCCGGCGATCACCGTCTGGACGTCGCCGGTGAACGGTGGCCTGCCCGCGAGGCAGGCGTAGAGCATGCACGCGAGGGCGTACTGGTCGGTGCGCCCGTCGAGCGGCTCGCCGCGCAGGTGTTCGGGGGCCGCGTACGTCGGCGACCCGAGGAAGTCGCCCTTGCGGGAGCCCTTCGTCGCGGCGTCGCGCTCGGTGAGGCCGAAGTCGGCCAGGTAGACGTGCTCGACGTCGTCGCGGGTGCGCCTGCGGCTCGAGACGAGCACGTTGGCGGGTTTGACGTCGAGGTGCACGAGCCCGTCGCGGTGCAGCGAGTCGAGGGCGTCGGCGACCTGGTCGAGCAGGCCCGTGACGCGCGCGGGCTCCATCGGCCCTTCCGCGCCGAGGCCCGCGAGGTCGCGCCCTCGACGTAGCGCATCGCGATGTAGAGCAGGCCGTCGAGTTCGCCGAAGTCGTACAGCGGCACGATGTTGGCGTGGTCGACGGCCGAGGTGTTGCGCGCCTCCTCGACGAACCGCCTGCGGAACTCGTCGTCGGCGCCCAGATGCTCACCGATGACCTTCAGGGCGACCTTGCGCCCGAGACGCACGTCCGTGGCCTCGTACAGCACACTCATGCCGCCGCGGCCGAGCGCACCGTCGATGCGGTAATTGCCCAGCTGCCGACCGGTGAGGTCCCCCGACACATCGCCTGACACAGCGTGGAGCCTAGCGGCCGGACCGCAGGTCGAACGTCACGTGCCCGAACGTCCGCCGAAGGTTCGACGAACCAGATGCGCGGGGGAACTCCGGTCGTGAGGTCAGGAGACCTTCTTGACGTCGGCGGCCTGGCTGCGGCCGTCACGTCCCGACGTGATCTCGAACTCCACGCGATCGCCCTCGTCGAGGGTGCGGAATCCTTCTGCCTGAATGGCGGAGTAATGCACGAAAACGTCGGGCCCCTCAGGGGACTCGATGAAGCCGTAGCCCTTTTCCGCGTTGAACCACTTGACCGTGCCGACTGCCACGGCGTCCTCCTTGTGCCAAACCGAAAAGCGCCTCCAGACCGAGCCTGTCCGCGCTCCAAGCGACGATCACGCTACCGGAATCACACGGCTCAGCAATGGTCAATTTGCGGTAACCGGATCTTGGTCGCGCGGCGGCGCGACCTGCGCGCTGCGTAGTTTCCGCGGAATGCGCGTCACCCACACAGCCCACGCCATTCGCCATCAAGGATCAACCACACGTGCGCCTATTCGGAAAACCACGAACGACGCGAAGGCCCCGAACCGCTCAGCGCCTGGCCTGGAGCAGCACGGTGCCCGGCCCGGCGAAGTCCAACACCAGCCCCTCGCCGGTGCGCACGGACTGCGGCGCCGACGGGTCGATCGCCCGCAGCCGGACCTGGATCGTGTCCGGATAGGCGACCAGGAACGCGGGACGCACGGTGATCATCTCGCCGGCGTCGAGGTTGAGCAGGTCCACCGCGCCCCTGGCGCTGATCACCAACGAACCGGAACCGCTGTAGTGCTCGAGGAACCCCACGGTGCCGCCGAACAGCGATCGCAGCGCGGGCCATTCGGCGTCGCGGTGGATCGAGGCGGGCCTGGCCAGCACCCGGGGCTCGGGAATCGTGGACACGCACCAACCGCTGCGACCGTCGAACGCGAGCGGGTAGACATCACCCGGCGTCTGCGGCGCGAGGTCGACCCAGCCGCCGCCGGAGGGCGCCGTGTACACGGGGAGGTCGCCGCGCGGATGACTGACCGACACGCCGAAGCCGTTGGCCATCACCGCCTCGTCCGGCGCCTGCACCGACTCGCCGTCGGCCAGCACGATCCGTGCGACCCCGAACGTCGGAGTGTGCCGGGTGTGGACCTCCATACAGAATCTCCCCATCTCCCCAGTGCGGTGCCGGGCCTTCTCCCACGGGCGCCGGGCGGGGAGAGTCTGACACAGCGCCGCGCTCGAGTTGCTCGAGCGCGGCGAACCCGACCGACACCGAAGGGGTGGCGCGACATGATCTCCGTCGACGACTATCGCGCGCAGGTGACCGAGCTGCTGGGCCGCAGGCCCGCGGTGAGCAGGCCCGTACCGGACTGCGCCGGCCTCGTCCTGGCCGAGGACGTCGCGGCGCCGGTGTCCCTGCCGCCCTTCGACAACTCGGCCATGGACGGCTACGCGGTGCGCTCGGCCGACGTCGCGGGGGCGAGCGAGGACAGCCCCGTCGAGCTGCGGGTCGGCGAGGACATCCCCGCGGGCCGCGTCGACGTGCCCGCCCTGCCCGCCGGGACCGCCCACCGGATCATGACCGGGGCGCCCATGCCGGACGGCGCCGACGCCGTGGTCATGGTCGAACGCACCGACGGCGGCGTGCAGACCGTGCGCGTGTTCGCCGAGTCGGCCCCGGGCACGCACGTACGTCGCGCGGGCGAGGACGTCGCCCGCGGCACGGTGGCGCTGACCGCGGGCACCGTGTGCGGACCGGCGCAGCTGGGCCTGGCCTCGGCCGTCGGCAGGGACACGCTCGCCGTGCACACCCCGCCGCGGGTACTCGTCGTGTCCACGGGCACCGAGCTCGTCCTGCCGCCTGAACCGCTCGCGCACGGGCAGATCTACGAGTCGAACAGCATCATGCTGGCCGCGGCGTTGCGCTCGCTCGGCTGCGAGGTGACGACGGTGCGCAGCGTCGCCGACGACGTCGACAGCTTCCGGGGCGCCATCGAGCCGTGGCTCGGCGGCACGACGCCGGTCGACCTCGTCGTCACCTCCGGCGGGGTCAGCGCGGGCGCCTACGAGGTCGTCAAGGACACCCTCACCGGCGCGGGCGTCACGTTCACGAAGGTCGCGATGCAGCCGGGAGGGCCGCAGGGACACGGCACGTGGGAGGGCGTCCCCGTCGTCACCCTGCCCGGCAACCCGGTGAGCGTGCTGGTGTCGTTCGAGGCGTTCCTGCGGCCGGCGCTGCTGACGTCGCTGGGCCACACCGACGTCGAGCGCACGCGCGTGCGCGCGCGCCTGCTCGAGACACTGCACGTGCCCGCGGGCAAACGGCAGTTCCGGCGCGGCTTCCACAGCCGCACCGACGGCGAGGTCACCGGTGTCGTCGGCCCGCGCGGCGGACCGGGCTCGCATCTGCTCGCCGCCTTCACCCAGGCCAACTGCCTGATCGTGCTCGGCGAGGACGTCACCGAGGCGCCCGAGGGATCCGAGGTCGACGTCCTGCTGCTGTGAGCGCAGGCACGGGCGGGCGGCCGGGCCGTTACCCGCGCCGAGTAGCGTGTGCACGTTCGAGGAGCCACCTACGCGAACGGGATACGACACCGATGGGTTCCACCCCGCTCGGCCACGCCGCGTCGATCACCAAGGAGACACTGCCGCCGATGCATCCGGCGGGCAGGCCGTTCGTGCTCGGCGGGATCGCCGCCACACTGGCGCTGCGCAAGGTCTCCAAGCCGCTCGGCGTCCTCGCCGGCCTGGGCACGCTCGCCACGGCCGCGTTCTTCCGCGAGCCGGTACGCGTGCCGCCGGTGCGCACCGACGTGGTGGTCGCCGCCGCCGACGGGCTCGTGTCGCTCATCGAGGAGGCCGTCCCGCCGATCGAGCTGGGACTGCCCGCCGAACCGCTCACCCGGGTGAGCGTGTTCCTGTCGGTGTTCGACGTCCACGTGCAACGCATGCCCGTCACCGGCGTCGTCGAACGCGCCGTGTACCGGCCGGGCAAGTTCCTGTCCGCCGACCTCGACAAGGCCAGCGAGGACAACGAACGCAACTCCCTGCTCGTGCGCGCCGACGACGGCAGGCAGCTGGTCGTCACGCAGATCGCGGGCCTGGTGGCCCGCCGCATCGTGTGCGAGGTCGGCGAGGGCCAACGCCTCGACGCCGGCGACACCTACGGGCTCATCCGGTTCGGTTCGCGCGTCGACACGTACCTTCCGCGCGGCAGCCGCGTGCTCGTGCGGGAGGGACAGCGCACCGTCGGCGGCGAGACCGTCATCGCCGAACCGGCCGCGAAGGGCTGACGAGCTATGTCCCGGGCCACGGCGGGCGTCCGGCTGCTGCCGAACGCCATCACGGTTCTCGCGCTGTGCGCGGGCCTCTCGGCCGTCCAGTTCGCGCTGACGGGCGACTACCTGCTCTCGATCGGCGCGATCGGCATCGCGGCGATCCTCGACAGCCTCGACGGCCGCATCGCACGGCTGCTGGACGCGTCGTCGAAGATGGGCGCCGAACTGGACTCGCTGTCCGACGCGATCTCCTTCGGCGTGGCTCCCGCGCTGGTGCTGTACGTGTGGATGCCGGGCGACGACCGGTTCGGCTGGCTCGTCACGCTGATCTTCGCGGTGTGCATGGTCCTGCGCCTGGCGCGGTTCAACACGCTGCTCGACGAGGACCAGCCCCCGTTCGCCGGGGAGTTCTTCGTCGGCGTGCCCGCACCGGCCGGCGGTCTCGTGGCGCTGCTGCCGGTGATGCTGACGCTGCAGTTCGGCGAGGGCTGGTGGTCGTCGCAGGTGGTCGTCGTGGTGTGGACGATCGCGACCGCGGCCCTGTTGATCAGCCGCATCCCGACGTTGTCGCTGAAGAAGCTGAACGCCCCGGCCAAGGCGGTCGCACCGCTGCTCGTCGGTGTCGGCCTGCTGGCGGCCGCCGTGATCCAGTACCCGCTGATCTCGCTGGCCACGGCCCTCGTGCTGTACCTGGCGCACATCCCCTACGCGGTGCGGCGCTACCAGTGGCTCGCCGCGCACCCCGAGGCGTGGGGCGTGCCCGGCCACGAACGCAGGGCCATCCGCCGCAGCAGCCGCGGCCGCAGGCTGGGCCTGCGCAAGCCCCGCCTCCGCCGGGTGGCCGGCGCCGCCCGCCGAGCCGTCCAACGAGGCGACACGGACCCGAGTGCAGGCGGCGGCCACGTCTCCCGGGTCTACCCGCCGGCGGACACCACGTCCCGGCCGACGACCCGCAAACGAGACTGGCGCCGAATCGGCCTCCGCCAACGCGGCCGCTGACGCTCTGCCCATAGGGTGGCGGTGTGACGTCCTCTGCCCAGATCACGCTCACCGTCCGCCACGCGCCGTCCGCGCTCGATTCGCGGCGCGGGGTCGTCCGGCTCCATCCAGAGGTTCTCGACGCGCTCGGCCTGCGCGAGTGGGACGCCGTGCGGCTCACCGGGGCGCGGGTCAGCGCCGCGCTCGCCGCGCCGGACACCGCGGGCGGTGCGCCGGGTGTGCTGCTCGCCGATGAGATCACCCTGTCGAACCTGGGTGTCACCGAGGGCGCCGACGTGGTCGTCGCTCCGTGCGAGGCGCCGGTCGCGCGCACGGTCACCGTGTCGGGTTCCCGGCTCGCGACGATGTCGCTGACGGCTCCGACCCTGCGCCAGGCACTGGCCGGCAAGGTGCTGACCGTCGGCGACTCCGTGTCGCTGCTCCCGCAGGATCTGGCGCCGCCACCGGGCGCCGACGTCGCCGCCGTCCGCGGCACCCTGTCCCGTGCGATCGGCGCGACGTGGACCACCGAGCTGCTCACCGTCACGGCCGTCGAACCCGCCGAGGGGCCGGTCGTCGTCGGGTCGTCCACAGTGGTCCGTTGGCGCGGCACCGAGACCGTCGAACCGGCGCCGGCCACCGAGCCCGTCGGCAGCGGGCCGACCCGCACCGCGACGTCCGCACCCGCCGCGCAGCCGAAGCCGCAGGCCGAGCCCGACGTCGCGGAGATGACGGTCACCGAGCCGATCGCCGAGTCCGACGCCCCTCCGATGTCCGAACTGGCCGGGCACGCGGGCCCCGCACGGACCCTGTCCGAGTGGTTCGACCTCGCGTTCCACCGTCCCGAGCTGTTGGCGAGGCTCGGCACGTCCGCGCGGCTCGGCGTGCTGCTCGCCGGGCCGGAGGGTGTCGGCAAGGCGACGCTGGTGCGTTCGGTCGCCCGCGCCGAACGGGTCCGGCTGGTCACGCTCGCCGCGCCCACGATCGCCGTCCTCGAACCCGACGCCGCGGTGAGCAGGCTGGCGCAGGCCATCGAATCGGCGACGTCCGGCGACGACCCGGGTGCCCTGCTGCTGACCGACGTCGATGCCCTGCTGCCGGCGCACAACCAGCCGCCCGTCGCGACGATCCTGCTCGACCGGCTCCGCGCCGCACTGGCAGAGCCGGGCTTCGCGCTCGTGGCCACCACGGCGCACCCGGAGTCGGTCGACCCGCGGCTGACGACGGGTGACCTGCTGGATCGCGAGCTCACCCTGTCCCAGCCGGATGCGGGGGTCCGTACCGAACTGCTGCGAATCCTGCTGCGGGACGTGCCGGTGCGCTCCGATGTGGACTTCGGCGAGATCGCCGAGCGCACGCCCGGCTGGGTCGCCGCCGACCTGCTCGCCCTGCGCCGCGACGCCGCCGTCCGCGCGGCGCTGCGCCAGCGCAACAGCGACGTCGCCGACAGCGACACCGCCGACAAGGAGCCCCGGATCTCGCACCAGGACCTGCTCGACGCGGTGACGTCCGTGCGTCCACTGTCGATGTCCGAATCGGACACGCTCGCCACGGGTGGTCTCACGCTCGAGGACGTCGGCGGCATGGCCGACATCAAGCAGTCGCTCACCGAGGCCGTGCTGTGGCCGCTGCGCTACCCGGATTCGTTCGCGCGGCTCGGCGTCGCACCTCCGCGCGGGGTCCTGCTGTACGGGCCGCCCGGCAACGGCAAGACGTTCCTGGTGCGCGCGCTCGCGGGTGAGGGCGCGCTGAACGTGTTCGCCGTCAAGGGTGCCGAGCTGATGGACAAGTTCGTCGGCGAGTCCGAACGCGCGGTGCGGGAGCTGTTCCACCGTGCGGCCGAGGCGGCGCCGGCGCTGATCTTCCTCGACGAGGTGGACGCGCTCGCGCCGCGGCGCGGGGCGTCGAGCGACTCGGGTGTGTCCGATCGGGTCGTCGCGGCCCTGCTCACCGAGTTGGACGGCGTCGAACCGCTGCGCGACGTCGTCGTGCTGGGTGCCACGAACCGGCCCGAGCTCGTCGACCCGGCGCTGTTGCGGCCGGGCCGCCTCGAACGGCAGGTGTACGTCCCGCCGCCCGCGGTGGAGGCCCGCGCCGACATCCTGCGCTCGGCGGCGAGGAACACGCCGCTGGCCGACGACGTCGACCTGGACGAGCTGGCGACGTCGCTGGAGCGCTATTCGGCGGCGGACTGCTCGGCGTTGATCCGCGAGGCCGCGCTCACGGCGATGCGGGAGTCGCTGGAGGCCACCGAGGTCACCGCGGCGCATCTGGACACGGCCCGCGCGGTCGTCAAACCGTCGCTGGACCCGGCCCAGCTGGCCGCGCTGGAGGAGTACGCCCGGAACCGGTGACCCCGGCGGAGCCGGGAGCGCACCGGGCACCGGCGTCGGTTGCCGGGGTCAGTTGTCGGCGTAATCCCTGGTCACTATCACGATGACGCCCGGGCTGGAGTCCTTGATGCCGTCGAACCGTTCCTCGACGCGCATGCCGGTGCGCTCGCCGAGTTCGCGGGCGACGCCCTGTTCGTCGGTACCGGGCCGGTAGTACACGGTGCTCACCGGGATCGTGCCCTGCGCGTAGTTCCCGACCTCGATGACGTTCCAGCCCTGGTCGCGCAGGTCGTTCGCGGCTTCGTGGGCCAGGCCGGACACGGTGCTGTTGTTGTAGACGCGCACGCCCACGGCACCGGCACCGACCTGCTTGCTGCCGCCGTCGTCGACGCCCGCACCGCCGTTGCCGTCGTCGGCCGACTCGCCGTTGCCCGTGCCGTTGCCGTTGCCGTTCTGGCCGTCGGCGCCGTTGCCGCCGTTGCCGTTGTCGTCGCGGCCGTCCTCGCCGGCGCCGTCACCGTTCTGACCGTCGGCACCGTTGCCGTCCTGGCCGTTGCCGGCGGTCGGCGACTGCTCGTCGGTGTCGCCGTTCCCGCCGTTCCCGCCGTCACCGTCACCGTTGCCGTTGCCGTCGCCATTGCCGTTGCCGTCGGGGTCGGCGGGCTGTGTGGTCTCGTGCGCGGCGGGTTCGGTGTCGTCGCCGCCGGTGACGACGGTGACGCCGCCGATGACCGCGGCGATCACCGCGACCGCGAGCAGACCCAGTCCCGCGGCGCGCATCGGCCTGGACAGGCCCTCGAAGATGCTCATGTCAGCTCAATCCCCAACCGCCGCGCGGCACGCACCCGCTGCCGCGACGCCCGGGCCTTCCGCAACCGCTTGACCAGCATGGGGTCGGCGCGCATGGCGTCCTGCTTGTCGATCAGCCGGTTCAGAATCTGGTAGTAGCGGGTCGGCGACATCGCGAACAGTTCGCGGACGGCCTGTTCCTTCGCGCCGGCGTACTTCCACCACTGCCGTTCGAACGCGAGCACCTCCCGCTCGCGTTCGGACAGTCCGCTCACGTCGTCGCCGGGCAGTTCGGTGGGCGTCGGCGCGCTCGACCCGCCACGCGTGCCGGCCGCTTCAGGCGTGGATGCGCCCGCCATCGACTCCGCGGCGTCCATGTGACTCCTCGCAACGTTCTCGGCGAATAACACGCGTGTGGTTTCCGCGGGCGCCATTAGATCACGCAGGACCACCTCGAGTGGTGGAACCCGGCCCGGCGCGCCGCACCGGTAGTCCGACCGGGTCAGTCCCGACCCTCCGGAGGTCACCGGGACCGCCGGTTGTTTGAATAGCCGGGTGAGCATTCATCCCATCGTCATCGCCGGTGACCCCGTGTTGCACAACCCCACCCGCGAGGTGACGGAGTTCGACGACAAGCTCCGCACCCTGGTCGATGACATGTTCGAGACGATGTACGCGGCCGAGGGCGTGGGGCTGGCCGCGAACCAGATCGGCCTCGACCTCCGGCTGTTCGTCTACGACTGCCCCGACGACGAGCGCGTGCGCCACAAGGGTGTCGTGGTGAACCCGAAGCTGGAGACGTCCGAGGTCCCGGAGACGATGCCGGACCCGGACGACGACTGGGAGGGCTGCCTGTCGGTGCCCGGAGAGGCGTACCCGACGGGTCGCGCGCCGTGGGCGAAGGTCACCGGCTTCGACGTCGACGGTGAGCCGATCGAGGTCGAGGGCACCGGCTACTTCGCGCGGTGCCTGCAGCACGAGACCGATCACCTCGACGGCTACCTCTACCTCGACCGCCTGATCGGCCGGTACGCGCGCGCCGCGAAGAAGATGATCAAGAAGAACGAGTGGGCCGTGGCGGGCAACACCTGGATGCCGCCCAAGCAGCTCTGACCGATCCCGAACGCTCGCCCGGCACCGCGTCGCCGTGACGGCGGTTGCCTGGGCCTGCCGTAGATGGCAGGGTCGGAGATCGGAACAACTACATCCAACGCGGGAGCTCGCGCCATGGCGGGCTGAGAGGGCGACTGGACGACCGGGTCCCGGCGTCGCCGACCGCACGAACCTGACTGGGTAATGCCAGCGTAGGGAGTGAACGTCGTTGCAGACACCTGTTTCCGACCAGGTCACCACCGGCCCGATCGAGGGCTCGGCGAAGACATATATCCCCACCGAATCGGGACTGTCCGTTCCGGTGCGGCGGATCTCGCTCACCAACGGCGAACATTTCGACGTCTACGACACCTCCGGCCCGTACACCGATCCCGAGGCCGAGATCGACGTCCACAGTGGACTGTATCCGCTGCGGCGCGGCTGGGCGTCCGAGCACCGCACGCAGCTCGAGTGGGCCCGTGACGGCGTCACGACGCGGGAGATGGAGTACATCGCCACCCGCGAGGGCGTGACGCCGGAGTTCGTCCGGGCCGAGGTGGCCGCGGGCCGGGCGGTGATTCCGGTCAACCGCAACCATCCCGAGGCCGAGCCGATGATCATCGGCAAGAACTTCCTCGTGAAGGTCAACGCCAACCTCGGCAACTCGGCCGTGACCTCGTCGGTCGCCGAGGAGGTCGAGAAGATGGTGTGGGCGACCCGCTGGGGCGCCGACACCGTGATGGACCTGTCGACGGGCAAGCGGATCCACGAGACGCGCGAGTGGATCCTGCGCAACTCGCCGGTGCCGATCGGCACGGTGCCGATCTACCAGGCGCTCGAGAAGGTCGACGGCGAACCGGAGAAGCTCACCTGGGAGCTCTACCGTGACACCGTCATCGAGCAGGCGGAGCAGGGCGTCGACTACATGACCGTCCACGCGGGAGTGCTTCTGCGCTACGTGCCGCTCACGGCCCAGCGCGTCACCGGCATCGTGTCCCGCGGCGGGTCGATCATGGCCGCGTGGTGCCTGGCACACCACCGGGAATCGTTCCTGTACACGCATTACTCCGAGCTGTGCGAGATCCTGCGCGCCTACGACATCACCTTCTCGCTCGGTGACGGCCTGCGGCCGGGCTCGATCGCCGACGCCAACGACCGTGCCCAGTTCGCCGAGCTGGAGACCCTGGGCGAGCTCACGCACATCGCCCGCGATCACGGTGTGCAGGTGATGATCGAGGGCCCCGGTCACGTGCCGATGCACAAGATCAAGGAGAACGTGGAGCTCGAGGAAAAGCTCTGCGGCGAGGCGCCGTTCTACACACTCGGTCCACTCACGACGGACATCGCGCCCGCCTACGACCACATCACGTCGGCCATCGGCGCCGCCGAGATCGGCAGGCACGGCACGGCAATGCTCTGCTACGTGACGCCGAAGGAGCACCTGGGCCTTCCGGACCGCGACGACGTCAAGACCGGCGTGATCACCTACAAGATCGCCGCGCACGCGGCCGATCTGGCCAAGGGGCACCCGCGGGCGCAGGAACGGGACGACGCGCTGTCGAAGGCGCGGTTCGAGTTCCGCTGGATCGACCAGTTCAACCTGTCCCTCGACCCGGACACCGCGCGGGCGTATCACGACGCGACCCTGCCGGCCGAACCCGCGAAGACCGCCCACTTCTGCTCCATGTGCGGGCCGAAGTTCTGCTCGATGCGCATCACCCAGGACGTCCGCAAGTACGCCGAGGAGCACGGTCTGTCCTCCGTGGAGGCCATCGAGGCCGGGATGCAGGAGAAGTCCGAGGAGTTCTCCGAGCGCGGCAACAAGGTGTACCTGCCGGTGGTCGAATGACCGCGACACCGAACACCACCGCGGGCAACCCCGCGCCGCCGACGGCACTGACCATCGCCGGGTCCGATTCCGGTGGCGGCGCGGGCATCCAGGCGGACCTGCGCACGATGTTCGCCTGCGGGGTCCACGGGATGACCGCGGTGACGGCCGTGACGGTGCAGAACTCGGTCGGGGTGGAGAACTTCGCCGAGATCCCCACCGAGATCGTCACGGCCCAGATCCGCGCGGTCGTGGGCGACATGGGCGTGGGCGCGGCGAAGACGGGCATGCTCGCCACCGCCGACATCATCACGGCGGTGGCGAAGACGCTCGACGACGTCCACATCGGACGGCAGACGGACACGCCGTTCGTGGTCGACCCGGTGGCCGCCTCGATGCACGGCGATCCGCTGCTGCGCGAGGAGGCGCTCGAGGCGATCCGCAGCGAGCTCTTCCCGCGCGCGACCCTGGTGACGCCGAACCTCGACGAGGTGCGGCTGCTCACCGGGGTCGAGGTGACCGACGCCGCGAGCCGGCGTGAGGCCGCGGACGCGCTGCTGGCGCTGGGACCGGAGTGGGTGCTCGTGAAGGGCGGGCACCTCGACGACGGCCCGACGTGCGTCGACCTGCTGTCCAACGGCGCCGAGCACATCGACCTCGAGGGCCCGCGGCACGACACCCCGCACACGCACGGCGGCGGGGACACCCTCGCCTCGGCGATCACCGCGTCGCTGGCCCACGGTGCGGATCTGCGGACGGCGGTGCGCGACGGCAAGCGGTTCATCGAGCGCTCGGTCGCGGCGTCCTACCCGCTGGGCCGCGGCATCGGCCCGGTGTCGCCGTTCTGGCGCCTCGACGGCTGACCGCCGGGCTCACCAGCGGCCCGACTCACCAGCGGCCCGGCTCACCAGCGGCAGAGTTCGTGCAGTTGGCCGTCGTGCCGCAGGCACGGCAGGTACCCGGCGCTGTGCAGCTCGTCGCGCGCGGTGCCGCCGCCGAGGTACTCGAGGAACCCGGACTGCACCGGGACGGCGTCCGACTCGGGGTCGCCCTTGCTGTACAGGTACTCGATCGTCCAGAACGGGTAGCCGTCCTGGACGGTGCCCGCGTCGGGATAGTTGCCGTCCAGTTCGACGACGGTGAGCTCGCGCCCGTCGGAGCGCGCGTCGTTGGCCGAGGGGACGTCGACGTAGCCGATCGCGCCGCGGGTGCCGGACACCTCGTCGACGACCTGGGGTTCGCTGCCGCGTTCGCACCGGACGACATCGGCGTCCGAGACCCGGTCGGCGCCGTCGCACGAGTCGGACGTCAGCGCCCCCTCCGAGCGGCCGAGCACGGTCTCCTCGAACGTCGTCCGCGAACCGGATTCGGCGCCACGGCCCACGATGCGGATCGGCAACGACGGCCCGTCGCGGACCTCGGCCCAGTCGGTGTAGCGGCCGGAGTAGATGCCGCGGATCTCGTCGGTCGACAGATCGTCGATGCCGACGGATTCGTGGACGACCACGGTGTAGACGATCACGGCGAGCGGGGTCGCGTGCAGCTCGTCGCTGTCGGCGCGGGCGGGGCCGTCGGACAACGCGACCGCGCTGCCGGGCTCCACGGCGTCGCTCGTCAGTTCCCGCACCCCCGCGTTACTGCCGGTCGGCGTGACCACGACCTCGGCGCCCGGGCACGCCCGGCCGTAGGACTCGGCGATGTTCTCCATCGCCGAGGCGAACGCGCTCGAGCCCACGACCCGCAGTTCGCCGTCACCGCAGGCGAGCGCGGGATCGGCGGCCGGACGGGAGGCGTTGGCGAGCAGCGTGGCGAGCAGCACGCCGACGAGCAGCACCCCGAGCGTCGTCACGACGCGCGGCCACGTCACCCCCGTCTGCTCCTTCTCGTCGACGATCCGGCCACCCGCGAGCCGGCCCTGGATGCTGATGTCCTTGGTGTGCGCGGAATCCGGGCGGCGGCGCGCGGTTCACGGAGCACGATGGCGATCTTGAGGCTTTCCTTGCGCTGCAAGGAGAAGTCCCGCAACTGCAGCCGGGTCCACTGTGGAACGTCCGGGACAGGCACGCTCTCGGCCACGGCCGCCGCCTTGCGTGTCCACGGGAACGTGCGCCGCGACGTCTTGCGCACCTCGTCGAGCTCGGCCGACGGCGCGTCCGGCCTCGTGGCCTCGGCACCGTCGGCGGGCAGGAACCTCAGGCTCCGCTTGTGTGCGCCGCGGTGGGTCTCGACGCTGGGATCGGAGATCCGCGCGTTCCAGATGACGCGACCGCCGAACTCGAGCGTCAACGGGTGGTCCTGCAGATCGTCGGGGCGGATGTCCTCGATGCCGGCGTTGCGCAGGCGGACGACGACGCTCGTCATCCGGCTCATCTCGTCGGCCAACCGGCGCATGGCCGGGTCGGCACCGGGCGGCACGCCCGCGGTGACGTCCTCGTCGTCCACGTCGGGGTTGATGCCGAGCTTCGAGTTGTACAGAACCCGGTACGTCAACCGTTTGCGGCGAACCAGATAGCGGTCCGCGAACGGCGCCGCGATCGCCAGCACCGAGAGGACCAGGACGGCCACCATGCCCTGGCCCGATCCCAGCACCGAGGCGAACACCTGCAGCGTCTCCGCGATTTTCATAGTGGTCGAAGCCTAGGAGCGGCGACCGACATTCATGACCGCCGAGAATCGACCGTTCACGGTGTGTTCACGCGTGGTTCGTTCGGGCCGGTGCTGCCCGGTATCCCGGTGCCCGCTGGTCGCGTGCGCATCGCGGGGGCGACACTGGAGGGATGAGCACCCGACCTCCTGCCGCACTGACGATCGCCGGTTCCGACTCCGGCGGGGCCGCGGGTCTGCAGGCCGACCTGCGGACGTTCCTGACCTGCGGCGTGCACGGCCTCGTCGCCGTCACCGCCGTGACGGTGCAGAACACCCTCGGCGTGCACGACCGGGCCGACATCCCGGCGCGGATCGTGGCCGGGCAGATCGAGGCGGTCGCCGCCGACATGGGCGTCGACGCGGCCAAGACCGGCATGCTCGCGTCCGGAGAGATCATCGACGAGGTCGCCGGCGCCGTCGACGACGCGGGCATCGGCCGCGGCGCCGCGGTGCCGTTCGTGGTCGACCCGGTGGCGGCGTCGATGACCGGGCATCCGCTGTTCGACGACGGCGGGCTGACCGCGCTGCGCGACCGGCTGCTGCCCCGCGCCACCGTCGTCACGCCGAACCTCGACGAGGTGCGGCTGCTGACGGGCATCGAGGTCACCCGCCGCGAGGACATGCGCGACGCGGCACGGGCCCTCTACGACCTGGGCCCCGAGTACGTGCTGGTCAAGAGCGGCCACCTGGTGCACGACAGCGAATGCGTCGACGTCCTCTACGACGGCTCCGACTTCGTCGAGCTGCCGGGACCGCGACTGGACACCCCGCACACGCACGGCGCGGGCGATGCGATGGCCTCGGCGCTCACCGCGGGCCTGGCGCGTGGGATGTCGATGGTCGATGCGGCACGGTTCGCGAAGTGGTTCGTCGCCGGCGCGGTCGCCCACTCCTACCCGATGGGCGCCAAGATCGGCCCGGTGTCCGCCTTCTGGCGCCTCGCCCCGGAAGACTTCGACGCCTGATCACTCGTCGTCGAGGAGGGCTTCCAGGGCGGGGAGGGCCGCTTCGAGGGCGTTGCGCTGATCGTCGGGGAGCCGTTCGATGCGGGTGCACAGTTCGCGGATCCGTACCGACCGGACGTCGCCGAGGATGCGCTGCCCCTCGTCGGTGATGGCGGCCAGCCAGGCGCGGCGGTCGACGGGGTCGGGTTGGCGCGTCACGTACCCCGCCTCGACGAGCGTGGCGACGATGCGCGACATCGTCGCCGCCGCAACGCCTTCCTTGAGCGCGAGGTCCCCCAGCCGCAGCTCTCCGTGCGTGGCGAGCGTGGCCATGGCGGAGATCGCGCCGTGCCCGGGGCCCGGGGCCCCGGCCTGTCGGAGCGCCCGTGACAGCCGGCCGATGGTCAGGAACAGCCTGTGCGGGATGTCGTTCGGCGTGGCCACCTACGCTCCTTCACTTCTCACACCTGCCTGCGTGGAACGTTCACCATACGTTCCCGGGCCGGCCACGGTGGCTCGACAACGCAACAGCTCGACGACTGAATGGGACACCGGTCAGCGCGGCGGACTGGACGCCTGGGCCCAGAACCGCTGCGGGATCCGGCCGGCCTCCCGCGCGAGTCGGCCCGCGGTGACGGCGGCGCTCATGGCCTGGGCCATCCGCTCCGGGTCCTGTGCGCGCGTGACGGCGGTCGACAGCAACACCGCGGCGCAACCCAGTTCCATGGCCTGCGCGGCGTCGGATGCGGTGCCGATGCCCGCGTCGAGGATCACCGGGACGTTCGCCCTGGACACGATGAGCTCGATGTTGTGCGGATTGCGGATGCCCAGTCCGGTGCCGATCGGCGAACCCAGCGGCATCACGGCGGCGCAGCCCGCCTCCTCCAGGCGCAGCGCGGTCACCGGGTCGTCGTTGGTGTAGGCGAGCACGGTGAAGCCGTCGTCGACGAGCTGCGCCGCCGCGTCGACGGTCTCGACCGGGTCGGGCAGCAGCGTCCGGTCGTCGGCGTGGACCTCGAGTTTCACCAGGTCGGTCTCGAGCGCCTCGCGGGCGAGCCGCGCCGTGAGCACCGCCTCGGCGGCCGTGCGGCAGCCCGCGGTGTTGGGCAGCACCGTGATGCCGAACCTGCGCAGCAGGTCGAGCACACCGGACCCGGCGCCCAGGTCGGCGCGCCGCATCGCCACGGTCGTCAACTCGGTGCCCGACGCGACGAGCGCGCGTTCCAGCACGTCCAGGTTCGCCGCGCCGCCCGTGCCGATGATCAGCCGGGAGGCGAGCTTGTGATCGCCGATCCGCAGTGGATCGGCCGAGGTGTCAGCGGTCATGTCAGCCTTTCGAGCTCAGCTCTTCGCACGCGCGGGTCAGCCGCCCTGCACCGCGGTGAGGATCTCGACGCGGGCGCCGTCGGCGACGACGACCTCGTCCCATTCCGCCCTGCGGACCACGGCGCGTCGAGCGCCACGGCCACACCGCGCTGCGGCACGTCGAGTGCGGCCAGCAGGTCGGCGACGGTCGACCCGTCCGGCAACTCGCGGGGTTCGTCGTTGACGTGCAGGCGCATCAGACTCGCTCCTTCACGCGGTTCGGGTGGGCGGCGTCGACGGCGGGCGGCACCGGTTCGCCAGCGAGCCACGCGGCGATCGCGTCGGCGGTGACGGGGGCCAGCAACAACCCGCCGCGGTGATGTCCAGTCGCGGCGTACACGCCGCCGCCGACCTCGCCCAGCAGCGGCAGGTTGTCGGCGCTGCCCGCACGCAAACCCGCCGCGGTCTCGACGACCTCGTACTCGGCGATGCCGGGGAACACGCGCTCGGCGGCGTCGAGGAGCCTGCGCACGCCGCGTGCGGTGACGGCCGTGTCGAACCCGGCCTCGTACTGGGTCGCGCCGAGGACGATGTCGCCGTCGTGCCCGCCGGCGCGCGGCACGAGATACACGGGTTCGCCCTCGACCATCGCGCGCACGGTCCTGGCCGGCGGGGGCAACGTCGTCGGCCGGGCGCGCAGCCGCAGGATCTCCCCCTTGAGGGGGCGGATGTGCTGGGCGAGGTCGGGCAGCAGTCGGCCGCTCCACGCGCCCGCCGCCACGACGACGCGGTCGAACCGACGGGTCGTGGCCAGGGTCCGGACCTCGATCCGGTCGCCCTCGCCCGGCTCGACGGCGGTGACCTCTTCGGACAGCAACGCCGCGCCCCTCTGCAGCGCCGCCATCCGCAGCGAGTCGAGCAGCAGGCGGGTGTCGACGGCGAGGTCGCCCGGCACGACGAGCCCGCCCGTGACGGCGTTCGACAGGCCCGGTTCGTGCCGCCGCAACTGCCGGGCCTGGACGTAGTCGGCGTCGCGACCGAGGTCGTGCAGGTACGACGCGACCGTGCGGAGGGTGTCGGCGTCGGCGCGGTCGAACGCGGCGACCACGGTGCCCGCCGTCGACAGGGCCGGGTCGTAGCCGTCCGACGCGAGCCGGGTCGCGAACTCGGGCCAGCGGCGCAGCGACTCCTCGCCGAGAGCGAGGACGTCCTCCTCACCGGGCCACGCCTCGGTGACCGGGGCGAGCATGCCGCCCGCGACGCGCGACGCGGCCCGTTCCGGGGAGGGGTCGAACACGGTGACGCGATGACCCGCGGCCGCGGCCCTCCACGCGACGGCCAGGCCGATGACGCCGCCACCGACGACGGCGAGTTCATGCATACGATTCACGCTCCCTGCGCCGGCATGATCCGGATCAGGTTCCACGGTCGGAGTCGGGCCGCGGACGTCGCGGCCGGTGCTCCCTCTCAGCCCACCAGGCTCCCGTGCGGACACCACCAACGTACCCCGACGCGTTACGGTGACGCCATGCCCGGCCTCAGCGGTGATCAGATTCGCACACGTCTCGCCGACGCACGGTTGTACCTGTGCACGCCGATGCGACCGGACCTGGTGGAGTTCGTCGACGCGGCGCTCGCCGGCGGCGTGGACATCGTCCAGCTGCGGGAGAAACCGGCGCTCGAGGCGCGCGACGAACTGGCCGCGCTGGAGCGCCTCGCCGAGGTCTGCGCCGCCCGCGGCGCGCTGCTGGCCGTGAACGACCGGGCCGACATCGCGCTGGCCTCCGGCGCCGACGTGCTGCACCTCGGCCAGGACGATCTGCCCGTGCCGGTGGCGCGCCGCGTCGTCGGCGACGACGTCGTCATCGGCCGGTCGACGCATTCGGCCGACCAGGCCGCCGCCGCGGCCGTCGAGCCCGGCGTCGACTACTTCTGCGTCGGTCCCTGCTGGCCCACGCCCACCAAACCGGGCCGCTCCGCCCCTGGCCTCGAGCTGGTCCGTCGAGTCGCGTCGGGCTCCGGTGTGGTCGGCGGCGCCGTGGACGGCGGGGCCATGGTGGCCGGCGGTGCGGAGGCGCGGCCGTGGTTCGCGATCGGCGGGATCGACGCGGAGCGTATGCCGGAGGTCGTCGAGGCGGGAGCGACCCGAGCCGTCGTGGTCCGAGCCATCACCGACGCGACGACCCGACGGCAGCGGCAAGCACCCTCCGCGCCGCCCTCCCCTGACTGCTCCCGAGGGCCCCATAGTCGCGTTCAACGCGACCATAGGGCCCTCGGGAGCTTTTACGGGGCCGGCTCGGCCGGGGGTTGGGGGTCCGCCGGGGGTTCGGTCGGGGCCGGTTGCTCCGCCGGTGGGGTGTCCGCCGGGGCCTCCGTCGCGCCGGACGTCCGTCCTGCTCGCCGTCGGTGCCATCGGCCGGGGCCGGACGGGTCGTCGTCGCCGGGGCACCGTCGTCGGAACCACCGGTCTCGACGTCCCTGCGCTCGCCGTCCACGGAGCCGTCCGAACCGTCCGAGCCGCCGGAACCGTCCCCGGAACCGCCGTCACCCTCGCCGGAGCCGCCCTGCTGCCCGCCCCGGTCGGTCCCGGACTCCTGTCCGGTGTTGCCGACGATCTCGCTGACCGTGCTGCGGCCCTGACCACTCAGCGACTGCCCGGTCGCCAGCTCGAAACCGGTGACGAGGAACAGGCCGATCGCGAACACGACCGCGCTCGTCGCCGCCAGGATCGGCCACCGCCGCCTCAGCCGACTCCCCCTCGCGGAGTCGCCACCCGACGTGTCCGCCGCGGCGGGCACGCCCAGGTAGTCCGTGGGCTGATCGGCGTTCAGGTAGACCGTCGGCTGGTCGGCGTAGGACATGCGCTGCGTCGGCAGGTCCGGCCCCTCCGGCCTTTCCGCACGACCCGGCCCCTCCGGCCGCACCGTGCCCTCCGTACGACCCGGCCCCTCCGGCCGGAGCGTGCGCTGCGGACCGGCCCCGGTGACGGGCAGGACCGCCGTCCGGCCCGTCTTGGTCGAGGCCAGCTCCGAGGCCTTCACCTTGGCCTTGCGCGCCGCCTCCTTCGACTTGCGCGCCGAACGCAGGTAGAACTCGCTGCCCACGGTGCTCAGCACGCTGATCAGCCCGGTGCCGATCACCGTGCCGTACACGCCGAAGAACGAGCACAGGAACGCCGCCGTCGTCGCGGCGATCCCACCGGCCGCGAGTTGGGCCGGCCGCAGACCGGACTTCTCCTTCTCCCCGGAGCCGTCCCCTGCACTCTTGTCCCCCGGGCCGTCACCGGCACGCTGCTCGCCGGGACCGGCACCGCCGGGTGTCCTGTCGATTCGTCTTCTGTCGTCCATGGTCCGCTGTCCGCACTCCCCGCTCCCGCTCTCACCAGAACCATCGCTGTTGATGTTCCGGGCGTTTCCGGAAATCCGGATTACTCGGCGTGAGCGCGAACACGTCCCGACTGTCCATTTCGGACAGCCGGGACGGTCGGTGTCAAGGACGCGTCAAGGTGGTGACGAACTTGTAGCGGTCGCCGCGGTAGATCGAGCGCACGAACTCCACCGGTTTGCCGTCGGAACCGAACGTCTGTCGGTTCAACAGCAACACCGGCACGCCGACGTCGGCACCGAGGAGTTCGGCCTCCTCCGGCCCGGCGAGCGAGGTCTCGATCGTCTCCTCGGCCTTGTCCATCTCGACGCCGTACCGCTCGGCGAGCGCCTCGTACAGCGACCCACCCTCGACGACGTGCCTACGGATCCCGCGGAACCGGGCCAGCGGCAGGTGGGTCGTCTCGAGCGCCATCGGCTCGCCGTCGGCGAGCCGCAGCCTCCGCAGCAGCAGCACCTTCGCCCCGGTGCGGACACCGAGGAGCTTCGGCAGGTCACCCTCCGCGAACACCTCGTCCACCTCGAGCAGCTGCGACGAGGGTTCCAGACCCTGCGCCCGCATGTCCTCGGTGTAGGACGACAGCTGCAGCCGCTGGGCCACCTTGGGCTCCGCGGCGAACGTGCCCTTGCCCTGCACGCGGTGCAGCCTGCCCTCGGCGGTCAGGTCGGCCAACGCCTGCCGCACCGTGGTGCGGGAGACGTGGAACTCCCCGGCCAACGCCCGCTCGGTGGGGATCGCGCCCCCGCGGGTAGCGAATCCAGCTGATCCAGCAGATGCTGTTTGAGAGCCCAGTACTTCGGCTCACGTCCCGGCCTCGCGACGGTAGCGGTACCGCCCTTGGCCCCCAAAACCTCCAACATGGCAAGCCCTCCACTCAAGCGCCCCGAACGCCTCCCCACAAATCTACCCTTCGCGCGCCAGTTTCAACCGGTTTACTATTGGTCTAGACCTTAATGCGAGAGGAACGAGGCGCAATGAGAGGAACATCGTGACAGATGCCGAGCCCGGCGCCTGATGACCGCGGAGATCGACCAGCAGCCGGACATGCTGGCCACGATCGCCCGCAATCGCGCCGACATCGCGGCCGTCGCGGCCGACATCGCGGCCCGTCCGCCGCGGTTCGCCCTGCTGGCGGCCCGTGGTTCGAGCGACCACGCGGCGATCTACGCCAAGTACCTGATCGAGGTGCTCCTCGGCCTGCCGGTCGGCCTGGTGTCCCCGTCCACCACGACGCTGTACGGCGCACGTCCGGACCTGCGGGACGTGCTGCTGGTGTCGGTGAGTCAGAGCGGAGGCTCGCCCGACCTGCTCGAGGTCACCCAGGCCGCGCGCGAGGCGGGCGCGCGCACGGTGGCGGTCAGCAACACCCCGTCGTCCCAGCTGTTCACCGCCGCCGACCTCGCCGTCGACATCGGCGCGGGCCAGGAGGACGCCGTCGCCGCCACGAAGACCTACACGGCAACCCTGCTGAGCCTGTACCTGCTGGTCGACGCCATTCGCGGCGGGAAGGGCGAGGCCGCAGCCGACATCGGCGAACGCGCCGACGCGACCCTGCGCGGGTCGGCCGACCAGGTCGCCAGGGCCGTCGACCGCTACCGGTTCGCGACCCGCGTCGTGGCCGCCGCCCGCGGCTACTCGTACGCCACGGCGCTGGAGTCGTCGCTCAAACTCGCCGAGACCAGTTACCTGCAGACGCGCGCCTACAGCGGTGCGGACCTGCTGCACGGCCCCGTCGCCGCGGTCGACGAGGAGACCGCCGTGGTGGGCGTGACCAGCACGGGCAAGGGCGGCGACGTCATGGGCGACGTGCTCGCGGCCGTCGGCGACCGTGGTGCGGACGTCCTCGCCGTCGGCTCCGCGGCGGCGCGCATGCCGTCCGCGCTGCGCATCGACGTCCCCGAGACGGCCGAGGAGATCGCCCCGGTCCTGGAGATCCTGCCGCTGCAACGGCTCGCGCTCCAGCTGTCGCTGGCCAGGGGCGGCAACCCGGACAACCCGCGTGGCCTGCGCAAAGTGACGAAGACACGGTGACCGGCCGGACGTACGTCGTCGGCGTGGACGCCGGCGGCACCAGCACGCGGGCGTGCGCCGTCGACGCCGATGTCCGGGTGCTGGGCACCGGCCGCGCGGGCGGGGCCAACCCGAACTCGCACCCGCCGGAGAAGGCGGCCGCCGCCATCGCCGACGCCGTCCGGGCCGCCACGGCCGAACTCGACCCGGCCGCACTCGTCGGCTGCGTCGTCGGCATGGCGGGCGCGAGCAAGTTGACCGATCCGGCGATCGCGGAGCTGTTCGAGCACACCTGGCGCGAGGCGGGGCTGACGGTGTCGCCGCACATCGTGTCGGACGCGAGACAGCGTTCGCCTCGGCCACCGACGCCGCCGACGGCACGGTGCTGGTGTCGGGCACCGGATCGATCGCCGGCCGCATCCGCGAGCACCGCATGGTGTCGGTGGCGGGCGGCTACGGCTGGCTGCTGGGCGACGAGGGCTCGGGGTACTGGATCGGCCGCGAGGCGGTCCGGGCCACCCTGGACGCGCTGTCCGGGCGTGCACCGCTCGGCAGGCTGGCCACCGCCGTGCTCGCCGAGGCCGGCGTCGAGGCGCACGAACCGCGCGCGTTCCATCGGCTCATCACGGTCGTCAACCAGGATCCGCCCGTCCGGCTCGCCCGGTTCGCACCACTCGTCAGCGCCGCCGCGAGCGACCGGGCGGACGAGACCACGGACGGGACGACGGACGGGACGACGGACGGGCAGGCCGGGGCCGATCCGGTGGCCACGCGCATCGCCGACGACGCGGCGGCGTGGCTCTCCGACACGGCGCTGGCAGCGCGCGAATCGGACGAAACGACCCCCATCGTTCTGGTGGGAAGCGTCCTCGGGGCCGACAGTCCGGTGCGTCGTCGGGTGCACCGACGGCTCCAGGGCCATGACGTGCGCGAAAGCAAGGACGGTGTAATGGGAGCCGCGTGGCTGGCCGCATTACAGGGGTTCGGCCCCCACACGACTCACCCGAACAGAGTAAGATGAGCACCGGCCCCCGGACCTCCCCCCTCGCCGGGGGCCACCTACTTTTCCGGACCTCCTCCGGTCTCGGCCCCCGTGTCGCCGCCCGGGTCCACGGCCGCCTCGTCCGCAGCGTCCTCGGTGGCGGCGCGCTCGGTTCCGGCGTCCCCCGCGGTCTCGTCCGCGCGCCCGGCAGCACGGGATGCCGGAGGCCGGGGTGTCGCTCCGGCAGGGCCTTGTGCAGCACCCAGCCACTGACGGCGACGGTCAGGGCGACCAACGGCCACGACAGCGCGGTGCGCGCGATACCGAGGGCGACGACCTCGCCCGCCCACCACAGGGCGCCGAACACCACGACCCGCACCGTGTACTGGCCGAACACCCACACCCAGCTGGCCAGCGAGTAGGCGCGCAGCAGATCGGGGTCCTTCCGCCAGCGCGTCTTCTGCCCGAGCACGGTGCCGACCACCACGCCCAGCAGCGGCCAGCGGATCACGATGCTCACCGCCCAGGCGAGCGCACTGGCCACGTTGGACAGCAGTTGGATCAGGAAGAAGTCCTCGGCGCGCCCGGTCCGCAACGCGATCAGCGCCGCCACGACCACCGCGGCGAGGCTGATCAACACCGCCCTGATCTTGTCGCCCCGCACGAGCCGGACGACGCCCACGACCACGCTCAACACGATCGCCGCGGCCGCGCCCCAGCCGATCGACGAGCCCGACACCAACCAGCCGACGACGAACGCGACGGGCGGCAGGCTCGCGTCGAGGGCGCCCTTGCGGCCGCCGAGCAGACTCGCCAGCGACTCACGACGGGCGACCGGCGGCCGGGGGTTCTCGGACGGGGTCTCGTTCACGCTCTCCACCTTGCCTGATCCCCCGTGGCCGCCGGCCCCGGCCGGTCGTCGTTAGTTACGCCACAACCACCCGGCCGGCGGACGGATTACGGCTGCGTAGGTCGACCTCGAAGGAGGAGACTGTGGGTTCCTCGATCCGACCGGAGATTCTCGGGCGAGCGCGCTGCGGGGACTATGCGCTCACCGCCGGACGTTGATCAGGAGACGGAGGGCACGAGAAGCGGCATCGGCGGCCGTGGGGATGCGCGCAACCAGGCGGAGGGAGACGTCGTGACGGGATATCGCAGTTTCGTCGCCATCGGCGACAGCTTCACCGAGGGGTTGAACGACGAGCGTCCGGACGGCACCTACCGCGGCTGGGCAGACCGGCTGGCCGGGATCCTCGCCGGCGGGTCCGAGGACTTCGCCTACGCGAACCTCGCGGTGCGCGGCAAGATGCTCTCCGAGATCCTCACCGAACAGCTCCCCGTCGCGCTCGAGACCAAACCCGACCTGGTGACGCTGTGCGCGGGCGGCAACGACATCATCGTGCCGGGCGCCGACCCCGACGAGAAGGCGGCCGAGTTCGAGGAGGGCGTCGCCGCGCTGCGCGCCGAGGGCATCGAGGTGCTGATCTTCACCGGTCCGGACACCAAGGGCCTCTCGCTGATGGGCGTGCTGCGCGGCAAGGTCGCGATCTACAACGTGAACCTGCGCGCGATCGCCGATCGGCACGGCGCCGAGGTCGTCGACCTGTGGGCGATGGACGCGCTGCACGACGTCCGTGCGTGGAGTGACGACCGCCTGCACTTCACCGCCGAGGGGCACCGCCGGATCGCGCTGCGCGCGGCCGAGGTGCTGGGCGTGCCCACCTCCGCGGACTGGCGCGAGCCGTGGCCCGAGACCGAGGACCACCACAACTGGCTCACCCTGCGCCGCAGCGACCTGGAATGGACGCGCATCCACCTGCTGCCGTGGATCCGCCGCCACCTGCGCGGCGAGTCCATGGGCGACGGCGTCACCCCCAAGCGCCCCCGCCTGACCCCCCTGCAGGAACTGGTCGACTGACAACCGTGTCAGCACCCCACGTCGCCGTGTCAGCACTTCGCGTCGCCGTGTCAGCGTTTGGCGGCGCCGTGTTGGCATCCGGCGGCGTGGTGCACCCACATGCGCACCAGCGTTCGCACCGTTCGCGAACGCGGTCGGCTGCGCCTATCGTCGAGACATGGCCAGGGACAACGTCCGGTTCTGGCTGATTCCGCTCGCGCTCGCTGTGTCGGGAGTCCTGGCCTTCGCCGCGACGTGGGCGTCGGCCGACCGCATCGAGAACGCCCTGCATCCCCACGTTCGCGGCGCCGTCGACGAGGCGGGCATGCAGTCGGCCGACGTGACGATGGACGGCAGGGACGCGATCGTGTCGGGCGTGCCCGAGGGACGGGCCGACCGGGTGCGGGCCGTCGTCGGCGGTGTCGAGGGCGTCCGCGCGGTCGAGGTCCGTGAGCGGGAGATGACGGAGGCCCAACGTGCCGCGCAGACGTCGGTGGACCACGTGCTGCAGCGCGCCCCGATTCGTTTCGCGGCCCACCGCGCCACGCTGACGCCGGCGAGCGAACGGGCCGTGGAGCAGCTCGCCGACGTGCTGCGGTCCACACCGCCGGAGCTGCGGTTCCGGATCGGCGGGCACGCCGCACAGTCCCAGGAGCTGACCCAGCGGGAGGCGCGGGAGCTGTCGCGCGAGCGCGCCGAGGCCGTCGCGACGGCGCTCGTCGAGGCGGGTGTGGACCACCGCAGGCTGATGACCGTCGCACACAGCGACACCCAGCCGGCCAGCGAGAACGAGAAGAGACAGAACCGGCGCGTCGAGATCACGGTGCTGTAGGCGGACACGAGCGATCACGAAGGGGAACCGCGATGCTGTGGCTGTTCGGACAGATGTGGCTGTGGCTGTTGATCGCGTTCGCGCTCGGCGCGCTGTCCATGGCGCTCGTACAGCGCGCGACGCAGCTCCGCGACGACCGATACGACAACCGAGACGACGACCCTGACGATGCCGCCCCGCGGGCGAACCGATACCGCCGCGAACGCACCTGGACGGCGTTGCCGCCGATCCCCGCGGGGGAGCGGGCGGAGGAGCAGACCGGGATGTTGCCCGCCACGGGCACGCTCGACGACGAACCGGACCCGACCACCGACCCGACGGACGCCACGGCCCACACCCGGCACCCCGGCGCCCGCGCGAACCACCGCTCGACCCGCGCGCGCACGCCGCGCACCCCCGACGTCGAACAGCCCGTCGAGGGTAGGGACGGCACCGTGTTGGGGGCACTCGACGAGGGGGCGGGCACCGGACGCACGTCCGGCACGCTGCCGCCGCGACGCGCCTGGCATGCACGCAACGAGTGGCCCGACGAGGCCGATGCACACGCCAGTGAGCACGATATCCCCCGTTCAGGCGGCTGAGGACGCGCTGCGTAGCGGCTGATAAGTTCGCTCCGCCGCTTGCGGCGCTCCGTCGGCGATGTAAGGAACGTGGATGCCGCTCCCCTACTGGACTCCGCACAACGTTCTGCCGCCCGGTCGCCACCCCGCCGATTTGTCCGACCTGTACGAACGTTTCGTCTGGGACTGTCCGCACCGCAACGAGCGCGAGGTGCTGTTCAGCGCGTTGTCCGGCTATCTCGGCGTCGTCGGCGGGTTGATCCCGTCGGGCAGGGCATGGGTGTCCGGGGAGCTCGCGGTGCGCTCGGAGAACGTGCCGCGCGATGTGGACGTCCTGCTCATCCCGGACGAATGGGGCAGCCTGAAGCGACTCGGCGGACCGGCACGCGAGGCGTTGTACGGCATGCTCACGCTCAACGGCGTCATCGCCGAACAACCCGCGATGTACCTCGATCGGGTAAGGCCGATGAGCGGACTGCTCGACGGATTCCTGTGTCGCCCCGGTGACGAGGAGGCGTGGGAACCGACGTGGGCACGCGGCCCGCGACACGGTGTGGTGAAGGGCTTCGCGGAGGTGACGTGGTGAGTTTCGAGGACGTCGCCGACGCGATTCCCGGTGGCACCTGGCTGGACGACCTCGCGCGCGCGAGCGCCCGCGCGGCGCACGCGAAGTTCGAGCGCACGGGACGTTCGGCGCTGCTGCGGGTGTCGATGCTCGACTCGCCGCGCATGGACGCCTACGCCTTCTCGGACATCAGCAGGGCGTTCCAGGACGCGACGGCCAAGGTCGGCCACATCGTCCGCAATCCGCAGACCGAGATCACCTACGTCCAGCCCGCCGACCGCGAGAAGGCGCCGTTGTTGCAGCGCGGCCAGGCCGGCAACGCGCTGTTCTTCGGCTTCCCGGAGACCTCGGATCCGGACGCGTTGATCAACGACGGCATCGAGACGCTGTCCGAACGCGCGGTGAAGGAACTGTGCGACTTCCTGCCGATCAACGGCTCCGACGACGGCGCGTTGGACGCGGTGCTGCTGCAGCGCGACACGATCCGCAACGCCGTCAGCGACATCGTCAGCGCGGTCACGAAGACCTCGAGCCTGGGCCTGACGCTCATGCCGACCACCGGCGAGGAGGTCACGCGCAGCATGACGACCGATCAGGCTCGCGTCCTCGGCAGCAGCCTGCGGGAATCGCGGGAGGACGTCGGGTACGAGACCGTCACCGGGCGGCTCGACGGGGTGCGCACCCGCCGCCGGATCTTCTACCTCGAGCGCGACACCGGCAGCACCATCCAGGGCGCCGTCGTGCCCGACCTGCTCGACCAGATCAAGGTGAACCTCGATCGGCCGGTCACCGCGCGGCTGCGCGTGGTTCGAACCACGACCATCGACGGCCGCCGCGGCCGGCCCGTGTACGAGCTGCTCGACATCCACCACGGCGAGACGAGCCTCTTCGACTGACCTCGTCGACCGACGCGACCGCAGGCCGCATTCCCTTGGCATGAAACAGAATACGGCCCCGTGCCATCAGTCCCGATCTGATGGCGCGGGGCCGTACTCGTCGTGCTTTCGCCGCCTCTGCCGCGGTATGCAGTGCCCACCCCGAGCAAAGGAGTCACCAGGCCGCTGAGGGCGACTGCCTCATCACTTCCGCGATGAGGTGGCGACACGGTAACAGGCTGCGCAAGGTCGACTACACCCGCCCCCGGAGTAATCAACCCTGCGTGAGCCTGCCCTACCCGATCGGCCGAATCGCCGTCAGCGGGCCCAGCGGCGTCCCGTGTCAGCGGCCGAGGGGCCCGACCTCGCGCGAGGCGATGAACTCCGGCCGCCTGCTGTTCGCGGCGAACGGTTCGACCAGCGTGTTCTCGACGCTGTTGAACACGAGGAAGATGTTCGACCGCGGATACGGGGTGATGTTGTTGCCCGAGCCGTGCATCATGTTCGCGTCGAACAGCAACGCCGACCCTGCGGGGCCGGTGAACTGGTCGATGCCGTGCTCGGCGGCGAGCGCGGTGATGTCGCGTTCGCTCGGCACGCCGATCTCCTGCTGCTGCAGCGACGTCCGGTAGTGCTCGTCCGGCGTCTCGCCGAGGCACTGCACGAACGTGCGGTGCGAGCCCGGCATCACCATCAACCCGCCGTTGAAGGGGTAGTTGTCGGTGAGCGCGATCGAGCAGCTCACGGCGCGCGGCCTCGGCATGCCGTCCTCGGCGTGCCACGTCTCGAAGTCGGAATGCCAGTAGAAACCGTTTCCGCGGAATCCCGGCATGTAGTTCACGCGACTCTGGTGCAGATAGACGTCGGATCCCAGAAGTTGCCGCACGCGGTAGAGGATGCGCGGATCACGGGCCAGTCGGTCGATCAGCTCGCTGATCCGGTGCACCTCGAAAACGGAACGAACCTCGCCCGAGGAGGGCTCGGTGACGACACGTTCGTCGGATTTGAGCTGCTCGTCCGACGACAGCCGCCCGAGCTCGGCCCAGTACTCCTGGACCTCGGCCGGCGAGATGAGGCCCTCGACGATCGTGTAGCCGTTCTCGTCGTGCGCCGCGAGGTCGGCGCTGCCGAAGGGGCCGTCACCTGCCGTTCCCCAGACGGTCGGGTCACCCCGGTCGAGCAGCCGCGCCTCGCCGCCGCGCAGTCGCGTCGGATAGGCGTCGGAAATGCGGGATTCGGTCGCGGTCTCGTACGCGAGAGTCACGTTCGCCTCCTACAATTTTCTCCACTCTGTCCTTTTCGGTCGTATCCGTCGCAGGAGCAGGACCGCGAGGTGCGGCCGTCCTGCGGCAGGCCGTGCAAAAGCGGGTACCCGGCCGGTGGGCGCCGTCGGCGACGACGCGGCCACACTGACCGGGTACCCGCGAATCAGGAGTGAAACGTCGCCCACGGCAACGGTTTCGATCGGCCGGCGGTGCCGGCCCGGGCTCAGTCCTCCTCGACGATGAGGGGGTAGACGCCGTCCTCGTCGTGCACCTCGCGGCCCGTGACGGGCGGGTTGAACACGCACACGGTCTTCATCTGCGTGCGCGGGCGCACCTGGTGCTTGTCGGCGTTGTTCAGCACGTAGATGGAACCGGGCTTGAGCTGGTGCACCTCGCCGGTCGCCTTGTCCTCGACCTCACCCTCGCCCTCGGTGATGAACACCGCCTCGATGTGGTTGGCGTACCAGAAGTCGTTGACGGTGCCCGCATACAGCGTGGTCTCGTGCACGGAGAAACCGAGCTTGTCCTTGGCCAGGACGATGCGCTTGCTGCGCCAGTTCTCGGTCTTGATGTCGGCTTCGGTGTCCGTGATCTCGTCGATGGTGCGGACGAACAAGGCGACTCCTTAGGTCGTGAGGTGTTCTGGGGGCGCGCGAGCCACCGCCCGGCCCCGTTATTCGAGCACAGGGCCGGGCGGTGGCTCCAGCAGGTCAGCTCCAGTGTCGTGGCCGCGTCAGCGGGCCAGCACCGACTCGACGGCGTCGGCGATGATCTCCAGTCCCTTGGTGAGGTCGTCGTCGGTGAGCGTCAGCGGCGGCAGCAGCTTGACGACCTCGTCGCTCGGGCCGGACGTCTCGAGCAGCAGGCCGCGGTCGAAGGCCGCCGCGGCGACCTTGCCTGCGGCCTCGGCGTTGCCGAACTCCAGACCGCGCGCCAGGCCGCGGCCCTTGGCGATCAGCTCGGCGTTCGGGTAGGCGTCGACGAGCTTGCCGAACTCGGTGGCGATGCGCTCGCCCTTGGCCTTGGTCGACTTCTGGAGCTCGTCGTCGGACCAGTAGGCGCGTAGCGCGGCGGAGGCCGTGACGAACGCGGGGCTGATGCCGCGGAACGTGCCGTTGTGCTCACCGGGCGACCAGACGTCGAGGTCCGGGCGCACGAGCGTGATCGCCATCGGCAGGCCGTAGCCGCCGATCGACTTGGACAGGCAGATCATGTCGGGCTCGATGCCGGCGTCCTCGAAGCTGAAGAACGGCCCGGTGCGGCCGCAGCCCATCTGCACGTCGTCGAGGATGAGCAGGATGCCGTGCTTCTTGCACAGGTCGGACAGGCCCTTGAGCCAGTCGAGGCGCGCGGCGTTGATGCCGCCCTCGCCCTGCACCGACTCGACGATCACTGCGGCCGGCTCGTTGAGGCCCGATCCGGAGTCCTCGAGGAGGCGCTCGAAGTAGAAGAAGTCGGGGAACTCGCCGTCGAAGTACTTGTCGAACGGCATCGGCGTGGCGTGCACGAGCGGGATGCCCGCGGCGCCGCGCTTCATGGAGTTACCGGTGACCGACAGCGCGCCGAGGGTCATGCCGTGGAAGGCGTTGGTGAAGTTGATGACCGACTCACGACCGGTGACCTTGCGGGCCAGCTTCAGCGCGGCCTCGACGGCGTTCGCACCGCCGGGACCGGGGAAGATGACCTTGTACTCCATGTTGCGGGGCGTCAGGATCGTGTCGTCGAGCGACTGGAGGAAGTCGCGCTTGGCGACGGTGTACATGTCCAGCGAGTGCGTCACGCCGTCGCGGGAGATGTAGTCGATGAGGGCCTGCTTCAGCACGGGGTTGTTGTGCCCGTAGTTCAGGGCACCCGCGCCGGCGAAGAAGTCGAGGTACGGCTTGCCGTCTCGGTGTAGAGCCAGCTGCCCTGCGCCTTGTCGAAGACGACGGGCCAGCCACGGCTGTAGCTGCGCACCTCGGACTCGAGCTTTTCGAAGATGCTCACGTGTTTTCAGCTCCTGCTATTGGAGGCAAATCTGATGATTGTGTGGGGGGCGGACGTCGCGCGGGCGCGGTTCAGCCGGCGGGGACGTTCAGCGGACCGACGCGGAAGAGGTCTTCCGGTTCGTGCGGCGGGTCCGGGAATTCGTCGGCCGCCAGGAACTCGGACCGTTCCAGCGTCGCGTCCCACCGCTTGGCGAAGGAGGCGAACAACCCGATGGACGCCTCGTTGTCCGGGGTGATGGTGGTGTCGAGGTACCGGACACCGTCGGCGACCGCTCGCTCGAACAGGGCGTCCAGCATCTTCCCTGCGAGACCGCGGCCGCGCTGGGAGTCGTCGACCGCGACCTGCCACACCAGCAACGAATCGGGCGTGGCCGGCCTTCGATAGCCGATCACGAATCCTACGGGGCTCCCGTCGACGCGGGCGACGACAGATGTGTCGGCGAAATCACGGCACCACAGCAAGTAGGCGTAGGACGAGTTCAGGTCCAGCTTTTGTGAATCACGCGCTATTCGCCAGAGGGCCCCGCCGTCATCCGCCGCAGGGGGTTCGATGACCACGTTGCCCGCCGAATCATTATCGCCGTTGGCACGCTTTGTGTGCTTTCCGGACATATTCAAGCAACATAACAGGTCACGGTTTCCGATTCAGCTCGACGCGGTCACGATCACCCGATCAACCTGCAACAACACAGAAACCCGGGTGACGATGGCGACAGCGAGCTACCGATCTTGACACCGCCTGTGCTAGTTACGGCAGCGTTGCCTGGCGGTTCCCTGCCGCGGTGACAGGCCGCATGACCGGCACCGCGTCCAGCGACGCGGCCACGGTAACGAGCGTGGCCGCCGGTGCGCGAGGTGTCAACGGGTGACGACGCTCCGTGACGATCCGGGCGGTCCGAGCACCGTGTGTGGCCCGTGACCACGTCATACGCGCGACCGCGTCCCGTGTCGACGTGTCAAGATGGAGACATGGCCACCAAGCTCAACCTCACCGGCGACGCCGCCGCCGACGCGCTGCTGTCCGAGAATCCGTTCGCACTGCTCAGCGGCATGCTTCTGGATCAGCAGGTGGCGATGGAGGTCGCCTTCGCCGGGCCGAAGAAGCTCGACGAGCGGATGGACGGTTTCGACGTCCACAAGATCGCCGAGACCGACGTCGACGCGTTCGTGGAGCTGTGCGTGGCCAAGCCGGCGATCCACCGCTACGGCGGCTCGATGGGCAAGCGGCTGCACGCACTGGCCCGGTTCGTCGTCGACCACTACGACGGCGACACGACGGCGCTCTGGACGTTCGGCGACCCCGACGGCCGCGAGGTCCTCAAACGCCTCAAGGCGCTGCCCGGTTTCGGCGACCAGAAGGCGCGGATCTTCCTGGCGCTGCTGGGAAAGCAGCTCGGCGTGACCCCGGAGGGGTGGCGCGAGGCCGCCGGCGCGTACGGCGAGGACGGGGCGCGCCGCTCCATCGCCGACGTCGTCGACCCGAACACGCTCGCCGAGGTGCGCGACTTCAAACGCGCCCAGAAGGCGGCCGCCAAGAAGTAACCCCGGGCCCAGGGCCGGCTTCAGGGCCGGTTCGAGCGCCGGAGCAGGACCCCTTTGACGAACGCGGCCTGACCGGCGTGCTGCATGGTGTCGCCGATGACGCTGACGAGCCGCACGCCGAGGGTCACGGGCGGGTCCCATGCGTCGTCGATGACGACGTCGAGGTCGGGGTCGGTGATGCGGCCGATGACGTCGACGGTCTGCGCGTGGACGGCGTCGTGGTAGTCCACGAGCACCGCGGGGTCGCTGACCACGACGGCGGCGACGTCGGCGCTGGAATGGCCGTAGCCGATGTCGCCGGGCGGGAACGGCAACGCGAACCGGTCGGTCCAGCCGTCCGCCGTCCAGCGTTGCTCGATCCCGGCGGCACCGGCGACGTGGTCGTCCTGCACGCGGGTCAGGTGCCACACGAGCCAGCCGATGGAGTTGGCGTCGGCGTCCAGCCGGTGGGCCAGCGCGTTCGCGTCCAGTCCGTCGACGACGTCGTGCACGAGTTCCTGGACGCGGTCGAAGGCGTCGGTCAGCAGCTCAACACTTCCCATGGCCGTAATTGTGTTCGCCGTGGGCCGTGCCCGCCTGCTACGAACGAACCATGGATCTGACGGAGGACCGGTTCCACGCGCTGGCGCGGTCGGCGCCGTGGCGATGGCGGTCCCTGCGCTTCACGGTGGACCCGCGTCGCACCGGCGAGCCGACCGTGCGCGCATGGGTCCGGAAGCCGGGCAGGCTGCGGGTCGAGGACTTCGACGGCACCGTCATGCACCGCACCGCCGACCCGGACGTGGCCGAGCCGCCCGCCGTCGATCCCGATGCCCTCGACGACCACGGACTCCTGGCGGACCATCCGGATCGGCTGCCCGTGTACCGGTTCGACTTCGAACCGCCGATGTACCAGGACTACCGGTGGGTTGCGATGCTCGACCCGTACGAGCTCGCCACCGGCCGCGACGACGACGGCGCAGCCGTGGTGGGCACGGAGATCCTCGATCTCGCGGCCGTCGAGCACCACGGCCGGCCCGCGTGGCAGGCGCGCCTGCGCCCGACCCGCTGGTACGACCCGCGCTGCGGCTGCTGTCCGCTGCTGTTCTCGGCGGAGTCGGAGGCAGCCGAGAACCACGAACCGGCGCCCGGCACGGTGTTCGCCGACTCCTATCTCGTCCGCCTCGACACGGAAACGGGCGTGTGCGTCTACTCCGAGGACCTCGGAGGGAGCTCCGCCGGCCAGGGACACGACCTGGTCATCGAGGCCGTCGACGAGCACCTGCCGGACAACCTCTTCGGCCCACTTCGCACCCGCCGAGGCGTGGGCCCCACCGCCGCGACGGCGTACGGGGACGACCCCACGCCCCGCTTCACCGCCCTCCCGGACTAGAAGTGCTCCCGAGGGCCCTTTGGTCGCGTTGAACGCAACCAAAGGGCCCTTGGGAGTGCCAACACGGCGTCGTGGAGCACCAACACGGCGACGTGGGGTGCCAACACGGTGTCGTGAGGTGCTGACACGGCGTCGTGGGGTGCTGACACGGCTCAGGGGGCGAGGGTGGCGTCGACTGCGGCGGGGCTGAGGGTGGCGTCGGCGACCAGGCCGGCCAGCCCGACGAACGCGCCGTCCTCCCCGAGTTCGGATCCGGACACCTCCAGGCCGCGCAATGCGCTGGCGTGCGCGTACTCCTCGACAGCCTTGCGGACGGCTTCGAGGAACGGCGGCAGAATGCCCACGGCGCCGCCGACGCGCACGAACCGCGGATTGATGATCGTCACGACGGTGGCCAGCACGGTCCCGACGAGATGTCCGGCCTCGGCGGCGGCGCGCACGGCGTCGCCGCGGCCGTCGGCGACCCGCCGCACCACGTCGTCCATCGACCGGACGCCCACCGCCCGCAGGTCGCGCACCAGCGCCGACCCGCTGGCGTTGGCGGCGACGCACCCGCGGCGTCCGCAGCCGCATCGGCGGTCGCTTCCCTCGATGCGCATGTGCCCCATCTCGCCCGCGGTGCCGCTCTCACCGCGGTGGATCCGCCCCGATACGACAACCCCCGCGCCGATCCCGGTGCCGACCTTGACGCCGAGGACCGTCGAATCCGGACGGCCCATGGCGCAGTAGTCGCCGAACGCCAACGCGTTGGCGTCGTTCTCCAACAGCACGGGCACGCCGAAGGCGTCCTCGAACGGATCCCGCAGCGTGCGCCCGTTCCAGTCGGGCATGGTCGGCGGCGCGACCGTGACCCCGCGCTCGTGGTCGATCTGCCCCGGCAGCGACAGCGCCATCGCCCGCAGCGCACCGGTCCGCCCGGTGCGTGACAACAACTCCCGGCCGGCGTCCAACAGCATCGGGACGACGTCGTCGGGGCGGTGCCGCACGGGCAGCCGGTGCGTCTCGCGTGCCGCGACGCTGCCGCGCAGGTCGGTCACGGCGAGCGCCGCGTGGCTCTGTCCGAGGTCGACGGTCAGCGCGGCGGAGGTCTCGTCGTCCACCTCGAGCAGCTCCGCACGCCGGCCGCCGCTCGAGTCGCGATGCCCCGACGCGCGCACGAAGCCCTGCCTGCGCAGCGCGTCGAGTCGTTCGACGAGGGTCACGCGTGACAGGCCGATGCGCTCCTGCAGTTCCTGCCTGGTCATCGGGCCGTGCGCACGCAGCACCGCCAGCACGTGCCCCGGCGAGGTCGCGCTCGGCGGATTCGCCGACTGGTTCGTCACCACGTCTCCCCTCGTCCGCGCCCGCAGTGGCCTCACCGACATTGACAATCTCCCCCACCCTACTTATGTTAACGACCCTGACAAAAGTCTGTAACATCCGAGCGCGAAGAGACGGCGATGCGTGGCGGCCGGTCGCGGCTCTCCCGCCGCACGTTCCTGCGCGCCACCGGTGCCGCGGGCGCCCTCGCCGCGACGAGTGGACTCGCCGGCTGCACCGGCTTCGCCACCACGGGCGGTGGCGGCATGGTCTTCCTGTCCACGCAGTTCCGTCCGGTCAACGAGGCCGAGGCGTTCCGCTCCACCCTCGCCAAGACCATCGACGACGTCAGCTACGTGACCATCGAGGAGGGTCCGTTCGCGGGCCAGGTGCGCAGCCAGGTCGACGCGGGCGCCACCCAGATGGGCCTGCTCGGCGGACTCCACGGTGATCTCACCCCACTCGCCGACGGCCACCTCGAGGACGTCACCGATCTACTCGACGAGCTCGGCGACCGCGGGTTCCCCGCCGACTACGTCGATCTCGCCCGGTCCGGCACCGATCGCGTCTGGTACATCCCGTGGGCCGACGCCAGCTACGTTCTCGCCGCGCACGCCGATGCGCTCGAGCACCTGCCTCCGGGCGCCGATGCCGACTCGTTGACCTACGACCAGTTCCTCGACTGGGCCATCGCGGCTCGCCGCGCCAACGGCGGTCGTCCCATGCTGGGCCTGCCCCTCGGCCCAGAGGGCCTGTTCCACCGTTTCACACAGGGATACCTGCTGCCGTCGTTCACCGGTGGGCAGATCACGACGTTCCGTTCGCCGGAGGCGGTCGACGCGTGGGAGTACCTGCGCGAGCTGTGGGCCAACTGCAATCCCGCCAGCACCACCTACGACTTCATGCAGGAGCCCCTCGAGACCGGCGAGGTGCGGATGACCTGGGACCACGTCGTCCGCCTCGTCGAGGCGCCGGAACGCGACCCGGAGAACTGGCGCATGTTGCCGGCGCCGCGCGGGGAACACGGTCTCGGTTACATGGCGGTGCTCGCGGGCCTGGCGATCCCCAAGGGCAGCACCGATCCCGAGCTCGCGCGTGCCACGATCCGGGCCCTGACCACGCCCGAGGCCCAGCTGGACGTGTTGCGCTCCAACGGCTTCTTCCCCGTCGTCGACACCGACATCCCCGACGACCTGCCGCCCGCCATCCGGCTCGAGGCCGACGCGGTCGCCAAGCAGAAGGCCGCCGACGACGCGATCCTGTCGCTGCCACCGGTGGGTCTGGGCGAACGGGAAGGCGAGGTCAGCAAGGTCTTCCAGGACTCGTTCCGGGCCATCGTCCTCGGCGGTGCCGACATCCGGTCCACTCTGGACACGCAGGCCCGGGTGCTGCAGAACGTGCTATCCGAACTGAACGTCCCGTGCTGGGCGCCGGATCCGCCCGCCGACCGCTGCGAGGTGGGCTGAGATGCGTGGTGCGCTGCTGCGCTCGCCGTGGCTGCTGCTGACACCGTCGATCGTGCTGCTGCTCGCCCTGTTCGGCTGGCCGCTCGTGTCCGGCGTACTCGCCGCGTTCACCCAGGACGGCGGGTTCACGCTCGCTCATTGGCAGCGCCTCTTCGGCGACCCGTACTTCTTCGAGGCGCTCCGCAACACAGTGCTGCTGATCGTCATCGTCGTGCCGGTGCAGCTCGTACTGGCGGTCGCGATGTCGCTGCTCATCCAGGCCAAGCCCCGGTTCGCGAGCGGGCACTTCTACCTGTGGTGCATTCCGCTGGCAATCTCCGAGCTGGCCGCCGGACTGGTGTGGCTGTCCATTTTCGACGGCCGTGGCTACCTCAACTCGCTGTTGGTGTCGCTGGGCCTGTCCGAGCACGGTGTGCAGTGGCTGAGCTACGACAACACCTTCACGATGCTGCTCACCGTCGTGCTCGCCGAGATCTGGCGCGCCACCTCGCTGGTGTTCGTCATCGTGGTCGCCGGCGTGCAGATGGTGCCGCGCGAGTACGACGAGGCAGCGCAGGTGTTCGGCGCCTCGTTCTGGCAACGGCTGCGACACGTGACGTTGCCACTGCTCAAGCCGAGCCTGCAGGTGGCGCTGATCCTGCGCACCATTCTGGCGCTCCAGGCGTTCGCCGTGGCGCAGGCGCTCACCGGACGCGACTTCCCGCTGCTGGTCGGCGAGACCTACGAGTGGTATGTCGGCCTGCAGAACCCGGCCGTCGCCAGCGCCGTCGCCCTCGTCGTCCTCGGCCTGTCGCTCGGCACAGCCGTGTTGTACCTGCGCACGGTCCGCAACCCGGCGGAGGCGGCCACATGAACCCCACAACACCGTCGACCCGCTCGACACCACAGCCGGCGCGGCGGGAGCTGCCGCCCGTCGACCGGACACCGCTGCGCAGGCGCCGCACCCGCGCCGCCTGGGTGCAGTTCGCCTGCATCCTCGTGTCGCTGTTCATGGCGCTGCCGATCGTCCTCATCGGGCTGTCGGCCCTGTCCTCCCGATCGCGCTCGGCGAGTTCCCCAAACCCCTCGTGCCCTCGGAACTGTCCACCGAGACGCTGCAGGCGTTCCTGCAGGCAACCGGCACGTTCCCCGCGTTCGGCAACTCGCTGCTGGTCGGGCTCTACACCGTGTTCTGGTCGCTCGTCGTCGGCGCGCCCGCCGGCTACGCGCTCGCCCGGTACGCCTTCCGCGGCAAGGAGCCGTACCAGGTGTTCATCCTCCTCGTCCGCGCGCTGCCGATCGTCGTGCTGTCGGTGCCGCTGGCGACCCTGTTCCTCCAGTTCGGCGTCTACGACACCGTGTTCGCCGTGACGCTCGTGCACACCGTCCTCGCTCTGCCCACCACCGTGCTGATCACGGCGAGCATCTTCGTGTCGGTGCCCCGCGACGTCGAGGAGGCCGCGCAGATCTTCGGCTGCACCCGGTGGCAGGCCGCACGCCGCGTTGTGCTCCCGTTGGCGCTGCCCGGGCTCGCGGCGTCGTCGATCTTCACCTTCGTCCTGTCGTGGAACGAGATTCTCGGCGCCACGGTCGTGACGCTGGGCCACCGCACCCTGCCCGCCCAGGTCCTGACGGCCCTGGCCGAGGCGTCCCAGGCGTATCGATTCGCCGGCGGGTTCGCCCTGATCCTGCCTGCGCTGCTGTTCATCTTCGTGATGCGCCGTTACCTCGTGAACATGTGGGGAACGACGTTGCGTTGAGAACCGAACGACCGACCGGACCGGTGAGGCGTCCGATGACCGAACAAGCAACCGCACCGAAGGGAGGGGCCGCATGGCCGAGGTGATCCTGCGGGACCTGGCCAAGACCTATCCCGGCGGCACGTCGAGGGCGACCGACGAGGTGTCCCTCGAGATCGGCGACGGCGAGTTCATGGTGCTGCTCGGCCCGTCGGGCTGCGGCAAGACGACGCTGCTGCGCATGATCGCCGGACTCGAACTGCCCGACGCCGGTCAGATCGTCATCGGCGACCGCGACGTCACCTATGCCGAACCGCGCAGGCGCAACCTGTCGATGGTGTTCCAGAGCTACGCGGTGTTCCCCAACAAGCGGGTGCGCGACAACATCGGGTTCGGCCTGCGGATGCACGGCGTCGACCCCGACGAGATCGCGCGAAAGGTCGCCTGGGCGGCCGACCTGTTGCAGCTGACGCCGTATCTCGACCGATACCCGGCGAAACTGTCGGGCGGCCAGCGGCAGCGCGTGGCCGTCGCCCGCGCGATCGTCATGGACGCCGACGTGCTGCTGATGGACGAACCGCTGTCGAACCTCGACGCACTGCTGCGATTGTCGTTCCGCGCGGAGCTGAAGAAGCTCGTCGAACAGCTGGGCACCACCACCGTGTACGTGACGCACGACCAGGTGGAGGCTCTGTCGCTGGGAGACCGGGTCGCCGTGATGCGCGACGGCAAGATCGTCCAATGTGGATCGCCCACCGACGTGTACGACGAACCCGCCACCGAGTTCGTCGGCGGCTTCCTCGGCAGTCCACCCATGAACTTCCTCACGGGCGTCGTGGCCGACACCGACGACGGACCTAGACTGGACCTCGGCGGGCAGTCCCTGCCCGTGCCCGCGGAGTTGGCGGAGCACGCAGGCCAATCCCTGAAACTGGGCGTGCGCCCCGAGGCCGTCGACGTCATCGGGGTCGGCGGTTCCGGGGAGGTCCCTGCCGACGTGCTCAGCGGAGAGTTGCAGGTGCTCGAACCACTGGGCTCCTCGACCCTGCTGACGACCGAGATCTGCGGGCAGACGGTCAAGGTCTCCGCCCCGCCCACGTTCCGGGCCGAGCCCGGCGGCGTGCTGGTCCTGCGTCTGCCCGACGAAGCGTGCCGCTGGTACGACCCCGAAACGTCTCTGCTCTTGGAGGTCCGGTGACCACCGCCACCGGCAACCGCGCCGCATACAGACCCGCGAACCTGGCAGCCAGGGCGGCCATGGTGCTGCGCGACAACGACACCGGCAATCTCGTGACCGCGTCGCCGCGGTTGTACCCGCACATGTGGAGCTGGGACGCCGCGTTCATCTCGATGGGTCTGGCCCACCTCGACGTCGCGCGCGCGACGCGGGAGCTCGACACGTTGCTGGCCGCCCAGTGGCGCGACGGGATGATCCCGCACATCGTCTTCACCGGCGACAACGACTACTTCCCCGGTCCCGACCGGTGGGGCACCGACGACGCGCCGCAGCGCCCGGACGGCGTCCGCACCTCCGGCATCTGCCAGCCGCCGGTGCACGCGATCGCACTGCGCCGCATCATCGACACCGCACGCCGGACCTCGGCCGCCGACGCCGTCGTCGCCCAGGGATTCGCCGCGCGTGCCTGGGACGCGCTGTACCGCTGGCACCGCTGGATCGTGCGCCACCGCATGCCCGGCGACGCGCACGGACTCGTGACGATCGTGCACGGCTGGGAGTCCGGGATGGACAACTCGCCGCGCTGGGACTCGGCCTACGCCGGTGTCCACCCCGGACCCGACCTGCCGCCGTACGTGCGGCTCGACGTGCTCAAGGTCGACGACCCCGGCGAGCGGCCCAGCGACGACGAGTACGACCGCTACCTGTGGCTCATCGAGCAGATGCGCCGCGCCGACTACAACCCGGACAAGGTCGTCGAGACCTCGGCGTTCCTGGTGGGCGACGTGTTCATCACGGCCGTGTTCGCGCTGGCCTCCGACAACCTCGCCGAGGTCGGCGAGGAGATCGGCGCCGACGCCGAACAGGTCGCCGAGCTGCGCGGCTGGGCCGAGCGCGCCCGTGCCGCGACCGCGGCCAGCTGCGACCCCGACACCGGCATGGCCCGCGACCGCGACGTCCGCGCCGGCCGGTGGGTCGCCACCGACTCGATCGCCGGCTTCTCGCCGCTGCTGTGCGGCGGCCTGCCCGCCGACGTCGAACAGCAGTTGATCGCCACGCTCGACAGCCCGCGTTGGTCCGGACACCCGGACCTGCTCGCGGCCGTGCCTACGTCGGTGTCGCCGGACTCGCCCGACTTCGATCCGCGGCAGTACTGGCGCGGGCCGCAGTGGCCTGTCGTCACCTGGCTGTTCGGCTGGGCGTTCGGCCGGCGCGGGTGGGAACGGCACGCGAGCGAGTTCCGCGCCCAGGGCGTGTACCTCGCCTCGGACGGCGCGTTCGGCGAGTACTACGAACCGTTCACCGGCAAGCCGCTGGGCAGCACCAACCAGTCGTGGACGGCTGCCGTCGTCCTCGACTGGCTGTGCAGCGTGTGACCGGCGCCCCGGCTACGAGGTCAGGAACAGCACGAGCTGCACCTGCAGCTCACCGCACAGACCACCCAGCAACGCACCGGTCATGATCAGGATCCACTCGTCCTGTTGGAACGCCGGACGCAGCAGTCCCTCGAACTCCTCGTCGTCGAGTTCGCGCATCTTCGTGATCAACGTGCCGCGGATGTCCATCGCGTCGGCGGCGTAGGTCTCGACGTAGCGGAGCGTCTCGGGTAATCGGGACATCACCGATCCGGCGATGGCGTCCTTGAGCTCGCGGTACTGACTGCCGCCCATCGCGAGCAGCACCAGCGGTTTCGCGACTCCCGTGTGCCGGGCCAACTCCTGGTCGACCTGCTGCTGGATCATCGACAGCACGCGGTCGGACATCGGCCCGCGCAGCACCGCGTCGATGACGTTGGGGGGCGTGATGATCTCGTCGGCGATCAGCGCGGCGTAGGCGTCGGTGACCTCGTCGCGCCGTTTGACGAACAACCCCTGCCACGTGACGCCGAAGTACTTCTTCGGTTTCACCGGCCGGAAGATCATCTTCAGTGCGATCCAGTCGGTGAACCAACCGATGAACAGACCGAAGATCGGCATCACGATCGGGATGCGCAGCACCAGCCACACGATCATCTGCAGGATGCCGATCGCGAAGCCGAACAGCACGCCCGAGCGGCTGATGAACCGGAACTCCTTCTCGCCCGCCTCCAGGAAGATGCGGTTGAGCAGCTCCTTGTCCTTGACGAGGTTGGTGACGACCATGTCCTTGAGGTCGAACACCGAGTCGACGTCGGCCTTGATCTGTTCGGTCACGGCCGCGACCATCTTGGGCGCCTCGTTCTGCACCCTGCGGATCACGAGCTTGCGTGCGCGGACGGGCAGGGCCTCCCACAGCCCGGGCTGGTAGCGCTCGGCGACGTCGACGACGATCTCGCCGACCGCTTCGCGCAGCGGCGCCTCGATCTCCTTGCCGATGCGGTCCGGATCGAGCCGTTCGACGATGTCGCGCGGGGAGATGAGCTGCTCGGTCATCGTGTCGACCGCGATACCGGCCATCCGCGCCGCGCGTCTGGGCACGATGCCCTGCCAGCCGAACAACGGTTTGCCGCGCCACCGGATTCCCCGGAACTCCAGGGGTTCGAACATCATCCGGATCGCGACGAGCTTGGTCGCCCAGCCGATCAGTGCCGCGACGATCGGGATCGAGATGTAGATGGGCCAGTGTTCGACGAAGTCGTCGACGAGCCCGAGCAGGTATTCGCCCACCGATCACCGCCACACCTGTCGATACCAGCGCCCGCCCCGTCGCCGACGCTGGCGGGCATGATCACACGGCCGGGTGTACGACCGCTAGTGGTACACACCCACGCCGCTCGAGTACTCCCAAGGGCCCCATAGTTGCTCCGACCCGTCTCCCACCCCCACCCAAACGGACACGCTCCGCGTGGCTGCACTCGATTCCACGCAGCCATGGGGCCGTTGGGTGCATCGAGTGGGGGGAAGACCTACGGGGCGCAGGCCATCCAGAAGTTCATGCCGAGCGCCGAGATCCGCAGCGTGCTGCGCACGATCTTGGGGCGTTTGGCAGATCCTCGGCCTTGCGCACGGTCTCGTCGGTCATGAGGATCTCGTACTGTGTCGTCATCTCGGTCTTCTCGGCCTCGAGCTCGGCGAGGCCGAACCCGATCAGCCGCGTGACGTACACGGGCACGTACTCGGTGGCCGACACCCCGGCCGTCTTGCCGACCGTGGAGGCGTTGCGCAGCAGCACCCGGCCGGTGCGCTTCTCGGCGATGTCGACCACGGGGTAGTCGGTGCCGTCGGAGAGCGTCGAGATGATGCGCGCCTCGTCCGGCGTGAGCTGACGCAGCATCGAGGCGTAGAGGTAGTCGCGGGCGGCGTCGCGGTTCATCAACGTCGAGCGGTTGAGCAGCGCGGCCATGCCGGCGCGGAGCGGGTCGTGCGGCAGCGGCAGCGCAACGGCCGTCGACGCGCTGCGCGCGCCCGATCCGGTCGAACCACTGCCGGTACCGGCGGTTCCGGAACCGTTCGTGCCGTGGTCGGCGCCGTCACCCCGCACAACGGGATTCTCGGGCACGGTGGGCAGGTCCGTCAGCTCCATCAACCGGCGGTTGCTGGCGCTCTCCATCCGCTTGTGGAGCTCGGTGAGCGCCTTCTGCTCGAGGTTGCGCAACGAGCGCTCGGCGCTGTCGGCGCCGGGTACGCGTTTGCCCAGCGTGTACCCCGTTCGCGCCGCCCATCCGGCCAGTTTCCCCGCGCGCTGCATGAACTCGTCCGCTTCCACACCCGTGATGCTACTGGCACCACCAAACGGCCCTGTTGATCACTACCCGTTGCCGGGGCGACACGCAAAGCCGTAACACGGGGGTCAGGTCTTCGGCACCTGCCCGATACCGCCGCAGTTCGGACACGCCGTGCCGCGATTCGGCGTCAGGCCCGATCCGTGGCATCGCGGACAGTCGACCATGTCACCGACCTGGACCACATGAACCTCCCGGAGCCGACGCCAGTTCCGTCCGAGTATCGACAGGCGAACTGTATTGCTCCGGACCCCGGTCCGGTTCCGCCGACAGGACCAGTTTGCAATTTGCAAGGTTCACGCTCGGTACGCGACATCCGGACCGGAAACCGTCGGGCGCCCGCGGGTCGTACCGGTACGCAACGCACGACTGCCCGGCAGAAGTCCCCCTGCGACTTCTACCGGGCAGTCGTTTCCATTCCCCGAAGTTCCGGTGCTTCCCACAGCTCCGGATCCCCTCCTGCTCCCCGGCGCTTCCCACGGCGCCGGGTATGGCCGGCGGTTCGAAGGTCCCCACCTCGAACCGGACCGGCCAGGTGCACTCCCCGCCACCTCGGCGATGTCCCCGCGCCGCAGGCGGAGCAGTGCACGTCTCCCTCGTGGCTCGTCGGTTCCCTAGTCCGCGAGCCACGTGCGGGCTGCGTCGAGCCCGTCGAGGGTGATCTGGTGACCACCCGGGTGCCAGTACTCGGCGACGTGCGCGCCCCGCTCCCGGAAGGTGCGAACCAGCCGTTCGCTCGAGTCCAGCGGCGCCATCGGGTCCTGCCTGCCGTTGGCGAGGAACACGCGCGTGCCCTCCAACGCGGTGGCAGAGGCCTCCGGCAGCTTCTCGTCGGGCAGCGGCGACATCGACGAGAACAGCAGCACCTCGTCGAGCACGTCGGGGCGCAGCAGCGCCACGGCGGCGGCGATGTTGGCGCCGTTCGAGAAGCCGGCGGCGACGAGCCTGCGGCCGGCGAGGCCGTACTGCTCGCGCGCGGCCTCGACGAACTCGGCGAGCTGGCCCGCGCGGACGACGACGTCCTCGACGTCGAACACGCCCTCGCGCAGCCGGCGGAACCAGCGCGCCGCGCCGCCCTCGGACACCGGCCCGAGGGGCGCGATCATCGTCGAGTTGGGGCTCAGCTCCTTGCCGAGCGCCAGGATGTCGTCGGGGCTGCCGCCGGTGCCGTGCAACAACAGCAGTACCGGCTCGGTGCTGCTGCCCTCGACGTAGCGGTGCTCGAGCGGCAGTTCGGTCGTCCTGGTCATCACAGCTCCGGGTTGTTCTCGGCGGGCAGCTGCAGCTGCGGAAGTGCGGCGGCGATCTGCTCGCGGGTGGGCTCGAGCCACGGCGGCAGCTTCAGGGCGCGGCCGAGTTCGAGCAGCGGCTCGTCGGCGTCGAAGCCCGGCTGGTCGGTCGCGACCTCCTGCAGGACGCCGCCCGGCTCGCGGAAGTAGATGGAGCGGAAGTACTGGCGGTCGAGCACCGAGGTGACGCCGACGCCCTGGTCGACGAGGTCGGCGCGGAGGGCCAGCTGCTCGTCGTCGTCGGCGGCGCGCCACGCGACGTGGTGCACCGTGCCGCCCGCCACGACGCCCCTGGGCGCGTCCGGCGTGATCTCGACGTCGACGAAGGTGCCGGGGCCGCCGTCACCGGCCTGGAACCGGTACCGGCCACTCTCCTGCGAGGCGAGCGACAGGCCGAGACCGCGGGTGAGCATGTCGGCCGTGGCGTCCTCGGTGGTCACGGACATCGTCACCGAGTGCAGGCCGCGGATCGCGTGCTCGGCGGGCACGAACGGCGTGTCCCACGGGTCGCGCGGGTCCGGCTGCTGGTGGGCGACGAGCGCAATCTGCAGGCCGTCGGGGTCGCGGAACGTCAGCGACTCCTCGTTGTCCCTGGTCACCACGGTCCCCGGCGTGACACCGGAGGCCTCGAGGTGCTGCTTCCACCAGCGAGCGAGTGCTCGGGGACCGAGAACGCCGTGGTCGTGGCCTGGCCGGTGCCGATGCGCCCCTCGGGCACGCCGCGCCACGGGAAGAACGTCAGCAGCGTGCCGGGTCGACCGGCGCCGTCACCGTAATAGAGGTGGTAGGTCTCGGGGTCGTCGAAGTTGACGGTCGTCTTCACCAGCCGCAGGCCGAGGCCGCGCAGGTAGAAGTCGACATTGCGCTGCGGGTCGCCACCGATCGCCGTGACGTGGTGCAGGCCGCTGGTCGTGAATCCCATGGCTATCTCCTCCGAACTCGATGACTGGAACTTATCCCAGAAACATCTCGCGTGCAAGACTTATTCCCGAGAGAGTTTCGCTGGAGAGATGCATCCGGGTGAGAATCTGCTCCGGGAGTCGTCGTGTACGCTCGTCCACGTGACGACAGAGCCGGACGACGACGAGATCGTGACCTGGTGGGGCCTCGTGATCGAGGGCTACCTGGCCACCCAGGACCGACTGATGGGCGAGATCGCCGAGCGCTTCGGGCTCGCGCCCGCCTCGTTCGACATCCTCTTGCGGCTCGTCCGATCACCGGAGCACCGCCTTCCCATGACGCGCCTGGCGAAGGAGGCAGCCCTGTCGAGCGGCGGCTTCACCAAGGTCGCCGACCGCCTCGTCGCCGCCGACCTCATCGAACGGGTACCCAGTTCCGAGGATCGACGCGTCACGTACGCCTGCCTGACCGAACACGGCCGCGACGTGGCGTCCCAGGCCCGCAAGGCCTGCGCCGACATCCTGCGCGAACGCGTGCTCACCCCCCTCGGCAACCGCTCCTCCGAGGAACTCGCCGAGGCCATGCGCACCCTCCGCACCGTCAACACCCCGGCCCCGGAGTAACCCCCGGTTTCAAGCTCCCGAGGGCCCCATAGTCGCGTTGAACGCGACTATGGGGCCCTTGGGAGCTTTTGAGCTCAGCGGGGTTCGACGGGCATGGCCTGGGTGGTCAGGGTGCCGTTGTCGGCGGAGCGGACCGTGACCGGTTCGACCGGGCTCCGCACGTCGAGCAGCAGGTCCGGGCCGATCGCCGTCGCCACCGCCGGGTGCAGCACCGGCACCGCGAACCACAGCTCGACCTCCGGGCCGTCGACCACCGCATCCACCGACACCGGCACCGACGCCCCCGCATCCGCATCCGACGCCGACACCGGTGCCTCCGCATTCGCCGCCGGCGTCAGGGTCAGGCGGCCGGGCTCGGCGTTCAGCCGCACGGTCTCGTCGGCGACGTCCTCGAGTTCCGCCAGCAGCGCCGCCTTCGCGACGACGATCCGCGTCCGAGGGGAAGGCAGGTTCTCGGTCATCGCCCGGTGATCCGGGAACTGCCCCGCCGCCACGTGAACGGACACCTCGCCTTCGGCGAACCGGCAGCGCAGCGCGTCCGGCAGGGCTTCCAGTGACACGCGGTGCGCCCGCCGCAGCCGAACCAGCGCCGACCGCAGTTCCGTCCCGTCGAGGGTGCCGACCCAGGAACCGGTCACCGAGTCGGGCACGAGGGTCCGTGTCGACAGCCGGAACCGGTCGGTCGCCGTCAGCGTCACCGCCTCGCCGGCGATCTCGACGTGCACGCCCGAGATCACCGGGAACTCCTCGGCCTCACCGGTCGCGGCCAGGACCTGGTCGACAGCGGCGGCCAGCACCGGCCCCTTCACCGTCGCGAGCGGAATCGCGGACGCCCCGGTCAGCGCCGCCTTGATCTCGACGGCCGCACGGCGGGCGTCCTCGGCCCGCGCGGACAGGCCGGCCACGTGCTCGTCGATCATCCGGGCCGCGTCGGCCGGGTCCGCGAGGACGCGCTCGACGGTCGGCAACGGCATCTCGAGACTCCGCAGCCGCCGCACGGCGATCGCGCGTTCGAGCTGGTCGGGAGCGTAGTAGCGGTATCCGGACGAGCCGTCGACGCTGGCCGGCCGCAGCAGGCCGACGTCGTCGTAGAACCGCAGGGCGCTCGCCGTCAGGCCGCTGCGGCGCGCGAACGCGCCGATCGGGATCAGCTCGGGGTCAGCCATGTCGTCGATGCTGACCGTTCAGCAGGCTCGAAGGTCAAGTCCACCTTTGGCGGCTTTCCGGCGAACACGATCTGTGGTCGCATGGTCACCCGACCGCGCATCTTTGAGTAAGGTAAGACTATCCTCACCAAGATCCCGACCCGCTGAGGTACTCGCGCTTTGAGGTACGCCGTGACCACCGCCGCCGCCGAGTCCGTCCTCGACTGCGTCGGCAACACCCCGATCGTCACGCTGCGCCGGCTGTTCCCCGAGCCGGACGTCGAGGTGCTGGCCAAACTCGAACTGATGAACCCCGGCGGCAGCATGAAGGACCGCTCCGCGCGATTCATCGTCGAGGGCGGCCTCAGTGACGGCACCCTGCGCGCGGGCAGCACGCTCATCGAGAGCAGCTCCGGCAACTTCGGCGTCGCGCTGGCCATGGCCGCGCGGGTGCACGATCTGCGGTTCACGTGCGTCGTCGACCCGAAGACCACCCGCGCCAACCTCGCGCTCCTGCGCCATCTCGGCGCCGACGTCGACATGGTCGACGACACCGACGCCCACGGCGGTTACCTCGGCAGCCGGCTGCGGCGCGTGCGGGAACTGCTGGCCGAACGGCCCGGCGCGGTGTGGATCAACCAGTACGCCAACGAACGGAATCCGCAGGCCTTCTACCACGGCATCGGCGCGGAACTCGTCGACCAGCTCCCCGCGGCACCAACCGTCCTCTTCGGACCCGTCAGCACGACGGGCAGCCTGCTCGGATCGGCACGCCGCCTGCGCGAACGGTTCCCGGACCTGCGGGTCACGGCCGTCGACGCCGCGGGGTCGGTGATCTTCGGGGGCCGACCCGGCAGCGCGAGCTGCCCGGGATCGGCTCCAGCCGCGTTCCGGAACTGTGCCGGCCCGACGAGATCGACGACGTCGTGCACGTCACCGACGCCGACGCCGCGCTCGCCTGCCGCGAACTGCTGTCGGCGGAGGGGATCTTCGCGGGCGGATCGAGCGGCGCGGTGATCGCCGCGCTCCGGCGCAGCCTTCCCGACCTGCCGAGACCGTGCCGTGTCGTCGCGATCCTGCCCGACCGCGGCGACCGCTACCTCGACCTCGTCTACGACGACGACTGGCTCGCCGACGCGATCGCCCGGCGCGGGTGAGGCCGGCCGTGACCGACGAACCGCCCACCCAGCCGACCGCAGGGGCCGATCCCACGGTCCTCGCCGAGCTCGTCGACGCCCTGATCCGCGAACGGATCCACGGGTTCGCCGACGGGACGGTGGACGGCGACTGGTACCGCGTCGGCGACGTGCGGTTCCGCATCCGCGCGGGCGGCGGACTGCAACCGTGGCGCTATGCCGGCGGCCCGGTGCTGATCGGCGACCACGGCACCACCGACCCCGACGCGCTGCTCCGCGCGGTCGCCTGCACCGATCCGGCCGCCGTCCAGGTCGCCGAGGATCTGCGCACCGCCGCCGCGCACGCCGCCGTCCCGGCCCGCGCGGGCGATCCGGAATCGGTTGCCGCGCAACGGGGACGGCCGTTCCACCCGACGGCGCGGGCCGTCGTCGGCTGGACCGTCGACGAACTCACCAGCTACGGCCGAGGAACGTTCGGCCTCGACTGGCTCGCCGTGCGGACCGAGGCGCTGCGGTTCGGAAGCGGCGACTGGAACACCGACACCGTCCCGGACATGCCCACCGACGCGCGCCCCGGCGAGACGCTCGTTCCGGTGCACCCGTGGCAGCTCGACCACGTACTCGCCACCGAGTTCGCCGCCGACGTGGACTCGGGAATCGTCCGCGTGCACCGGCGCGACACGGGACGCTGGCGTGCGACGTCGTCGATCCGCACCCTCGCGCCGGACGAGGGTGGATCGTCCCGACACCTCAAACTTCCGCTCGGCGTCAACACCCTCGGCTCGCAGCGACTGTTGCCGCCGCGCTATCTCGACAACGGCGAACGCGGCGAACGTCTACTCCGGACGGTTGTCGAGCAGGATCCGAACCTCGCCGACCTGGTGCTCGTCGCCGACGAGACGACGTGGTGCGGCTGGAACGGCGACCCGGCCGACCCCGCCGACCCGTACGCCGACCGGCCGGGCCACCTCGCCGCGCAGGTGCGCAGCTATCCGCCGGGCGCCGACCGGGCCGTGCCGATGGCGGCGCTCGCCGCAGTCGACTGGCACACCGCGTATCCGGTCGACCCGGTACCGTTCTTCCGCACCCTCTCCGGCGATTTCTGCGCCATGGCGGTGGGTTTCCTGGCCCACGGGATCCTCCCCGAGGTCCACGGCCAGAACGTGTTGCGCGCCGGACGCCGCTTCGTGCTCCGCGACCACGACACCGTGCGCTACTGCCCCACACAGTTGTCGACGCCCGATCCGCAGTACCGCGTCAAACCAGGCGCACGACAGTCGCTGCGCATCGACGCTCCGGCGGAACTCACCGGGTATCTGCAGACCCTCGGTTTCCAGGTGAACCTCTACGGCATCATCGACGCACTCACGCGCGCCCACGGCGTCTCGGAACGTCTGCTGTGGACAGCACTGCGCGAGGCGCTCGAGGTCGCCCTCGACCGCTACGCGCCCGCGAACTCCGCACGACCCTGCTCGACGCGCCCACCTGGCCGCACCGCCGCGTCCTCTCCCCGCTGCTGGCCCGGGGCCGGTCGACGGGCCTCAGCATGCCCGCCGACACCGGATCGGTCCCGAATCCGCTGCGGCCGACCAGCCCCGCCGGGTCCGCGCCCGAGGCCGCGCGGCATGCGGCGCGGCGCCGGGTGCTCAACGCCTACCTCCGCGAGAACGGCATCCACGACGTCGGAGCGGGAACGCTCGAGCTGACCATGCCGACCACGGGACGTACCGTGCGGCTCTCGGTCACGCACGCCTCTCCGACCGGCCATCACGACTACGCCGCGGTGCCGCACAACGCCGTCCGCACGGTGCTGGACGAACTCGAGGCGCGGACCGGGTTCCGCGGGGCGCGCGTGCTCGAGGCGCAGATCGCCGGCAGCGCGGAGAACACCGCACGGTTCCTCGCCGCGAGGGGCCGCAGCGCACAGGACCGTCCGCAGCGAGACGGCGACCCGGCGCGGGCCGCCGAGCAGAACGTCCTCTTCGGACATCCGTTCCACCCGACCCCGAAGAGCTCCGAGGGTTTCAGCGCACGGGACCTGCGCGATTTCGCCCCGGAACTCGGCGCCGAGTTCTCCTTGGAGTATGTCGCCCTCGCCCGCGAACTCGTGCACGACGAGGGTCGGCTCCCTGTCCCCGAGTACGTGACGGCCGCGACCCCCGCCGGGTTCGCGCCGATTCCCGTCCACCCGTGGCAGTACCGCCACCTGATGCGGAATCCGGCCGTGCGCAAGCTCGTCGACGAGGGGGCGATCGTGTCGCTCGGCCGGCTCGGCCCTCCGGTGTATCCGACCTCGTCGGTGCGCACCGTCTGCGACCCGGCGGCGGGTTCGTCGTGGAAGCTGCCCCTGCACGTGCGGATCACGAACTTCGTCCGCAACACGCCGTGGGAGCATCTGCGCCGGGCGGCCGACGCGATGCGGATCGTCGCGGCCCTGCCCACCTACGACGGATTCGGTGTCGTGGCCGAGAACGGCTTCCGCACCCTCGCCCCTGGCGCCGCCGGGCACGGCCTGGCCTGCGAACTGAACGCGCTCCACCGGTCGAGCGATCCGGAGGCGCTCGTGCTCGCGGGCCTCCTCGACGATCCGGCCCGGTTCGCCGCACGGATCGCCGATCCGGCCGAATGGCTCGCCCGCTACGTCACCCTCGCCCAACGGCCCCTGCTGACGGCCTTCACCGACCACGGCGTGGCCTTCGAGGCGCACGTGCAGAATTCCTTGGTGTGCCTGGACGACGACGGGATGCCCACACGTTTCCTGGTGCGCGACATGGAGGGCGTCGCGATCGACCGCGCACGGCATCCGGGGCTGCCGCCCGAGAGCCCCGCGATGTATCACCACGACGAGGCGTGGCAACGGCTCGTGTACCACGCGGTGACAAACCAGCTCGGCCATGTGATCCACACACTCGGCACCTCCGCCCGTGCCTCGGAACGGGCGCTGTGGACGGTCGCCCGCGAGACCATGCGGCCGTGGCCCGAGGCGGAGAGCCTCCTCACCGCGCCGACGCTGCCGGCGAAGGCCAACCTGCTCAGCCGGTTCGTCCAGCGCGGCGAGCGGCCGTACTTCGTGGAGATCCCCAACCCACTTCGGGAGGATGCGTCCTGATGCCGGAGACGACCCGACTCGACGCGGCCCTCACCGGCCCGGCGGCCGCGGCCGTACGCAGGCGCGTGTTGCACCAACTGCTCGGATCGCTGCTCTACGAGGACGCCGTCCGTGCCGGCGACGGCGAGCTCGTCTGCCCCAACGGCGCGCGGTACACGTTCCGCGCGCGACGGCGGTTCACGTTCGGCCGGGTCACGGTCGACGACCTGCGCACCGCCGACGGCACCGAACCCGCGTCGGTGAGCGGGTTCCTCGCGACGTGGCCGACCTGCTCGACGCCGACCCCGAGCGGATTCCCCACCTGGCCCGCGAACTCGAGGAGACCTACGTCAAGGACGCCCTCTCCCAGCACCACCGCCACCATGCCGAGGACACGCCCCTGCACCGGCTCGACGCCGACGCCCTCGAGGCGCGATCACCGACGGACATCGCTACCACCCGACGTACAAATCGCGCCTCGGCTTCGGTGTCGACGACAACCTCGCCTACGGGCCGGAGTTCCGGCCGAACGTCCGTCCACTGTGGCTGTCGGTCGACCGGTCGATCGCCGAGGTGGCGGGCCCGGCCGACGAAGGCGCGTTCCTGCGCGCGCAGTACCCGGAGGCGGCCGGGCCCAGCCGGACGCTCGTGCCGGTGCATCCGTGGCAGTGGGACCGCCACCTCGCCGCGGCGTTCGCCACCGAGATCGCCTCCGGAGCGATCCGGCTGCTCGGCCCGGACCCGGATCGTTTCCGCCCCCAGCAGTCGATCCGCACGATGTCCTGCGTGGACCGGCCGAAGCGGCCGTACCTGAAGCTGTCGATGTCGATCGTGAACACGTCCACCAGCCGGGTTCTGGCACCGCACACCGTCCACAACGCACCGGCGATATCCGCATGGCTCGCCGGCATCGCCGCCGACGACCCGTTCCTGCGCGACGAGCTGCGCACGGTGTTCCTGCGCGAACTGATGGGCACCGCCGTGACCGCCGGCGACGACCCGATCCGCCGCGGCAGCACGTACGGCACACTCGCCTGCATCTGGCGGGAGAGCCTCCATCCGTATCTCGACGCCGGCGAATCGGGCGTCCCCTTCACCGGACTCACCGCGCGCGACATCGACGGAACACCGTTGATCGATCCGTGGGTCCGCGAACAGGGCCTCACCCCGTGGGTGCGGCGCATCGCCGAGACCGTCGTCGTCCCCGTGCTGCACCTGCTGTGCCGGCACGGCATCGCGCTCGAATCACACGCGCAGAACATGGTGCTGCTGCACCGCGACGGCGTGCCCACGCGCGTCGCGTTGCGCGACTTCCACGACGGGGTCCGCTTCAGCCGCGACCGGCTCGCCGAACCCCAGCGCGCCCCGACCCTGCGCTCGACACCGTCGTACCACGAGAACCGCAACTCGTTCGTCGAGACCGACGACCCCGCGCTCGTCGCCGACTTCGTGCTCGACGCCCTGCTGTTCGTCGGCGTCGGCGAGCTCGCGATCTTCCTCGCCGACGCTACGGACTCGACGAACGCGAGTTCTGGGCGATTACGGCGGACGTCCTGCGCCGGTATCTGCACCGTTGTCCCGAACCCCGATACGACCTGTTCACCCCGGAGGTGGCCGTGGAGAAACTGACCAGCAGACGTGTGCTGCCCGACACCGAGCTGCGCATCCACCCCGTCCCCAACCCGCTCGCGAGCGCATGACCGGCGGCCGCAAGGACAACATCGCCGACCTGCCCGAGCCCGTGTGCCGGTACCGCTACGACCTCGTGGGCATGGCCGAGCATGTCGGCAAGGTCGTGGCGCAACTTCCCGAGCGCTGCCGGATGTTCTACGCGATGAAGGCCAACAGTGCTCCCGAGGTCCTCGGCACGCTCGCCCCGATCGTCGCCGGGTTCGAGGTCGCCTCGGGCGGCGAGATCACGAAGGCCCGTGCGGCAGGCGCGGACGTTCCCGTGGTGTTCGGCGGCCCCGCGAAGACGCCGGCCGAGATCGCGCAAGCCCTCGACGCGGGCGTCGTGCGGTTCCACGCCGAGAGCGTGCTCGAACTGCACCGCATCTCCGCGGTGGCCGTCGCCGCGGGCCGCGTGGCGGACGTGTTGATCCGCGTCAACCTCGCAGGCCCGTTCCCACCGGCGACGATCGCGATGGCGGGCGGCGCCACCCAGTTCGGCATCGACGAGTCCCGGCTCGGCGACGCCATGCACGCGGCGGCCGAGCTGCCCGGGGTGCGGTTCGCCGGCTTCCACCTGCATTCGCTGTCCAACAACCTGTCGCCGTCGGCGCATCTGGAGATGCTGACGCTCTACCGCGACAAGATCACCGGCTGGGAACGCCGGTTCGGCGTGCGGTGCGAGGTCGTCAACGTCGGCGGCGGGATCGGCGTCAACTACCTGCCCCCGACGGGATCGGCGTCCCACGGCGAGGTTGGCCCGCAGTTCGACTGGCCGTCGTTCACGTCCGAACTGGACAGACTGGTGGCCACGTTTCCGCCGCACTGGGCGGAGGTCGACTTCGAGTGCGGCCGGTTCCTCGTCGCCCCGTTCGGCACCTACGAGGTCGAGGTCCTCGACGTGAAACGCAACCACGGCACGCAGTACGTCGTCGTGCGCGGTGGTACACACCACTTCCGCTTGCCCGCGTCGTGGCAGCACAGCCATCCGTTCCGGGTGCGCGCCGTCGACGACTGGCCGGACGCGTTGCCCCGTCCCGCGGCGACAGGGTCGGCGGTGACCGTCGTCGGCGAACTGTGCACCCCGAAGGACGTGCTGGCCCGCGACGTCGTCGTCGACCACGTGCGCGCGGGCGACGTGCTCGAGTTCGTCCACGCCGGTGCGTACGGCTGGGAGATCTCGCACCACGACTTCCTCAGCCATCCCCACCCGGAGCACGTGTTCCGCTGAGGACGAACACCCCACGGCCGACGAAACTGGCACACTGCGGTGGTGAGCCCCGATTCCACCGCATCCTCCCGTTGGTCGCGGTGGTTCGGTTCGGGGCACTGGCCGCGGTTGCAGGGCGTCGTGGCCGCGGGGTCGGCGGCCGAGGGCCTGATGATCGCGGCGATGCCGATGCTCGCGGTGACGATCACGACCGATCCACAGGCCGTGTCGCTCGTCAACGTCGTCGGCCAGTTGCCGTGGCTGTTGCTGGCGTTGTTCGCGGGGCTGCTCGTCGACCGGGTCCGGCGCACGAGCGTGCTGATGACCGGACAGGTGCTGCTCCTCGTCGCGGCGGGCGTGCTGGCCGTCGCCGGTTCGCTCGACGCGTTGACGTTGCCGCTGTTGCTGTGCGTCGCGTTCGCGGTGACCACGGCACAGGTGCTCGGCGACGGCGCGAGCGGGGCGCTGCTGCCCACGATCATCACGCGCGACCGGCTGCCCGCCGCCAACGCGCGGATGATGCTCCTCGAACGCGGCATTGCGCAGTTCATCGCCCCACCCGTCGCCGGCGCGGTCCTGGCGCTCGCGTTGGGCGGGCCCGCGTGGATGGCGTGCGGCGCGGCGGTGGCGGCGTTGCTGCTCGCCGCGGGCCTGCGCCGGTCGGCGGAACCGGTCGCCCCGCCACGGCCCGCGACCCGCAGCAATCCGTTCCGCGACATCGCCGAGGGGCTGCGGTATCTGGTCGCCGCGCCGCTGCTGCGGGCCGTGACGGTGACGGTCGCGCTCGGGTCGTTCGCCGCGAGCGCGACGATCGCGATGCTCGTGCTGTACGTGACGCAGGAACTGGGCCTGGGCGAGCTCGGCTACGGCGCCATGTTGGCGTGTTTCGCCGCGGGCTGGGTACTGATGACGTTCGCGGTGCACCGCGTCGTCGACCGGTTCGGCTACTCGTGGTCGATGCGCATGTCGTCGACCATGGCGATCGTCACCGCCGTGCTGATCGCGGCCGCACCGCCGTCGCCGGTCTTCGTCGGCGCGGTGCTGGCACTGCAGTCGGCGGCGGTGCTCGTGTGGAACGTCTGCTCCCAGTCCACGCGGCAGCGGTTCACGCCGAACCGCCTGCTCGGCCGGGTCCTGACCAGTCACAAGATGCTGGCGTGGGGGCTGACGCCGCTCGGCGCGCTGATGGGCGGTTTCGTCGCCGCGAACTGGAACCTGCGCGGCGTGTGGTGGATCGCGGCCGTCGTGGACGCCGTCGCCGCCGCCGTCGTCTGGGCCACCATGACCCCACGCGCCTTCCGCCACGCCGAACGCGAACACGAGAACGGCGACTGACCGCCACGAGACGCCAACACGGCGACGCCAAACGCTGACACGGCCGCGTGAGGTGCTGACACGAACGGAAGCGACGAGTCCAGTGGGCTCGTTACCGTGGAGCGATGAAGGTCCAGGAACTTATCGGCATGCTCCTGAGCCCGCCACGGCTTCAACGAGCCAGGTTCGGCTTCGAGCAGATTCAGGTGCCGAGCAACAACGTCGCGCAGGCGGGCACCTGCCTGTACGGACAGGGCGGCGTTGCCGTGGTCACGCGCTCCGACGTCGGGCTCACGCAGTACTACAGCCCGCTCGCAAGTCGGAGCAGGTACGCCGACGGCAGCATCGAGGACGGCCCGCCGACCGGATTCGAAGGCACATTTCCCTTCACCTTGTTCCTACCCCAACACGCGCCGATCCTCGGACGAACCGGCGACGACTGGATCATCGACCGCGTCGACGCCGCGTCGGACACACAGGTTCGGGCGACCTTGCACCACCTCGACGCGGACGACTACGCCGCGACCATCGACGTCGCGTTGCCCTGGGGGATCATCACCACGTTCGACGCTCCCCACCAGTACGCCCGTCTCATCGATCTGGAGATCGACCAATTGTCGGAGGCTGACGACCAAGAGCTCCACCGGGCAGCTGCCCTCGAACCGATCGACCGAGCCACACCCGTTCCCGGCTGGTGATGGCCACACCAAGCGCCAACACGGCGACGTGGGGTGCTGACACGGCGGCGTGGGGTGCTGACACGGCGACGCCAACTGCTGACACGGCGGACGGGGTTATTGGGTTGCTGTGGGGGTTTGGGGTGGGGTGAGGCCGGAGAGCAGGTCGGCGAACATGGTCCAGACGCCGGGGATGAGCAGGACCGCCAGCACCGAGAACGCCGGGAACAGCACCTTGTTCTCGAAGGTGCGGCCCGTGCGGAACCGCAGCAGCGCGGGCGGGCGCAGTTCGTACCAGGTCTCACCCGCGATCGGCAGCGGGAACAGGAACGGACAGCCCGACTCGGTGAGCGCATCGCCGAGGCAGTGCGTCACGCACCCCAACGCGACGGCGAGTCCGAGCAGTCCGCCCATCGCGGCGAGTTCGGTCAGCGCGTGCGGCGAGACCTCCCACGCCCACCAGATCGCCGCGCCGCCGGTCAACGGCAGCAACCAGTCGCCGAGTGCGTTCTCCGCGAGCAGCAACCCGACGATCACCACGCCCGCGACGACCCACGGCCCGCCCGCCTCGGTGCCGAAACCCACGGCCAGGCCGACGAGCACGGCGAACAGCACCGTGTGCGACAGATGTCGGTGCGTGCCCGCGCCGTCCTCGTCGCGCGGGCCCTTCGTCACCGAGTACACCGCCGACGACGTCGCTCGCAGCATCCGCGACAACATCCCCGTCAACGGGCCCAACAGCCGCGAGGCCCGCGCGTTCGGATGGTCGAGATCCGGCAGCAGGGCGTAACCCGCCGTCGTCGCCGCGAACACCAGGGCCTGGGCGAGCGAGCTGACGCCGGCGAGCGGCGCGACGGCGAGCCCGGCACACCAGCCGGTGAGCGCGTGGGTGCGGCCCATCATGGGGTGGTCGTCCTCCAACACGAAAGCGGCACGAACAAGATCGACACGCAGTCTTGCGCATGGCACCGACAACCTCGCCGGACCCTACGAAAGTCGCGAAAAAGACGCCCGCACTGCGGCGGACGGGAGCGACTACGGGACACTGGCGCGAGCTCGCCGGGTCGCGGCGCAGCGAGGGCGCGCCGTCGACTCGGCGGGTGATCATCGACGGCATCGGGTAGACCGAGGGCCATGCTCCCGACGCTGATCAGGCCCATGCTCGCCGTGCAGGGCGAACTGCCCGCCTCCGACGGATGGGCGTTCGAGTTCAAGTGGGACGGCGTGCGCGCGCTCGCGCGGATCGCGACGGCCGGTGCACCCTGTTCTCCCGACGCGGCGGGGACATCACGGCGACCTATCCCGAACTGTCCGGCCTCGGCGGACCGAATGGACTCGGCGGACTCGGTGGGGCAGGCGCGCCGGACGTTCGGGCCTGGCTCGACGGCGAGATCGTCGCCCTCTCCGGTGGAGTCCCGAGCTTCGCGGCGCTGCAGCGGCGCATGCACGCGGGCGGCGCGCGTGCCGAGCAACTCGCGGCGCAGCTGCCCGTCACGTATGTCGTGTTCGACCTCCTCCACCTCGACAGCAACGGTGCGAGCAGCGACGACGGTGACCACAGCGGCGGCAGCCTGCTGGCGTTGCCGTACGAACAGCGCCGGCGCCTGCTCGAGGAGCTCGCACCCGACGGGCCGCACTGCATGCTGTCGCCGCGGTTCGACGACGGCGCCGCGGTGGTGGCCGCGGCCGCGCAGCAGCGTCTCGAGGGCGTCGTGGCGAAACGCCTCGCCTCGCCCTATCGCGAGGCCAGCCGCAGCACCGACTGGGTGAAGATCTCCGAACGCCACACCATCGAGGTGGTCATCGGCGGTTGGCGACCGGGCGAGGGGCGCCGGGCGGGCACGCTCGGTTCGCTCCTGCTGGGGCGTCCCGACCCGGCGGTGGACGGGCTGCGTTACGTCGGACAGGTCGGCAGCGGGTTCAGCGAGGCGATGCTGACCGACCTCTCCGCCCGGCTGAGCGGAATCCGGAGCGAGAACTCGCCGTTCGGAACCGACATTCCCCGAGAGCGGGCGAAAGGCGCACACTGGGTGCGACCCCACATGGTCGGCGAGGTCGAGTTCAAGGCCTGGACCGAGGACGGCAGACTCCGCGCCCCGTCGTGGCGCGGGCTCCGCCCCGACCGAACCCCGGATGAACTGGCCGCACAGGAGACGAGGCCATGACCGAGCACAACCCCGCCGTCGACATCGAGGGCCGTCGACTCAAACTGTCCAACCTGGACAAGGTGCTGTACCCGGAGGACGGGTTCACCAAGGGCCAGGTGATCGACTACTACGCGGCGATCGCCCCGGTGCTCCTGCCGCATCTGCGGGACCGGCCGTTGACGCTGAAGCGCTATCCGGACGGCATCGAGGGGCAGTCGTTTTTCGAGAAGAACGTCGCCAGGCACGCACCGGACTGGGTGCGTACGGCCCGCATCGACACACCCGGCAGCGCACGCGGCTCCGAGTACGCCGATTTCGCCGTGGTGCAGGATCTTCCGACACTCGTGTGGACGGCCAACCTCGCGAGCATCGAACTGCATGTTCCACAGTGGACCGTCGGGCCGCGGGACGGCCGAAAAGAACCGGACCTGCTCGTGTTCGACCTCGACCCGGGCGAGCCCGCCACGATCGTCGAGTGCTGCCGGGTCGCCCTGCTGCTGCGCGAGGCACTGGCCGAGGACGGGTTCGACGCCTACGCAAAGACGAGCGGTGCCAAAGGGATGCAGCTGTACACACCGATTCGCACCAACGAATCCGGACATCCCCGCGAGTACGCACACATGCTCGCCAGCCGGCTCGAGCGTGAAGTGCCCGATCTGATTGTTTCCCGAATGACGAAAAAACTTCGACACGGCAAGGTACTGATCGACTGGAGCCAGAACAACCCGCAGAAGACCACGGTTGCCCCGTACTCCCTGCGGGCCCGGCCGCGACCCACCGTGTCGACTCCCATTACGTGGGACGAAGTAGCAACTTGCAGTAAGCCCAGCGATTTAGTGTTCACTGCCCGAGATGTCCGCGGGCGCGCAGAGTCACACGGTGACCTGTTCGGCCCCCTCATCGGGGGCGACCGACCACTGTTGAGCGCAACATTGATCCACCATGGGTAGCGTCGGTTCTACATGCAGTACACGACTTACGTAACCGAGCGGAATATCCGCGTCCACACACGGATTCAGTCCTGCTCCGACACCGCCGGAGCGTTAACCTGAAACGTATGCCGAAGTTCGATTCGGGTAGCCCCACCGATCGACTCCACCGAATCGAGGTGGTCACCGATGCCGAGCTCGCCCACCTGGATGTCGAACGGCTGCTGGAGGAGGTCCTGGGGCGGGTTCGCGACCTCCTCGACGCCGACACCGCGACCGTTCTGCTCCTGGATGCCAGCGGACAGCAGCTCGTCGCGGCCAGCGCGGCCGGCATCGAGGAGGAGGTCCGCCAGGGCAGCAGGGTACGCATCGGCGAGGGCTTCGCCGGCGCCATCGCCGAGACCCGGCAGCCTCTCGTGCTCCGCCGGGTGGACGAGACGACGGTGGTCAACCCGATCCTCTGGCACCGCGGCATTCGCGCCCTCGCGGGCGTCCCGCTGATCGCCGGCGACCGGCTGCTCGGCGTGCTGCACGTCGGAACGCTCACCGAACGTGCCTTCACCGACCAGGACATCGAACTGCTCCGCGTCGCGGCGGACCGGATCGCGCTGGCCGCCCAGAACCGGATCACCAATGCCGACCGTGTCGCCGCCTCGGCGCTGCAGCGCACGCTGCTACCCGGAAAACTGCCCGAGATTCCGGGTTTGGAGCTCGCCGCCCGCTATGCTCCCGGCGAGGCGGGCGGCATCGGCGGCGATTGGTACGACGTATTCCGGCTCCCCACCGGTTGGCTGTGCGCCGCGATCGGCGACGTCGTCGGCAGGGGCCTGCCCGCCGCGGCCGTCATGTCGCGACTGCGGACGGCGATGCGCTCGTACGCCCTCGACTCCGCCGACCCGGCCGAGGTGCTCACGAAACTCGACCGCCACATACGGCATTTCGAGTCGGAGATGATGGCCACCGTCGCGTACGCGATGTGGGAACCGTCACTGGGGCGTATGCACATCTCGCTCGCGGGGCATCTCAATCCGGTGGTAGCACCGGAAAGCGGCGTCGCCCAACTGCTCGACCTCCCCATCGACCCGCCCGTCGGCGCCGGGGCCGTTCCGCGGCAACGCCGCACGACCCGGGTCGACGTCGCACCGGGCACGAGCGTGCTGTTCTACACCGACGGCCTGGTCGAACGCAGACGGCGGCACCTCGACGACGGCCTCGAGGTGCTGCGCGACACCGTGCGGTCGGGCCCGGCGGAGCGGCTGTGCTCCGACGTGATGCTCACCCTCGTGGGCGAGGACCCCACCGACGACGACATCGCGATGCTGGCCGTCCGCAGGCGACCCGTGGAGGAGCAGCTCGAGCTGGCTCTCACGCTCGACGCGCTTCCCGAATCGTTGGCCGAACTGCGCGCCGCATTGCGCCGCTGGCTGCCCACCGTCGGCGCGACCGAGGACGACGTCGCCGACCTGCTGGTCGTGGTGGGCGAGGCCGGGGCCAACGTCATCGAGCACGCCTACGGGCCGCTCGGCGGCAAGCTCGAGTTGCGGCTTTCGGCATCGAATGAGCAGATTGAGGGAACCATCCGCGACGAAGGACGGTGGCGTTCGCCACGAGGCATGGGCCGCGGCAGAGGAACACAGTTGATGCGGGAATTGACCGACGAACTCCAGATCGACCACGACGACGCCGGCACCACGGTCCGGCTGCGCAGGACACTCGGAGCGAGCGATGACCACGGCGCACGTTGAGGCCCGCGCGGCGGACGAGCCCCGCACCCTCGACATCACCGTGAGCGGCGAGATCGATCTGTCGAATGTCGAGCAGGTGCGGGACGAGCTCTACCGCGCCATCGCGAACGACCTGGTGCTCGTGCGACTCGACCTCAACGCAGTGTCCTACTTGGACAGCTCGGGCCTGCGGATCCTGTTCGCCCTCGCCGACCGGCTCCAGCTGCTGCAGACCGAACTGTCCGTGCTGGTCGACCACGGCACGCCCGCACGGCGCATCGTGGAGCTGGCCGGTTTCGACTCGGTCGCCGACCTGAAGCCGTAACACCCCGAACGCCCGGGATTCAGCGTCCTGGATTCTGGGCGGCCCGGGGTTCTCAGCCCCTTCTCAGCCCAGTCCCGCGGTCAGTTCCGGGATGCGATCGGAGTAGCGGGCGAACAGCTCGGCGTTGCGCTCGTCGCCGCCCGGCACGTTCGCGCTCGTCCACAGTGGAAGGACGCTGCCGCGTTCGGCCGCCTGCCGGTGCAGTTCGGCCAGCAACGTCGACCACGTGTAGGCGCCGAGGATCGTCGAGACCGCGGACGTCCGCGGCTCGCCGTCCGGGTGCACCGCGTCGCCGGGCGGGACACCGGTGTCGAGCACGATGTCGGCGTGGTCGGCGACCTTCGAACCGGAACGGTCCGTGGCACCCGCCGACGCCGCCAACGACGTGACGGCGATCACCGGAACACCGCGTGCGGCGGACTCCTGCGCGATCTCGACCGGGTACGGATTGCGCCCGCTCGTGGAGAACACGACGACGACGTCGGGGGCGGCCGGCGCGACGCCGTCCACCAGCGCCTTGCCACGGCCCATCTCGCGTTCGGCCGCGGTGCTGCGCAACGCGCCGTCGAGCGGGACGACCTCCGGGTCCCACAGCGGCCGCACGGCCGCGAGGCCGCCCGCCCGGTAGAACGTCTCGCACACCATCGCCACGGAATGTCCCGCGCCCGCGGTGTGGATGACCCCGCCCGCGTCGACACAGTCCAGCAACGTCGTGCCCGCGCGCTCGATGTCGGCGGACCGGCTGTCCACCGCGTCGAGCAGTCCGCGCACGGCTTCCCTCATCGCGCACCTCCAGCGTTCGCCAGCGACGTTAGGTTCGCACCACCGGCCCACCCAGGCACGTCCCCCGCACGTGGCATGTCGACTTTCTCTCATTCGCCGCCGCGGGCGTGTAGCGCGGGTTCAGGCGGGTAGGCCGAACCGCTCCGCGCCGTGGATCGCCCTGCCCGCGACGACTGTCGCCTGCACCTCGAGGTCACCGAGCTTCGCGCTCGGAACCTCGGTGGGGTCGTCGTCGAGCAGGACGAGGTCGGCGAACATGCCCGCGGCGAGGGTCCCCCGCACGTGCTCCTGCCCGGCGGCGTACGCGGCGTCGACGGTGAAGGCGCGCAGCGCCGTCTCGGCGTCGACACACTCGTCGGCGCCGATGACGGCCCCGCTCTTGGTGGTCCGTTCGATCATCGACCGCATGCCCAGCAGCGGCGCACCGGCCGAGACGCACGGCCGGTCGGAGCTCGCCGGAACCCGAACGCCGGCGTCCACAAAGGACTTGTGGCGGTACACCCACGGCAGACGTTCCTGGCCGATGGCGTCGGCGATCGTGTCGCCGATCTCGTACAGGAACCGCGCCTGCGGCACGGGCACGACGTCGAGCGCCTTCAGGCGCGCCAGCTGATCGGGCCGGGTCATCGCGGCGTGTTCGATGCGGTGGCGCACGCCCGGTCGCGGCAGTTCGCGCTGCGCCTGCTCGAAGATGTCGAGGGTCAGGTCGATCGCGCGGTCGCCGATCGCGTGGGCCGCGACGCGCCAGCCGCCGTGGTGCGCCGCCAGGATCGCGCGCCGCAGCACGTCGGGGTCGTCACCGAGCACGCCGTGTGCCTCGGCGTCACCGTGGTTGCAGAACGGTTCGGTGACCGCGGCCGTGCGGCTCGACAGCGCACCGTCGGTGAAGATCTTCATCGGGCCGATGCGGAGGAAGTCGTCGCCGAACCCGGTGCGAATGCCCAGGTCCAGGCCGTAGGCCTCGTCGACCTCGTGCAGCACCTCGCGCGCGGGCATCAGCTCGACGCGCTGCTTCAGGTCGCCGCGGGCTCGTGCGAGCTGGTAGGCGGCCGCCTCCGCCGGGCTGTGCCCGATCCACCCGCCGCCGATACCCGCCTCGGTGACGTGCGTCAGGCCCTCGGCGGCGTACACCGCGGACGCGCGCGTGATCGCGTCCGCGAGGTCGCCCACCGGGTACGGCTTGACCAGGCGGTCCACGAGCTGCTGGGCCTGTTCGGCGAGCAGGCCGGTGGGCGCGCCGGCTGCGTCGCGTTCGACGACGCCGCCCTCCGGCACGGCCGCCGAACCGTCGAGCACGCCGGTGAGTTCGAGGATCTTCGTGTTGACCGTGGCCATGTGGGCCGAGCGGTGCTTGAGCCACACGGGACGCCCGCCGCCCGCGCGGTCGAGCTCGGCCCGGTCGGGATGCCCGCCCAGTGCGAAGTCGTCGTAGCCCGATCCGATCACCCAGCCGTCGGCGGGCAGCTTCGCGGCCTCGGCGGCGACGGTGTCGTACAGCTCCTGCGGCGAGGAGATCGTCGACAGATCCGTCTCGGCGAGCGAGAGGCCGTACCAGACCATGTGGTTGTGGGCGTCGGAGAATCCGGGCGTGACGACCGCGCCGCCGCCGTCGACCACGTGCCGCGCGGGCAGGCCCGCGACGTCCTCGTCCAACCCCACGATCCGCCCGCCCAACACGCCGATCGTGTGCGCACGCGGGTGGGCGGGGTCCAACGTCAGAGCGCGCACGTCGCGCAGCAGCAGATCCAACATGCCCGACAGCGTAGAGCGCGAAACGCACCCCGTCCGCCGTGTCAGCATCCTGCGTCGCCGTGTCAGCAGTTGGCGTCGCCGTGTTGTGCCAACACCGCGACGTGGGATGCCAAGACGGTGACGTGGGATGCCAACACCGCGACGTGGGGTGCTGACACGGTGATTTCGGAGCCGGCAACAGGACTCGAACCCGCGACCTGCTGTTTACAAGACAGCTGCTCTACCAACTGAGCTATGCCGGCATTGCGTCCGCCGCATCGGCGACGTCGCGGACCCAGTATAGGGGCGAACATCACGCGCAGGGCGCGACTCCCGGACTTCCCGTCCCCCACACCCGCTTTACATGCTCCCACCTGCGATAACGACGACACGGGCGTACGTTGGGAGGAGCGCAACCGGCGTCGCGGAAACGTGGCTGAAACGTGTCGGACGACACAGCAACGGGGGTGCAACGGCGCGGCCTCACGCGGCGATTCCACGGGGGCACCAATGAGCAGCTAGGGAGGTGGGGCCGTATGAAGCTGAAGCCGCGTGCGAGGGCGGCGGCGAATCGCCGGCACGCGTGGCAGATCCTCGAAGCGCCGTCCGAGGATCGCAAGAACGACACCAAGCAGGACGGCAAACGCAGTTCTCGCCAGCAACAGCAGCGCAGCAGCAACCTGCGCCAGCGGGCGTGGCAGATCCTCGAGGCCCCCACCGGTGAACACCCGGCCGTCGAGACCGACGCGGCGATGGGCCCCCAGCTTCCCGACGAGGCGACCGTCCACCTCGTCCTGGACCTCGTGGTGCGGATCGGCGAGGTCCAGATGGCCAGCGGAGCAGGCGCCCAGGACGTCACCGCGACGATCCTCGCGCTGACCCGCGCGCTCGGCCTTCCCCACTGTGAGGTCGACGTGATCTTCACGTCGATCACCGTGTCGTGTCACCGGGGCAGCGACCTGTCGCCGGTGACCGCGCTGCGCGTCGTGCGCTCCCGCAGCCTCGACTACACGCGGCTGTCGGCCACCGAACGGCTCGTGCAGAAGCTGCTCCGCAACAAGCTCAGTGCCGAGGAGGCGTACGCCGAACTGCACCGCGTCACCGACGCGGGCCACCCGTACCCGCGGTGGGTCTCGACCCTCGCGTGGGGCGGCATGGCCGGTTCGATCTCGTTGCTGCTCGGCGGTGACGGCTGGACGGCGTTGGTCGCGTTCGTGATCAGTGCGGCGATCGACCGGGTCGGCCGGATGCTCAACCGGGCGAACATGCCGTTCTTCTTCCAGCAGGTCGTCGGTGGCGTGCTTGCCTCGTCGGCGGCGATCGGCGTCGTGAACCTCGACATCCTGCCCCTGGAACGGCCGACGCTGGTCGTGGCTGCGGCGTTGACGGTGTTGCTGTCCGGACTGTCGACCGTGTCTGCGGTGCAGGACGCCATCACCGGGTACTACGTGACCGCGGCCGGACGAAGTCTCGAGGTCGCGCTGATGTCGGCGGGTCTGATCACCGGCGTGGCCGGCGGTATCCAACTGGCCGAGTACCTCGGTTCGGAGCGCACCCCGGTGCCCTCCGTACCCGCGTTGGACGTGCAGAACCTGCCGATGATCGTCCTCGCGGGCACCGGTGCGGCGGCCTGCTTCGCCCTGGCCTGCTACGCGAGCCTGCGGCCGCTGCTGGTCGCAGCGTGCGCGGGTGCCGTGGGCGCGGCGGCCTACGGCACGCTCATGGTGATCGACCTCGGCGCGATCACGTCGTCGGCGGTCGCGGCCACCGTGGTCGGGTTCGGCGGCGGGGTCATGGCGCGGAGGCTGAAGGTGACTCCGCTGGTCGTCGCCGTCTCGGGCATCACTCCCCTGCTGCCCGGTTTCGCGACGTACCGCGGCCTGTCGGAACTGGCGGACTTCGGCAACCTGACGCCGTTGATGGGTGCCGTGGCGACCGGTATCGCGCTCGCCGCGGGCGTGGTGTTCGGCGAGTTCCTCGCCCAACCGGTGCGCACCGGGCTCGGCAGGCTGGAACGCAAGCTCGCCGGGCCCCGCATGGCCGGACCGCTGAATCCCGGCGGGAGCCCGGAATAGCCGTAGCCGCGCTAATGTTTCGGCGGAGCCAGACGGTCGACGATGCCCGCAAGGGCGAAACACCCGCAGCGTCCCGGGAGGTCACTGAGTGTCCATGGAACCCACGAAGCCGGCGACATCACGCGGGGACGCCGAGTTCGTCGTCGTGGCCAACCGGCTCCCCGTCGACCTCGAGCGCGCGGAGGACGGCACCCAGCGCTGGACCCAGAGCCCCGGTGGCCTGGTGTCGGCGCTGGAGCCGTTCCTCCGCGCCCGCAACGGCGCGTGGGTCGGTTGGCCAGGCGTGCCCGACGTCGAGGTCGACGAGTTCAGCGACGACGGGATGGTCCTGCACCCGGTGGCGTTGACGTCGGCCGAGGTCCGCGACTACTACGAGGGCTTCTCCAACGCCACGTTGTGGCCGCTGTACCACGACGTCGTCGCGCGGCCGATCTTCGATCGCGGCTGGTGGGACGCCTACGTGCGGGTCAACAAGCGGTTCGCCGAGGCCAGCGCGGCCGTGGCCGCCGAGGGCGCCACGGTGTGGGTGCAGGACTACCAACTCCAGCTCGTGCCGACGATGCTCCGTGAGCTGCGGCCCGACCTGCGGATCGGGTTCTTCCTGCACATCCCGTTCCCCCCGGTCGAGCTGTTCATGCAGCTGCCGTGCGCGCGGAGATCGTGCGCGGGCTGATCGGCGCCGACCTCGTCGGCTTCCACCGACCGGGTGGCGCGCAGAACTTCCTGTGGCTGGCGCGGCAGCTGATCGGCCTCGAACCGAGCAGGGGTTCGGTGGGTGTGCGTTCGCGGCCCGGCATGGTGCAGGTCGGCGACCGCACCGTGCGCGTCGGCGCGTTCCCCATCTCGATCGACGCGACGAGCCTGGACAAGCTCGCCAGGACGAAGGCCGTCGGCGAGCGCGCCGCGCAGGTGCGCGAGGAGCTGGGCAGTCCGAAGAAGATCCTGCTCGGCATCGACCGGCTCGACTACACCAAGGGCATCGACCTGCGGCTGCAGGCCTTCCACGAGCTGCTGCAGGAGGGCCGGGTCGAACCGGGCGACGTCACGTTCATCCAGCTGGCCACCCCGAGCCGCGAGCGCGTCGAGCACTACCAGCAGATGCGCGTCGACATCGAGCAGATGGTCGGGCGCATCAACGGCGAGTTCGGGCGCGTGGGTCACACGGTGCTGCACTACCTGCACCAGTCGGTGGATCGCAAGGAGCTCGCGGCCCTGTTCGCGGCCGCCGACGTCATGGTCGTGACACCGCTGCGGGACGGCATGAACCTCGTCTGCAAGGAGTACGTCGCCGCCCGGCACGACCTCGGCGGTTCGCTCGTGCTGTCCGAGTTCGCGGGCGCCGCGGCCGAGTTGAGCAGCGCTTTCCTGGTGAACCCGCACGACCTGGACGGGGTGAAAAACGCCCTCGAACAGGCTATTAAGCTCGACCCCGCGGAAGGTCGCCGACGGATGCGCGCCTTGCGCCGTCAGGTTCTGACGCACGACGTCGACAGGTGGGCGCGCTCGTTCCTCGAGGCCCTCGGGGCCGGGCCGACTTCCTGAGTACTCTGCCGCGAGTGCGCACGACGCACTGGGGCCCTACGACAGCACTCACCCCAGCATTCGGGCACCGGCCAGCCGGGCTCGACACAAACGAGTAATGCCCGCCCCAGCGAGAATTCACCCGCGAAACTCCTGAAGGAGACAGTGTTGACGGCCGAGGCTTTGCCGGCTGAACTGCGGCGCGCGATCGTGCAGATCGCCAGGACGCCGCGGCTGCTGGTCGCTTGCGACTACGACGGCACACTGGCGCCCATCACCGAGAAGCCGGACGAGGCGCGTCCGCTCGCCGAGTCGGTCGGCGCGCTGCGCTCCCTCGCGGCGCTGCACGAGACGACCACGGCCGTGATCTCGGGTCGTGCGCTGCGCGATCTGGCGACCCTGTCGAGACTGCCGCCGAGGTGCACCTGGTGGGCAGCCACGGCTCGGAGTTCGACATCGGGTTCGTGCACGAGCTCGACGGCACGGCCCGCGAGCTGCACGGCCGCATCGAGGCCGAGCTCGAGCGGATCGTCGAGGGCACCGAGGGCGCGGCGCTCGAGGTCAAGCCGGCGAGCATCGCGGTGCACGTGCGCCGCGCCTCCCGCGCGGACGCCGCCCGCATCGTCGATGAGGTCCACAATGGACCGTGCACGTGGGACGGGGTGTCGACCACCGACGGCAAGGAGGTCGTCGAGCTGTCGGTCGTGCAGACCAACAAGGGCAGCGCCCTGGGCACCCTGCGCCACCAGGCCGGGTCGACGGCGGCGTTCTTCATCGGCGACGACGTCACCGACGAGAAGGCGTTCGAGCAGCTGACCGGTCCGGACCTGGGCATCAAGGTCGGCGAGGGCGACAGCCTCGCGCAGTACCGCGTCACCGACACCGAGCAGGTCGCCCGGGTGCTGGCGTTCCTGCTGGAGGAGCGGCGCAACTGGCTCTACGGCGAGCAGGCGCCGCCCATCGAGCGGCTGTCGATGCTGGCCTCGGCGCGTTCGGTCGCGCTCGTGACCCCGGACGCGAAGCTGACGTGGCTCTCGCACCCCGGGCCCGACGCGGCGGCCGTGTTCGCCGACCTGCTCGGCGGCGAGGGCGCGGGCCACTTCTCGATCCACCCGCACCGCAACGGACTCCCGCTGGGGCAGCGCTACCTGCCGAACACGATGACCGTGGAGACGCGCTGGTCGCGACTGCTGGTCACCGACTACATGGAGTCCGAGTCGCCCGCCCACTGCACCGACATCGTGCGCGTGATCTCGGGCGAGGCCGAGGCCGAGGTGGTCTTCGCACCGCGGCCCGAGTTCGGCGGCGTGCCCGTCCGGCTCGTGGCGCACGAGAACGGCCTGCAGGTGATCGGCACGTCCGAGCCGATCGCGCTGCGCGCCCCCGGGGTGACGTGGGAGATCACCAGCGACGGCCTGCACGACACGGCGACCGCCCACGTGCAGCCTGCCCCCGACAAGCCCGTCGTGCTGGAACTGCGCTGCGGCAGCAACGACCTCAACCCGCACGAGCTGCCCGAACTGGACCGCCGCGTGCACGCGGGCGAGTACTGGAGCGCATGGGCGAGCAGGCTCAAGCTGCCCGGCGTCGAACCGGAGATGGTCGCCCGCTCGGCGCTGACGCTGCGCGGCCTCATCGACGCCGAGACCGGCGCCGTGATGGCCGCCGCGACGACGTCGCTGCCGGAGGAGATCGGCGGCGTCCGCAACTGGGACTACCGCTACTGCTGGATCCGCGACGGCGCGATGACGATGCGGGAGCTCGTCACGCTCGGCTCGCTCGACGAGGCGGAGGCGTTCCTCGGCTGGCTGCACGGCGTGCTGTCGACGCTCGCGGGCCCGGAGCGGCTGCACCCGCTGTACACCCTCGCCGGCACGCAGCTCGGCGCCGAGGCCGTGATCGACTCGCTGCCCGGCTATCAGGGCTCGCGTCCGGTGCGGGTCGGCAACCTGGCCAACCACCAGGTCCAGCTCGACGTGTTCGGCCCGGTCGTCGAGCTCGTCATGACGCTCGCGGAGGCCCGCGGCGACCTGCGCGACGAGGACTGGCAGATGGTGCGCGCGATGGCCGAGGCCGTCAGCCGCCGCTGGGACGAGGCCGACCACGGCATCTGGGAGGAGCGGCACGTCCCGCGGCACCGCGTGTACTCGCGGGTCATGGGCTGGCAGACGCTGCACCTGGCCATCCGCCTCGGCGAGGTCTACGGCCGGGAGATCCCGGCGGGCTGGACCGAGCTGCGCGACACCATCGCGGCCGACGTACTCGAGCACGGCTGGAACTCCGAGGTGCAGGCGTTCACGACGGCCTACGACGGCACCGACCTGGACGCGGCGTCGCTGTTCGTCGGTCTCGCGGGCCTGCTCGACCCGCAGGACGAGCGGTTCCAGTCGACCGTCACGGCGATCGAGGCGGAGCTGCGCAGCGGTGCGACCGTGTACCGCTACCACCGCGACGACGGCCTGCCCGGCGGCGAGGGCGGTTTCCACCTGTGCGCCGCGTGGCTGATCGAGGCGTACCTGCTCACGGGCCGGCGCACCGAGGCCGAGGAGCTGTTCGACCAGCTCGTCGACGCCGCGGGGCCGACGGGTCTGCTGCCCGAGCAGTACGACCCGGTGGCGGAGCGTTCGCTCGGCAACCACCCGCAGGCCTACTCGCACATCGGCCTGATCCGCTGCGCGCGGCTGCTCGCCGCCAAGTGAGCACCCGGGTGAGGTTCGGCGCGTCCGAACCTCACCCATCGAAGTGATTCACGTCACAAATGCGCCGAATATGCACCAGCACGTCCCGGTCGGTACGTCCCGTCGATGTAGCCGGCCGGGACGCGCGTCGGGGGCGCCCCGGCCGGCTACCAGGAACCTCGCCCCTTTCGCCCGAGGCAGGTTCCGGGTAGCCCGTTCGCTGTTCAGCCGGGCACGTAGCCGACCGCGTGCACGGCGCTGGCCAGGTCCGCGACCTCGAGTGCCTTGATCCCGTCCGGCAACGGCCCGGGGTCGGGCGGCACCAGGGCGTGGGTGAAGCCCATGCGCACGGCCTCGCCGAGCCGCCGCCCGACGCCCGTCACGCGGCGCACCTCGCCGGCGAGGCCGACCTCGCCGATGGCCACGAGCTTCGGCGACAGCGCCTGGTCGGTGAACGCCGACGAGACGGCGAGTGCCGCGGCCAGGTCGACGGCCGGTTCGGTCACCTTCATCCCGCCGACGGTCGCGGCGTAGACGTCCTTGTCGCCCAGCTGTACGCCGCCGCGTTTCTCCAGCACGGCCAGCACCATGCTCAGCCGGGACGAGTCGAGTCCGCTGACCGCCCGGCGCGGCTGGTTGAGGTAGGACTTGCCGACGAGGGCCTGCACCTCGGCCAGCAGCGGCCGTTTGCCCTCGACGGTCACGGTCACGGCGGTGCCGGGCACCGCCTCGGCGTGCCGGTTGACGAACAGTCCGGACGGGTCGGGCACGCCCACGATGCCGTCGTCGCGCAGTTCGAAGCAGCCGATCTCGTCGGCCGGTCCGAACCTGTTCTTGACGCCGCGGACCATGCGCAGCGTGGAGTGGCGGTCGCCCTCGAAGTGCAGGACGACGTCGACGAGGTGCTCCAGCACGCGCGGGCCCGCGACCGAGCCCTCCTTGGTGACGTGCCCGACGAGCACCACCGGCAGTCCGCGTTCCTTGGCCAGCGCGACGAGCGCCGCGGTGACGGCGCGGACCTGCGTGACGCCGCCGGGGCTGCCGTCGACCTGCGGCGACGACATGGTCTGGACCGAGTCCACGATGACCAGTCCGGGTTTGACGTCGTCCACGTGACCGAGCAGGGCCGACAGGTCGCTCTCGGCGGCGAGGTACATCGCGTCGTCGACGTTGCCGGTGCGTTCGGCGCGCAGCCGCACCTGTCCGGCCGATTCCTCACCGGTGACGTACAGGGAGGGCGCGCCGCCGCGCGCGGCCCAGCGGTGGGCGACCTCGAGCAGCAGGGTCGACTTGCCGACCCCCGGCTCGCCGGCCAACAGCACGACGACCCCGGGCACCAGCCCGCCGCCGAGCACACGGTCGAGTTCGGACACCCCGGTGGCGTCGGCGCGGGCGGATTCGACGTCGACCTGCCCGATCGGACGGGCGGGCGCACTCGGCGCACCTGCGGCCACGCGTGCGACCTGCGGACGCGCGTCCCCGCGCTCCTCGATCGTGCCCCACGCCTGACATTCCGGGCAGCGACCGACCCACTTCGCGACCTCGTTGCCGCATTCGGCGCAGCGGTAGGTACTCGACGTCTTCTTGGCCACGCACGGACCGTATCGGCAGACCCCGACAGTTCCACGCAGGGTGAGGCGCCCCACGCGGACACCCAATTCGGTGGCCGCCCGTGGTCGCCGTCCGTATCGTGGCGGACATGAACTTCTACGCGAAGCCCTGGTTCCGCCGCTGACGGCGGCCGAACCCGACTGAATCTCCAGCCGCCGACCTGGCCCCGCGCCGGGCGGCCTCACGTGTGCTGCCCGGCTCTCGACGAGCTGAGAGAACGCACATGCTTCGCACAGATCCTTCTTCTGCACCGTCCATTTCTGCGCATTCTGCGCTTTCCTCGGAACTGCCCGCGGGCGCGGCCGCGCACGTCCGCGCGGACGGCGTCGCCGTCTCGCTGGGCGAACGCACCGTCCTGTCCGGTGTCGACGTCACCGTCGCCGCGGGCGCCCGCCTGGCGATCGTCGGCGAGAACGGACGCGGCAAGACGACGTTGCTGCACGTGCTGGCCGGACGCCTCGTCCCGGACACGGGCACGGTGTCGCGCACCGGCACGCTCGCCCTGGTCGAACAAACCCTCGCGGCCGACGACGACCGCACCGTGGGCGACCTGGTCACGGCCGCGGTCGGCGACAGCCTCACCGCGCTGGACCTGCTGGACGCGGCGACCGAGGCCCTCGCCGCGGGCGAACCCGGCGCCGAGGACGCCTATGCCCACGCGCTCGAGGCTGCGACCGTCCTCGACGCGTGGGACGCCGAGCGGCGGATCGACGTCGCCCTGGAAGGTCTCGGTGCCTGCACCGACCGCGACCGGCCGTTGTCGACCCTGTCGGTCGGGCAGCGCTACCGCGTCCGGCTGGCCGTCGTGCTGGGTTCGAACACCGACCTGCTCCTGCTGGACGAGCCCACCAACCACCTGGACGCGGACGCCCTGGACTTCCTGACCCGGCGCCTGCGGGAGCACCCGGGAGGTGTGGCGGTGGTCAGTCACGACCGAGCACTGCTGCGCGCGGTCGCCACGACGTTCCTCGACCTCGACCCCAGCCGGGACGGGCTGCCCCGCCGGTACGCGGGCGGCTACGACGGCTGGGTGGAGGGTCGCGGGCGCGAACGGCAGCGGTGGGAACAGGACTACACCACCCAGCAGGCCGAACACGCCCAGCTCACGCAGGCCGCCGAGGACGCCCGTGGCCGGTTGCACACCGGCTGGCGACCCGAGAAGGGCACCGGTAAACACCAGCGGGCGGCCCGTACGGCCGGGGTCGTGCAGGCCTTCAACCGGAGGGTCGAGGAACTCGAACGGCACCGCATCACCGTGCCGGAACCGCCACGGCACCTGACGTGGCCCGAGTTGCGGGTGCGTCCCGGACGTCCGGTACTGGACGGGCACGGGCTGACCGTGGACGGCCGGTTGCCCGAACCGGTCGACATCTCGATCGGGGGCGGCGACCGGCTGGTGCTCACCGGGCCGAACGGCGCAGGCAAGTCCACCCTGCTCGGCGTGCTCGCCGGACGGGTGGAGCCGACGACGGGAACGCTGCGGGTCCATCACGGCGCCCGAGTGTCACTGCTGTCCCAGGAGGTGCCGGTTCGGGCCGGTTCGCGCACGGCGCACCAGGTCTACCGGGAGCACGTCGACCGGCTCGAGGCTCAGGGCGCGATCGGCCGGGCGTTGTCGCTGTCCGGGATGGGGCTGCTGGACGCGGCGTCGATGCGCACCTCGGTGGAACGCCTGTCCCAGGGCCAGCGGCGCCGCTTGCATCTGGCCATGTGCCTGGCTTCGGAGCCCGACCTGCTCATGCTGGACGAGCCCACGAACCATCTGTCGATCGGCCTGGTCGACGAGATCACGGAGGCACTGCACGACACGTCGTGTGCGGTCGTGGTCGCGACGCACGATCGGCAACTGCTCGCCGATCTGGCCGCCTGGCCGCGACTCGAGCCGAGTCGCGGCCGGCGGACGTCGATCAGTGCGGGGTGAGGTGCTTCTCGGGCTCCGGGACGGGCTCGTTGTGGCGCGGCTCGTCGGGCGTCTTCACGGGCATGCGGACCTCGACGGTGCCGGCCTCGCGGAAGGTCAACGTCGCGGTGACGTCCTGGCCGGGGCGCACCTCGCGGTTCAGGCCGTTGAGCGTGATCTCGGCGTGCAGCTGGTGGCTGCCCTCCTGCGGCGCCTCGGGGCCCACGGCCACCGTGGTGTCGGCGGGCAGCGTCGTCCGGCCCGAGATGCTGGCGTCATCGGCGTCCGGCGAGGTGACCGAGACGAGCTCGTCGGGGTTCTGACCGGTGTTGATCATGCTGAGGACCACGTCGCGTCGTCGCCCTCGAGGTAGGCCGCCGGCTGCACGTGGTCGGGGTAGGCGATCTCGGCGTTGCGGATGAAGATGGTGTCGGCCTCGGCAGCAGCGCCGTCGACCATCCCCACCTGCTGGTCCGTCTGCGTGATCTGACCTGCGCCGCAGCCCGCGACGAGGAGCGCGATGCCCGCAATGCCCGCACCGATCATGCGACGTTTCACTGCTCGAGTCCTTCCTAGCGCCTACAACGCACAACCGGCCCGCATCGGCGAGTCCGGTCTGTCTGGAGACTATCCCGGCCGCCTCGCGAAGACATCACCTGGTGGCGAGTACGACACTCTGTAGAGGTCGGGACGCCCGAGGCGGACCCGGGACGTGGGCCGCGCCGACCCTCGCGCGGACGGCACGACCATCGAGGTCCACAGTGGAATTGGAAAGTGCGTCGAAACCGGCCCGGCCCACCTGCGTGAGTATGCGAATAGCGCTTTTGTCAAGCCCCTGAACCACCCAGATCAGGCCACTGACCTGCGAGGACGAACGCGACCGCCTGGTTGGAGACATGCATGCCGTGCTAAGCTGGATTCAGCGAAAGGGGCAGAGGACACATGGTTTTTAAGGTCGGAGAGACCGTCGTCTACCCGCACCACGGTGCCGCACTCATCGAAGCGATCGAGACCCGTGTGATCAAGGGCGAGGAGAAGCAGTACCTCGTGCTCAAGGTCGCACAGGGTGATCTCACCGTTCGCGTTCCCGCAGACAACGCCGAGATCGTCGGCGTGCGTGATGTCGTGGGCGAAGACGGACTCAATCACGTTTTCGACGTGCTGCGTGCTCCCCACACCGACGAGCCGACCAACTGGTCGCGTCGGTACAAGGCCAACCTCGAGAAGCTCGCCTCCGGCGATGTGAACAAGGTGGCCGAAGTGGTGCGCGACCTCTGGCGGCGGGAGAAGGACCGGGGCTTGTCCGCAGGCGAGAAGCGGATGCTGGCCAAGGCTCGACAGATCCTCGTGAGCGAACTGGCGCTGGCCGAGGGCACCGACGAGGGCAAGGCCGAGGTGCTCCTCGACGAGGTCCTCGAGACCGCCGTCGTCTAGTTCTCACCGCAACACAAAGCACGAGGCATAAGAACCTGAACGTCATCGCGCTGGTTCTCACGAACGATGACGCGTGTCATTCTGACGCGCCGTTGCTCGTCCGCGGGGAACCATTGTTGTCACATGCCGTGCACGGCCTGCTCGACTCCGGATGCGTGGACCGGATCGTCGTGGCAGGACCGGCACGGCATCGTGCTGTAGGGACCCCGAGTGCGGTAGAGACCCCGGCCGACCCCCGCGTGCACGTCGTCGACACCGCCGAGGACGACCCGCTGCGCGCCGGGCTCACCGCGACGGCCGCGGCAGCCGACGACGTCGTGCTCGTCCACGACCCCGCCCGGCCCTTCGTCCCCGCCGCCGTCCTGCGCAGCGCCATCGACACCGTCGACACCCACGTGGACGTGGCCGTACCCGTGCTGCCCGTCGCCGACACCGTCAAGGTCGTCGACGCCGACGGGGTCGTCCGCGGCACCCGCGACCGCACGCACCTGCGCCACGTCCAGAGTCCGCTCGCGTTCCGCGCCGCCGCGCTGGAACGCGCGCTCGCGCCCGGCGCACGTCCGACCCGGCCGAGCTGCTCGCCGACCCGGACCTGTTCGGCGGCGAGATCCGCACCGTCCCCGGCGACCCGCTCGGCATGCGCATCGCCACGCCGTTCGACGTCGCCGTCATCGAGGCCCTGCTGACCACGGAGACCCCCGCATGACCCGTATCGGCCAGGCGTCGACGTCCACCCGATCGAACCCGGCCGCGACTGCTGGATCGCCGGACTGCTCTGGCCCGACGACGACGGCTGCGCGGGCCACTCCGACGGCGACGTCGCCTCCCACGCGCTGTGCGACGCGCTCCTGTCGGCGGCCGGGCTCGGCGACCTCGGCGCCGTCTTCGGCACCGGCGACCCGCGGTGGACCGGCGCCCACGGCGTCGAACTGCTCGCCGAGGCCCGCAACCGTGTCGAGACCGCCGGTTTCGTCGTCGGTAACGCGGTCGTGCAGGTCATCGGCAACCGGCCGCGCATCGGCACCCGCCGCGAGGAGGCCCAGCGCGTGCTGTCCGAGGCGGCGGGCGGGCCGGTCAGCGTGTCCGGCACGACCAGCGACGGCCTGGGCCTCACCGGCCGCGGCGAGGGCATCGCCGCCGTCGCCACCGCCCTGCTGCTGCCCCGGTAACGTGATCGACATGGCGATCGACGCGGTGATGTTCGACTTCTCGGGCACGTTGTTCCGACTCGACGAGCACGAGTCGTGGTTCGCCGGCATGGTCGACGACGCCGGCACGCCGTTGGACGCCGCCGCGCAGGCCGAACTGCTGCGCCGGATGACCGCGCCCGTCACCCTCACGGTCGACCTCGACGACGAGCACCGGCACGCGTGGGAGAACCGCGACCTCGACCCGGCGCTGCACCACAAGGCGTACCTGGAGATCCTCCGGCAGAGCGGCGTGCCCGGCCGCGAGCAGGGCGAGGCGCTGTACCGCACGCTGATCAACCCCGCCGAGTGGACGCCCTACCCGGACACCGCCGACGTCATCACCGAACTCGCCGGCAAGGGCGTCAAGGTGGGCGTGCTCAGCAACATCGCGTTCGACATCCGGCCCGCGTTCACCGCGCTCGGACTCGACGCCCACATCGACGAGTTCGTGCTGTCCTACGAGGTCGGCGCCATCAAGCCCGACCCGGAGGTGTTCCGCATCCTCGTGGACCGCCTCGGCACCCCGGCCGAACGCACCCTCATGGTCGGCGACCACACCGACGCCGACGGCGGCGCACGCGACATCGGCTGTGCGTTCGCGCTGGTCGAGCCCCTGCCCACGGCTCAGCGACCGGACGGGCTGCGCACCGCCCTGCGCGAGCACGGCGTGTTGTAGCCCGTACCATTTCGGTGTGGCCCTCCATCTTTACGACACCGCGACCAGGGACGTACGGGAATTCCATCCCGCGCGCAGTGGAACGGCGTCCATGTACGTCTGTGGGGCCACCGTCCAGGGCGTTCCGCACATCGGGCACGTCCGCGGCGCGCTGAACTACGACGTCCTGCGCCGCTGGCTCCTCCACAGTGGACTCGATGTGCTGATGGTCCGCAACGTCACCGACATCGACGACAAGATCCTCACCAAGGCCGCCGACGCGGGCAGGCCGTGGTGGGAGTGGGCCGCGACGCACGAACGCGCCTTCGAGGACGCCTACACCGTGCTCGGCTGCGTGCCCGCGTCCATCTCGCCGCGCGCCACCGGCCACGTCACGCAGATGGTCGAGCTGATCGAGCGGCTGATCGAGCGCGGGCACGCCTACGCCTCCGGCGGCGACGTCTACTTCTCCGTGTCGTCGCAACCCGACTACGGCAGCCTGTCCGGCCAGCGCCTCGAGGAGATGCAGCAGGGCGAAACGGCCGCCGAGGGCAAGCGCGACCCGCGCGATTTCACGCTGTGGAAGGCGAGCAAGCCCGGTGAGCCGTCGTGGCCGACGCCGTGGGGCGACGGCCGTCCCGGCTGGCACCTCGAGTGCTCGGCCATGGCCACGGCCTACCTGGGTGCCGAGTTCGACATCCACGGCGGCGGCGTCGACCTGGTGTTCCCGCACCACGAGAACGAGCGCGCACAGTCGCACGCCGCGGGCGACGGCTTCGCCCGGTACTGGCTCCACAACGCGTGGGTGACGCTCTCGGGCGAGAAGATGTCGAAGTCGCTCGGCAACATCGTGGCCATCCCGGCGCTGCTGGAGAAGGCCCGGCCGGTGGAGCTGCGCTACTACCTCGTGCAGCCGCACTACCGGTCGACGATCGAGTACTCCGACGAGGCACTCGCCGAGGCCGCCCAGGGCTACCGGCGGATCGAGGGTTTCCTGCGCCGCGTGGCGTCGGCGCGCGACGTGCGCGTGGGCGAGGTGCCCGCCGAGTTCGCCGCCGCGCTCGACGACGACCTCGGCACCCCGCAGGCGTTCGCCGTGCTGCACAACACCGTGCGCGACGGCAACACCGCGCTCGACACCGGCGACGAGACCAAGGCGCTCGAGTTCGCCGAGGCCGTGCGCGGCATGGTGCACGTGCTCGGGCTCGACCCGTTGGGCGACCAGTGGCAGGACGCCTCCGCGGGCGGCGGCGAGACGAAGGCCCTCGGCACGCTCGTCGACGGGCTGCTGGCCGAGCGCACGCAGCTCGCGCCGACAAGGACTTCGCGCGCGCGGACGCCATCCGCGACCAGCTGACCTCCGCGGGCATCGCCGTGGAGGACACCCCCAATGGTCCGACGTGGACAGTGAGGGACTAGGACATGGCCGGCAACTCCCGTCGTCGCGGCGCGATCCGCAAAGAGGGCACCAAGAAGGGCCAGGTCGTCGGCTCCGGCGGCCAGCGCCGCAAGGGCCTCGAGGGCAAGGGCCCCACGCCCAAGGGCGAGAACCGTCCTGGCCACCCCAAGCAGAAGCAGGCGCACAAGCGGGCCGCCCAGGAGGAGCAGCGCAAGCGCAGCCAGAAGAAGGCCGCCGACACCCCCGAGATCATCGCGGGGCGTAACCCGGTGGTCGAGTCGCTGCGCACCGATGTGCCCGCCACCGCGCTGTACGTCGCGTTGAACATCGACGCCGACGACCGCGTCAAGGAGGCCGTGCAGCTGGCCGCCGACAAGGGCATCTCGATCCTCGAGGTGCCGCGCGACGAGCTCGACCGCAAGACCGGCGGCGCGGTGCACCAGGGCCTCGGCCTGCAGGTGCCGCCGTTCGAGTACGCCCACCCCGACGACCTGCTCGCGGCCGCCACCGACTCCGGACAGCCGCCGTTGATCATCGCGCTCGACGGGGTCACCGACCCGCGCAACCTCGGCGCCGTGATCCGGTCGGCCGCGGCGTTCGGCGCCCACGGCGTGCTGCTGCCGCAGCGGCGCAGCGCCGGCATGACCGCCGTCGCGTGGCGCACCAGCGCCGGCACCGCGGCGAAGCTGCCGGTGGCCGTCGCAACGAACCTGACCCGTCAGCTCCAGGCGTGGGCGTCCGAGGGCCTGATGATCGCCGGCCTCGACGCCGACGCCACGCTCGACATCGACGGCCTCGACGTGGCCACCGACCCGCTGGTGATCGTCGTCGGCTCCGAGGGCCGCGGCCTGTCCCGCCTCGTGCGCGAGAACTGCGACGTCACGGTGTCGATCCCCATGTCCCCCGAGGTCGAGTCGCTCAACGCGTCCGTGGCCGCGGCGGTGCTGATGTCGGAGGTCGCCCGACGGCGCCGGGCCGCCGGCCGCGTCTGACGACTGTTTCCTGCCCCCGGCGCTGTCGGTCCTGGCCGCCGTGGGTGACGGGGTGGCGAACGGCGCGGTACCGGCCATACGCGGCAGTCTCTTGAGCTAGGGTCAGCTCGGATCAGCCGAGGGGGCCCACCGGATGTCGTTCGTTTCGCCACTGTTCCTGTGGTACTTCATGCCCGCGGTGCTCATCGCGGTGCTTGTGGCACCGCGGGGCTGGCGCAACGGCGTCATCACGGTCGCGAGCCTGCTGTTCTACGCGACGGGCGCGGGCGCGTTCACGCTGCTGCTCATCGCGTGCATGGCGGTCAACTTCCTCGCCGGGCCCGCCCTGGAGCCGGACGAGTGGGACCGGATGTCGCCGAACGGGCGCCGACGTCGGCTGTTGATCGGCATCATCGTCTTCGACCTGTCGATCCTGTTCATCTGGAAGTACGCCGGGTTCGCGTCGGAGCAGATCGCGTGGTTCACGCAGCTGTTCGGCGGCGATTTCCCCATCGCCGAGGTGGCGCTGCCGATCGGCATCTCGTTCTTCACGTTCCACCACATCTCGTACGCGGTGGACATCTACCGCGGTGAGCGGCGCGCGCTGCGCAACCCGGTGTCGTTCGGCACCTACATCGCGATGTTCCCGCAGCTCGCGGCCGGCCCGATCGTCCGGTACCACGAGATCGCCGACCAGCTGCCGCAGCACCGCAGGCACCGGCTCGACGACATCGCGGCCGGGTTCCCGCGGTTCGCGCTGGGGCTGTGCAAGAAGGCGATCATCGCCGACTCGCTGGCGCCGTTCGTCGACGCGTGCTTCTCGACGCCCGACGACGAGATGACGTTCGCGATCGCCTGGCTGGGCGCCACCGCGTTCGCGCTGCAGCTGTACTTCGACTTCTCCGGCTACTCCGACATGGCGATCGGACTGGGCCGGATGCTGGGCTTCCGCCTGCCGGAGAACTTCGCGCGGCCGTACTCGTCGGTGACGATCACCGAGTTCTGGCGGCGTTGGCACATGTCGCTGTCGCGCTGGTTCCGCGACTACGTCTACATCCCGCTGGGCGGCAGCCGCGACGGGGCGCGCAAGACGTATCGAAACCTGTGGATCGTGTTCATCCTGACCGGGTTCTGGCACGGCGCGGCGTGGACGTACGTCGTGTGGGGCCTGTACCACGGTGCGCTGCTGGTGATCGAGCGCGCGACGGGCGGTTCGGAGGCACCGCGTTCCACCGCCGCGCGGGCCGGCCGGCGGGCGTTGACGTTGCTGCTCGTGATCGTCGGCTGGGTGTTCTTCAACGCCTCCGACCTGAGCCAGGCGTTCACGATGATCGGGCACATGTTCACGCCCGACCTCGGCGGACTGAACGACGTGGTCGACTCGGCGCTGACCAACCAACGCCTCGTGCTGCTGCTCTTCGCGATGGGCGTGTTCTTCCTGCCCGGCACGTCGGTGACCGGTCCGCTGCTCGAGACCGCGCGGTCGAAGCAGGCCACCGTCGTCCGCACCGCCCTGATGACCGTCGGCACCGTCTACGCCGCCATCCTCGTAGCCACAGGAACCTTCAGCCCCTTCCTGTACTACCAGTTCTGAGGGCCGTGTCAGCACCCCACGTCGCCGTGTCAGCATCCTGCGTCGCCGTGTCAGCATTCCACGTCGCCGTGCCTGCACTCTGCGACGCAGATCTGCATGCAGCACCGCGGGATCTGCGTTCGGACCCGCGAGACTGCGTTGGGCGCGGACCTCGCGGAACCGTGTTGCCGCGTCTCGAGTGGTCGTGGACGATGCGGCCATGGGTATCACCTGGGAAGCGTTGACGATCGACGCCCGCGACCCCCGGTCGCTCGCGCAGTGGTGGGCGACAACGCTCGGTTGGCGGTTGATGGATCCGGTTCCGGGTGGTGTCGAGGTTCAGGATCCCACCCAGGCGGCGCCGTCGCTGTTCTTCGTCCACGTCGGTGACGACAAGACGACGAAGAACAGGCTGCACCTCGACCTGTCCGCCGGCGATCAACCGTCGGTCATCGAGGATCTGCTGGCACGCGGAGCATCCCGCGCGTCCGTGGGCCAACCCGACGACGCCGAGCACGTCGTACTCCGCGACCCCGAGGGCAACGAGTTCTGTCTCCTCGATCCGGAGTGACGATGTTCAGTTCGGGAAGCGGGCGAGGATCCGGGTGACCGTCAACCAGGTTCGCGTGGTGATGTCCTTGCCGAAGCGGCGTTCCAGCGTGGTCATGAACTCCGGACCGGACGACGTGGTGTGGTCGGACACCGCCAGCACCGCCCGTGCGGCACGGTCGTAGCCGACGAGGCTGACGCTCGCACCGTCCAATTCGGCCAGTGACTCCGCGAGTTCCGATGGATATTTCAGGAAAGTTGCCGTCAGGTACGACTCGCGGCCGTGCTCCCTGCCGGCGAACGGGTCGGTGTCGACCAACGCCTGGAGCTCGTCCCGACTGCGGATGATCGTGCCGCCGCCGATCCCGAGCTCGTCCTGCAGGGCACGTTGGATCCGGTCCTCCAGCGTCGACGCGTCGTCGTCGGTCGCGAACACGAGGTTCCCGCTCGAGAGCACCGACACGACGCCGTCGAACCCCAGGCCGGCGAACACCGCCCGCAGCTTGTCGTTGCGCATGTTCGGATTCCCGGGGCCGATTCCCCGAAGCAGTGCGCAGTACCAATTCGTGGCCACAGCCCTACCGTAGACCTGCGAACCCGGAATGGCACCCGCGTCAGGGCGCCAGCGTCGCTTCCACGATGCCGTACGGGCTGGTCGGCGGCGTCGGCACGAGCCGATCGACCACGAAACCCGCCGCCGCGAGCACATCCGTGAACTCGGCGAGTGTCCGTTCCCTCCCGCGCACCATGCCCAGCATCGTGAGATCGGACTGCTTGCTGAAATGCGGTTCGTTCGTGACCGGCATGATCGTCTCGACCAGCACCAGACGCGCGCCGGGACGCGCCGCGGCGACGATCCGGCCCAGCAACACACCGCAGGACGCGTCGTCCCAGTCGTGCAGCACCGTGGACAACACGTAGACGTCGGCGGCCGGTACGCCGTCGAAGAAGTCGCCGCCCACCAAGGAAATACGGCCGACCACAGCCGCCTCGGACACGCGCGTCGCCGCGGCGGACACCACCTCCGGAAGATCGAACACGATGCCGCGACGGGCCGGTTCGTCGCGAATCAACCGTGTCAGTACCGAGCCGTCCGCACCCCCGATGTCGGCGACGAGGTCGCCGTCCGGAAGTCGATAGCCCGCGAAGACGTCACCCTGCACGCTGTCGGTCATCGATGCCATGCCCGCGCTCACCAGTTCGGCGCGCTCGGGTTCGGCGGTGACCCACTCGAAAAAGGACTGTCCATAGTGGATGTCGAAGGCGGGTTCGCCGGTGCGGACCGTGTCGACGAACCGCTCGAAGGGCCGATAATGCGTCTCCATCAGCATGAGCGCCATATCCCGCAACGACCCCTCGGTGCCGTCGGCGAGCGTCGCGCCGAAATCGGTGATGGCGAACTCGATCTCACCGCGTTGCTCCACGACGCCGACGCCGGTGAGCGTGCGTAACAACCGCTTCAGCGCCGTCTCGTCCACCTCGACGCGGCGCGCGATCTCGTCGACAGCCCGCACGCCGCCGTGCATCACGGTCGCGATGTCGAGTTTCGTGAAGGCGTACAACGCTTGCGAGACCTCGAACCCCGCGAGCAGACGCACCATCTGCTCCGGCGTGCGATCCGCCCCTGAGCTCGACATCGGCAGCCCCTCGTCACTGAGGACCAATCGTGCATACCCGGCGATTTCATCGTATCCGGGCATGTCAACAGGATGCCCTCAAGGACTGCGACCGGGCGCGGTGAGCTCGCCTACTCGTACACGAAACGTCAACACGGCGACGCCGGATGCTGACACGCCCGCGCCGGGTGCTGACACGGCGACGTGGGGTGCTGACACGGCGCAAGGGCCGGCGGGGTTATTCCTCGGGGGTTTCGTCGAGGAAGGCCAGTTGCTCGGGTTGGAAGGCGTCGCGGCGGGGTGGGGGCAGCCACGCCTCGGGGCGCATCGCGCGGTGTCTGCCCAGGTCGGAGATGCTGATCGGCTGCGAGAAGTCGACGCCGTAGGCCGCTGGACGGTCGACCCGCGCTAGGCTCAGCCCCTCCGGCGAGACGCCGATGCCGATCACGGACACGTAGCTGTCGTCGAGGTCGCCGGTGAACCCGGTCCAGCCGCCCGCGAACTCCCAGACGCGCGCGCGGACCGACATGCCGTCGACGCGCCACGTCGCGCGTCGCCACGTCTCGTACCGCCGCGCGTTCTGCTCGGCGTGGGCCAGCAGTGTCTCGATGAGACCGTCCGGGCGCACGACGTCCCGGTCCGGCAGGGTCAGGTTGACGAGTCCGAACGCGCCGCCGAAGGCGACCTCCGCCAACGGATCGCCGCCGCCGGGGCACATCGACTGTTCGTACCGGTGTCTCGGCATGCTGCCGATCCGCAGGCCCCGTTCGCTGTCGGCGATCCGCTGGCCGAGCCAGAGCGCCCACGGCTCGCCGCCGGAGTACTCGCCGCCTCCCTCGAAGAAGTCGACCCAACGGGGCCCGGGGATGTCGCGATGCAACCCGTACACGGGGAAGTCGACGGAGACCGCGTCCGCCCCCGGCAGGTCCGGTGTGGACGCGGTCTCGGCCGCGCCGCCTGCCGATGCGTCCGGATCGGATCCGGACGCATCGGCAGGCGGCAACGTGTCAGGCGGTTTGGTACTCACGGCGAGGATCTTGCACCCGTTAGGTCCTTTTCTGCAGCCCCGGTGTGACGTTTACGTCGACGCGGGACCGCCGGCAACGCCGTTACCAGCGGTTTCGGCCTTTCCGGGCGACGGTTTCTCGTTGGACGCGGGCGTGTCGGCGGGCGTGTCGCCGGGTTTCGCCGTGCCCGCAGCGGGCGCCGGGGTCGCGGCGGAGGCCCCGGAAGCCGGCTTCGCAGCGGCGCCAGCCTTCGCGACAGCACCGTCCTTCGGAGCAGCGGCGCCACCCTTCGCAGCGGTGGAACCGTCCGAACCGGACGCCGCGAACTGCACCGGCTCCGGTGCGGTACCGAGCTTGTCGAGCGCCTCGGACAGCGCGGTGTTGCTGGCGGCGAGCTTCTGCGCGACGTTCTCGCGCAGTTCGAGCGCCTGCGACTGCTTGGTCCTGGCGTCGGCGAGCTTGGTCTCGGCCTCGCCGAGCATCGCGTCGGCGCGGGTCTTGGCGTCCGAGGTCAGCTTCTCGGCGGCCTTCTCGGCATCGGCCTTGGCCTTCGCGATCTCCTCGGACGACTTCTTCTCGTCCGCGGCGATCTTGTCCTGCGACGCCTTCTCCGCGTCGGCGCGCACCTTCGCGGCCTCCTCGTCGAGCGCGTGCGCTCGGCCTTCGCCTCGTCGGCGAGGCGGGCGGCCTCGGTGCGCGCGTCCTCGCGGGTCTTCTCCGAGTACGCGTCGGCGGCCGACCGGGTCGCCGCCGCCTCCTCCTCGGCCTTCTTGCGCAGCTCGTCGATCTCCTCCTCGGCGAGCTTCATCATCGTCTTGACGCGCTCACTCATCGCAGCCGGACCCGTCGGCTCCTCGGCCATCCGGGTGAGGGCGGCCTTGGTCTCGACGAGTTCCTGCTGCGCGTGCCCGAGCGCCTTCGTCAGATCGGCGACCGACGCCGTGGCGTCGTCGCGGCTGCGCGCGGTCCGATCGAGCCGGTCGCTCAACTTCTTCAGATGTTCATCGACTTGCACCTGGTCGTAACCGCGAAAAACGGTGGTGAAGGTGCCTGACTTGGTGGGATTCGGGGATGCCTCGGCTTCAGCCATTCGGCAACTTTAATGAGTTCGCAGCGAGAAGCCCATACTCGGCTTCACAACCGGTCGCGATACTGTTCTCCCGCGTGACGAGGAGGGGAAGGAGGAGTCTGCGACGTGGACGCGATCATTGTCGACATCGCCGAGCATTGGATGCTGTACTCGGCCATCCCCTTCATCGCGGCGTTCATCGGCTACGTCACCAAGCGCGTGGCGATCGAGATGATGTTCCGTCCGCTCGAGTTCCGCGGCATCAAGGGCACCTTCCTCGGCTGGCAGGGTGTCGTCCCGCAGCACGGCGGCCGGATGGCGGCCATCGCGACCGATCTGCTGACGAAGAACCTGCTGGACATCAAGGACGTCTTCGCGCGGATCGACCCGGACCGCATCACCAAGGAGATCGAGCAGCCGCTGCTGCGGGCCGTCGACGACGTCGCGCGTGAGGTGCTCGAGCAGACGCACCCGCGCATGTGGGAACGCCTGCCCGCCGTCGCGCAGGACCTCGTGATCAAGCAGATCCAGGCGCAGACGCCGCAGATCGTGCGGCAAGTGACGCTGGAGATGCGCGAGAACGTCCACGAATTCCTGGACGTCAAGGAAATGACGGTTCGGCGACTCACGAGTGACAAGAAGTTGCTCGTGCGGTTGATCCGCGAGACGTCGCGACCCGAGATGGCGTTCATCGCGCGTTCCGGGATCTACTTCGGATTCGCGCTGGGCATCGTGCAGGCCTTCGTGTGGGCGGTGACGAAGCAACCGATCGTGATGCCGATCTTCGGCGCCGCGGTCGGCCTGTTCACCGACTGGGCCGCGATCAAACTGATCTTCTGGCCGCGCGAACCCGTCTACATCACGCGCAAGTTCTACTTCCAGGGCAAGTTCCAGCAACGCAGGGACGAGGTCGCCGAGCAGTACGGCGAGATCATCGCGCGCGACGTGCTGACCGTCCAGAACCTGATGGAGTCGATCCTCAGCGGGCCGCGGTCGGACCGGCTGATGGCGATGATCTCGCGGACCGTCGCCGACGCGATCGACCAGCAGACCAACACGGCGCGGCCACTCGTCAACGCGACGATCGGGCCGAAGCGGCTCGCGGAGATGAAGCGCGCGGCGGCCGACAAGTCGATCGAGCGCCTCCCCCAGACCGTCCGGCACGCCGAGGGTTATCTGACCGAGGCGATGGACGTCGCGCGACTCGTGCAGGAACGGATGGCGAAGCTGACGCCGCAACAGTTCGAGGGCCTCCTGCGGCCGGCGTTCCGCCAGGACGAGTGGAAGTTGATCGTCGTCGGCGGCATCATCGGCGGCTTCGTCGGCGAGATGCAGGTCATCCTGATGCTCCACTGAGCCCAAAGTGCTCCCAAGGGCCCGATGGTCGCATTCAACGCGACGGTGGTTTCTAGGGGTCGTCGCAACACCTGGTGGTTTATGTGGCCGTCAGTAGAGCACGCAGCGCTCGGCTGGGGTGTCCCAGTCGAGCGTTTTGCGTGGTCGGCCGTTGAGTTCCTGGGCGACGTGCTCGAGGTCTTCGGGGCCGTGGACGTTGAGATT
>NZ_MKKE01000006.1 GCF_001942305.1 Saccharomonospora sp. CUA-673 | reverse complement strand
CCCCCAACCCGAACCCCCCAAGCCGGCACGGACCGGTCGCGGGCCAGCGGCGGGCCCAATCGCCCGATGCGACTACCCCTTTGGGGAGCTCTTCACGCGCGGACGAGGGAGCGGAGGACCTCCAGGGCGCGGACGGCGGCAGGGTGGTCGGCGACGGCCTTCTTCACCGACACCGCGATGTGGCGCACCGGTTCGGGGTTGACCAGGCGGACCGTCGTGAGCCCCGCGGGCAGGTGCACGACGCCCAGCAGCGGCACCACGGTGATGCCGATGCCGGTGGCCACGAACGGGAACGCCGTCCGGTAGTCGTGCGTCTCGACGGCGAACTCCGGGGAGAACCCCGCCTCGGCGCACCGGTCGAGCAGCACGCGGCGGCACGTGCCGCGCTGCAGGTCGTTGTCGACCCACCTGCGGTCGGCGAGGTCGGCCAGCGGCACCTCGACGCGTTCGGCCAGCGGGTCGTCGTCGCGCACGACGGCCACGTATGGGTCGTCGACCAGCGGATGGATGTCGGCGTGCGCGGCGTGCTCGATGCCGGGCGCGTCGACGAACAGGTCGATGTCGGGCAGTTCGATGCCGTCGCGGAACTCGGTCATCCGCAGGTCGAGCCGCAGTTCGGGGAACTCGCGCTGCAACGCGGCCACGACGGGCGGCAGCCAGGTGGCGCCCGCCGACGCGAAGTAGCCGATGGACACGCTGCCGACGCGGCCCGCGCGCAGGTCGCCGACGACCCCGTCGAGCGCGGCCAGGGCGGTGAACACCTGTTCGGCCTCGTGGGCGAGGGTGCGGCCGGCCGACGTGGGTTCGATGCCGCGGCCGACGCGGTCGAACAGCCGCAGTCCGGTCTCGCGTTGGAGGGCGGTGAGCTGCTGGCTGACCGCCGACGGGGTGTAGCCGAGGGACGTGGCGGTGGCGCGGACCGACCCGGTGGCGATGACCGCCCGGAGGAGGCGCAGTTTCGCGACGTCGAGCATGCCCCCGAACGTACACCTGTGATGAACACTCGCACCTCATTATTCGCCGGAACTGTTGTGTCGAACGACCCCGTGAGCGTGGTTTACTGGCGGGTAACATCGTGAGGGTCGATACTGCGGTCAACGACACAGAAGGTCGACGTGAACGACGCCTAACATCGGTGCGAGAACCGACGCAGATGTGGCTTTCGAGGAAAGGTGACGCAGGTGAGCGAGGGTCCAGGCCTCTTCCAGCTGGCCGAGGAGCACGAGGAACTGCGCGCGGCCGTGCGGGCGCTGGCGGAGAAGGAGGTCGCTCCCTACGCCGCGGACGTCGACGAGCAGGAGCGGTATCCGACCGAGGCGCTGGACGCACTGATCAAGTCCGGCTTCAACGCGGTGCACATCCCCGAGGCCTACGACGGCCAGGGCGCCGACGCCATCGCGGCGTGCATCGTCATCGAGGAGGTGTCGCGCATCGACGCCTCCGCCGGTCTGATCCCGGCGGTGAACAAGCTCGGCACGCAGCCGATCATCCTGTCGGCGTCGGACGAGCTGAAGAAGCAGGTGCTGCCGGACATCGCGGCCGGCGCGGGCGCCTCGTACGGCCTGTCCGAGCGTGAGGCGGGCTCCGACACGGCGTCCATGCGCACGCGCGCGAAGCAGGACGGTGACGACTGGGTGCTCAACGGCACCAAGGCGTGGATCACCAACGCCGGCGAGTCGACCTGGTACACGGTCATGGCCGTCAGCAACCCGGACGCGGAGAAGCCGTCGAAGGGCATCTCGGCGTTCGCGGTGCACTCCGGCGACCCGGGCTTCTCGGTGGGCCCGAAGGAGAAGAAGCTCGGCATCAAGGGTTCGCCCACGCGGGAGATCTACTTCGAGAACTGCCGCATCCCGGGCGACCGGATCATCGGTGAGCCGGGCACGGGTCTGAAGACGGCGCTGCTGACGCTCGAGCACACGCGTCCGACGATCGGTGCGCAGGCGCTGGGCATCGCGCAGGGCGCGCTCGACGCGACGCTCGAGTACGTCAAGGACCGCAAGCAGTTCGGCCAGTCCATTGCGGACTTCCAGGGTGTGCAGTTCATGCTCGCCGACATGGGCATGAAGGTCGAGGTCGCGCGCAACATGGTGTACGCCTCGGCGGCGGCCAGCGAGCGCGGCGACGCGCGGGCGGCGTTCATGGCCTCGGCGGCGAAGAAGTACGCCTCCGACATCGCCATGGAGGTCACGACCGACGCGGTGCAGCTGTTCGGCGGCGCGGGCTACACCCGCGACTTCCCGGTCGAGCGCATGATGCGCGACGCGAAGATCACGCAGATCTACGAAGGCACCAACCAGATCCAGCAGGTCGTCATGGCGCGCACCCTGCTCAAGGGCTGAGCCGGACCGACACAGCGACGGGCCGCCGGGACACAGTTCCCGGCGGCCCGTCGCCGTGTCAGCACCCCACGTCGCCGTGTCAGCACCCCACGTCGCCGTGTCAGCACCCCACGTCGCCGTGTTGGCAGTTGGCGGCGGTGTCGACGTGTCGACGTGTCGACGGTCGGTGCTGGTGGTGGGCGGGCCGGTCTGCGACAGTGTCGAGGCGTATGAAGCCTATGGACGACGACACGTCACTCTCGACCGAACAGGCCGCGCGGCGACGGCTGCACGGCATCGCCATCGTCGCTGCGGCGATGACCCCCGTGCTGGCGGTGCTCCTGCGGGCGGAGACGGCGCAGGTGCTGTGGACGTTGGGCGGCGGCAGTGTGCGCGGGCTGGTGCTCGTCGTGTGCGTGCTGGCGGCCGCGGCGGTGCCGATGGTGTACCTGGCCCACCGACTGGCCGAGCGGTTCGGCGCGGGGTGGTGGTTGCTGGGGGTCGTGCCGGCGTTCATCGCGAGCGCGCTGCTCGTGCTGGTGCCGGAGCGGACGCGCGTCGAGGACATCGTGCGCGACATGCACATCGGCCCGTCGGCGGGTGCGGCGAACGCGCTGCTGCCGACGGTGCTGATCGCGGCGACGGTGCTGTTCGTGTCGGCGGCGTACGTGATGGGCGTGCTGCGGGACAGCCGGGACACCCCGCGCGGCGGATGGCGCACCCTCGGCGTCGTCCACGTCGTCGGGTGGGTCGCGGTGACGGCCGGTCTGGTGCTGCTCGCCGGCTGAATCAGGTGAGCTCGCCGTCGAGGAGGGTCATGAGCAGCATGTCGTGCCAGCGGCCGTCGCGGCGGAAGGACTCGCGGGCGCGGCCGTCGGTGTGGAAGCCGACCTTCCGGTAGGTGCGGATCGCGGCGTCGTTGTCGTCGACGACCCACAGGCGGATCGAGTGCAGCCGCATCGCCTCGAAGCCGTAGCGGCAGACGGTGCGCATCGTGTCGGCGCCGAACCCGCGGCCGCGGTAGTGGGCTTCGCGAGGTAGATGTCGAGTTCGGCCATGCCGGTCTCGGGTTCCGCGCCGCGCAGTGTGACGACGCCGATGAGCGTGTCGTCGGCGAGCGCCTCGACGGCGAACGTCGCCGCCGAGTACGTGTTGCGCGGCCGGTCGGCGAACCGTTTCCGCGTCTGGGCCAGCGATTCCTCGTAGTCGTGCGCGAGCCAACGGGTGACGTCCGGGTCCCGATGCCAACGCCAGAACGTGTCGGCGTCGTCCGGTTCGATGGGCCGCAGTCTGACGAGCTCTCCGGTCGGCATACGGCCCAGTCTGCACCGGTCGACCACCCGGCGACACCGATTTTCCGCGCTCAGGACCCGTCAGGTTCTGTCGGGTCGGGGTTGTTGGCGTTGCGGATGTCGAGGGCGGCGGTGTGTTGGATGTTGAGGACACCGATGGACATGTTGTCGATGGTGGCGCCGTTGGCGACCGAATGGACGATGCCGTTGTAGATGAGGTCCCAGATGCGCCGGTCGGCTTGGACTTCGGGGAAGGTGACCGAGACTCCGCCGTCTTTGTCGGTGAGGTCGAGGTGGAATCCGCCGCCGAGGAACCGTGCATCGATTCTGGTGAGTTCGTAGAGATCGACCCACCTGTGGGCTGTGCGGCCCCATCGGGTGCGGCGAACCATGAACCAATCCGCGCCCGCCGCGTAGGTCATCACGGTCATCGGAGCGGCCATCAGGAGGGAACCACCGATGACGACTACCCATACTTGCCAGAAGGCGTAGCCTTCGATCGGGTTTTTGCCTCTCAGAGCTTGGACTAACGAGAGTCCTATCATGATGATTGCTACGGCGATGACGATGTTCAAGATCCGGCCCCGGACGCTGGGCATGTGCCAGGCGAGGATCGGTCCGTAACCGGGTGGTGGTTCGGGTTTGCGGGACAGTCGTGTTTCGCGGGTTGGGTCGTGCTCGGGCGGGTCGTCTCCGCTGCTGGCGAAGAACGACAGGCCGTGGGGAGGGAACGGTTCTCCGGTCTCGCGGTCCGGCCGCGGCGGCAGTTCGCTGCGTCCCCTGCCCAACAGCTCGTCCTCGTGGCTCATGGTCAGGTTTGGTCGGGGTTGTTGGCGTTTCGGATGTCGAGGGCGGGGGTGTGTTGGATGTTGAGGACACCGATGGAGACGTTGTCGATGGTGGCGCCGTTGGCGACGGAGTGGAGGATGCCGTTGTAGATGAGGTCCCAGATGCGCCGGTCGGCTTGGACGGCGGGGAAGGTGACCGCGAGGCTGATGTCTTTGTCGTCGAGGTCGAGGTGGTATCCGCCGCCGATGAAGTGCGCTCTGATCTTGGTGAGTTCGTAGAGATCGACCCAGACGCGGGTGGTGCAGCCCCAGCGGGTGCGGCGCATCATGAGCCAATCCGCCCCTGCCGCGTATGTCGTGACCGTCATCGGAGCGGCCATCAGTAAGGCGCCACCGATGATGATGACCCACATTTGCCAAAATCCTAAGATTTCTACCGGGTTGTTTCCCATTATGATTTGGGCGAACATGAGGCCAGCAATGAGAATTGCAGCGGAGAATGCAATTCTCATGATGCGTCCTCGTGTGCTGGGCATGCGCCAGGCGAGGACGGGGCCGTAGCCGGGTGGCGGTTCGGGTTTGCGGGACAGGCGTGTCTCCCGATTGGGGTCGTGCTCGGGCGCGCCTGTGTCCGGGATTCGAAGAACGACAGGCCGTGGGGAGGGAAAGGCTCTCCCGTCTCACGGTCCGGACGCGGCGGCAGTTCGCTGCTGCCCCGGCCCAACAGCTCGTCCTCGTTGTGATCACTGGTCACGGCTTCTCCGGGATGCTTCCTTCGCGCAGGGCTGCTTACTCTGGAACGATGACATCGACGATCTTCTGCGCGCCGATGCCACCCACTATTGCGCCGGCAGTTCCGGCGATTGCGGCTCCCCATGGCCCTAGCGGTGCTCCGTAGGCCGCGGCCGCGGCAGCAGTCGTCCCCGCCGCACCCAGGGCGCCGCCGGCGAGGGTTCCACTCGTGTCCGCCGCGGCCTTTCCCCAGCTTTGCTCGCCTTGCATCGCACCTGCTGCTTCAGTGCCCACTGTGATGAGGCCGCCCGCCCAGGGCATTCCCCTGAGTATGCTTCGTCCCGTTTTGAGCGCCCGGGAAGAATTGTCGTCCAGGTTGTCCAGTTTTCCTTGTCCGGGGTAGCTGGCAATGCTTTCCCGCATGTCAGGCGGGATCTTCGACAGGTACTTCTCGTACTGGGTTGCCTTCATCTCGTATGCCCTGGCGTTCTCGCGGGCATTTCGGGCACCGTAGTCCAGCAGGTCCATCTGTCGACTGTTAATGCTCGGCAGGGTTCCCTTGGAGAAGCTGGAGAAGATTGCTCCTTCTGCCCTCATTATCGCGGCTTTCCTCATGTTTTCTGCGAAATTATCGGCGTGGACGTGCCGCATTTCGCTGATGAAGCTGACCGCTGCGGACGCGGTCGTGCCCGCGATGCTGATGACGTCGAGCGACTCGTCGTCGCCCTTCATCGCTTGATGCAGCGCGTCGTGGGCTTCCTCCTCGGTGCTCCGCGCGTCGTCGACCTTCGTTCGGCACTGGTTGAAGACCCGGAGCTTCCGGTTGTACTCCTCGACGCGGGCGTTGTAGGCCTGGATGTCGCCGCCGTGGGTACCCACGACCTCGGCGCCGTTCTCCGGGGTGCAGACCTCCCGTGGCGTACCCGGCTTCGGGCCGGTGACCGGCTCGGGCGGCATGATGAACGGTCCCTCGACCTCGAGGCCGCCCTCGGCGGCGTCCTCGCGGGTCTCGTTCATGCGGCGGACGACGTCGTCGAGCGCCGAGGCGAAGTCCCGGAGCCCCTCCTTCATCCGTTTGGCGCGTTCGGCGACGGTGTCGGCGACCGTGTCGGTGTCGGCGGTGGCCTTGCGGAACGCCGTCGCGGCCGGACCTTCCCAGCCCTCGTTGTTCCGCGCCTTGGCGGCTGCGTCCGCCGCCTCCTCGGCACCGTTGGCCAATCCGGCCAGCCAGTCAGCGGCCTGATCGCACGTGCCGGAGCTGCCGTTGACGTTCGTGTTCAGCGTGGAGGGCATCAGTTCCTCCGGTTCCGGTGGCCGCCGGTCCGCTCGGGTCCGCTCTCCATCTCCTGGCGCTGATAGTCGATCTTGCCCTTGTGGTCGTTCTCGATGTCCTCGTAGGAGCCTTGCGCGATGTTGACGTTCTCGGCGGCGTTGGACATCGTCGCGGACACGACCGTCGCCAGCTCGAGGACGTCCTTGAGTGCCTGGCCGACCACATCCGACGTGACGCCGGCGTCGACCGGCCCGAGTTCCTTGTCCGTCGCGCTGTTGATGTCCTCGGACCCGTTGTTGAGCTGCCGGACGATCGCATCGAGCGCGCCCTCGTCGGCGTGCCAGTCGTCGCTGTGGCCGTGACGCCTGTTGCGGCCCATGATTACCCCTCCCCGGTAACGAGTTACCACCGAGCGCCGGCGGCGCGGATCGGTGCCTGGTATCGCGCGGCTTCCTCCAGGTGCGGGTTGACCAGCACACCCGCCGCCCCGGACTCGCGGACGACGTCGGCGAGGTCCTCGGTGCGCACCGACACGTACGGCTGATGCGGCCCGCATCCCGCGTGCAACATCTCCGGCGACGTGAAGACCGGTGCGATGAGCTGCGCCTGATACCGGCGCAGCTCGAGGTCCACGCGTTGCTGGCCACGTCGCGCCGGCTTGGACGGGAGGTAGGCGAGCCCGTTCGGCTCGAGCGGCTGCGGCTCCGGCGCATGTCCGGACCCGCCTCCGGGTAGCGCGGCTCGATCGGCAGGTCCATGTCGAGCGCGACCACGCGGACGTCCTCCTGGTGGCACACGCGAATCAGAACGTCGGCGGGGACGCGCATCCACGGTTGACCACTGCCGCACGCCCGCACGAGCCCCTCGATCGAGGTATAGGCGCCGAGCATCGGCTCATTGCGTTCGGACTGCCAGCGTTCGAGCCCTTCGCGGCCGTTCTCGTAAGCCGTCAGAACCAGCACCGTGTCCGGCAATTCACGCTCGAGGTTCTCGCGTCGGACCTCGCGAGGTTCCGAATCGTCGGCTGTATGACGCATGTCCTCGCCCCCCTCTGCAACGGTATGCGGCGCCCACGATGGTAGTCAGTCCGATACATTCCGCTACCGGAGGAACATGATCAAAACGTGAGTTGAGTCATGTTGTTACATTCATGTTTCGTGTCCGAATGATGCTGGCCGAGGGGTCGTCCGCGGATTCGACGGTCGCGTCGTGGAGCGCCTTGTCGTGGAGAATTGGTTGCGGGGCAACGTTTTCCGGAGATGTGGGCAACGGTCGATCGGAAATGCGCGGCGGGTATCGAGCGCCGAAAGACAAAATCGTTCGCCCGGGTCGGGGATGGCGTCTACGGTGCCGGCATGCCGACGATGCGGGTGCACCTCCGTGCCGCCGACCGGGAGGACGCGCGGCGCGTGCTCGACCATTACCTCGCGGGGGGACACGATCCACTGTGGGACGACGCCGTCCTCGAGGAGGTGCGCAGGCTCGGCCGGACGCCCTCCGGCGCGCCGCGGTGCGTCGGCATGACGAACGGCCGACCGGTGGACCTGATGTTCGACGTCGAGGTCTACGCCGAGATCTCCCGCTGAGCGGGGCGCGGGTCAGGCGGTCAGGTCGATCGTGGTGCGTTCGGCGGTGCGGTGGGCGTCGAGTTTCGCCGGGTTCGACACCTGCACCACGTGCGCGCCCACCGACAGCGGGGCCACGAACGCGTCGAGGACGCCGCCCGGCAGCGTCCACTCGCGGGTCGACAGCACACGGTCGCCCGCGCCGACGCCCAGTTCCTCGGCACGCGCCCGCGCGGCGGTCAGCATGTCGTCGGCCGACCGCCCCAGCAGCGCCGGCGTGTCACCCGGCACCGGGATCAGCGGCGTGAAGTCGTCACCGGCCGTGCGCGCATCCGACAGGTAGTCGAACGCCCCATCCGGTGCGCCCTGCGGGCCCAACCCACGACCCAGTGGATCGAGCGCCACCACGGCCGTGTCGTCGGCCACGCCGGTCGCCCCGCCGGGCCCGGTGAACGACACCCGCGCGCCCTCGGCCTCGGCCACCACGTGCCCGCCGCACCACCACGTGCCCAGCAGGACCCCGGCCGTCTGCCAGTGCGCGGGCAGCTCGACGTGCACCGGGTCGCCCGGTTCGACGTCGAACTCCTCGACCAGCCAGTTCGCCGTCTTCGCCGCCCAGTTCGCCAGCGTCGCCACCGACAGCTCGACCCGGCTGCCCACCGCGTCGTCGTAGTGCGTCACCGCCGGGCGGGCCGACGAGGACAGCAACGGGCGCAGCAACCGATCCGTAAGACTCACGCCCGCGATTCTCCTAGTTCACACACGGCACCTGAGCGGGGGCCTGCGCCGGCACGCCGACACCCTGCACTGCGGCACCGCCGCCCTGGGGAGCGCTGCCACCGCCGGTGGGCCGCTCGTCGGCCTGACCGCCGCCCTGGCCACCGCCCTGGTCGCCCTGACCGCCACCGCGGGCGAGGCCGCGGATGAACGACCGGACCTCCTCGAGGTCGACCGTCACGATGCTCTGCCCGTCGTCGCTGCGCGCGGCGACCTGCTCCACCGGGATCGTCTTGAACTCGACACCGCCGCCGACCAACTCGTGCGCCTGCTGGGCGAAGCCGAGCACGTCGAGGTCGGGGTCGAGCACCAGCGACTTGCGGACCGTCTCGATCAGGTCGGACAGCTTCTGCTGGTCGGTCAACGTGCCCGTCGACAGGGTCTTCTTCAGCGCGGACGTCAGGAACGTGTGCTGGCGGACGATCCGGTCGAGGTCGCCGTTGGGCAGGTTCTTGCGCTGCCGCACGAACGAGAGCGCGTCGCCGCCGGACACGGTCTGCACCCCCGCCTCGAAGTCGGCGCCGGAGTCCTTGTCCTGAGTCGGGGCGTTCAGGCACACCTCGACGCCGCCGATCGACTCGGTGAGCATGTAGAACCCGAGCAGATTCACCTCGGCGTAGTGGTCGATGTGCACGCGCGTGAAGTCCTGCAACGTGCGCACCAGCGCCCGCCGGCCGGCCTGGTTCGACTCGCGTTCCAGCTGGGCACGGTCGGTCACGCCCTCGCTCTGGAGCCGGCCCCACGCCTTGTTCTTCGCGGTGCCGTACACCGAGTTGATCTTGTCCTTGCCGCCGCTCGGCACGTCGACCCACGTGTCCCGAGGGATCGACACGCCCACCGGATCGCTCCCGTCGTGCGGGATGCGCAGGATGATCATCGTGTCGGTGTTGAGGTTCTCGGTGCTCTCCGTGCGCAACGCGCGCAGCACGTCCAACGGCAGTGGGTTGCCCTGCATGTCGGTGCGGGCGTCCGAGCCGACCAGCAGGATGTCCGTCGCGTCGTCCTCCTCGGGCGGGGCGGGCGGCAGCTCGTCGTCGCCCTCGCTGCTGTACCCCCACTCGTCGAGCGCGTCGGTCGTCTCGAGCGCGTCGTGCAGCTGGTCGAGTCGCGCATACGCGTAACCCGTGACCACCAGCGCGATCACCGACAGCAACGTCACCAGCGTGCGGGCCGCGGCGCGCCCCGTCCTGCGCATCCGGCTCGGCCGCTTCGGCGCCGGGATCGGCTTCGGCGTCGCCGCCGACGCGCGCGGGACCGGCGACGGACGCCGGCCGCCCGACGGCTGCGGCAACGGCGGCAGCTCCCCGGAGGTGCTGCCCTCGTCCGGTGCGGTGCCCTCGTCGGGACCGGTGTCCTCAGGAGGAGACGCCCCCTGCGGAGCCTCCTCGTCCGGGGGCCCTGCGTCCCCCTGTTCGCGCTCGTCCACGCGGCCCCTCCCCGTCCGACATGTGCCGTGGCGATTCTAGTTGACGCAGGGGATGTCACCTGCGGTGATGGGTTCCTCCGGCGTAGTGGACTCCTCCGTCTGCCCGTCGGAGCCGTCGGACTCGGTGGTGCTCGGCGACTGCGCCGGTTCGACCAGCGCGGCGGGCGCCACCGACGGACCGGCGCCGGCCTCGGCGCCCGACCCGTCGCCGCCGGACTCGCCGGGGGAGAAGCCGGGGCCCACGTAGACGTCGATCTGCCCCTGCGGCACCTCCGGGGACTCCTGGACCTCCACGTCGCCGCCGAGCGTGTCGGCGGCCGCCTCGGCGGCGTCCTCGTCACCGGGCGCGTGGCGGACGACGGTGCCGAGCGAACCGTCCACCCCGGCCGAACCCTCGCCCTGGAACCCCGTGTCCGCCAGCAGGTTCCGCACCGTGTCGCCCATGGCCGGATCGGCGGATCCGTTGTAGACGTACGCGGTGTACTCGCTCGCGTCCACGTCGGACTCGTCGTCGTCCGCGCGCGGCGAGCCGACCACGTCGTCGACGAACGAACGCACCTCGTCGACGTCGAGCTCGATGGCGAGCGCGTTGCCGAACCAGGCGTTGCCCTCCACGGGAATGGTGCGGAACTCGACGTTGCCGCCCGACAGATTGCGCATCTGCGCGGCGAACTGCATCAGGTCCCAGTCCTCCGACAGAACCACCGAACGCTGCACCGATTGCACCACGTCGCGGATCGAGCCGGGGTCGAACAGCACGTCCGACGACAGCATCTTCTGCACCAGGCCCGACAGGAACGCCTGCTGCCGGGCGATCCGGTCGAGGTCGCCGTTGGGCAGTCCGTAGCGCTGCCGTACGAACCCCAACGCCTCCGCGCCCTCCAGGGTGTGCTCGCCCGCGCTGAGGTCGACGCCCGAGCGCCGGTCGTGCACGTCGTCGTTGAGGCAGACGTCGACGCCGCCGAGAGCCGAGGTGATCTCGTAGAAGCTCGCCAGGTTGACCTCGGCGTACCGGTCGATCATGCCCGGCCGGTCGACCAGCTTCTCGACGGCGTTGATCAGGTTCTTGCGGCCCGCGACCGTGGCCCGCTCGTCGATCTCGTCCTCGTCGACGTCGCCGTCCTGGCGCAATTCGCCGGCCGTGTGGTTGTAGGCGGCGCCGAACGCGCTGTTGAGCCGGTTCTCGCCGTAGCCGTCGGGCAGCTCCACCCACGCGTCCCGGGGGAACGAGATCGCCACGGCGCCCCGCCCGTCCTGCGGGATGTGCACCAGGATCATCGTGTCGGTCTGCTGCTCACCGTCGTCATCGCCCGCGTGCAACTTGTCGAGTACCTCGCGGGGCAGCGGGTTGCCCTGCGCGTCGGTGCGACTGTCCTGGCCCACCAGGAGGATGTCGATCGCGCCGTCGAGCGGTTCGGCCGCCACCGTGTCGTCGCCGAACACGTCCGTGGTGGTCAGCCCCGAATTGACGTCGCCGATGAACTGCCAGCCGTACCACGACAGGGTGAGCACGACGACCGAGGCCAGAGCGATGACGGACTTGCCACCACGCCTCGCCCACGTCGCCGCTCCGGCACGATGGCCGCTGCGACCGGCGCCGTCGGCCTCCTCGGACCTCGATCGGCGCTTGTTCCGCTGACGACGCTGTCGGCGGGAGCCGGCCACGACCGCTGTCCCCGGCCAGTCGGTCACCTGTCGCTCCTCCCGGATGGCTGCCTCTTGTCACAGTACTGATCTCCATGTGTAACGCTTGTTTCCGGCACACAGCGTTGCAGCGTTGTTGCGTTTTTCCCTCCGCGTCGGAGGGATGCGATCCGCCGATCGGGCGGCACGGGAGGAAACATGCGGGTGCTCGTCACGGGCGGTGCCGGATTCATCGGCTCGCACTTCGTCCGGCAGACGCTCGGCGGTGCGTATCCGGCACTGGCCGACGCCGAGGTCGTCGTGCTCGACAAGCTGACCTACGCGGGCAACAAGGCCAATCTCGACCCGGTGGCCGACAGTCCCCGGCTGCGGTTCGTCCACGGCGACATCTGCGATGCGGGCGTCGTCATCGACGTCATGCGTGGTGTGGACCTCGTGGTGCACTTCGCCGCCGAGTCCCATGTGGATCGCTCCATCGCCGGCTCGGCCGACTTCGTGCTCACCAACGTCGTGGGCACGCAGACCCTGCTGCAGGCCGCACTCGACGCCGACGTCGCGAAGTTCGTGCACGTCTCCACCGACGAGGTCTACGGCTCGATCGACGAGGGCTCCTGGTCCGAGGACCACGTGCTCGAGCCCAACTCGCCGTACTCCGCCTCGAAGGCCTCGTCCGACCTGATCGCCCGCTCGTTCCACCGCACCTACGGCCTCGACGTGTGCGTCACCCGGTGCTCCAACAACTACGGTCCGTATCAGTTTCCCGAGAAGGTCGTCCCGCTGTTCGTGACGAACCTGCTCGACGGGCTGGACGTGCCGCTCTACGGCGACGGACTGAACGTGCGCGACTGGCTGCACGTCGACGACCACTGCCACGGCATCGCGCTCGTGGCCGCCGGCGGGCGCGCCGGCGAGATCTACAACATCGGCGGCGGAACCGAACTCACCAACAAGGAACTGACCGGGCGCCTGCTCACCGCGCTCGGCGCCGACTGGGACCGCGTACGGCCCGTCGAGGACCGCAAGGGTCACGATCGCAGATACTCGGTCGACATCACCAAAATCAGCGACGAACTGGGTTATCGTCCTCGCGTCGACTTCGAGACCGGCCTCGCCGACACCGTGCGCTGGTACGCCGACAACCGCCACTGGTGGGAACCGCTCAAGCAGCGGTGACGTGCGCCGGGCGGATCGGTTCTCGCGGTCTCGGATGTCGGCGCTGTCGTTGTGACCGTCGTAGTCCGTGGCCGGCACGGATGACGTTGTGGCTGATGAGGTGATCGGATGAGCCGCCTCGCCGTGCTCGTTCCCGGCGGATCGGGCCAGCTGGGCCAGGACCTGAAGGCCGTCGGTGCCGAGCGGGACGTGGCGGTACGGGCCACGTCGTCGGCCGAGCTCGACGTCACCAAGGTGGGCGCCGTGCTCGAAGGCGTCACGGAACTGGTCGAGACCGCCCGCGCCGAGGACCGCACGCCCGTCGTCATCAACGCCGCTGCCTACACGGCCGTCGACGCCGCCGAGGACGACGAACAGCGCGCCTTCGCCGTCAACGCCGACGGCCCCCGCGTCCTCGCCGCCATGTGCTCCTCGCGGCGCGTACCGCTCATCCACGTGTCCACCGATTACGTGTTCGCAGGCGACGCCACGGCGCCCTACGAACCCGACGACCCGCTCGGCCCGCGCAGCGCCTACGGCCGCACCAAAGCCGCCGCGAGGACGCCGTCCTCGGCTCCGGCGCCCACGCCTGGATCGTCCGCACCGCCTGGGTCTACGGTGCCGGCGGCTCGAACTTCGTGAAGACCATGGCGCGGTTGGCGGCGCAGGGTGTCGATCCGTCCGTTGTGGACGACCAGCGGGGGAGCCCCACCTGGACCGTCGACCTCGCCGGAGGGTTGCTCGACCTTGCCGCCGTCATCGCCGACGGGGCCGGGCCGTCGCGGCGGGCACTGCACTGCACCGGGGGTGGGGAGACGACCTGGTACGGGTTCGCCCGCGCCGTGTTCGAGGAGCTCGGGGCCGATCCTTCTCGGGTCTCCCCGTGCACCACCGACGAGTTTCCTCGGCCTGCGCCTCGGCCTGCTTACTCCGTGTTGTCCGATGCTGCTTGGCGGGACGCGGGGTTGACGCCCCTGCGGGATTGGCGGGAGGCCCTTCGGGTGTTTGTCGCCGAGCACCGGGACGCCTTGGGCGCCTGACCCGGCGCGGTGCGGTTTGGCGCGCCGTGTCAGCACCTCACGTCGCCGTGTCAGCAACCCACGTCGTCGTGTCAGCACTTCGCGTCGGGCGTGTCAGCAGTCTGCGTCGTTGTGTTGTTGCTTTGGGGGCGGGGATGCCTCGCCGGCGGGCAGGTCTCCGGGATGTTGGGCGGATTTGCCGCCGGGGAAGTGTCATCCCGTCGACCTCGCGTTTGGGGTATCACACTGCAGTCAGGGCGCAAGGTTTTGGTTCTTGGTTCCTGTGTGGGGGTTGGTTGCGCCCCGACTGCAGTGTGATGGTTCGGTTTTAGGTCGACGGGATGACACTTCGGTGGCGGATTTGTGGGGTTTCTGGGGTGGCGGGTTTGGCCTTGCTTCGCTTCGGCGGTGGCGTTCTTTGGGTGGCGGTGGTGGGTTACTTTTCGTGGTGGTTTTTCGTCATGCTTGTGGATGTTTATGGTCGATCAATTGTTCGGTATCGTTTGTTGCGTGAGAGCTGCTGGAGAGATCGTCGACGAAGCCCGTTCGGTGCTTGCCTTGCGGGCTCGGGCTGATGCTGCTGAGGTGGAGTTTTTTGCCTCGGCGGATGGTGGATCGTCGTCTGACTCACTGGAGCGGCGGTCGTTGGCTGAGGCGTTGGCGCCTGAGCTTCGGCTGTCGCCGCAGGGGGTTTTGGATCGGATTCATACCGCGCTGGCCCTGACTCACCGGATGCCTCGACTGTTGCAGTCGATGCGCGAGGGTCAGGTGGATCGGTATTGCGCCGAGCGTGTGCTGAATGCTGTTTCGCCGGTTTCCGATTCTGATGCTCTTGAGGTTGATCGGCTGCTTGCGGAGAAGCTTTCTCGGTTGTCGCTGACGGCGTGGCAGCCTCGGAACATGGCTTGGCATGCTTCGCAGATCGTGAAGCAGGTTGATCCTGGTGCCGAGACCGCCGCCGCTCGCATGGCTCATGAGGGTCGCAAGGTCACGTTGGATCACGGGGTACACGCGCAGTCGCGGATCTCGGTTGACCTGCCCTCCGACGTTGCCTCGGCCGCGTACGCCCGGGTCGATGCCATGGCTCGCAAGCTTCGACTCTCCGACTCCTCACGAAATCTCGACCAGCTGCGAGCCGACGTCTTCGCTGACCTGCTCCTTGGCAACGATCCGGGAGCACAGGTTCCCCAGTCGGCCGCGATCGTCTATCTCCACATGCCGATCGACACCGCGCTCTCCATGTCCGAGACCGGGGCGTCCATCGACGGCATCGGACCAGTTCCCGCCACCTACGCGCGGGAGATCATGACCAACCCCAAGTCCGTCTGGCGCAAGGTCCTCTGCGATCCCGCCACCGGCAACCCTGTTGACCTGGGGCGATCGTCGTATCGTCCGAACTCGACGATCCGCAAGGTCGTCGAAGTCCGCGACCGGATGTGCATCGTGCCGTGGTGCCGACGTCCGGCCCGGCACTGCGACTTCGACCACCAGCAACAGTGGGCCAAGGACCACGGCTCGACCTCCACCGGCAACGCGGCGCCCCGCTGCCGCAAGCATCACCGGCTCAAGAACGCCCCCGGCTGGATCCACTCCTACGACCCGGTCCACGGCACCTCGTCGATCACCACGCCCCTCGGCGTCACCTACACCGACAAACGCGAAACCGTCCTGCCACCGCGATCGTCGGACCCCGACGAACCGCCGCCGTTCTGAGCGGCGCTACCCAGCAGCCGTGCGGTACGCCTGCAGAGTCGTCTCCGCGCAGCGCAACCACGTGAAGTTACCCGCGTGCCGCCGCCGCGCCGCCGCCGTCGACGCCGCGTTCGGCTCCTCGACCGCCGCGCGCAGCTCGCGCGTCAACACGTCGACCTCGCCGTACGGCACGAGGTGCGCGAGGCCGCCCGACACCTCGCGCAATGCCGGAACATCCGTGCATACCACCGGGGTGTCGCAGGCCATGGCCTCCAGCACCGGCAAACCGAAACCCTCGTCGCGCGACGGCAACACCAACGCCGACGCGCCCGCGACCACGCGCTGGAGGTCGACATCGGACAGGTAACCGACATGGCGCCGGCGCTCGCCGCGCGGGAACGAACCAGGACCGGCGAACACCAACGAAGGCAGATCCGGATCGGCGGCGTGAGCGCGCAACAACCAATCCAAACCCTTCCGCGGCCCCGGCGCACCCGCGAACAACAAATACCGCTGAGGCAACCCGAGTCGCTGCCGGGTGCGGGGGCTCGGCGGGCGACCCGTGAACCAACCCGCATCCAAACCCAACGGCGTCACATCGATCTTGCCGCGATCCACATCCAAACGCTCCGCCACCGCATCGGCCACCGCCGTCGTCGGCGTGCAGATCACATGCGCCTTCGCCGCACCGCGGCGAACCAACTGCGGCAGATCCGCATCACCCGGCGGAAGCTCGTCCGGCGCATCCAGAAACGCCAGATCATGAATCGTCAACACACCCGCGCGCCGCTTGCTCGCCGGCAACACGAAATTCGTTCCGTGCACCACATCGTAACCACCCGCGAACAACCCGACGGGCGGAAACGACGATCGCAACCACGTCTTCCGCAACGCCCGCGCCGACACGGGCATCCCACGAGCCGCGACCCCATGCGGCAACACCGTGCGCAGCTTCCGCCACCCACGCAACGTGAACGCCACCGCCCGCAGATCGACCTCATCCGGCATCATCGACGCCAACTGCTCCGACAACGACGCGGTGTACCTGCCGATACCCGTGCGATGACCGAGCAACGGCGTGCCGTCCAACAGAACCCGGAGCGGCCGATTCCCGCGGTCAGCCACGGCGCAACCTCATCCGCACGACCTTCCGTACCCGGCCGGCCGCCCGCCGCGACAACTCCACCGGACCACCGTCCGCCAGATACTCCTTCACCAACGCCGCATCACGGCGCAACTTCTGCACCCGATTCAACGGCGGCTCCGCCGTCAACGGCGCCGAACCGACCAGACGATCGGCCGCAGGGCGCGGATCACGGCAGAACCGCACCAACGGCTCCAACACGTTCGGCCACGTGTAGCGCTCCGCCACCGCTACCATCCGCTCCCGACAACCGCCGGCGAACTCCGTGTCGTACAAGCACTTCTCGAGCGCATCGGCCAACGCGTCGACATCCTCGGCCGGCACGACCACGCCCAGCCGCTCCTCACGCACCAGATCGGCGAACGCATCGCCGTCCGTCGTGATGATCGCAACCCAGCCCACAGGTAGTCCAACACGCGCGTGCGGAACGCGAACGTCGTCTCGATGTGCTCGAAATGCGTCGTCACACCGCAATCCGAGTCCAACAGCCAATTCTGCCGCTCGTCGTACGGCACCCACTGCTCGTTGAAGAACACGTGCTTGCCGGTCAACCCCAACGAATCCGCGAGCCGCATCGTCCGCGCGCCGATGTCCATCTCGGCCACCTCGGGATTCGGATGCTTCATCCCGAGAAACACCAGCCGCGTGTCGTCGTGCCGCACGCTCAACCGCTCGACCGCACGGACCAACGTCAGCGGATCGAACCAGCTGTACACCCCACCGGCCCACAACACGACCCGGTCGCTCGCCGCCAACCCCAGCGAGGCGCGCAACCCCGGACCGGTGCGCCGCGGCTCCCGCGCCGACAGTCCGAACGGGACGACCGACAACAACGACTGCATCGTCGGATCCGCGTCGTACAACCGCGGCGTGAGCCGACCCGTCGCCGCCAGATGCCCCAGCCACAGGTGCCGCTGCCGCTCCGAGGCGCACAGGAAGAAATCACCGCGCTGCAACTGGGCGTCCAACACGCGCGTGACGCCCTCGAGGTCCGCAGCGCGCCGGTCGTCGGGCACATCCTTCGTCTGCTCCAACAACTCCAGATGCATCGGGTCGTAGAGATCGCAGACGACGATCTTGTGCGCGTACTCGGACTGCAACGCCGGCGCCATCTCCAGCACGTGCCCCTGCAGAACGACGATGTCGGCCCACTCGACCGGCTCCGACAGATCGTGCCGCCGTGCCGCGCTCACCGGGAACGGCGCAGGCGGCGGATCGGCCAGTGGATTCACCGTGACCAGGCGGACATCGTGCTCACCGGACAGCACCTCGGCGATGTTCCACGCCCGGATCGCCGGCCCCGCCATGCGCTCGGTGATCGCGTCCCCGGTCAACACCAACACCCTGCGGCGGCGGCCGAACGACCGCTCGATGCCGAACGCCTCCACGAGAATGTCGTGCGCCGCGAGATAGCTCGGCAGCGGATACGCCGGTTCCAACGCGTTGCGCAGCAACGGAAGCAGATCCGCATCCGTGCGCACGCGGGCGGCTTGCTCGGTGGCACGTGCCTCGGCCAGCGAGGGCAGCAGCTCGACGAACCGGTCGATCGCCAACACACCCGCGAGCGTGCTGCGCGGCACGGACACCGGCGACGTGTCCGCCGGACCGGTGCCGTGTTCCAGATCCAACTGGTTCGGGTCGAGCTCGCCGCGGGCGGTCGCACGGCGGACCGTCAACGCGAGCGCGGCCGGCAGCGCCTTCGCCAGGGTCTCGTCGGAGGCGTTCTTGTACAACGCGCACAACGCGTTGCGCTCCAACAGGAACGTCTCGCGCCCGCTGTCCGGCGTGTCCACTTCGGACATCGTCGCGTGGTGGCGGTGGTAGGTCAGCGACTCCGGCACGTACCGCACGCGCCAGCCGCGCAGATTCAACCGCCAGCCGAGGTCGACGTCCTCGTAGAACATGAAGAAGCGCTCGTCGAACCCGTCGAGCTCGGCGAACACCGACGCGCGCACGAACATGGCCGAACCGGTCGCGAACAGGACGTCCTTGGCGACCTCGTGCTCACCCGGCGGGACGTCGGCGATCGGACCGCCCGCGTGCCGCTTGTAGCCCATGCCGAACCACGTCAGCCCGGCGTCGACGAAATCGGTGCCCGTGCCCTCCCAGTCGAGCACCTTGCTGGCCACGGCGCCCACGGTCGGTTCGGCGCGCAACGTCGCGACCGCCGCCTCGACCCAGCCGGGAGCGGGGCGCGCATCGTTGTTGAGGAACGCCAGCACCGTGCCGCTCGCGGCCCGCGCGCCCAGATTGCAGCCGCCCGCGAACCCGCGGTTCGTGTCCGAGGTGACCAGCTGGACGTCGGGTGCGGCCTCCCGGATGCGCGCGACATCCTCGCCACCGGACGCGTTGTCGACGCAGATGATCTCGAGGCGCGGGTAGTCGAGCGCGGCGAGCTCGCGCAGGCAGGTGATCGTGTCGTCGGCCCCGCGGTAGTTCACCACGATGACCGAGACCAGCGGCTGCGACGAGGCCGGCTGACTCACGGGCGCGCTCCTTCCCCTCAGTGGCCTCAGCTTATCCCGCGGCCCACCGCCGCCAGAGCGCGCCTCGACTCACCGACGACCGTCGGGTAACCAGGCGGCGCGTGCGGTATACCCAGGCAGGCGGCGTGCGACCGCGGTCAGTACTCCCAGCCGCAGGCGGGGGTCGAAGTTGGCGGCGGCCGGGCGGGTGCGCCGCAGCGGCAGAACCGCGGTGATCGCGGCGAAGCGGACGAGCTCGCGCACCGCGACACCCGCCGGTGCGCAGCGCAACAGCATGAGCAAACGGTTGCGCTCGTTCCATCGGTGGAACGCAGCCGAACCGGGCCGGGTGCTCGCGCCGTGCAGGTGGTGGACGCTGCTCGGCGCGCTCACGACGTCCCACCCGGCCAGGCGCAGCCGCCACGACGTGTCGGTGTCCTCGTAGTAGCAGAAGAACTCGGCCGGGACCCCGCCGACGTCGCGCAGGACCTGCGTACGCAGCAGGGCCGCGCCGCCGCAGAAACCGAACGGGGCGGTGTCGGTGTCGGTCGGCTCGGCGGTGGTGTCGGCGCCGTGGCCGTCAGGGGTGAGGACGACACCGGTGGACTGCACCGTGCCGTCCGGGCGGACCAGGCGGGACGTGACCGCGGCGGTGGGTCCAGGGGCGTCGGGGTCGGGTTCGAGGGCGGTCTCGAGGACGGCGAGCCAGTCGGGTGGGGGGACGGCGTCGTCGTTGAGCCAGGCGACGAACTCGGTGTCGACGTGGGGGAGCGCGGCGGCGATGCCACCCGCGTAACCGGTGTTGACGTCGAGCCGCAGGACGTCCGGCCGGCTCGGGTGCTCGGCGAGGACGCGGTCGGTGCCGTCGTCGGAGGCGTTGTCGACCACGAGCGTCCGATGTGGACGTGTCTGCGTGGCCAGCCCGCCGAGGCACGCGGCGAGGTGGTCGGCACCACGCCACGTCACGACGACGACCGTCGTGGCAGGCGCGGAGTCGGACATGCGCCGAACATACCGCCGAGGTGCTCCCGAGGGCCCCATAGTCGCATCGAGCGCAGCCGCGCGTCAGCGCGTCATTGGGGGGTGGCGGTCGGGCGACGGGTGGGCGCGACCAATCTTCCCTTCGCCGGGGGCGAGCGTCCACACGGCAGAATGGCGGCCGTGCGGGAGTTGACGGTGGTCGCGGAGCAGTTGCTGGCGCCCGTGCCGGGCGGGACGGGCCGGTACACGGCGGAACTGCTGCGCGCCCTGGCCGCGACCGCCCCCGACGGGTGGCGTGTGCGCGGCGTCGTCGCCCGCCACCACCGGACACAGCTCACCGCCGCCCTCGACAACGCCCTTGACAACGCCCTCGACAACGCCGCCGGTCCGCGGGTGTTGCCGGTGCCGCGGCGGGTGCTCGCCGAACTGTGGCGCCGGGGTCTGCCGTGGTGGCCGGGCGGCGACGCCGTCCACGCGCCGACCCCCCTCGCGCCGCCGCGCGCGCCCCGCGGGCGGACCCTGTCGGTCACGGTGCACGACACGGTCCCGTGGTCCCACCCGGAGACGCTCACCCGGCGCGGTGTCGCCTGGCACCGCGCGGCGATCGCCACCGCCGCGCGGCACGCGGACGCCCTCGTCGTCCCGACCCGGGCCGTCGCCGACGAGCTCGCCGCCCACGTCACCGGGCCCGCACCGGTCCACGTCATCGGCCACGGCCCCACCACCTGGCCGACCGCAGAGCCCACCGCAGGGCCCACCGCCGCCGGAGGACCGTTCGTCCCCGCCCGGTACGTCCTCGCGACCGGCACGATCGAGCCGCGCAAGGGCATCGACCTGCTGGTCCGGGCCATGGTCGACGTGCCGGATGCGGCGCTCGTCCTGGTCGGACAGTCCGGTTGGGGTGGTGTGGACGTCCGGGACCTCGCCGACCGCGCCGGACTGCCCGCCGACCGTCTCCACCTGCTCGGCCACATCCCCGACGCGCAGCTGGCGACCGTGCTGCGGGGCGCCGACGTCGTCGCCGTGCCGAGCCTCGCCGAGGGCTTCGGTCTGCCCGTGCTGGAGGCGATGGCCGAGGGCGTTCCCGTGGTGCATTCCGACGCCCCTGCGCTGACCGAGGTCGCGGGTGGGGCGGGGGTGCGCGTCCCGCGGGGTGATGTCGCGGCGTTGACCGCCGCCCTGTGCGACGTCCTGACCAGCGCCGACCGCCGTGCCGCCCTCGGCGACGCGGGACGGCGCCGTGCCGCCGCGTTCAGTTGGACGCGCGCGGCCGAGGCCGTGTGGCGGCTGCACAGTGGCTGAACGGATCGCCTGACCGGGGTGTGACGTTTCGCGAAGTTCGGGGAACCCGCACCACGAACCCGCGCGGAGTCGTACCCTGCTCGGGTGGCCGATCCCGGAGTTCTGATCGACGCCACCGCTGTGCCCGTCGACCGCGGTGGCGTGGGTCGGTATGTCGACTCGCTGGTCGCCGCCCTCGACGCCGACGGCGCCGCGCCGTCGGTCGTGTGCCAGCCGCGGGACGTCGAGCTGTACTCCGACCTCGCCCCGCACGCCCGGATCGTGCCCGCCGCCGACTCCACCGCCACCCGAACGGCCAGGCTGACGTGGGAACAGACCACGCTGCCGCGGCTCGTGCGCAGGCTCGGGGTCGACGTCGTCCACTCGCCGCACTACACGATGCCGCTGGCCAGCCGGGCCGCGTCCGTGGTGACCCTGCACGACGCGACGTTCTTCACCGACCCCGTGCTGCACTCGTCGGTGAAGGCCCGCTTCTTCCGCACGTGGACACAGACCGCGCTGCGACGCGCCGACGTGTGCATCGTCCCCAGCGACGCGACCGCCCACGAACTGGAACGCGTGGCCCAGACCGGTTCCGCCCACATCGAGGTCGTCCGGCACGGCGTCGACGACGAACGGTTCCACGTGCCCTCGCCCGAGGAACGGCAGGCGGCGCGGGACGCCATCGGCATCGGCTCGACGCCGTACGTCGCGTTCCTCGGCGCGCTCGAACCACGCAAGAACGTGCCCGCGCTCATCCGCGGGTTCGCCCACGCCGTCGCCGACCTGCCCGACCCGCCCGCACTCGTGCTCGCGGGCCAGCCCGGGTGGGACCGTCAGGTGGAGTCGGCACTCGAATCCGTGCCGTACCGGCTGCGGGTGGTCCGGGCCGGTTACCTGCCGTTCGACACGTTGGCCGGATTCCTCGGCGGCAGCGAACTCGTGGCGTACCCGAGCCTGGGGGAGGGCTTCGGACTGCCGGTGCTCGAGGCGATGGCGTCGGGCGCGTGCGTGCTGACGACGCGTCGACTGGCGCTGCCCGAGGTCGGCGGGGACGCCGTGGCCTACTGCGGCGTCGGGGCCGGTGACGTGGCCGCCGCGCTGCGCGAACTGCTCGACGACCCGGCCCGGCGGGCCCGGTTGGCGTCCGCCGCGCAGCAGCGGGCGAAGGAGTTCTCGTGGTGCTCCACCGCCGAGCGGCACCGCGAGGCCTACGCCAAGGCAGCCCACGCCGCCCGCGTCGCCGCCTGACCCGCGCCGCGGCGCCACGGCGCCACGCGCGAAGGGAACATTGGTCGCGTTCAATGCACCCGACGGCCCCATGGCTGCGTTCAACGCGACCATGGGGCCCTCGGGGGCTTCGCCGGGGCGGGTGCAGAATGACCGCGTGACCGAGCCGAAGACCTACGGTGACGGTGTCGCCGTGGTGACCGTGACCTACTCCCCGGGTGCGACTCTCGAGCGATTCCTCGACACGCTCGCCGCCGCGAGCGAGCGGGACGTGCCCGTCGTCCTGGCCGACAACGGATCCGTCGACGGCGCCCCGGAGAAGGCCGCCGAACGCGCCGGCGTGACGCTCGTGCCCACCGGCGGCAACCTCGGCTACGGCGGGGGCGCCAACCGCGGCGTCGCGGCGCTCGGCGACGACATCGGCTGGGTCGTCATCGCCAACCCCGACCTCGAATGGGACCCGGGTTCGCTCGATGAGCTCCTCGCCGTCGCCCGCCGCCGGCCCCAGGGCGGTGCGTTCGGCCCGTTGATCCGCGAACCCGACGGCTCGGTGTACCCGTCCGCGCGGCTGCTGCCCTCGCCGGGCCGCGGCATCGGCCACGCCGTGTTCGGCAAGATCTGGCCCGGCAACCCGTGGACCCGCGCCTACCGGCAGGAGACCGGCGAACCCACCGAGCGCACCGCCGGGTGGCTGTCCGGGTCGTGTCAGCTGATCCGCCGCGAGGCGTTCGACGCGGTCGGCGGTTTCGACGAGCGCTATTTCATGTATTTCGAGGACGTCGACCTCGGTGACCGCATCGCCCGGGCGGGCTGGCAGAACGTGTACGCCCCGTCGGCGGCGGTGATGCACATCGGCGGCGAGTCGACGTCGAAGGCGTCGGCCACGATGCTCGCCGCCCACCACGACAGCGCCTACCGGTACCTGGCCGACCGCCACCGCGGGCTCGTGTGGAAGCCGTTCCTGGCCGTGGTGAAACTCGGCTTGAAACTGCGCCTCGCACTCGAGACCCGCGGTGGCTGATTCCCCTTCACCGGCCCCCGACGACCGGCTCCTCCGATCACCACACCCCCGATCACCGCACGCCGTTCGCTACTCCCACTTGAACAGGCGTGCCGACACCGCTCCCGCGACGACCGTGGTGACGACCAGCGCCGCGAGCTGACCCGCGTCGACGGCCTGTCCCGTCCACGCGGCCAGCATCGACTGCAGCCCCGCGCCGAACGGCAGGTACCCGCCGGCCGTCGAGAGCCAGCTCGGCAGGCTCTCGGCGTTGCCGAACCCGCCGCCGAGCGCCATGATCGCGAAGAACCCGATGAGGCCGATCGCGAGCGCCGCGTTCGGCGTCGGCGACACGGCCGCCACGAGCATGCCGAGCGCGAACATCGCCGTGGTCATCAGCGCGAACACGCCCACCAGCGTCAGCGGTCCGGCGGGCGGGGCGACGTCGAACATCAATGCGGCGACCACGAGCAGCAGCGCGATCCCTGCGAGGGCCTGCACCAGGCCCACGACCATCTGCGCGACGAGCACCATCATCGGGCTCGCGGGCGTCACCGACAGCCTGCGGAGCATCTTGTACCGCCGATAGGTCGCCAGGAACGACGGCACGTTGATCACGCCGATCATCGCGACCACCATCGTGATCGCCATCGGCAGCAGGAACGCCATCTGCTGGCTCATGCCGGCCATGCCCGGCACCGCATCGGACTCGCCGCCGCCGCTCATCACGAGGATCAGCAGCGGCATGCCGAGCGGGAACAGCAGGCCTGCCGTGTCCCGCCGGACCATCCGTGCCTCGTGGGCCGTCAACGCGGCCCAGCCGCGCCACCCCGGGCCCGTGCGGGGAATCGCCGTGGTCGCTGTGTTCGCCGTGCCCGTCATCGCCCTGCCTCCACATCGAACTCGTCCTCGAAGTCCTCGAAGTCCCCGAAGTCCCCGAAGTCCTCGGTGTCCTCGGTGTCCTCGGTCATGGCGAGGAACGACTCGTCGAGCGAGGCGTTGCCGTCGCCGTGGGTGCGCGCGATGAGTCCCTCCGGGGTGTCCAACGCGGCGATCCGGCCGCGGTCGAACACCGCGATGCGGTCGCACAACCGTTGCGCCTCGTCCATGAAGTGCGTGACGAGCAGGATCGTCACGCCCGCCGAGCGCACCTGCTCGACCAGCTGCCAGGTGTTCCGCCTGCCCCGCGGGTCGAGCCCGGTGGTCAGCTCGTCGAGGATCGCCACCCGCGGTTTGCCGACGAGCGCGAGCGCGATCGACAGCCGCTGCAGCTGCCCGCCGGAGAGGTTCTCGACGCGGGTGCCCCGCTTGTCCTCCAGGCCCAGGTCGGCCAGCAGCCGCTCCGGGTCGTCACCGTCGGCGTAGAACGAGCGGTACAGCCGGATCATCTCGGTGACCGTCGCGTTGTCCGGCAGCATGCCCTCCTGCAGCTGCACGCCGAGGACGTTGCGTACGGCCTTGCGGTCGCGCATCGGGTCGAGCCCGAGTACGCGGACCGTCCCCGAATCCGGTTTCCGCAGTCCGGAGATGATCTCCACGGTCGTCGTCTTGCCCGCCCCGTTCCGGCCGAGCACGCCGAAGATCTCGCCCTGTTCCACCGTGAAACTGACGCCGTCCACGGCGGTCGTGTCGCCGTAGCGCTTGCGTACGTCGTCGACCTCGATGACGCCCATGTCCCGGTCCTTTCCCCTGCTGATCCCTGTTTGAGAAGCAAGGTAGGGAGCGGGGCGGGTCCGGCGCTTCTGCCGAACGTCACGATCGCGGGGCATGACTTCCGGCAGGTGCCGCGGGCAGTGCGGCGCTTCTAGACTTTGCGGATGCGGACCGAACGCCTCGAGCAGTGGGCAGGCCTGGCCGGGCTGGCGGTCTATCTCGTCATCGGCGTGCCGACGGTGTACCTCGAGATCGTCGTCGGCGACGTGACGCGCGGGCCGTTCTGGGTGTGGCTGCTGTGCTACGTCGGTTACGCCGCCGCGATGCTGGCGGCGTGGACGTCGGGTGCCGGCAGCCGGATCAACCCCGGCGTCCACGTGACGGTGATGATGGGCTGCGGTGCGGCGACCGTGCTGCTCACGGGAAACCACGGCGTGACACCGATCCTGCTCGTGTTCGTGGCCGCGGTGGCCGCCCAGACCATGTCGGTGCGCTTCGCCGTCGGCGTCGCCATCGGCAACACCGCCGTCGTGGCGGTGTCGGTGTTGTCCCACGGGCTGGGCTGGATGGAGCTGCTGCTCAGCACGGCGCTGTACGCGGTGCTGCAGGCGATGTACCTGTTCACCGCCTGGAACGACCAGCGCGAACGCATCGCCAACGAGAACCTCGCCGTCGCCCACGCCGAACTGCGCAGCGCCTCGGCGTTGCTGGCCGAGTCGAGCCAGGCGCAGGAACGGCTGCGCATCGCGCGCGAACTGCACGACCAGGTGGGGCACAAGCTGTCGGCGTTGGCGCTGAACCTCGAGACGGCCTCGCACCGGGTCCGCGGGCAGGGGGCCGCCGACGACGTCGAGCGGTCGCGGCTGCTGGCCAAGGACCTGCTGGCCGACGTGCGGGCCGCCGTCGGCAACCTGCGCTCCCGCCCGCCCGAGTTGCGCACGGCGCTCGACATGATCGTCCGCGACCTGCCCCGGCCGCGCGGGCACCTGACCGTCGCCGACGACGTCGAGGTCGACGAACGCCGCATCACGGTGCTGATCCGCTGCGTGCAGGAGATCGTCACCAACGCCATTCGGCACTCCGCGGCGGCGAACCTGTGGATCGAGGTGCGGGCCGCCGACGACGGCGGCATCGTGCTCGACGCCCGCGACGACGGCCGCGGCACCGCCGCCTTGCGGCTCGGCAACGGCCTCACCGGCCTGCGCGAGCGCGCCGAGGAACAGGGCGGGACCGTGTCGTTCGACGGCCGGGACGGGTTCGCGGTGCACCTCGAACTGCCGCCTGCCGAACAGTCGACCGTCCAGGCGCCGGTGCAGGTGGGCGCCGGATGATCCGCGTGTGCGTGGTCGACGACCAGACGTTGGTGCGCCAGGGAGTGCTCAGCCTGCTCGGCCTCGCCGACGACGTCACGGTCGTGGCCGAGGCCGCCGACGGCGACGAGGCGCTCGACGTCCTCGCGCGCGAGGACCTCGACGTGGTGCTGCTGGACCTGCGGATGCCCGGCCGCGACGGCATCGCGACCCTCGAGGCCATGCGCGAGCGGGGGATCGACATCCCGGTGCTCGTGCTCACGACGTTCGACGACGACGAGCTCGTCCTCAAGGCGCTGCGCGCCGCGCCCGCGGCTACCTGCTCAAGGACGTCACGCTCGAGCAGCTCGTGCACGCCATCCGCACCCTGGCCGGCGGCGGATCACTCGTCCAGCCCGCGTTGACCGAGCGGCTCGTGCGCGCCGTCGACGCGGCCGACGAGGTGCCCGAGTTCGACGACCTGCCCCCGCCCGAACCGCTGACCGATCGGGAACTCGACGTCCTGCGGCTGCTCGCGGGCGGATTCAACAACCGGGAGATCGCCGACGCCGTGTACCTCGCCGAGGGCACCGTGAAGAACCACGTGTCGAGCGTGCTGATGAAACTCCACGTCCGTGACCGCACTCGGGCCGTGCTCCGCGCGCTCCACCTCGGGCTGCTGCACCGGCAGGGGAGCTGATCCGGATCTGCGTCCGCCGAGTCAGAGTCCCTCGAGGCGGCGGGACAGCTCGGACTGGCCGGTGGCCTGCACCTTCGTCGTCGGCACGAACCCGTCGGACGCCGGTTCCGAGGAACCCGACTCCTGCTCCGCGGCCGCCGCGTCCTGGGGGCCGGGAGTCTGCACCGGCTGGGTGGGCTGCTGGTGCGGGCCCTGCTGGTTGGCGCCCTGCGCCGCGGCCGGTTTCTGGACCGGAGCGCCGGTGAACGTCATGTCCGGGGGCACGTTCGGGGTGTCGAGCGGCTGCGTGCGTCCGCTCTCGGCGAGCGCGGGCGCCGGAGCGTGGGGAGCGGCCGCGCCGGGAGCGGCGGCGCCGGCGGCCTGCGGCGTGGCCAGGGGAACGGTGGGGGTCGCGTTCGACAGGTGGTGTCGCTCGTCGTTGCGCTCGATGACCGACGACGGCACCTTCGCCGTGACCGCCGGGTCCTGTTCGGCGCCCGCCACCACGGACGACGGGATGACCTGCGTATCGGCGGAGTCCATGGGCGACTCCATGTTGTCCGGCGTCACCACGCCCCTGCGCTGCTGCGCGCGAGCGAGTACGGCGTCCGCCCGATCGCGGGGATCCATGCCCACTGTCCTCCCCGATACTTGCCCCGGCCCTCTCCCGGAAGAGGGCCGCCCGATTCTGCGTCTAGGGTAGGCCCTCCGGTCCGATACCGTCAGTGTTTCCCCCGGTTTGTCGCCGGCAGGGCCATGAGAAAGGGTAGGTGCTCGGAGAATGGCGTCCTCGTCCGGAGGCGGTGCAGTCGGTGCCACGGCGGGTGCCGGGGTCGACGCCGTGGTGCTCGTCGGTGGTCGCGGCACCAGGTTGCGCCCGTTGACGCTCTCCGCGCCGAAACCGATGCTGCCCACCGCGGGCGTGCCGTTCCTGGCGCACCTGCTCTCGCGGATCCGCGCCGCGGGCATCGAGCACGTGGTGCTCGGCACCTCCTACCAGGCCGAGGTCTTCGAGGAGCACTTCGGCGACGGGTCCGCGTTCGGCCTGGACCTCGAGTACGTCGTGGAGGACGAGCCGCTCGACACCGGCGGCGCGATCCGCAACGTGCACGAGCGCCTGCGCGCCGACGACGTGGTGATCTTCAACGGCGACATCCTGTCCGGCACCGACATCGGCGCCCTGCTCGACACGCACCGCACGTCGGGCGCCGACGTCACGCTGCACCTGCAGAAGGTCGCGACCCGAGCCGGTTCGGCTCCGTGCCCACCGACGCGACGGGCGGGTCACGGCGTTCCTGGAGAAGACGCCGAACCCGCCGACCGACCAGGTCAACGCCGGCTGCTACGTCTTCCGCCGCTCGGTCGTCGGCGACATCCCCGCGGGCAGGCGCGTGTCGGTGGAGCGGGAGACGTTCCCCGGGCTGCTCGAGGCGGGCGCGCACGTGCAGGGCTTCGTCGACGACTCGTACTGGCTCGACGTCGGCACGCCGCAGACGTTCGTCCGCGGCAGCGCGGACCTCGTGCAGGGCATCGCCCCGACGTCGGCGCTCGCGGGCGACGTGGGCCCGGCGCTGCTGCTCGGCGGCGCGTCCGTGGCCGGCGACGCCGAGGTCACCGGCGGCACGACCATCGGTGCGGACGCGTCGTGCACGCGGGCGCGCGCGTCGACGGCTCGGTGCTGTTCGACGGCGCGACCGTCGAGGCCGATGCCGTCGTCGAACGGTCCGTGCTGGGCGCAGGCGCGCGGATCGGCGCGGGTGCCGTCCTGCGCGACGTGGTCGTCGGCGACGGCGCGAGCGTCGGCGCCGGTTGCGAACTGCTCGACGGGGCGCGCGTGTGGCCCAAGGTCGACCTGCCACCCGGGGCGATCCGGTTCTCGAGCGATGCGTGAACGCCGCTGGCGGCCCGGATTCGAGGTCGACGTCGACGCGGTGCTCGCACCGCTGCGCCGCGGCAGCGCCGATCCGTGCTTCCAGCGGTCCGGCGGGCTCTGGCTGACGGCCTCGACGCCGGCCGGGCCGGGGACGCTGCGCGTGACGCGGAGCGGGGGTGACGTGGTCGGCGCCGCGTGGGGCGACGGGGCCGACGTGCTGCTCGACGGGCTGCCCGCACTGCTGGGCGCCGACGATGACGACACCGGATTCGTCGCCCACCACGACGCCGTCGCGCGGGCGCGGCGGAACCTGCCCGCGGTGCGGCTCGGCGCGACCGGCCGCGTGTGGGACGTCCTGATTCCCGCTGTGTTGGAACAGAAGGTGACCGGCTACGAGGCGCGGCGATCCTGGCGGGAGCTGTGCCGATGGTTCGGCGAACCCGCACCGGGGCCTGCGCCCGACGGCATGCGCGTGCCGCCCACCCCCGACGCGATCTTGTCCATTGTGGATTGGAACTGGCACCGTGCAGGCGTCGATCTCGCGCGGCGGCGGGCGTTGCGGGCCGCCGCGACGGTCGCGTCCCGGCTGGAGACGGCCGCGACGCTGCGCGGGGTGGAGGGCAGGCGGCTGCTGCGCACCGTGCCCGGCATCGGCGTGTGGACCGCCGCCGAGATCGCCCAGCGCGCCTGGGGCGACCCCGACGCCGTCAGCTTCGGCGACTTCCACATCCCCGCCGTCGTCGGGCACGCGCTCCTCGGGCGGGAACTCGACGACGCGGGCATGCACGAGGTCCTCGCGCCGTACGCCCCGCATCGGCACCGCGCCGTCCGGTACCTCGAGGCCGCCGGGCACAGCCGGCCCCGCTACGGGCCCCGCCACCCGATCCGCGACTACCGGGCCATCTGAGGCGCTAGAAGGCGTCGAGGAGTTGGCGTTCGGCGTCGGTGAGATAGGCCTCGAGGGCGCGGGTGGCCGCGTCCACCTCGCCCGCGGCGAGCTGGGTCGCGATCTCGCGGTTCCGGGCGATGTAGGGCTCGTGGAACGGGCGCGGCTCCGGCTTGGCGTGGAACGCCAACCGGAGCTCGGCGGTGAGCTGCCGCATGATCTCGTCGGTGCGCGGACTGCCCGCCAGCGCGACGATCGCCTGGTGGAAACGCATGTTCGCGGTGCCGACGTCGAGCCAGCGTTCGTCGGCGGCCGCCTGTTCGGCGTCGGCGACGGCCTCCTCGATCGCCGCGAGGCCGCCACGTCGGGTGGCCGAGGACCCGCGGAGCGCGCCCGTTTCGAGGAGCCGGCGGGTGCGGTACAGGTCGGTCACGTCGTCGGCGCCCAGCACCCGCACGTAGACGCCGCGATGGAACTCGTGCACCAGCAGACGTTCGTGCACGAGCAGGCGGAACGCCTCGCGCAGCGTGTTGCGGGACACGGCGAGCGCCTTGCCCGCGCTCTGCTCCGACAGCCGGGTTCCGGGTAGCAGCCGCCCGTCGATGATCAGCTGCCGCAGCGCGTCGGCGACCCGTTCGGCGGTGCTCGTGCGGTCGAGCAGGGCGTGGTCCTCGGCGAGCAGGTCGGGCCACGGATCGGGCTGGGCGCCGGTGGGAGCGCTGTCGCGTGCAGTGGGGCCGGCCATCGGCGGCGTCGCCCTCCGTTCTCGAGTGCTGTCCGCAGCGTAACAAGTGCCGGGGCCTCTTGTCGGATTGTTGAACAACTCGATACCGTCGTGCGACACCCACGACCCCGGGAGGCCGACGTGGCCGACGACGCACGCCCCCAGCGCGACGCGCCCCCGCCGAAGACCGCACTCGCCGGTGCGACCAAGCGCGGCGCACTGGCCGGCGCGATCTTCCTGATGGCCACCAGCGCCATCGGCCCCGGCTTCATCACCCAGACCACCGAGTTCACCGCGCAGCTCGGTGCCGCGTTCGCCTTCGCGATCGTCATCTCGATCCTCGTCGACATCGCGGTGCAGTTGAACGTCTGGCGCGTCATCGGCATCTCCGGTCTGCGCGCGCAGGAACTCGGCAACAAGGTGCTGCCCGGTGTCGGCTACCTGATGGCCGCGCTCGTCGTGCTCGGCGGACTGGTGTTCAACATCGGCAACGTCGCGGGCACCTCGCTCGGCCTCGACGCCCTGTTCGGCCTCGACGTGCAGCTCGGCGGCGCGTTGTCGGCCGCCATCGCCATCGCGATCTTCGTGAGCAAGAAGGCAGGCGTGGCGATGGACCGCCTCGTCGTCGCGCTCGGCTTCCTGATGATCGCGCTGACGACGTACGTCGCGATCGTGTCCGCCCCGCCCGTGGGCGAGGCGATGACCCAGGCGGTGGTGCCCGACACCATCGACGTCCTGGTCATCACCACGCTGATCGGCGGCACCGTCGGCGGCTACATCACGTACGCCGGCGCGCACCGGCTCATCGACTCCGGGGTCAGCGGGCCCGACGAGGTTGCGCGCGTGTCGCGCAGCTCGGTGGTGGCGCTGCTGGTCACGGGCGTCATGCGGGTGGTGCTGTTCCTCGCGATCCTCGGCGTCGTCGCCGGCGGGGTCTCGTTGACCGGCGGGAACCCCACCGCCGAGGCGTTCGGTCACGCCGCGGGCGAGGTCGGCATGCGGCTGTTCGGCATGGTGCTGTGGGCCGCGGGCATCACGTCGGTGATCGGCGCGTCCTACACGTCGGTCTCGTTCGTCGTGTCGTTCTCGCCCGCGCTGAAGCGCAGGCAGAACTGGCTCGTCGCCGGGTTCATCGTCATCTCGGCGCTCTGCTTCGTCGTGCTCAACCAGGCGCGACGACGCTGCTGATCCTCGCCGGTGCGCTCAACGGGCTGATCCTGCCGGTCGGCTTCGGCGTGTTGATGTGGGTCGCCGCACGCCGCAGCGACCTGATGGGCGGTTACCGGTATCCGCGGTGGCTGATCGTGATCGGCGTCGCCGCGTGGCTGCTCACGCTGTACCTCGGCTGGAACTCGTTGAGCGGCATCGCCGACCTGTGGCAGTGAACGACCGGCGGTGAGTGAGATGGGAGACCGGGCAGGATCGGCCGGGCTGCGGGCATTGCCGTGCGGCGACGCCGGCGTGCTGTTCGAACTGTCCGGATTGGACGAGGTGCTGGCGCTGCACGCGGCGCTCGAGGCGCGGCCGCCCTCCGGTGTCGTCGACGTGGTTCCCGCGGCGCGCACGTTGCTCGTGCGGTTCGACCCCCGGCGCACCGGACCCGACGACGTCGAACGGGACGTGCGCGGCACCGAACCCGTCAGCGTGTCGCGGCAGCCGGGCCAGGTGCTGGAGGTCCCGGTCGTCTACGACGGCCCGGACCTGGCCGACGTCGCCGAGCTCACCGGCCGGCCCGAACGCGACGTCATCGCCGAGCACACGGCGACCGAGTGGACCGTCGCGTTCGGAGGGTTCGCACCCGGATTCGGGTACCTCACCGGCCAAGGCTGGCCCCTCGACGTGCCGCGCCGCGCCGAGTCGCGTACCCGCGTGCCCGTCGGGTCGGTCGGGCTCGCGGGCACGTTCAGCGGCGTCTACCCCCGGTCGTCGCCGGGTGGTTGGCAGTTGATCGGGCGCACCGAGCTGCCGATGTGGGACGTCGACCGCGACCCGCCCGCGTTGCTGCGGCCCGGTGTGCGGGTGCGGTTCGTCGAGGTCGCGTCGTGATTGCCGCGGGGAGCCCGCGGGCGCTCGAGGTGACCGCGACGGGTCCACTGTCGACGGTGCAGGACCTCGGACGGCCCGGCAACGCGGGGATCGGCGTCGGCGTCTCCGGGGCCGCGGACCGCGGCTCGCTGCGGTTGGCCAACCGGCTCGTCGGCAACGCCGAGGACGCCGCGTGCGTCGAGGTCACCCTCGGCGGCTTCGCCGCGCGGGCCCGCGGGTCGCTGACGATCGCGGTCACCGGCGCCCCGTGTCCGATCACCGTCGACGGCAGGTCCGCCGCCCCGGCCGCCGTCATCCGAGTGCCGGCGGGGGCCGAGGTCCGCCTCGGCACGGCGGAACGCGGGCTGCGCAGTTACGTCGCGGTGCGCGGCGGGGTGGACGTCGAACCCGTGCTGGGTTCGCGGTCGACGGACCTGCTGTCCGGGCTCGGGCCCGAGATCCTGCGTCCCGAGGCGGTGCTGCCGGTGGGCCCGCCGCCCGCGGAGTTCCCCGTCGTCGACAGCGCTCCGGTGCGTCCGCCTGCCGAGGGCACGGTGTCGCTGCGGATCGTGCGCGGGCCCCGCGACGACTGGTTCACCGCCGCCGCACTCGACACCCTGCTCGGCGAGCCGTACACGGTGACGACGGAATGCGACCGGGTCGCGCGCGTCTCGACGGCCCGCAGCTCGCGCGCGCCGCGGTGGGCGAGCTGCCCAGCGAGGGCATGGTGCCGGGCGCCCTGCAGGTCCCGCCCACGGGCAGACCGACGCTGTTCCTTGCAGACCACCCCGTCACCGGCGGGTATCCGGTGATCGCCGTGGTCGTCGGCCAGGATGTCGACAAAGCGGCCCAGGCGCGCCCGGGAATGCGGGTTCGGTTCACGGAGGTCGGGAGGTAGCGATGCCGGTAGCGGTGTTCGACGATCCGGGGCAGGCGCGGGCCGCTTTTCGAGCGGGCACGGTGACGCCCACGGCCGGGCACTGTCCGGGATGGACACAGGCGAACCTGATCGCGTTGCCGGGGGAGTACGCCGACGACTTCGCCCGCTTCGCCGAACGCAACCCGCAGTCGTGCCCCGTGCTCGGCGTGGGCGGACCGGGCGCGACGTCGCTGCAGATCTTCGGCGGTGACCTGCGCACCGACCTGCCCGCCTACCGCGTCTACCGCGACGGGGAGCTCGTCGCCGAACCCACCGACGTCACCGACCTGTGGCGCGGCGATCTGGTGGCGTTCCTGATCGGCTGCAGCTTCACGTTCGAGGCGGCGTTGCAGGTCGCGGGCGTGCCGGTGCGGCACATCGACGACGGGTCGAACGTGCCGATGTATCGCACGTCGGTGGAATGCCGGCCCGCCGGACGCATGTCCGGGCTGCTGGTGGTGTCGATGCGGCCGATGCCGGCCGACCAGGTCGAACGCGCCGTGCGGATCACGGCCCGATACCCGCGGGTGCACGGCGCGCCGGTCCACATCGGGTCCCCCGAGCTGATCGGCATCGCCGACCTCGCCCGCCCCGACTTCGGTGACCCCGTGCGCATCGAACCGGGCGAGGTGCCGGTGTTCTGGGCCTGCGGCGTCACCCCGCAGGCCGCGGTGATGCGCTCGCGACCCCCACTGGCCATCGCCCACGCCCCGGGCCACATGGCGATCACCGACACGAGAGACACCGACCACCACACCCCGTAAGGGTGGCTTTTCGGACCCCGTGAAGGTATAGTTTCTAGCCCTGACAGGGTATGGGCTGTGGACTTCGAATTCGATGCCCGCAAGAGCGAGCTGAATCGGGACAAACATGGCATCGACTTTGTGGCTGCGCAGGAGCTGTGGGAGGACCCGGGCTACATCGAGGTGCCGGCTCGCGGCGTAGACGAGCCGCGCTGGTTGGTGATCGGACGACTCGATGGAAAACATTGGTCGGCGGTTGTGACCTACCGTGGCGCGCGGACACGGATCATCTCCGTGCGCCGAGCCAGAGACGTGGAGGTGGCCATCTATGAAGGCTGAAGAGTTCGACGAACGCTTCGACAACGGCGAGGACGTGACGGCTCACCTCGACCTGTCGAAGGCGCGGCGTCCCCATGCGGAACAGCGCCGGGTGAATGTGGACTTTCCGTCGTGGATGGTCGAGGCGTTGGACCTCGAGGCCCGGCGGCTCGGCGTGACGCGTCAGTCGATCATCAAGGTCTGGATCGCCGACAGGCTCGAGCGGAGGGACCACCACGCGGCGTGAGGGCTTGTGTGGCTGACCGGCCGTAAGGGTGCGCCGGGGAGGGGTTACGTGCCGGGTAGGGGGCCGGTGGCGCGGGCCTGAGGTACTCGGCGACGTCGTCGAGTCCGGTGTGGATTCGTCCGTAGACGCGTGGGTTGAGCAGGCGGGTGCCGTCGAAATCCCCCGCCGAGGCGAAGACGGCGACGGGCACGGTGTGTGCCTGGAAGAAACCGAACAGCGGGCGCAGGGCGTGTTCGAGGACGAGGGCGTGGTGCTCGCCCCCGCCGGTCGCGGCGAGCAGGACCGGTTTGTTGGCCAGTGCGTACTGGCGACGAGGTCGAAGAAGTGTTTGAACAGCCCGGGGTACGAGCCGCGGAACACCGGTACGGCAGCGATCAACAGGTCGGCGTCCTCGGCCAGGCGCAGCGTGGCCTCGAGTTCGGGAGCGACGTCGTCCTGCTCGCGGTCGACCGTGGAGGTGAAGGGCGTGCCGAGGGAGTAGACGTCGATGCGGGACGTGTCGACCGGCACGATCCCCGACAGTGTCTCGACGATGACGTCGACGAGCCCCATCGTCTTCGAGGTCCGGTGGGGACTGCCGTTGACGACGACGACCCGCAGCGACGCCTGCCCTGCGTCGCTGCCGGTCGGTCCCGCGTCGGTGCCCGGGGCGGTGGTTCCTGGTGTGGTGGTGTCGGGGGCGGTGGTGCTCATGCGGCACTCGTCCCCTTCGAGCTCGCCTCACGGCGCACGACGGGCGCGACCTCGGTCCCGAGCCGTTCGATCGTCGCGAGATGCTCCTTCTGCGGCATGCCACCGAAACCCGTCTGGATCAGGGCCCGGTTCAGCCCGTAGAGCTCGTGATAGGTCAACAGCTTGTCGATGACCTCCTGCGTGCTGCCCACCAGCAGGCCGGCATTCGGCGTCGCCTGTGCGTCGAACGCCGGGCGGGGCAGCCGCATGCCGCGGCCGCGTTGATGGTTGTTGTCCATCATTCCCTTGGCGAAGTAGGGATACATCGTGTCCCGCGCTTCCTGGCTGGTGCTGCCCACGTACCCGTGGGTGTTGATGCTGATGGGCAGCGCCGCGACGTCATGGCCCGCCTGTTCGGCCGCCTGACGGTAGAGCTCGACCGTCTGCTCGTGCTGCGTGATCGGTCCCATCAGCAGGGCGAGTGCCATCGGCAGTCCGAGCGTGCCGGTACTGATCGCGGACGCGGGTGTCCCGCCGACGCCACCCAGATCGGGATGGTGTCGCCGTCGGCGCGCGGAGCGATGTCCGCCTCGACCAGCGGTGCGCGGAAACGTCCCGACCAGGTGAGCGGATTGCCCGCGCGGATCCGGAGCAGCAGGTCGAGTTTCTCCCGGAACAGGTCGGCGTAGTCCTGGAGGTCGTAGCCGAACAGCGGGAACGACTCGGTGTACGAGCCGCGTCCGGCGATGATCTCCGCGCGTCCGGACGAGAGCAGGTCGAGGGTCGCGAACTGCTCCCACACCCGCACCGGGTCCTCCGAACCGAGCACGGTGACAGAACTGGTCAATCGGATCCGATCGGTCGCCTGGGCCGCGCCCGCCAGCAGGATCGGCGGTGCCGACCCGACGAAGTCACCCCGGTGGTGCTCCCCGACCCCGAACACGTCGAGTCCGACCTGGTCGGCCACCGTGGCCTGCTCGATCGTGTCGCGGACGCGCTGCCGAGGGGAGGGGAGGGTGCCGGTCGCGAGGTCCTCGGAGAGTTCCCCGAATGTCATGATTCCGATGTCGAAGGTCATGGTCGGCTGCTCCTCAGTGTGCGGCGGGCGCGGCGAAACCCGCGGCCAGTGCGGTGGCGATGTCGACGGCGCGATGGGCCTGGTACCGCGCCGCTTCCAGTTCGGTGTCGCCGGGGAAGCTGCCCCCTCCGGACACGTGCGATGCGCCGTAGGGATTACCGGACCGGAACTGGACGGGGTCGGTGAATCCCGGGGGAACCACGATGCCGCCCCAGTGGTAGAAGGTCGTGTAGAGCGACAGCAGCGTGGACTCCTGGCCGCCGTGCGGCGTCTGGCTGGACGTGAATGCCGTGTAGACCTTGTTGGCCAGCTTGCCCTCCGCCCAGACCGGGCCGGTGAGATCGAGGAACTGCTGGAACTGCGAGGCGACGTTGCCGTAGCGCGTCGGCGCACCGAAGATCACCACATCGGCCCATGTCAGGTCGTCCAGTTGGGCCGTCGACACGTCGGTCGTGGCTTCGACGTGGGCATTCCAGGAGTCGTTGGCCGAGATGGCGTGGTCCGGTGCGAGCTCCCGCACCTTGCGCAGCCGGGTTTCCGAGCCCGCCTTCCGTGCGCCCTCGATCGCGGCCTCGGCCAGTCGATGGACGTTTCCCGTTGCGCTGTAGTAGATGACGGCGGTCCTGGTCGGCTCGTGCATGTGTCGTCCGTTCATGTCTCGCGCGTGCCGGGGCGTCGGCGCGCCGGACACGATTGGGTTGATACGTCAACTCAGTGTAGGCACAGTTGAGTTGATACATCAACCCGAATGTGGCCGGCGAGGTCCGGGCCGCAGTTCGACTACGGGCCGGTTTCGAGGTGCTCGAGAACGATGTCCGCGAGCTCGGCGAACTGATCCAGCTGTTCAGGCGACAGGCGGTTCACGAACAGGTGCCGCACCTCCCGGGCGTGGCTCGGCGCCGCTTCCTCGATCGCCGCCCATCCCGTTGTGGTCAGTACCGCGTCGACACCACGCGAACCGCACCGCTCGCGGTCGACCAGACCGCGGTCGCCCATCCGCTTGAGCTGATGATGGAGGCGGCTCTTCTCCCAGTTCGCCGCCTTGCCCAACTCGTAGACCCGCATCCGCCCGTCCGGTGCGTCGGACAACAGGGACAGCACGGTGTAATCGGCGAACGAGAGGCCGCTGCCGGCCTGCAGCTGCTGCTCCAGGCGCGTGCGCAACAGTTCCAGCATGCGGATCGACGTCCGCCACGCCTGGAGCTCGCGCTCGGTCAGTCTGTCGTCCGCCATCGCGTCATCGTAGCCGCCGGCATCGCATCCGCAGGTGCCGTCAGCGCCGTCGCGGCCGGACGGCCGCCGGGCGGAAGCGGGCGTCAGTGGGCGTGGACGGCGGCGGTGACGATGGCGATCGCCTCGTCGTCGGCGAGGCCGAGTTTGCGGACCGTTTCGGCGTAGCGCTGGGCTGCTTCGCGCGCCTGCTGGCGGGTGTGGTCGCCGGTCGAGGCGACGAACGTGCCCGAACGGCCCTTGGTCTCGATCAGTCCGGCTTCCTCGAGCTCACGGTAGGCGCGGGCGATGGTGTTGGCCGCGATGCCGACGTCGGCCGCAAGTCCGCGCACGGTCGGCAGTTTCGTGCCGACGGCCAGCTCGCCGTCGTTGATCTTGCGCGCCAGTTCCGCCCGTACCTGCTCGTACGGGGGCACCTTCGCCGCTGGATCGACGCTCACCACCGGTTCCGTGTCGCTCATTGCGACGAACCCTCGCACAATCCGGTTGAGGAGGGCAAACGTCAGGTTCGCTCCAGGGCGGCCGCGATGACCTCGGTGAGGTCCTCCGTGTCGGGCGGCAGCGCGTGCACCGGCCACCAGCGCAGGTCGTCGGACTCGTCGCTCGCCACCGGCTCGGCACCCTCCGGCGCGCGGACCAGGAACTGCACGTCGAAATGCCGCGTCGGCACGCCGAGCGAGCAGGTGATCGGGTGGACGTCGAGCCGCAGCGGATCCTCGTCGATCGTCAGCCCGCTCATCCCGGACTCCTCGGTGGCCTCCCGCAGCGCGGCGCCCGGCAGCGACGTGTCCTCGGGCTCGCAGTGCCCGCCCAACTGCAGCCATCGGCCGACGCGCGGGTGCAACGTCAGCAGGACGTGCTCGGCCGCGGCGTCCAGCACCACCGCCGAGGCCGTGACGTGGCCGGGTTCGCACGAACGCGCGCACGCGTCGGGTCTGCCCCCGACGAAGCCGAGATAGGCCTGGCGCAGGGATTCCTGCCCGGGTGCCGACGGCTTCCAAGAGTCTAGTGTGGACAGTGCCGACGCGTGGAGGGTGTCGCTCACAGCTCGATGAGTCCTTCGTCGAGATCACGGGGCGGGCGCGGCTGCGCCGGTTCGGACGGGTGGCCGACGGCGACCGCGCCGAGCGGCTGCCACGACGGGTCGATCTGCAGTTCCTTGCGCACGACGTCGGCGGCGAAGATCGTCGAGCCGATCCAGCACGAACCGAGACCCTCGGCGGCCAGCGACACCAGCAGTCCCTGCACGGCTGCGCCGCCGGCGACCGTGAACATCGTGGACTCGCAGGCGTTCCGGCGTTCGTCCGGATAGGTGTGCGCGCCGTCGGGCACGAGGAACGGCACGACGACCTCGGGGGCGTCGAACAGGATGTCCCCGCGCCGCAGGCGTTTCGCGATCTGCTCGGCGGTGAACCCGTCGGCGGCCAGGTCGGCGCGCCACGCCTCGCGCATCGCCTCGAGCAGCGCCGTCCGCTGCGCGCGGTCGCGCAACCACACGAACCGCACCGGACGCGTGTGATGCGGGGCGGGCGCGGTCAGGGCGGCCCCGCCGGCACGGCGCAGCACGTCCGGGTCGACGGCCTCGTCGGTGAACGTGCGCACCGAACGCCGCAACAGCACCGCCTCGCGCCGGCCCTGCTCGATCGCCTCGTTCGTGCCGAGGCGGAACAGGTCGAACTCGACCGGACGCACCAGGTCGGCCGCCGTCGACGGCTCGTTCTCCCGCGCGCCGATCTCGAGTCCGCGCACGACGGCCACCGGCAGTCCACCGAGCTTGCCCTTGACCAGATCGGCCGCGCCCGCGATCTCGTCGGCCACCGCGATCTCGGTGACGGCGAGCTCGTTGCCGTGGTCGTCGACCTGGCCCTCGTAGCCGTGCAGCACGCGCAGGCCGGACGCGCCGATCGTCTCGTCGGTCTGCCCGTTGCGCCACGCGCGGCCCATCGTGTCGGTGATCAACACGGCCACCTCGACGCCCAGTCGCTCGCGCAGTCCGTTGCGCAGCGCCAGCGCCGAGGCGTCCGGGTCGTAGGGCAGCAGCGCGATCTCGTCGAGCTCCACATTGGACGCGTCGACGCCCGCGGCCGCCTGGACGATGCCGTTGCGGTTCTGCGTGATCAGCGTGCGGCCGATGCGGGCGAGGACCCGTTCGGACTCCTCGTCGATCAGCCTGCGGCGGGCGGCGTCGCGTTCCTTCGGGTCGGAGGGGACGCGGATCAGCCTGCCCTCCGCCTTGGACACGACCTTGCTCGTCACCACGACGATGTCGCCCGAGCGCAACCACGGCGCGGCGGTGGCGATCCGCCCGGTGAGGTCGTCGCCGGGGCGGAACTCCGGCAGTCCCTCGACGGGGAGGATCTCGACGCGCGTGGCCGCGTGGTCAGTCAAGGTGTGCCCCTGCGAGTTCGAGCGCGTCCCTCGCCATCTGCGCCGTGGTGTCCACATCGGACATCATGATCGGGACGGAGCGCACGGCGACACCGGGCACGTCCACGCGCTCGCCCGAGTGCACCAGCCAACCGTCGAGCAGCCCCTCGTCGGACGTCTGCCGCGAGCCGTAGTGCGCGCCGACCGCCTCGGCGGAGGTCTCCACGCCGATCGCCGACAGGCACGCATCGCCCATGCCGCGCAGCACCTTGCCGCCGATGATCGGCGAGATGCCGACGACGCCCGCCTCGGTCTTGCGCAGCGCATCCCGCACACCGGGCACCGACAGCACCGACCCGACCGACACCACCGGGTTCGACGGCGCGAACAACACCGCGTCGGCCTCGGCGATCGCCTCGAGCACGCCGGGCGCCGGTTCGGCCTCCTCCGCGCCGACCGGCACGATCGAGTGCGCCGGCAGCTCCGCGCGGTGGCGCACCCACCACTCCTGGAAGTGGATGGCCTTGCGCTTCTCCGGCGCCTCCGGGTCGTCGACGACCACATGCGTCTCGACGCGGTCGTCCGACATCGGCAGCAGGCGCACCCCGGGCTGCCAGCGGTTGCACAGCGCCTCGGTGACGGCCGACAGCGGATAGCCCGCCCGGATCATCCGCGAGCGCACCAGATGCGTGGCGATGTCCTTGTCGCCGAGCGAGAACCACGTCGGATCGGCGTTGTAGGCCTCGAGCTCGGTCTTCACCGACCACGTCTCGTCGGCGTGCCCCCAGCCGCGTTCGGTGTCGACGCCACCACCGAGCGTGTACATGCAGGTGTCCAGATCGGGGCAGATCCGCAGACCGTGCATCCACACGTCGTCCCCGGTGTTGACCACCGCGGTGATCTCGTGCTCCGAGCCGGTGTCCGGAGCCCCCGTCGGCGGCAGTCCCAGCGCGGCTTTGACCCCCAGCAGGAAGCGGGCTCCGCCCACTCCGCCGACCACGACCACGACCTTCACGTTCGCCCGCCTCTTCTTCTCGTCCGCCCCTCGCTGCCTTGCCTCGTCCGATCCTCGCACGGGGGCCGGCGCCGGCAGCGCCGGTGTGTGCCGATGACCGGGCGCATGACCGGGGCGGTGCGTGGAGGATCGTCGGCGACGGGGCAGTGGTGGCATGGTGGTGGGAGAAGTCACAGGCCCGTGGTGCTGCCACAGCCTGTGCGCCTCGCGTCGGGCTGATCGCCACTAGATTGGGGCCCGGACAGCCGAAAGGAGCGCCCGTGAACATCTCGCGCAGGGACGACCGTCACAACGCCGACCTCGCCAAGGAGATCTCCGACAGCTTCAACCGCGCCATCGGCGCGAAGCAGGCCACCGAGAAACCGCAGGACGAGCAGGACAAGCAGGACAGCGGCCCGCAGCCGGACGAACAGCCCCCGTCGCCGCAGTTCGTGGTCACCGGGGACAAGCGCGATACCGGATCGAGACGTCGCCGGTGAGCGTTGTTCGTCACCACCACGGGAGGACGATCAGGGGTCAGATAAGGGTGGCCTCAGCATAGGATGTGAGGCGACACCGCGTAATGTCCGACAGCGTCCGCCACCGTGCGGTCCGGCCGACGGGCCAGAGGAACACAGCAACAGCAGGAGAGCGCAGTGACCTACGTGATCGCCGAGCCGTGCGTCGACTTGCTCGACAAGGCATGCATCGACGAATGCCCCGTCGACTGCATCTACGAGGGCGAGCGGATGCTCTACATCCACCCCGACGAGTGCGTCGACTGTGGTGCCTGTGAGCCGGTCTGCCCCGTGGAAGCGATCTACTACGAGGACGACGTTCCAGACGAGTGGGTCGGCTACACCAAGGCCAACGTGGACTTCTTCGACGAGCTCGGCTCGCCGGGCGGTGCGTCGAAGGTGGGCAAGACCGCCCACGACCCGCAGTGGATCAAGGACCTGCCCCCGCAACAGCACGGCGAATGACCCGGCTCCAGCTTCCCGGTTTTCCCTGGGACACGCTGGCCGGTCCGACCGCGCGGGCGAAGGAGCACCCCGACGGCATCGTCGACCTGTCGGTCGGCACCCCCGTCGACCCGGTCCCCGAGGCCGTGCGGGACGCGCTCGCGTCCGTGTCCGACATCCCCGGCTACCCGACGACGCACGGCACCGCCGAGCTGCGGGAGGCCGCCGTCGGCGCGCTCGCGCGCAGGCACGGCGTGCCGGACGTCCCGGTGGACGCCGTGCTGCCCACGATCGGGTCGAAGGAACTCGTCGCCTGGCTGCCGACGTTGCTCGGTGCCGGTGACGGGGACGACGTCGTCATCCCCGAGCTGTCGTACCCGACCTATGAGGTCGGCGCGCTGATCGCCGGTGCGAAGGCCGTCCGCGCCGACAGCACCGTCGCGCTCGGGCCGTCGCGGCCGCGGATGCTCTGGCTGAACTCGCCGTCCAACCCGACCGGTCGCGTGCTCGGCGTCGACCACCTGCGCAAGGTCGTCGACTGGGCGCGGGAACGCGACGTCGTGGTCGTGTCCGACGAGTGCTACCTCGCGCTCGGCTGGGACGCCGAACCCGTGTCGATCCTGCACCCCGACGTCAGCGGCGGCAGCCACGACGGCCTGCTCGCCGTGCACTCGCTGTCGAAGTCGGCCAACCTCGCCGGCTACCGCGCGGGCTTCGTCACCGGAGACCCCGCGCTGGTCGCCGACCTGCTGGCCGTGCGCAAGCACGCCGGCATGATCGTGCCGCGGCCCGTGCAGGAGGCGATGCGCGTCGCGCTCGCCGACGACGCACTGCTGCACCGCCAGCGCGAGCTCTACGCCGCGCGCCGGGAGACGTTGCGCCCGGCGCTCACCGCTGCGGGCTTCCGCATCGACCACTCCGAGGCCGGGCTGTACCTCTGGGCGACCCGCGACGAACCCGCCGACGCCACCGTGGCGTGGCTCGCCGAGCGGGGCATCCTCGTCGCCCCCGGCACGTTCTACGGCCCTCCGGCGGTTCCCACGTCCGCGTGGCCCTCACCGCCACCGACGAACGAGTAGCCGCCGCCGCCCACCGCCTGACCCCGTAACCACGCCTCGCCTCCGCGCGCTCCGCGCGGCGAGGCGAGGTGCGTGGGCGTGGCGGGACGCCGTGTCAGCACCCCACGTCGCTGTGTCAGCAATCCACGTCGTCGTGTCAGCAATTCGCGTCGCCGTGTTGTGGGCTCGGGTGCAGATCTCGCGGCTCTGAAGGCAGATCCCGTGTTGCTGGCTGCAGATCTCGTGCATGAACTGCCAACACGGCGACGCGAGGTGCCAACACGGCGACGCGAGGTGCCAACACGGCGACGCCAGGTGCCAACACGGCGACGCGAGGTGCCAACACGGCGACGCCAGGTGCTGACACGGCCGCGCGAGGTGCTGACACGGCCGCGCGAGGTGCTGACACGGCGGGGCGGGGCCGGGCGCGGATGCGCCCGGCCCCACACCGTCAGTCGTTGGCGTGCAGGGCTTCGTTGAGTTCGACGCCCGTGCCCGCGCGCGGGACGACCTCGACCGCGCCGGTCGAGGAGTTGCGGCGGAACAGCACGTTCGAGATGCCCGACAGCTCGCCCGCCTTGAGGGACTTGCCGTCGACGAGCACCTTCGTGCCCGCGGTGACGTACAGCCCGGCCTCGACGACGGAGTCGTCGCCGAGCGAGATGCCCACACCGCCGTTGGCGCCGATCAGGCAGCGTTCGCCGACGGAGATGACCTCCTTGCCGCCACCGGACAGCGTGCCCATGATCGACGCGCCGCCGCCGACGTCCGAGCCGTCGCCCACGACGACACCGGCCGAGATGCGGCCCTCGACCATCGACGCGCCCAGCGTGCCGGCGTTGAAGTTGACGAAGCCCTCGTGCATGACGGTCGTGCCGCTGGCGAGGTGGGCGCCGAGGCGCACCCGGTCGGCGTCACCGATGCGCACGCCGCTCGGCGTCACGTAGTCGACCATGCGCGGGAACTTGTCGACGCTGTACACGGTCACCGGGCCGCGGGCGCGCAACCGCATGCGCGCCGCCTCGAAGCCCTCCACCGGGCACGGACCGTGGTTGGTCCACACGACGTTCGACAGGTAGCCGAACTGTCCGTCGAGGCTGACGCCGTGCGGGCGCACCAGCCGGTGCGAGAGCAGGTGCAGGCGCAGGTAGACGTCGTGGGCGTCGGCGGGCGGCGTCGCGAGGGTCGCCAGGGACGTGCGGACGGCCACGACCTCGACACCGCGCGCCTCGTCCACGCCCAGCAGCGCGGAGACCTCGGAGCCGAGCGACTCGGCGGCCTCCTCGGCCGACAGCGTCACGGTTCCGGGTTCGGCGACCGGCTCGGTCAGCCGCGGGTTCGGGAACCACGTGTCCAGCACGGTCCCGGTCGTCGAGACGGTGGCCAGGCCGACGCCGACGGCACCGGTCGTTTCGGGATCAGGGGTCTGCTCAGTCACGCCGTAACGGTAACCCGCGGCGCCCGCAGAAGCCGGACGCCTCCGGCCGGACGGCCTCCGACCGGACGGCCGACCGCACCGCGGGCCGGACCGCCGCTAGCCGGACTGCTCGGCCATGTCCTCGACGTCGCCCTCGACGTCCTCGAGGGCCTCGGCGATGTCCTGCAGGCTCTGCGTGCAGGCCTCGACGTCGCTCTGCTCGTCGATGCACCGGCCGTTGTTGTACGAGTCGATCGCGGTGCGCAGGGCCCGTGCGGACTCGACGGCGTCGGGGTGCTGGGGCGCCTCGAACGTCGCGTAGTGGTGCGTCTGCCCGGGGACGCTGTTGAGCTGGGTGATGTACTTCTGGCACTCGGACGGGTCGACGTCGCCGGGCGAGCGGTAACACACGTCCTGGGTGATCGCGCGCAGCTTCGTCGCGAGTGCGGGCGGGCCCGGGTCCTCGCCGCCGCCGGTCGGTGTCGGCCCCGCTTCCTGCGAGCACGCCGACAACGCCATCATCAACACGCCTGCCACGGCCACCAGCAATGTCCGAATACGCACGTTCTCACCGTACGCAAGACCCGGCCAGGACGTGCCACCCCCTGCGCTTAGTGTTGTGGTCATGACCTCGCTCGATCTCCGTGCCGACCCCGTCGACCTGACCGCCGCGCTGGTGGACATCCCGTCCGAGTCGCGCCACGAGCAGGCGATCGCCGGCGCCGTGGAGGCGGCGCTGCGCAGCCAGGCCCCGCACCTCGAGGTCACGCGTAACGGCGACGCCGTGCTGGCCAGGACGAACCTCGGCCGGCCTTCCCGGGTCGTCCTCGCCGGTCACCTGGACACCGTGCCGGAGAACGCGAACCTGCCCGGCAGCCGCAGCGCCGACGGCGAGGTGCTCCGCGGTCTGGGCACCGTGGACATGAAGGCGGGCGACGCGGTGTTCCTGCACCTCGCGGCGACGCTGGCCGAGCCGAACCGCGACATCACGTTCGTCTTCTACGACTGCGAGGAGATCGACGCGAGCCTCAACGGCCTCGGCCGCATCCAGCGGGAGCTGCCCGAATGGCTGCGCGGCGACCTCGCGATCGTCGGCGAGCCGTCCAACGGCGTGATCGAGGCGGGCTGCCAGGGCACGATGCGCATCGAGATCGCCACGAAGGGCGCCCGCGCGCACACCGCCCGCGCGTGGATGGGCGTCAACGCCATCCACGCCCTCGCCGAACCGCTGCGCCGGCTCGAGGCCTACGAACCGCGGGTCGTCGACATCGACGGGTTGACCTACCGCGAGGGGCTGCAGGCGATCCGCATCGGCGGCGGCGTCGCGGGCAACGTCGTGCCGGACGAGGCCGTGCTCGGTGTCAACCACCGGTTCGCGCCCGACCGCGACGTCGAGACCGCCGAGGCGCACCTGCGCGAGGTGTTCGACGGGTTCGACGTCACCGTCGTCGACGCCTCGCCCAGCGCCCGCCCCGGACTGTCCGAACCGGCCGCGAAGGAGCTCGTCGCGGCGGCGGGCGGCACGGCGACGGCCAAGCTCGGCTGGACAGACGTCGCCCGGTTCACCGCGCTCGGCATGCCCGCCGTCAACTTCGGACCCGGCGATCCGACGCTCGCCCACACCCAGGGTGAGCAGGTGTCGGTCGCGAGATCCGCCGCGTCGCCGACGCGCTCCGGACGTTCCTCGGCGGCTGAACCGGACAGGGTCGACCTCGGCCGTGCACAGGCCCTGAGTAGGCCCTGTGCAGGGGGTTTGCGCAGGGGTTCGCCCGAACGATGAGCCCACGTCCGACCTCGTAGTCTGACGGCGTGACTGATGGTGTGAACTCCCCGGACGAGCACCCCTCGGAGTCCTTCCGCGGGCCCGTCGTTCTGCGCAGGGAACAGAGGGGCGCCGGCCCCGGCTCGACCACCGACCAGCGACTGCTCGACTCCCGCGGCCCCAGCGACTGGGTCCACACCGACCCGTGGCGCGTGCTGCGCATCCAGGCCGAGTTCGTCGAGGGCTTCGGTGCGCTGGCCGAGGTGCCGCGGGCCGTCACCGTGTTCGGCTCGGCGCGCACGCCCCGCGACTGGGCCGAGTACGCCACGGGTGTCGAGATCGGCGCGGCGCTCGCGCGGTCCGGGTTCGCCTCGATCACCGGCGGCGGTCCCGGTGCGATGGAGGCCGTGAACAAGGGCGCGTCCGAGGCGGGCGGCCTGTCGATCGGCCTCGGTATCGAGCTGCCGTTCGAGCAGGGCCTCAACCCGTGGGTCGACCTGGGCGTCAACTTCCGCTACTTCTTCGCCCGCAAGACGATGTTCGTCAAGTACTCGCAGGCCTTCATCTGCCTGCCCGGCGGGTTCGGCACGCTGGACGAACTGTTCGAGGCGCTCACCCTCGTGCAGACCAAGAAGGTGACCAAGTTCCCGGTGGTGCTGTTCGGCACCGAGTACTGGGGCGGGTTGTACTCGTGGATCCGCGACACCGTGGCGGCCGACGGCAAGATCGGACAGAAGGACCTCGATCTGCTGCACCTGACCGACGACGTCGACGACGCCGTCCAGGTCGTGCTCGAGGCGTACAAGGCATGGGAGGACACGCACTAGTGCTGCGTCGCATCTGCGTCTTCTGCGGGTCGTCGTCCGGCGGCGACCCGGTGCACACCGAGGCCGCGGCCGCGCTGGGCACGTTGCTGGCCGAGCGGGGGATCGGGCTCGTGTACGGCGGCGGCAACGTCGGTCTGATGGGCACCGTCGCCGACGCGGTGCTCGCCGCGGGCGGCGAGGTGATCGGCGTGATCCCCGAGCACCTCGTGCGCGCCGAGGTCGCCCACCACGACGTCACCGAGCTGCGGATCGTCGAGGACATGCACGAGCGCAAGGCCACGATGGCCTCGCTGTCGGACGCGTTCCTCGCGCTGCCCGGCGGCATCGGCACCCTCGAGGAGCTCTTCGAGATCTGGACGTGGGCCCAGCTCGGTCTGCACACCAAACCGGTCGGCGTCATCGACGTCGACGGCTACTACTCCAAGCTCGCCGAGTTCGTCGACCACATGGTGGAGACCGGCTTCCTCAACACCCCGAGCCGGGAGATCGTGCGCATCGACCCCGATCCGGAGAAGCTGCTCGCGGCGTTCGACACCCACGCCGAGGTGCCGATCAACAAATGGGACACCTGACCGCGGTTCGCGAAACGCTGACACGGCGACGTGGGTTGCTGACACGGCGACGTGGGGTGCTGACACGGCGGTGCCGTCAGGCGGCGTCGCTTTCGGGTCGCTTGTGGTACGCGTCGACGTACTCCTGGCCGGACAGTTCGAGGATGGCGTACATGACCTCGTCGGTGACGGCGCGGCGGATCGGCGGCGACGAGGCCAGCCCGTCGTAGCGCGAGAAGTCCAGCGGTGTGCCGAACCGCACCGTGACCCGCACCGGGCGGGGGATCTTCTTGTCGATCGGCAGCAGCCGTTCGGTGCCCTCGAGCGCGACGGGCACGACCGGCGCCTTCGTCTCCAGGGCCAACGCCGCGACGCCGGTGTGGCCGCGGTGCAGCTTGCCGTCCAGCGACCGCGTGCCCTCCGGGTAGATGCCGAACGCGCCGCCCTCGGCGAGCACCTTCTGCGCCGCGCCCAACGCCGCGAGCCCGGCCGCGGCGTTCCCGCGCTCCACCGGCACGTAGCCGAGCGCCGACAGGAAACCCGCCCGCAGTCGGTCCTTCACGCTCGAGCCCTCGAAGTACTCGGCCTTGCCGAGGAACGCCACGGGCCGCGGCGCGACGATCGGGATCACGGCCGTGTCGATGGCGGAACGATGGTTCGAGGCGATGATGAGGGGACCGTCGGCGGGCACGTTCTCGGCGCCCAGCACCGTCGGACGCCACAGCGTTCTGGCCAAGGGTGCGAGTCCCCGGCGGATCAACAGGTGCAGCACCCCCCAAGCATGGCACGCGCGGCCGCGTCGATGTGACGTCCGCGCGGGGCCCGTGGGCCCTGTGCCACGATCGACGTGTGACCACCGCGCTGATCTACCTGCTCGTCGTGCTGCTCGTGGCGGCGGTCGTGTTCCTGCTCGCCTCGCTGGTGTTCGGCAGAGGGGAGGAGCTCGCCCCGCTCCCGCCCGGCAGCTCGCCGACCCGGTTGCCCGCCGACGACCTCACGGGCGCCGACGTCGCCGCGGTGAAGTTCCAGCTCACCGCGCGTGGGTACAAGATGTCCGAGGTCGACTGGGTGATCGCGCGCCTCGGCGGGGAGATCGACGACCTGCGCGGGCGCGTGGCCGAGCTCGAGGCGCGGCTCGAGGGCCGCGCGCAGCAACCGGCGGGCGGTTCGGCGACCGGTGGGCAGGCGCAGTGACCGATGTCGTCGAATCCGTCGACGTCGAGGCGCCGGCGGGCACCGTCTGGTTGGCGCTGACCGACTGGGAACGCCAGGGCGAGTGGATGCTCGGCACGCAGGTGCGCGTCACCGAGGGCAACGGTCGTAGCGTCGGCACCCGACTCGAGGCCGTCACCGGACCGGGCCTCGGGTTCGCGCCCGGTATCGGCGTGACCGATCCGATGGAGATCACCGCGTGGGAACCGCCCGTGCGCTGCACCGTGCGGCATCTCGGGTCGATCGTGCGCGGCACCGGCTCGTTCCACGTCCACCCGCGTGGTCCGCACCGCGCCGTGCTGGTGTGGTCCGAACGTCTGGAGCTGCCGTTCGGACCGCTCGGCAGGCTCGGCTGGCCGGTGGCGAAACTGCCGGTGGCGCTCGGCCTGAAACTGTCGCTGCGCCGGTTCGCGGCGTTCGCGCATACCTACGAGGTGGGTGGATGAGCGAGCTGATCGGCCCCGACGGCGTCGCGCGGTGTTCGTGGGCGAACGGAACACCCGACTACGCCGAGTACCACGACACCGAATGGGGCGTCCCGCTGCGCGGCGTGCCCGAGCTGTTCGAACGGATCTCGCTCGAGGCGTTCCAGTCCGGCCTGTCGTGGCTGACGATCCTGCGCAAGCGGCCGGCGTTCCGCAGCGCGTTCGCGGACTTCGACCCGGCGGCGGTGGCCGCGTTCGGCGACGACGACGTCGCCCGGCTGCTCGCCGACGCCGGCATCGTGCGCAACCGGGCGAAGATCCACGCCACCATCGCCAACGCCAGGGCCGTCGTCGAACTCGACACCCCGCTGGACGATCTGCTGTGGTCGTTCGCGCCCGACGCGCACGTGCGGCCGGTGCGCATGGCCGACGTGCCCGCCGTGACACCCGAGTCGACGGCGATGGCCAAGGCGCTGAAGAAGCGCGGCTTCCGTTTCGTCGGCCCGACCACCTGCTACGCGATGATGCAGGCCACCGGCATGGTCGACGACCACGTCAAGGGGTGCCACCGCGCCCCCTGAAGCTCCCAAGGGCCCCATAGTCGCGTTCAACGCGACCAAGGGGCCCTCGGGAGCACTTGGCGGGGGCTACTTGCCGGTGAAGATGGGCTTGCGCTTGTTGACGAAGGCGTCGACGGCCTCGGTGTGGTCGGACGTGCCACCCAGCACCGACTGGGCCTCGTCCTCGGCGGCCAGGGCGTCGGCGAGCGTGCCCTCGGCGGCCGTGGCCAACGTCGACTTGATCTTGGCGTAGGCCACCGTCGGACCCGCCGCCAGCTTCAGCGCCAGCTCCTGGGCCCGGCCGGCCAGCTCGTCGTCGGCCACGACCTCGCCGACCAGGCCGATCCGCAGCGCCTCGGTCGAGTCGACCGTCCGGGCCAGCATCATCAGCTCCTGGGCCCGGCCGTAGCCGACGAGCCGCTGCAGCGTCCACGACGCGCCGCTGTCCGGGCCGAGCCCGACGTTGGCGAACGCATGAGGAAGTTCGCGACCCGGCTGCGATCCGCAGGTCCGAGGCGTAGGCGAACGCGGCGCCCGCACCGGCGGCCGGCCCGTTCACCGCCGCGATGACCGGTTTCGGCATCGTCGTGATGGCCGTGACGATCGGGTTGTAGTGGTCGGCGACCGTGCGCAGCGGCGCCGGGTCGCCGGCCTGCAACAGGCCGACGTGCTCCTTGAGGTCCTGCCCCGCGCAGAACGCCTTGCCCGCGCCCGTCAGGACCAGCGCGCGCACGCTCTCGTCCTCCGCCGCCTCGGTCAGCGCGGCCAGCAGGCGCTCCTTCAACTCGACGGTCAATGCGTTGTATGCCTTGGGGCGGTTGAGAATCAGCGTTCGCACCCCGCTGCCCTGATCGCCGTCGACCACCTGCAGGACGTCGTCTGTCGTCACGTGAAGCCCTCCGATTCGTTCGTATCGGTCGCCGAGTCTCTCAGGCCCGTGAGGCGCATACCAGCGCCTATGCTCCGACGCTAAGATCGGTCCGGCGTTCGCCGCCAACCGTCGATGGGGGACAATGGACACAGGACCCGGTGTGACGCGCAGGCGAGCCGGGCGCTGGTTGAAGATGGAGGGAGCACGCTATGGCGGCCATGAAGCCCCGGACCGGAGATGGTCCCCTCGAGGTTGCTAAGGAGGGACGGGGCCTCGTGATGCGTGTACCGCTGGAAGGCGGCGGGCGCCTCGTCGTCGAGTTGACGGCTGAGGAGGCCAAGGACCTCGGCGCTGCCCTGCAGGAGGCCACGGGCTAGCGACGTCCCCGGACGTCCCTACGTCCTCCCCGTCCCTGCCGCCGGCCCAGCTGCGCCGTGCCGCTCGTCCCGGCACGAATCGCCGCGGTGCACCGCACGGATCCGACCCGTACGGCTCTGCGTTGCCCTGCACCGCCGTGACCTGTACCGGTCTGTCCTGCTCCAGACCGCGGCGCTGTCGGCCGGCCGAGTTCTCGTGTGCCTGGAGGCCATACACATGGCGCGAGCCGTTCTGCCGCCCGTCCCGAGTCCGCTGGCCGATGTCGAGGTCGGTGGCACCCCCGCCCGCGGTGAGCAGCTCGCCCTCGTCCACGCGGGCCCCGAGGCCCTGGCCGAGGCCGGGTCGCCGCATGCGGAGTTGGCCGAGGAGATGCGCGCCAAGGGCACGGCGGCCGAGACCGTGACCGTGCCCGGTACGCGCTCGGCCGGTACACCCCGCTGGCTGGTGGGCATCGGCGACGGCGAGCCGGCCCGCTACCGCGCCGCGGGCGCCGCGCTCGTGCGCGCCGCGAACGCCTACGCGGAGGCGGAGGCCGATGCCGCCGCGGGCCGCAGGGCCCCGACGCGCATCGCGGTGCGCCTGCCCGAGGGCGTCGACGCTGAGCAGGCGGCGGCGTTCACCACCGGCGTGCTGCTCGGCGGGTACCGCTTCCGCGTGACGGCGGAGAAGGCCCCGCCGGTCGTGACGGCCGTGCGGTTCGACGGCCTGACCGCCGACGCGCTGGGCGCCGACACCGCCCGCGAACTGTCCACGGCCGTCGCCAGGGCCCGCGAGCTCGCCGCGGCGTCGGCGTTCGCCCGCGATCTGGCGAACACCCCGTCGAACGTGAAGAACCCGGCGTGGCTCGGCGACGTCGCCGCCCGCGTGGGCGAGCAGACCCGCGGCCTCACGGTCACCGTGCGCGACGAGACGTGGCTGGCCGAGCAGGCCTTCGGCGGCGTCCTGGCCGTCGGCGGCGGTTCGGCGAGCGCCCCGCGGCTGATCGAACTGGCCTACCGGCCGCGCGGGGCCACGGCCCATCTGCTGCTGGTCGGCAAGGGCATCACGTTCGACACCGGCGGCATCTCCATCAAGCCCGCCGCCGGGATGCACCTGATGCGCACCGACATGGCGGGCGGCGGCGCCGTCATCGCCGCGATGCGCGCGATCGCCGAGCTGCGCCTGCCGGTGAAGGTCACCGCGCTCGTGCCCGCGGCCGAGAACCACGTGTCGGGTTCGGCCTACCGGCCCGGCGACATCGTGCGCCACTACGGCGGACGCACCAGCGAGGTCGGCAACACCGACGCCGAGGGCCGGATGGTCATGGCCGACGCCATCGCCTACGGCATCCAGCGGTTCCGGCCCGACGCGCTCGTCGACGTCGCCACGCTCACCGGTGCCATGAAGGTCGCGCTCGGCCTGCGCACCGGCGGCCTGTTCGCCACCGACGACGCCCTCGCCGACAGCGTCGTCGCCGCCGGCGAGCGGGCCGGCGAGCAGTGGTGGCGGATGCCGCTGCTCGAGGACCACATGGGAGACGTGCGCAGCGAGATCGCCGACGTCAAACAGGCCGCACCCGGGCCGGGCGGCGTGACAGCGGCACTGTTCCTGCGCGAGTTCACCGCGGGCCTGCCGTGGGCGCACCTGGACATCGCCGGCCCCGGGCGGGCCGAGAAGACCTACGACGATGTCGTCCCCGGTGCCACCGGCTTCGCCGCCCGCACCCTGGTCGAACTGGTCGCCTCCTACGCCTGACGGCGAACGCTGCACCCACCCCGCGAGGTCCGCGTTCAGCCGCGTGAGGCGTGCACGAAGTCGCGGAACGCCGCCACGGCGGGGGAGAGGGGACGCCCGCTCGGCCACGTCAGGGCGACCGTGCGGCGCGCGCGGGGACGCAGCGGCACCTCGACGATGCCGGTGGGGGTTCCCGGTTCGAACTTCGGCAGCAGCGACACCCCGAGCCCCGAGGCGACCAGTCCGCGGACGGTGTCCGACTCCTGCCCCTCGAACGCCACCTCCGGGCGGAACCCGGCGCGGGCGCACAGCTCGTCGGTGATCTGCCGCAGGCCGTAGCCGTGCTCGAGCATCACGAACGGCTCGGCGGCCAGGTCGGGCAGGTGCACGTGGTCGGCGCCGGCGAGCGGGTGGCCCTCGGGCACGGCGACGAACAGCTCCTGCTCGGTCAGCGGGAACGAGTCGAGGTCCGGGGTGTCCGGCGGCGGGGCGACGAGGCACAGGTCGATCTCGCCGTGCACGAGCCGGTCGGTGATGTCCTGCAGCGACCCCTGTACGAGCGTGAACCGGGCGCGCGGGTGGTCGGCGCGGAAGTCGCGCAGCAGATTCGGCACGAGGGAGCGGCCGAGCAGGTGCAGGAAGCCGAGGGCGATGTGTCCGCGTTCCGGGTCGACCTCCTCGCGCACCCGGCGGACGCCGTGCTCGAGCTCGGCGCCCGCGCGGTCGGCGGCCTCGGCGAGCAGGCCGCCGGCCCGCGTGAGGCGGATGCCGCGGCCGTCCGGGGTCGTCACGGGCGTGCCGAGCAGGTCGGTGAGCGCGGCGAGCCGGCGGCTGGCGGTGGGTTGCGGGATGCCCAGTTCGGCCGCGGCGCGCGTGAGGTTGCCCGTGACCTTGAGCACGCGCAGCAGGGCGACCGCCGGCGCCAGGTCGGCCGCGACCCGCACGTTCTCGGAATCATCCACCATGGCATCGATTGTCGCCCATCGGTGTATTAGACGTATCGGTTCGTGAGTACTTAGCGTCAGTAACCATGTCTACTGAACAGGTGCCGGTCCGGCGCGTCACGCTCGCGATCGCCGCCGCGGGCATCTGCTCGTTCGCCCTGCTGTACGCGCCGCAACCGCTGTTGCCGCAGCTGGCCGAGCAGTACGCGCTCGATGCGGGCAGCGCCTCGCTGGCGATCAGCGTCGCGACCGGTGCCCTGGCCATCGCCGTGCTGCCGCTGGCCGTGCTGTCGGAGATCGTCGGCCGCAAACCGGTGATCGTGGCGTCGGTGCTGGCCTCGGCGGCGCTGGCGCTCGCGCTGCCGTTCGCGCCGACCTTCGAGGTGTTCCTGGTGCTCAGGGCGTTGCAGGGCGTGGCGATCGCCGGCTTCCCCGGTGTCGCGTCGGCCTACCTCGCCGAACGGCTCGGCACCGCGGGCGTGGCCGCCGCCGTGGGCGCCATGGTCGCGGGCAACACGATCGGCGGCCTGTCCGGACGGCTGTCGGTGGGCTGGACGACCGACGCGCTCGGTTGGCACGGCGCGCTGGCCGTCATCGGCGCGTTCGGCCTGGTCTGCGCCGTCGTCACGGCCACGACCCTGCCGGGCCTGCCGCCGCGCGCGACGCGTCCGCGGATGGCCGACGTCGGCAGGGGACTGGTCGCCGCCGTACGCGACCGCACGCTGTTGGCCCAGTACGCCGTCGCGCTGCTGGCGATGGGCTCGTTCGTCGCGCTGTACAACGTGGCGACGTTCCGGCTGACCGGGGAGCTCGGCCTGAGCCCGGCGTTGGCGTCGCTGGTGTTCCTGGCCTACGCGGGCGGGGCGATCGCCTCGACCCGCGCCGGCAGGCTCGTCGCCCGGTTCGGCCGGGTCCGGTCCGCGAGCGCGGCACTGGCGCTCACGATCGTGGGCGCGCTGCTGACCCTGCCCGACTCGATCACGCTGATCTCGGTGGGCTTCGCCGTGCTCACGGTGGCCTTCTTCACCGCCCACTCCGTGGCGGGCGGCTGGGCGGCGGCCGAAGCGCCCGCCGAGGGCCGCGGCCAGGTCGGCGGGCTCTACAACGCCGCGTACTACCTGGGCAGCAGTATCGGCGGCTCGATCGGGGCGTACGTCTACACCCACGCGGGCTGGGGTGCGCTCGTCGCGACCGTCTCCGGCTGGCTCGCGCTCGGCATCGCCGCCGTGTTGCTGACGCGGACCCGCGCCCGCCCGGTGGCTGCCGAACCTGCCGAACCTGCCGAGCCGGTGTCAGGCGGGCTCGGGGGCGACCGCGCCGGCGAGCAGACCGCCGCCCAGAGGCAACACGGCCGGGTGTAACCGGTCGTCGTCGCGCATGGCCCTGGCGACGTCGCGCAGCGCCAGCAGCCTCGGGTCGCGCTGGGCGTGGTCGCCGATGCGGCCGTCGGCCAGGACGTTGTGGAACACGATCACCCCGCCGGGCCGCAGCAGCTGCACGCCCTGGGCGAAGTAGCCCGGGTACTCGACGAGCGTCGCGTCGGCGAACACCAGGTCGTAGCCGCCCGAGGTGAGCCGGGACAGCACGTCGAGCGCGCGCCCGGTGATCGTGCGCACCCGCCCCGGCGGGTAGCCGGCCGCGCCGAACACGCGCCGGGCCGAACGGTGGAACTCCGGCTCCCAGTCGATCGTGGTCAGGATCCCGTCGGGGGCCATCCCGCGCAGCAGGTGCAGCCCGCTGACGCCGGTGCCCGTTCCGATCTCGACGACCGCCCTGGCCTGCACCGTCGTGGCCAGCAGCGCCAGTGCCGCGCCCGTCGCGGGTGACACCGCACCACAGCCCAGCTCCTCCGCGCGCGCCCGCGCGCCGAGGAGCGCGTCGTCCTCGGCCGCGAAGCCGCTGACGAACGCGTCGAACCCGCCGACACCGTCGGCGAGCGCCGCGGCCGGGTCTGTTTCGGATGTCACGCGCAGAAGGTTAGCGCGCCGGGGTGGGTGTCCCCGGTCACCACGCCCCTGACGCCGAACGCCCGCCCGCGCGGTGACCAGCGGACATGTGATCCGAGACTCTCAGGCCGCTCTCAGCCGCACCTCATGGAATCCGTAAGGAGAGCGGCAAGACTGCGTCTCACGTGGGGAACACGGATCGGCCGGGAACATGAACTCCCGTGCCGACGTTGAACGGCTAAGAAGGGGACCAGTCCGATGGAGGTGCCTCCGCTGTCACAGAGTGCCGCGACGCCGACGGTGCAGCCCACCGACAACCAGCCGGGCCCGGCCGAGACCGCCGTGCCTGTGCAGACGACCGTGCAGGACGCGGGGCAGCAGTCTGCCGTGTCCGAGCACGCCTCGTCCGAGCACGCCGCGATCGCCGGTGGCGCCGAGACGTGGACGCCGCCCACGTGGGACGAGGTGGTTCGCGAGCACGCCGACCGCGTCTACCGGCTGGCCTACCGGCTCTCCGGCAACGCCCACGACGCCGAGGACCTCACGCAGGAGACGTTCATCCGCGTGTTCCGGTCGCTGGCCTCGTACAAGCCCGGCACCTTCGAGGGCTGGTTGCACCGCATCACCACGAACCTGTTCCTCGACATGGCCCGGCGCCGCTCGCGCGTGCGCATGGAGGGCCTGCCCGAGGACACCGACCGCATCGTGGGCGACGACCCGAGCCCCGAGCAGGTCTACTCCGAGACCCATCTCGACCCCGATCTGCAGACCGCGCTCGACGAGCTGCCGCCCGAGTTCCGCGCCGCCGTCGTGCTGTGTGACGTCGAAGGACTGTCGTACGAGGAGATCGGCGCGACCCTCGACGTAAGCTCGGCACCGTACGCAGCAGGATCCACCGCGGCCGGCAGGCGCTGAAGGCGTCGCTCGAACGGGCCGCGGCCGCACGAAGTCGGGAGGCGCTCGGATGAGCCGTCAGCTGGGGTTCGGCCTTCCGGAGTCGCATCTCCTGCCGGACGCGGTGGTGGCGTTCGTGGACAACGAGATGTCCCCGGCGGCCACCGAGCGCGCGGCCGAGCACGTGGCCCACTGCCCGTGGTGCGCGGCCGATGTCGACGCCCAGCGTCAGGTGCGGGCCGCGGTGCAGGACGCGCGGGAGCCGTCGATGTCGGCGGGCTTCCTGGCCAGCTGCGGTCCATTCCGCAGGACACCGACGTCGACGCCACCCCGGACAACCTCGCGGTCACCGAGGACGGCCAGCTCGTCGCCGTGCAGCGGCCGGGCCGGATCGCCGGACTACGCGGACGGGCCGTCGGCGGGGTGACGCCGTTGGGAGGATCCGAGCCCCTCGGTCGGTCGGCACTGGGCCGGTCGGCACTGGGGCGATCGGGGGCGGCGCGGTCGGCACTGGGGCGGATGAGCCTGGGCCGGACGGCCCCGATCGGCCGATCCGCTCCCACCGTGGGCTCCGACAGCCCCGTCGCCGAGGATGGTCAGGACGCGGCCGACACCACCGATTCCGGCGACGGTGACGGACAGGGCGGCGGTCAGGGCAAGCGCCGCGCAGCCCAGGCGCCGGTGTCGTGGTGTCCGGACTCGTGCTGAGCGCGCTGGCGATCGTCGGCACCACCGTGGCGCCGATCGGCGAGAGCCACCGCACGCAGACCGGCGGCGACCAGCCGAACACCAACGTCCTGCGGGCGCAGTTCGGCAACTCCAACTCCGCGAAGGCCGGCGCCTCCGAACCGGCTGGCACGTCGAAGGCTGCGGTGCCGTCGCCGTCGCGGGATGCCGATGACGCCGCGACGACCCCGGCCACGACGTCCGGCACGGCACCGGCCGTGAGCTCGGCCGCCAAGGTGCCTGTGGCGACCACCGCGGCGGTGGCCCCCGGCGCACCGTCCCCACACCGCTGAGTTCCCACGCCGCCGAGTCCCCGCCGGCCGCGGCGCCCCGCCGCTGACCGGCGGCGCGCGGCCCACGCCGACTTCACCGCCCACGCGCCATGATCGGTTCGGATGCTCCCGGGGCGCTGTGCGTCCCCGGCGGCACACGTAGTCTCCGTCCGAGTCACGAGCACGCGACGAACCGTTTGTCAGGGGAAGATGAGCCAGCCACCGAACTCGTCCCAGGAGGGCCACCACGACGACGGCCACGCCGGCCAGAACGGCCAGGGCGGTCAGGCCGGTCACAGCGGTCAGGGTGGCGGAGTCGGTCCGGACCAGGCCGGTCGGGAGAGCGGGGAGCCGCGGCTGCGCCCACGGCCCATCGCGCGACCCGCGGTCGACCCGTCCGCGGCTGCGACGTTCGGCAGGCCCCGCGGTGTCGACGGCTCGTTCGACGAACTGCCCGCCCGCGGCTCCGACCACGCGCCCGCGGTGTCGGCCCCGCCCGCACCCGAATCGCTCGTCGAGGCCTTCAGTCGTCCGCCCGGCGCCGAGGACGTCATCCTGCAGCGTCCCTACGGTGACCAGGCAACGTCAATCAGCAGGGCAGCGGCGACGGGGACGAACCGCTGTGGGCCTCCGAGGGCGACCCGTGGCGTGACCCGGGCGCGGCGCCATGCTCAGCACCCCCGCCGTCAGCACCGCCGAGGACGAACCCGACGACGACACCGAGAAGAAACCCGGCGCGCAGCTGAGCGTGCCGGAACTGCTGTTCGGCAGGCGCGTCAAACCGACCGCACTGGCGCTGCTCGCCGTCGTGGCGCTGGCCGTCGGCGCGGTCGGCGGCGTCGTCGGCTGGGCCGTCGGCACCACCGGTGACGAGCTGCGCGGCGAACTCAACCTCGCCGAGGCCGAGGCGGCCAAGGAACGCCCGGCCGACTCGATCGCCGGCATCGCCCAGCGCGTCGCACCCGCGGTCGTGTCGATCGAGGTCACCTCGGGCCAGAACGGCGGCGTGGGCTCGGGTGTCGTCATCGACGGCGAGGGCTACGTGCTCACCAACCACCACGTCATCTCCCAGGCCGTCGACTCCGAGGGCACCGAGATCTCCACCGTCTTCACCGACGGCACGCGCGTGCAGGCACAGGTCGTCGGCAGCGACCCGCACACCGACCTGGCCGTGCTCAAGGTCAACGTCGACGATCCGGTCGTCATCGAGGTCGGCCGTTCGTCCGAACTCGCGCCGGGCGACGGGGTCGTCGCCGTCGGCTCGCCGTTCGGCCTGGAGAACACCGTGACCGAGGGCATCGTCAGTGCCGTCGACCGGCCCGTCACGGCGCTGGGGGAGAACGGCCAGCCCAACGTCACCTACGACGCCATCCAGACCGACGCCGCGATCAACCCCGGCAACTCCGGCGGCGCGCTCGTCGACGCCCGCGGCGCGCTGGTGGGCATCAACTCGATGATCCGCACCGGCGGTGAGGGCGAGGGCGGCAGCATCGGCCTCGGCTTCGCCATCCCCGTCGACCAGGCGATGCGCATCGCGGAAGCGCTGATCCGCGACGGCGAGGTCACGCACGCCGACATGGGCGTCAACGCGGCGTCGGTGTCGGCGAACACCTCCGAGGGTGCCCAGGTGCAGAACGTGCGAGGTCAGGGGCCCGCGGACCGGGCGGGTATCCGCGAGGGCGACGTGATCACCCGCATCGGCGAGCGGCAGGTGCGCAACGCGGCCGAGCTGACCGTCGCGGTCCGCGAACACGACGTCGACGAGACCGTGCCGGTGCGGCTCGTGCGTGACGGCAGGGCACTTACTGTCGATGTCACCCTGGGTTCAGACTGACCTTGTAGGCTGACCCCCGAGCGGTCGAAGACGCGGAGGTTACCCAGGTGTTCGAGAGCATTGGCTGGAGCGAGATTCTCATTCTCCTCGTGGCGGCACTGTTCATCCTGGGCCCGGAACGGCTGCCCGAGGCCGCATCGTGGCTGGGCAAGTCCATGCGGAAGGTGCGCGACTTCGCGACCGGCGCGCGGCAGCAGCTCAAGAACGAAATGGGCACGGAGTACGAGGAGTTCCGCAAGCCCATCGAGGACCTGCGCGGACTGCGCAACTTCGACCCGAAGCGCGCCGTCACCCAGCATCTGTTCGACGGCGACCCCGACCCGGTCGGCCTCAACGACATCAATGCCACCCGCCCCGTCGGGGGCGACGGCCCGCGCAGCAACGGTTCCGCAGGCTCGGCGGGCGCCGCGGGTGCGAACGGTTCGGCGGCGGTCGGCGGCGGAGGCGCGACCCGCGGTGGCGACCCCCTCAAGCCCGGCGAGAACCCCCCGGTGGACCCGGACGCCACGTAACCCCCGGCCCCCGCGGCCGTGTCAGCAACACACGTCGCCGTGTTGGCATCTCGCGCGGCCGTGTCAGCATCTCGCGCGGCCGTGTCAGCATCTCGCGCGGCCGTGTCAGCGTTCTACGTCGCCGTGTCAGCGTTTCGCGTCACGGTGTTGCCTACGCGCGGCGCCGCGTTGTGAGACGTAGACCCTACTTTCGTCGTATTCCGGCAACCCCACGATGCCGTGATGCGTAACCCTGGTGCCGGGGATCTTCGACCGGCGCTTTTCCGCAGGGGACGGGCTCGTCATGCCCGCGGAGGAGGACCCGAGGCACCCGAAACTGGGGGTGAGTGCCTCGGGTCCTCGGTCCCAACTCACAACACGGCGACGCGAGACGCCAACACCGCGTCGCGAAGTGCTGACACGGCGACGCGAAGTGCTGACACGGCGACGCCAACTCACAACACGGCGACGCGAGGTGCTGACACGGCGGCGTTCGTTAGTTGCCGGCGGGGGAGACGTTGAGCATCATGCCGGCGAGCCCGCGGGCCCGGACCGACAGCTTCTCCGCGGCCGAACGCAGCACCTCGGACGCGCCCGACTCGGGGTCGGACAGCACGAGGGGCGTACCGGCGTCGCCCTGTTCCCGCAGCTTCGTCTCGAGCGGCACCTGGCCGAGCAGCGGCACCTCGGAGCCGACGGACTTCGACAGCGAGTCGGCGACGGTCTGCCCGCCGCCGGAGCCGAAGATCTCCATCCGCGACCCGTCGGGGCCTTCGAACCACGACATGTTCTCGATCACGCCCGCGATGCGCTGACGCGTCTGCAGCGCGATCGCGCCGGCGCGCTCGGCCACCTCGGCGGCGGCCTGCTGCGGCGTGGTGACGACGAGGATCTCGGCGTTTGGGATCAGCTGCGCGACGGAGATCGCGATGTCGCCGGTGCCCGGGGGCAGGTCGAGCAGCAGGATGTCGAGGTCGCCCCAGAACACGTCCGCGAGGAACTGCTGGAGCGCGCGGTGCAGCATCGGCCCGCGCCACACCACGGGCGTGTTGCCGGGCGTGAACATGCCGATGGAGATGACCTTCACGCCGTGCGCCTGCGGCGGCATGATCATCGACTCGACCTTGGTGGGCTTCTCGTCGGCACCCAGCATGCGAGGCACGGAGTGGCCGTAGATGTCGGCGTCGACGACGCCCACCTTGAGGCCGCGCTCGGCCATCGCCGCGGCCAGGTTGACGGTGACGCTGGACTTGCCGACGCCGCCCTTGCCGGACGCGACGCAGTACACGCGGGTCATCGAGCCGGGCTGGGCGAACGGGATCACCGGCTCCTCGGCGTCGCCGCGGAGCTGTTTGCGCAGCTCGGTGCGCTGCTCGTCGCTCATGACGTCGAGTTCGACCTGCACGTCGGTGACGCCGGACAGCTCGCTGACGGCGGCCTTCGTGTCCTTGGTGATCGTGTCCTTCATGGGGCACCCGGCCACCGTGAGGTACACCCCGACCGTCACGACGCCGTCGTCGCCCACGGTGATGTCCTTGACCATGCCGAGTTCGGTGATCGGTTTGTGGATCTCCGGGTCCTGCACCGAGTTCAGTGCTGTGCGGACGGTCTCGACACTGGGCTTGTCTTGCATGGTGGTCACTGCTCGGGCACCGACCTTCTGTCGCTGGCGGTTGCTTGTGCTCCTTTCATGCTACGTGTCCACTCCGCCCTGGTGAGCCCGTACTCGACATCACCGTGCTCGGCGCCCTCCAGTGGTTCGTCCCAGACGGGGAAGAACGTGCGGACCAGCCGCAGTCCGCATTTCTCGAGGACGCGGCGGCTGGCGGTGTTGACGGCCATCGTCGTCGCGACCACCCGGTCGGCGCCTGCCTCCGTGAACGCGGCGTGGACGAGGGCGCGGGCGCCTTCGGTGGCGTAGCCGTGGCCCCAGGCGGCGCGGGCCAGGCGGTAGCCGAGTTCGAGGGACGCGGGGGAGCGGCGCGGTAGCAGTGGCGAGTCGGTCACCGGGCGCAGCAGGAACCAGCCGAGGAACCGCCCGCCGTCCCGGGTCTCGGCGGCGAGGTAGTGGGGCAGTTGCCGCCGCCCGTCCGGGTCGGTGTGATTCGTGCCCGCGGCGACCATGCGCGGTACCTCCTCGCGGGCGACCACGTCGGTGGCGGACCCGCTTTGCGCGGGCGGGCCGAGGTGGCGCATCACGTCGGGGTCGGTGTGCAGCGCGACGATGTGGGCGGTGTCGCCGCTGGTCAGGGGCCGCAGAAGAAGGCGGTCGGTGCGTAGCAGCGGCGGGGCGGGCACCGGGGACGTCCCGGACACGGGGGCCATGCGCCCAGCATGGTGCGCCCGGCCCCGGGTCACCACCGGTTTCGCCCTGTGCGGCCTGCGGGGCGGTGGTCGAGGCGCGTAGGTATCCGGTGATCCGGACATCCTCCTGGAGTCCGTATTGTTGTCTCTAAGGTTGTTGTCGCTACGTATCGCCCGGGCAGGCAGTGCGGGCGTGGCAGGCGACTCGACAACACGGAGAGGTCGAAGGCACAGGTGATGATGGTGACCGGTCCACTTTCGCCAGGACCAGGACGACAGGCGCCGGGGCTGCCGAAGCTGCCGACGCCGCCCACCGGCTGGCCGATCGGCTCGTACAACACCTACGAAGAGGCGCAGCGCGCCGTCGATTACCTGGCCGACAGCGATTTCAAGGTGCAGGACGTGACGATCGTCGGCGTCGACCTGATGCTCGTCGAGCGGGTCATCGGCAGGTTGTCGTGGGGGCGCGTGCTCGGTACGGGTGCGGCGTCGGGCGCGTGGTTCGGTCTGTTCGTGGGCCTGCTGCTGAGCATGTTCAGCGCCGGCGAGGGCATGGCGTTGGCGCCGATCGGCATCGGTCTGGTCGTCGGTGTCGGCTTCGGCATGGCGTTCGCGGCGGTGAGCTACGCCTCGACGCGGGGGCGGCGGGACTTCTCGTCGTCGAGCCAGCTCGTGGCGGGCCGCTACGACGTGCTCTGCCAGCCGCGCAACGCCGAGCAGGGCCGCGATCTGCTCGCGAAGCTGAGCATGGGCATGCACGGCTGACCCGCCCGAACGGACCCACTGCCGGCACCGCAGCCGGCACCCAGAGTTGATCAGCGGACGGCACGCGCCGTCCGCTGATTGCGTTTCGCGGTCTTTTCGTCGCGTTTCCCGGCCTGCGCGTCCCCGAATCGTTACAGTGTGTGCTTGCCCTGCGGGCCCGCGGGGAATACTTTCCCGAGCTGATCACCCGAGCGGCGGAATCACCCCGTTCGGAGCACTGTGTTCTGAGCCCATGCACGACGGCGTGCGGAGGACCACCTCCTTCGGCGGCCGCGTGTACGGCGTGGAGGAGGAGGAGATGGCGATACCGCGGACGCGACCTCGCCGGCACCGGCCGCCCGTACGGGCGCTGGCGTCGGCCTGCACGCTCCTGACCGGCGCGAGCGTGCTCACCGCGTGCGGCACCGGCGACAGCACGGCGATCAACGTCTATTACGCGCCCGAGGACAACTTCCAGACCGTCGTCGACAACTGCAACGAGGAGGCCGACGGCCGGTACCGGATCGTCTACAACCGACTGCCGCGCGACGCGGACGGCCAGCGGGAGCAGATGGTCCGCAGGCTCGCGGCCGACGACGAGACGATGGACGTGCTGGGCCTCGACGTCACGTGGGTGCCCGAGTTCGCCGAGGCCGGCTGGATCGAGGAGTGGACCGGCGAGCACAAGGCCGAGGCCGAACGCGACGTCCTGCCCGGACCGCTGCGCACCGCGCAGTGGGACGACAAGCTCTGGGCCGCGCCGAAGAACACCAACGTCCAGCTGCTCTGGTACGACCAGCGCATCACGCCCGAACCGCCGGCGACGTGGGAGGAGATGATGCAGACCTCCCGTGAGCTCGAGCAGCAGGGCGATCCGCATCAGATCCTGTTCACCGGCGCCCAGTACGAGGGCCTGGTCGTCGTGTTCAACTCGATCGTCGAGTCGGCGGGCGGGCGGATCCTGTCGGACGACGGGCAGCGCGTGGTCGTCGACGAGGGCGCGGTGGAGGCGTTGCGCATCCTCAAGGAGGTCAGCAGCACCGGACTGACCGACCCGTCGCTGACGAACCAGCAGGAGGACGAGGTCCGGTTGACGATGCAGCAGGGACGCGGGGCGTTCCAGCTGAACTGGCCGTTCGTCTACGCCTCCTACGCGGCGGAGCAGCCCGAGGAACTCGAGCACTTCCAGTGGGCGCCGTATCCGGGCGTCGTCGAGGGCGAACCGGGCCGCAGCACCATCGGCGGTTACGACCTGGCCGTGTCGTCGGCGTCGCAGCAGAAACCGGAGGCGTTCGAGGCGGCGTTGTGCCTGCGCAGCGCCGAGCACCAGAAGTTCTCCGCGCTGCGCGACGGTGTTCCGCCGACCATCTCCTCGGTCTACGACGACACCGAGCCGCTCGACCCGTCGCGGCCGGCCGATCCCGAGGACAACCCGAGCATGGCGACCGAGTACCCGATGCGCGAGGACATCCGCGAGGCGCTCGAGACCGCCGCGGTCCGCCCGCTCACCCCGGCGTACCAGAACCTGTCGACCGTGATGGCGAAGGTGCTCTCGCCGCCGTCCGAGATCGATCCCGAACGCACGGCGGAGCGGCTGCGCGACGAGCTGACCGACGCGCTCGACTCGAAGGGCGTGATCCCATGAGCGACACCGTGACCGAGTCGGCAGGCGCGCCGGAACGCGCCGAACCGCCCGCGCCGAAGGCGAAACTGAGCGAGGGCAAGAAGGCCGAGCGCAGGCTCGGCTGGCTGCTGTGCGCCCCGGCCGCGATCGTGATGCTCGCCGTCACCGGCTACCCGATCCTCTACTCGATCTGGTTGTCGATGCAGCGGTACGACCTGCGGTTCCCCGACGAGCGCGAGTTCGTGTGGTTCGAGAACTACGCGGCCGTGCTCACCAACTCGTACTGGTGGACCTCGTTCGGCACCACGATGCTGATCACGGTCGTCACGGTCGCGATCGAGCTCGTGCTCGGCATGGGACTGGCGCTGGTCATGCACCGGACCCTCGTCGGTCGCGGTCTGGTTCGGACGGTAGCGCTGATCCCGTACGGCATCGTGACGGTGGCCGCGGCGTTCTCGTGGTACTACGCCTGGACACCGGGAACCGGCTACCTGGCCAACGCGCTCGCCGACGGTGGCGCGCCGTTGACCGAGTACGGCTCGTCCCTGATGATCATCATGCTGGCGGAGATCTGGAAGACCACACCGTTCATGGCGCTGCTGTTGATGGCGGGCCTGGCGCTGGTCCCGGACGATCTGATGCGGGCGGCGTCGATGGACGGCGCCAACGCGTGGCAACGGTTCATCAAGGTGATGGTGCCGGTGATGAAACCGGCGATCCTGGTGGCGTTGCTGTTCCGCACGTTGGACGCGTTCCGGATCTTCGACAACATCTTCGTGCTGACCGGCGGGGCCAACGACACCTCGTCGGTGTCGATGCAGACGTACAACAACCTCATCAAGGGGTTGAACCTCGGTATCGGATCCGCCATGGCCGTGCTCATCTTCCTGACGGTCGCGCTCATCGCGTTCGTCTTCGTGAAGGGCTTCGGCACGGCGGCACCGGGCAGCGACGACGGAGGTAAGCGCTGATGGTCATGCAGACTGCCACCGTGGGGCGCAAGGCACGTTGGGTGCTGCTCGACATCATCGTGGTGGCGTACGCACTCGTCCCCGTGCTGTGGATCGCGTCGCTGTCGTTCAAGACGCCCGCGACGCTCGGCGACGGGCACTTCATCCCTCGCGAATGGACACTCGAGAACTATCGCGACATCTTCGCGATGGGCGAGTTCATCCGGCCGTTGATCAACTCGATCGGCATCTCGCTGATCTCCACGCTGATCGCGGTGATCCTCGGCATGATGGCGGCGTACGCGATCGCGCGGCTCGACTTCCCCGGCAAGAAGGCACTGATCGGGGTGTCGTTGCTGATCGCGATGTTCCCGCAGATCTCGTTGGTGACGCCGCTGTTCAACATCGAGCGTCAGCTCGGACTGTTCGACACGTGGCCGGGGCTGATCCTGCCGTACATCACGTTCGCCCTGCCGTTGGCGATCTACACGCTGTCGTCGTTCTTCCGGGAGATCCCGTGGGAACTGGAGAAGGCGGCCAAGATGGACGGTGCCAGCCCGGCGCAGGCGTTCCGCAAGGTGATCGCCCCGCTGGCGGCGCCCGGTGTGTTCACCACGGCGATCCTGGTGTTCATCCTGTGCTGGAACGACTTCCTGTTCGCGATCTCGTTGACCTCCACCGAGGCCTCGCGCACCGTTCCGGCGGCCCTGTCGTTCTTCACCGGCGCCTCGCAGTTCGAGGATCCGACGGGGACGATCTCCGCGGCCGCGTGGTGATCACCATCCCGATCATTCTGTTCGTGTTGTTCTTCCAGCGCCGCATCGTCGCGGGGCTGACGTCCGGTGCCGTGAAGGGGTAAGGCAATGGCAGAGATCGTGCTCGACAAGGTGACCAAGCGCTACCCCGACGGAGCGCTCGCCGTGTCCGAGATGAACATCGAGATCGCCGACGGCGAGTTCATCATCCTGGTCGGCCCGTCCGGCTGCGGGAAGTCGACCGCGCTGAACATGATCGCCGGCCTGGAGGACATCTCCGGCGGAGAGCTGCGCATCGACGGGCAGCGCGCCAACGAGAAGTCGCCGAAGGACCGCGACATCGCGATGGTGTTCCAGTCGTACGCGCTCTACCCGCACATGAGCGTGCGGGAGAACATGGCGTTCCCGCTGCGGCTGGCGAAGGTCGACGACGCGACCGTCGAGTCCAAGGTGGACGAGGCGGCGCAGATCCTCGACCTGACCCAGCATCTGGACCGCAAACCGGCCAACCTGTCCGGTGGTCAGCGGCAGCGGGTTGCGATGGGCAGGGCGATCGTGCGGAGCCCGAAGGCGTTCCTGATGGACGAACCGCTGTCCAACCTGGACGCCAAGCTGCGCGGGCAGATGCGGACGTCGGTGTCGAAGCTGCAGAAGCAGCTCGGCACGACCACCGTGTACGTCACGCACGACCAGACCGAGGCGATGACCCTCGGCGACCGGGTCGTGGTGCTGCGCAGCGGGCACGTGCAGCAGATCGGGTCGCCGCAGTTCCTCTACGACCAGCCGGCGAACCTGTTCGTCGCCGGGTTCATCGGCTCGCCGTCGATGAACTTCGTCCCGGCCTCGCTCGAGGACGGCGTGCTGAAGAGCCCGCTGGGCGACGTGCCGCTGACCGACCGCATCCGCGGCCTGGTCGAGGCGTCGGGAGCGGGCCGTGAGGTCGTGATGGGCATCCGGCCCGAGCACTTCGAGGACGCCGCGCTCGTGGACGACAAGCACCGCGCCTCCGGTGCCTCGTTCCGGTCCACCGTGGACGTGCTCGAGTCGATGGGTGCCGAGAAGTACGCCTACTTCTCGGCCGACTCCTCGCTCGCGCAGACCGCGGAACTGGCGGAACTGGCCGCTGACGCCGGATCGGCCGACGTCCCGGGCACGGGCGCGACGATCGTGACCCGACTCGACGCGGCCTCGGCCGCCACCGAGGGGGTCACGATGGACGTCTGGTTCGACCCGGACCGCATCCAGCTGTTCGACCCGAAGTCCGGCCGGAACATCACGTTCGAGGGCTGAGTTCCGGTTCGGGGGCTCGCCGGGCGGCACCGGCGGGCCCCCGACCACCGGGTCGTGGTCGGGTGTTCAGCGTCGGCGGGTGCGGATGGTCTCGATGATGTCGTCGTCCCAGTCGTGGCTGCGCATCAGGTGGTAGCGCTCGCCCGCCACCCACAGGTACGCCTCGGCCTCCGTGCGCGTGCCCATGAGATCGGCCTGGCGCAGCATCCGCACCACCGGTTGGTACTCGTCGGCATACCAGCGCGCGGCGACGCTCGTGCGGTCGAGGAACCGGTCCTCGTCCTGCATCAGGCGGAACCCCCACGCCTCGACGTGCTCGCCGAGCTCGGCGTAGTCCCACGGGTCGGTGACCACGACCGAGGCGCGCGCCTCGCCGGTCAGCGGCACGCGTTCGAGGAACAGCCTGCGGTAGTCCTTGACGATCAGGTCGCCGCGATGCCGAATGCCCGCCGGGTCCAGTTTGGTCCGCACCTCGGTGACGTAGGCGTCGATCGTGTCGAGTCCGAGCGCGTGCGCCACCGACACCCGGTGGTGGCCGTCGATGACGAAGTGCAGTTCCCCCACGCGGTAGACCTCGATGGGCGGCACCGACTCGCCGCGCCTGCTGGCGAGGGCGAGCCGTTCCCAGCGTTGCCGCACGCGGCCCGACGTCGGGCGGAACCGGCGGTCGAAATCGGCCTCCCGGTTGACGCTGCCGACGATCGAGCTCAACTTCACCACGCGCAGCCCGATGCGGCGTTCGCCGGCCCAACCGAGTGCGGCGACCACCTCGTCGAACGGCAGGGTGATGTTGACGTCGTCCGGTTCGCCGCGCAGCCACGTCGACAGCCGCGACAGGACCTGCTTGCGCCGGGCGCGCAGGAAGTCGTGCTCGGCGTCGGCGCGGGGGAAGCCGGTGTCGCGACCCATCAGGAGTCCATTCGGGATTCCGCTCGGGGTCGTGGGGAATCGGCGGGGGAGCCGAGGTCGAGCACGTGCGCGCCGACGACGTTGCGCACGATCGTTCCGGTGCCGTCGGGCCCGGGGATCAGCCGGTCGGGCGCGGGCTCGCCGTACGGGTGGATGTGACCGTGCAGCAGCCAGCGCGGGCGCAGCAGCCGTACCGTCCGGTGTAGACAGTCGAAACCGTGGTGCGGCGGATCCTCGCGGTCGCCGAGTCCGCGCGGCGGACTGTGCGTGAGCAGCACGTCGACGGGCTTGCGGCCGGCCCGCCACGTCAGCAGACGTGCGCGGCGCGCCGCGGCCGACTGGGTCCACTGGTTCGGACCACCGCTGTAGCGCACGGAACCGCCGAGCCCGGCGATACGCAGGCCCGCGACGGTGACGACGCGGCCGTCGGCGTCGACTCCGCCCGCCGGACCCGGCCACACGGCCGGCATCCCGGCGCGGAGCGCGAGCCCGCGGTGCCGGGTGAAGCCCGACAGGTCCGGATCGTGGTTGCCGGGGACGAACACCAGCGGCGCGTCCAGCACGTCGGCCAGCTGCTCCAGGTAGGCGAACGGCAGGTCGCCCGCGCCGAGCACGACGTCGACGTCCAGGCCGAACCCGCGCTGCCCACACCACAGCGTCTCGTCGACCTCGTCGGCGACCACCAGCGCTCGCACCATGGCGACAGAATACGCGCGACATCGACGTCGCGGCCGGTCAAGCGGGTGGGTTCACACCGGCGCAGGCAGAGCTCAGTGGGTCACGGCGGCGGCGTCGGGGTTGAGGGCGATGAACGCGACGACGCCCACCACCCAGACGATGCTCAGCGTCAGGGCCCAGAACTTCAGATCGGTCAGTTTGCGGATCATGATGTGTCCCCATCGAGGGTGGTCGAACGAAGATTCCTCGGAAGCGGCCGGTGGCCGGCCTTCAGAGCCAGCCGTTCTTCCGGAATATCCGATAGAGCAGCAGACACGTGCCGAGAATGACCGCGAGCACGGCCGGATAGCCGTACTTGAAACCCAGCTCCGGCATGTAGTCGAAGTTCATGCCGTAGATCCCGGCCATCGCCGTCGGGGTGGCGATGATCGCCGCCCACGAGGTGATCTTGCGCATGTCGGAGTTCATCTTGCGCATATCGGTGTTGAGCTGGAGCGTCAGCTTCCCGATCGTCGCGTCCACGAGGGTCGTCAGCAGCTCGTCGAACCCTTCGACGCGCTCGGCCACCGTCGTCACGTGGTCGTGCACGTTGCGGAAGTACGAGCGCACCTCCTCGGGCACCAGCCGCGGATACCCCTCCGACAGGCGCAGCAGCGGTGTCCCGAGCGGGGAGACCGCCCGCCGCAGTTCGAGGACCTCGCGTTTGAACAGGTAGATCTGCTCCGAGGTGACCCGCGTGCGCGGGGCGAACACCTCGGTCTCCATCTCGTCGATGTCGTCCTCGATGCGGTCGGTGACCTCGAGGAAATGGTCGACGACGTGGTCGGCGATCGCGTGCAACACCGCGTAGGGACCGTGGGCCAGCTGTTCGGGATCGGCGTCGAGCTCCCGTCTCAGCCGGGCGAGGCCGGCCATGGTGCCGTGCCGGACGGTGATGATGAAGTCGCGGCCGACGAACGTCATGAGCTCGCCGGACTCGACGATCTCGTTGGCGGTCGTGGGCGATTCGTGCTCCACGTAGCGCACGGTGCGGAACACCATGAACAGCGTGTCGTCGTAGCGTTCGAGCTTCGGCCGCTGGTGTGCGTGCACCGCGTCCTCGACGGCGAGCTCGTGCAGGCCGAACGTGTCGGCGATGCCCTGGATCTGTTCCTCGGTGGGTTCGTGCAGTCCGATCCAGACGAATCCGTCGCCCCGTCGGCGCACCTCGTGGACGGCCTCGTCGTGCGTCCACGTGCCCTCCTGGCGGACGCGTCGACGTACACGCCGCAGTCGACCACCGCCGCGGACAGGGGCGGACCGGTGCCGCCCGGCGGCGGGACGGCCGAACGCGGGCGGTGGTTGTCGCGGCTGACGTCACGGCCACGGCCCTTGCCGAGGCCTTTCGGGCCACGGCCGCGCAGGCCGCCGAACGAGGGAATCTAAGGCATCGGATCTCCAGGAGACGGAAAGCTCGTGGACCGCTTCCGTGCCGGAGGCCGAATGCCGGGGGATCAGCTGTCGATCACGCGGAATCGGAACGGCGGGAGGAAACGGCGGGAGTGCGTAAGAGACGTACTTCCGGAAGCCGGACTGAGCGGATTGTCGTCATTGGGCATCTGCGTTCCTCACCTCCTCCGATGAGTGCGTGGCGTGACTCGCGTTGACGCGCTGTGCGCCGATGGTCAAGGGTACTCGTAGAGGGCGTCTCGTCGTCGGGGGATGGACGGGAACGGCCCTGACGTGCGATGAGGCGTCCCGATCGGACGCGTCGACGCGCGCGAGGCGGTGTTGTCGGTGACACAGAGAGGCTCGGGTCCTATGGGCGGTCAGATGGGCGAGGTCAACCCGGTGCACGCCGCGCAGGAGCGTCTGCGGAGATTCGCCGACCACGAGGCCGCGGGGATCTCGCCGCTGTACGCGCATCTGGCGTCCCACGCGGCCGACGACGACGAGATCGCGGGTCTGCTCGCCGAGGCCGGCGCCGACGGCGACGCGCACCCGACGTTGTTGTTGGCCGCGGCGCACCGGCTGATCCAGGCCGAGCCGATCCACCCGCTGTCGCGGTACTACCCGTCGCTCGGCGGGATGGACGGCGTCGACGGTGCGACGTGGTCGGAGTTCCGCGCCTTCCTGCTGGACCGCGCCGACAAGGTGCGCGAGCTCGTGCGCACCCGCTTCACCCAGACCAACGAGGTCAACCGGGCCGCCGTGCTGTATCCGGCGGTGGCGCGCGCCGCCAAGCAGGCCAAGGGCAAGGTCGGCCTGCTCGAGGTGGGCTGCAGCGCCGGCCTGCTGTTGGGCATGGACCGGTTCGCCTACCAGTACCGGCTGCCCGGCGGGGAGCAGGTGGCCGCCGGTCCGAAGAAGACGCCCGTCGGGTTGCACTGCGCGGTCGAGCTCGCCGACGGCGCCGAGCCGCCGAAGGTGCCGGCGAAACTGAACGTCGGCGCGAAGGTCGGCCTCGACCGGCACCCGGTCGACGCGCAGGACGACGAGGAGCTCGCCTGGCTCGAGGCGTGCGTGTGGGCCGATCAGCCGGACCGCATCCGCATGCTGCGCACGGCCGCGGCCGCGCAGGCCAAGGACACGCCCGCGCTGGTCGAGGGTGACGCCGTGGAGGGGCTGGCGCGCGCGGCGGAGCAGGTTCCCGAGGAGCTGCCGCTGGTGGTGTTCAGCAGCCACGTGCTGATTTACATGGACACCGACCAGAGGGAGGCATTCGTCACTGCCCTGGGTGAACTCGCCGCGCGTCGGCCGCTCTGGTGGGCCTCGCTCGAATCGTACGAAGCGGGCCTGGGCCTGGTGCTTCCCGAACGGGACGAATTGGACTACGCGACGACCGCGCGGCCCACGCTCGGCCTGGTGACCTGGGACGACGGCAAGGCCACCGGCGAGGCACTCGCGCTGGCCGACCCGCACGGCCAGCGCATGACATGGCTCGGTGCGTAACGGTCCGTGAACAGCGGATGGCCTCAGTCCGCACCGCGGGGCAGCGCGTTCCATGCACGCAATGTGTCCACCAGTCCCTCGACCAGACGCCCGGTGTCTGCCATCAGAGTGAACGCCTCGGCGTCGAGCCACCGGGCGTCCGAGGCGTCGTCGCCCGCGGCCAGTCGGCCGCCCCGAACGCGACATGCGTAGTCGTGGATGACGAACGGTTCCCGCAGGACAGTGCCCGTGTACGGCCCCGGTTCGACGTCGAGGCCGGTTTCCTCGGCGAGTTCACGCACCACAGCGGCGTGGTCGGTCTCGCCGGGCTCGACCCGTCCGCCCGGCAGCGACCACAGGCCCCGGCCGGGGTCGTGTGCCCTGCGGATGAGCAGCAGGCGGCCGTCGTCGTCGTGGACGATGCCGCCCACGCAGCGCACCCGATCCACCTCGACCCACCCCACAGTCACAATCAGTAGCAGTCGAGCTACGATCTTCGCGCGCACTGCCCCAAGGGCAGGACTTACCTGCCGTAACGGCAGGCGGTGCGGTACAAACTTAGTGGCACCTGAGTCGGCTGGTTCGTGCAGGCTCCACGCAGGCCAGGTCCACGAGGTCGGTTCGCCAACCAGCTCCAACAACGGTCTTGCACTCGAGAGACGGGATTGATCGCCGTGAACGCGAAGAAGCTTGCAGGATTTGCCGCTATCGCGTTGATTCTGTTCTTCGTGATCGCTCAGCCAGGCCAAGCTGCGGGTCTTGTCAACAACCTCATCGGCTTCCTGCGCGACGCGGCCGAGGCCGTGATCACGTTCGTCAGCAACATCTTCACCTGACGGGCGCTACGCTCGACGTATGTTCGCGCCACGCGACCCAGACGAGTACCTGCTCGACACCGAGCGCCGGGTGATTCGCATCCGGCGGCATTGGGCGTGCCTCGGATGGAACATGTTCGAGGCCATCGCCATGCTCGCGATCTGCGTGATGATCTCGTACGTGCTCCCGCCCGCGGCGTGGGTGCTGCAGAACATCCTGTGGTACGTCGCGCTCGGCGTCGTCCTGTGGTTCACGTACAAGGTCATGGAGTGGTGGGTCGAACGGCTGGTCGTGACCGACAAGCGGTTCATCATGACCAAGGGCGTCTGGACCACCCAGGTGCTGATGATGCCGATCACGAAGGTCACCGACCTCACCTACGAGCGCACCTTCGGCGGCCGCATCTTCGGGTACGGCACGACCATCATCGAGTCGGCCGGTCAGATCCAGGCGTTGAACCGGATCCACTACCTGCCCAACCCCGAGGAGTTCTACGACAACATCTCGGAGCTGGTGTTCGGGGACAAGCAGAAGCAGGCCGAACGGTTCTCGATGATCAAGGCGCAGCGCGCCGCGCGCGGCAACAGGAAGGCCGCCAAGAAGTAGGTCGCCGAGTCGCGTTGCGCCGCGGCGTTGTCGCAGCGCACGGCGCCGTCGGCGCGTGCGGCCGTGTACCGGCGGGTCCGGGTGTCGGTGCCGTGTTGGACAATGGTCGTCGTGCGCATCGACCTGCATACCCATTCGACGGCCTCCGACGGAACGGACGGTCCGGCCGAGCTCGTCTCCGTGGCGGCGGCCGCGGGGCTCGACGTCATCGCCCTGACCGACCACGACACGACGGCCGGCTGGCGCCCTGCCGCCGAGGCCCTGCCGTCCGGGATGCGCCTGGTGCCCGGTGCGGAGCTGTCCTGCGAATGTGCCGACGGCGAGGGCGGTCGGGTCAGTGTGCACCTGTTGGCGTACCTGTTCGACCCGGAGGCGCCGGCGATCGTCGCCGAGCAGCGCCGGTTGCGGGACGAACGGCGGACGCGGTTGCGCGCGATCGCCGACCGGATGGCCGCCGACGGGCTGCCGGTCGACGCCGACGAGATCCTCGACCGCCTGGGCCCGGACGCGACGGCGGGCCGGCCGCACGTCGCGCAGGCGTTGGTGCGGGCCGGACTGTGCGCCACCGTCGACGAGGCGTTCGCCGGCTACCTCGCGGGTGGGCGCGGGTACTACGTGCCGCGCACGGACACCCCGGTCACCGACGCCATCGAGATGATCTCCGCGGCGGGCGGGGTGACCGTGCTGGCACATCCGTTCGCGTTCGGCCGCCGTCCGACCGTGCCGCCGGAGGTCATCGCCGAACTGGCGCAGCGTGGACTGACCGGGATCGAGGTGGACCATCCGAACCACGAGCCGGACGCGCGGGACGAACTGCGCGCGCTCGCGAAGGATCTGGGATTGGTGCGGACCGGGTCGAGCGACTACCACGGCACGAACAAGACGATCCGGATCGGACAGGAGACGACGGCCGTCGAGGAGTTCGAGGCCCTGGTCGCGCAGTCCACGGGCGCGCCGGTCGAGGTCGGCTGAACCGTGGACTACTTCGATCTGACGATCTTCATCGAGGCCACGATCACGCTGATGGTGATCATGGACCCGCCGGGCACGGTTCCGGTGTTCCTGAGCCTGGTCGGGCGCAAGTCGCCGTCGGCGCGGGCACGCGCGGCGTTCCAGGCGGTGCTCGTGTCGCTGCTGGTGGTGTCGCTGTTCGCGGTGGCGGGGCAGGCGATCCTGGCCTACCTGGGCATCGGCATCCCGGCGCTGCAGGGCGCGGGCGGTCTGTTGCTGCTGCTGGTGGCGCTGGAACTGCTGACCACCAAGCGCAGCAGCGAACCGGAGGCCGCCGACGACGTCAACGTCGCGCTCGTGCCGTTGGGCACGCCGCTGTTGGCGGGGCCGGGCGCGATCGCCGCGACGATCGTGTTCGTGCGCGCCGCCGAGGGCGAGCTGGCCGGCTACATCGCGCTGGGCTGCGCGATCGTCACGGTGCACGTGATCCTGTGGGCGTGCATGCGCTACTCGGGTGTGCTGATCCGGGTGCTCAAGGAAAGCGGCATCACGCTGCTGGCGAAGATCGCGGGTCTGCTGTTGGCGGCGATCGCGGTGCAGCTGGTGGCCGACGCCGTACGCGGATTCGTGGCGGGCGGGTGACGTTACGCTGCCGCCGATGGAGCAACTGGGGTTCGACTTCGGGGTGGAGCCGCGCCGCCTGATGAAGGTCTCGCCGGCGCGGCTGTCGACGTTCGACGACTGCCCGCGGCGGTACCGGCTGGCGTACGTGGACCGTCCGAGTCCGCAGCGCACCGGCCCGTGGGCGCACAGCACGCTGGGCGCGGTGGTGCACAACGCGCTGCGGGAGCTGTTCGACTTGCCGGCGGCCGAGCGCACCCCGGCGCGGGCGGCCGCGCTGGTGGGCAAGCACTGGAAGGACGCGGGTTTCGCCGACGAGGAACAGTCCGCCCGGTACCGGCGCGAGGCGCAGGAGTGGGTCGAGGAGTACGTCGAGTCCCACGACGTGACCGGCGATCCGCGTGGTCTGGAGCGGTGGGTGTCCGCGCCGGTGTCGGGATCGGGGCCGGACACCGATTCCGGTCCGGCGTCGATGATCGTCGAGGGTCGGGCCGACCGGATCGACGAACGCGACGGCGAACTGGTGATCGTCGACTACAAGACGGGCCGCCGTGAACCGGACGAACAGCAGGCGCGCTCGTCGCAGGCGTTGGCGTTGTACGCGGTGGCCGCGGCGCGCACCCTGCGGACCCCGTGCCGCAGGGTCGAGTTGCACCACGTGCCCACAGGCACGGTCGCGGCGGCTGAGCACGACGAGGCGAGTCTGCGCCGCCATCTCACCCGCGCCGAGGAGACGGCGAGGGATGTGCAGGATGCGACGGATAAGCTGACCGTGGGCGGCGACAGGGACGCGCTGTTCCCCGCCGAACCCGGTCGTCGTTGTGCGTGGTGCGATTTCCGTCCGAGTTGTGCGGTGGGGCAGGAGGCTGCCCCGGCGGCGCGGTCGTGGGATCTGCTGGCGCCGCCACGTCGGGAGACGTGAGCAGGACGAGGATGAGCGTTGATCGAACCGAATCGCTGGAGCGGCGCGTGAATGAGCTGGACGGTGTCGGCGCGCCGGGACGTCTGTGGCGTGGACTGACGGGTTCGGTGGCGGTCGGCCTGGCGGCGTTGGCGGCGGTCGTCGCCGTGGCGTCGGTGGTGTCCGACGAGGGCGGCCCGGGCGCGGCGTCCGTGATCTGGCACGCCGTGGGTGCGGTGTCGGCGCTGGTCGTCCAGGCCGTGCTGGTGGACCGCCGCCGTGGCGGCGCGGCCGGGATCGCCGGCCTCGGCGTGTTGGCCATCGCGGGCACCGTCCTGTGGACGTGCTGGTGGTCCTGACCGCCCGTCACCTCGGCCCGGGGCCCGTCAGCCCACATCCTTGACCACCCGCGCCGGAACTCCCGCAACGAGCACCCCGGCAGGAACGTCCCGCGTGACCACCGCTCCGGCGGCGATCACGCGCCCGCGCCGACGGTCACCCCCTGCGTGATGACGGCGGCAGCCCCGACCCAGACGTCGTCCTCGAGGGTGATGGGGGCGAAGGACAGGTACTCGCGCCGTTCCGTCGTCGGCAGAGGGTGGCCGCCGGTGATCAGGCTGACCTTGGGGCCGATCATGACGCTGTCGCCGATGTGGACACCGCCCTTGTCCATGAACGTGCATCCCTGGTTGACGAAGACGTTCTCGCCGAACGTCGTGTTGAGCCCGTGCTCGGTGTGGAACGGCGGGTAGATGGTCACCGACGCCGGAAGCCGGCCACCGAACACAACCGACAGTAGTTCGGATCGCCCCTCGGTGTCGCCGAACGGCAGCACGTTCAGCCGGCTCGTCGCGTCGGTCACCTCCGCGATTCGTTCCGCGTGGCGGGCGAACTCGGGAGTGTTCACATACATGATCTGCTCTGTGCGGGTCGACATGCGCCGATCCCACCACCGGGCGGAACGCGGATTCAAACAACGGCACGCCGCACGGTTCACAACCAATCGTTGTGAACCTAGGGTGCCGTTGTGGATATCGAAGCGGTCCGGACCTTCGCGGCCGTCGCCGACACCGGCCACTTCCAGGCGGCGGCGGACGAGCTGCGGATCAGCCAACAGGCCGTGTCCAAGCGGGTTGCGGCCCTGGAGCGGCACCTCGGGGTCACGCTCCTCGTGCGGACGCCGCGCGGGTCACGGCTGAGCCCGGACGGGCAGGTCTTCCTGCCGCACGCGAGGAAAGCCCTCACGGCTCTCGACCGGGCCGAACACGCAGTACGACCGGGGAGCAGGCCCCTGCGCGTCGATGTCCTGAACCGGCGGATCGCTCCGGCGCAACTGGTCTACCGGTTCTACCGCGCGCACGCCGACCTGGACCTGGACGTGGTCACGTTGAGCCACGACAACGCCGCGCAGGCCGCCAACGCCGTACTGGACGGAGCCGTCGACGCCTCCTTCCGGGCCATTGCGGCCGACCGGGTTCCGGCCGGGATCCGCGCGGAACGGCTTCTCGACGTGCCGTTGGAGCTGCTGGTCGGCCCCGGCCATCCGTTGGCCGACGCGGACCGGGTCCGCCCCGGCGACCTGGTGGGCCACCGCATCTGGATTCCCGGGATCGAACCGGGCGCGGAATGGGCGGCGTTCTATGCCGCGTTGTCCGTGGCCTTCGGCCTGAGTATCGACGCGCTCGGTCCGCACTTCGGGGACGACGCGTTGATGGACACCCTGGCCGACACCGCCTCCCTGGCCACTCTCATCGGCAGCGGGGACCGGTACCTGTGGCCCGAGCGCCACGACCTGCGGCGCATCCCGGTCTGCGACCCGACCCCGATCTATCCACACGTGCTGCTGTCCCGTGCCGACGACCGGCACCCCACGCTGGCCGCATTGCGCGACCATCTGCGGAGCGCGGCGGCAGGGTTCGCGGCCCGGCGGGTCGCGGATGACGTGTGGGCACCGCCGTGGACCGTCGCGGAGTCCCCGAAACGCTGACACGGCGACGTGGATTGCTGACACGGCCGCGTGGGGTGCTGACACGGCGGTTTGGTTACCAGGCTCGCCATTCGGCCAGGAGGACGTCGAGGAGGCCGGCCGGGTTCTCGACGTTGGGGGCGTGGGCGGCGCGGGGGATGACGGCGAAGCCGGCGGCCAGGCGCCGGGCCATGTCCTTCTGCTGATCGACGCTCCACGCGTCGTCGCCCTCGCCGGTGGCCACGAACGCGGGCCGGTCGCCGAGCGCGGCCGTCAACTCGTCGACGCGATCGGGCTCGTGCCGCAAACCGTGCGCCATGCCGAGCAGCCCTGCGGCCGAGGAGCTGACGAACCGCTCCCGCAGGAACGCCCGCAGCTGCGCGTTCGCCGGCGCGCCGAGCTGCTCCCGGATCGCGTAGACGGCCTCGAGGCCCTGTTCGCGCAGCAGCGGCTCGGCCGCCTCGAGGGTCTGGGTGCGCAGGCCGTGCGGGAGCTTCTCGGGGCCGCTGTCGAGCAACGTCAACCCGGCGACCGGTGCGCCCGCGAGGGCGGCACCGCGGCAGACGAGGCCGCCGTACGAGTGGCCGAGCAGGATCACCGGCCGGTCGAACGTCGCCGCCAGGTCGGCGACCAGCTCGGCGACCCGTTCGCCGAGCGGCGCGGGCAGGTAGGCGGCCTCGTCATCGGGGCCCGGTGACTCGTACTGGCCGGGCAGGTCGATCGCGACGGGGTGGAAACCACCGTCGGACAACCCGTCCAGCAGCGGCGCGAAGTCCTCTTTGGACCCGGTGTAGCCGGGAACGAGCAGCACGACGGCCGTGGTGCCGACGTCGGAGGCCGGCACCGGGCCGGACAACGCGGCGATGTCGCCGAGCAGCGTCACGCGCTGCGCACCGTTCGGGGAGAGTTGAGCCGACGTCGTCACTGCATGCCCTTTCGTCTCACTGCAGTGCCACGAGCGTGTCGCCGCGGCGTTCGAGCAGGGTCGGTCCGGCGGCGCCCAGTTCGATCGGTCCGCGGTAGTCGCCGCGGGGCAGGGCGATCGTGTGCTCGGTGCGCCCGTCCGCCGGGTCGAGCACGGCCAGACCGCCGCCGATCGGCGTCACGTACTTACCCGCGTAGGCCACGCCCGCCCCGTGGGTGTTGTGCACCGTCCACCGCGGCGCCAGATCCTCTGTGGATAGTGCGATGGTGCGGGATCCGGTGTACCAATACACGTTCTGCGGTCCCCGTACGGTCGGCATGACGCCGTCGTCGGGTTCGGCGTCCAGATCGGACCGCGGCAGGTCGAGCGGATAACGCATCCGTTCCCGGCCGTCGGCGTTGTAGAGCACCAGTTCCCCGGCCTGGGGAAGCAGCACGGCCGCCCCGCCCGGCACCATCGCCACGAGCTTCGCGTCGCGTTCGGGCAGCGAGACGGAGAACTCCTCCTCCGGCTGGTCCGATTCCTCCGGTGCCGCCTTGAGCGCCGTGAAGCGGGTGCCGCCGCCCGCCTCGTCGTCGGGGCAGCGTTCGATCACGCCGACCCGGCCCGCGGCGACGGCGACCGTGCCGTACTCGCACTGCGGCCGCGGCTGGTAACCGGCGTTGACCTGCGCGTACACCCGGCCGAACTCCATGCTCCGCACCAGGTCGTCGCGCCATGTGTTGAGCAGTCGATCGCCGGTGGTGGTGAGGTAGCTGCCGTCGCCGATCAGCCGGGTGCCCCGTTCGGCGTCGCCGTTGCGCTGCGCGGTCCGTTGGCCGGTGGCCGCGTCGAGCTGGGTCACCTCGCTGCAGCCCTCGGACTTGCGGTAGACGGCGAGCACGCGGTCCCATTCGGAACTCACGGTGCACAGCGGCAGATCGCGCGCGTAGCGCCACCGCTGCTCGCCGGTCTCGGCGTCGCGGCCGACGACCTCGCCGCCCGACGCCGTGACGACGGTGCCCGCGGCCGTCACCGGCACGGGCGTGGCCTCGCTGGGGGCACGCCACGCCTCGGCCAGCGTCGACGGGACCTCGGCGGGTTGCGCGGGCGTGTCCGGGGGTGGGGGAGCGGTCTCGCTGACCGTGGCCCTGCTGTCGCTGCCCACCCACACGACGAGCCCCGCGACCACCGCACCGACGGCCAACAACGCGGCCGTGACGCGGTCGCGCCGCCGGTTCCACGGGCGGCGGCCCCGCACCAGCGTGGGTGCGGGCCGCCGTCGGTGGTGTCGTTCGACGACCCGGTGTCCTCGGGAACGGCGTCGTCGGACGCGGATGATTCGGTGGAGCTCACGAACGTCAGTCTGCCGCGGCGGACGTTTCGCTCGTGTTGGTGGCCGGGTTGGTGGCGTGGTGCCCTCGGCCTGGTTCTGGCCGGAGCCCGAGCCGCGGCCGCGGCCACCGCGGCGGCGCCTGCGTCGCGGACGGTCGCCGCCGTCGGCCTGGCCGTCGGCGGACGCGGCCTTCTCGGTGCTGGCGTGGCTCTCGGTGGCGGGCTTGGAGCCGCTGCCGGCGCCGCGCGTGCGGCGACGCGAGCGCGACCGGCCGGAACCGGACTCCGCACCGCCGTCGGACGAGGCCTCGCCCTCGGGGCCGTTCGCCTCGGCCGAACCGGACTGCCCGCCCCGCGTGCGCTTGCGCGGCTTGCGGGTGCGCGAGCGCGTCGCCTCGGCGTCACCGGAGTTCGAGGACCGGCCGCGGCGCTTGCCGCCCAGGTCCTCCTCGTCCTCGGCGGACAGGCCCGCGCGGGTGCGCTTGCTCAGCGGCAGGCGACCCGTGGCGTCCTCGGGGATGCCGAGGTCGGTGAAGATGTGCTTGGACGTCGAGTACGTCTCCACCGGCTCGGGCTGGTCGAGGCCCAGCTCGTCGGAGATGAGCTTCCAGCGCGGGATCTCGTCCCAGTCGACCAGCGTCACCGCGACACCGGTCTTGCCGGCGCGACCGGTACGGCCGATGCGGTGCACGTAGGTCTTCTCGTCCTCGGGCATCTGGTAGTTGATGACGTGGGTGACGTCGTCGACGTCGATGCCGCGGGCGGCCACGTCGGTGGCCACGAGCACGTCGACCTTGCCGGAACGGAACGCGCGCAGCGCCTGCTCCCGCGCTCCCTGGCCGAGGTCGCCGTGCACGGCGGCCGCGGCGAACCCGCGCTCGCCGAGCTCGTCGGCGACCTTCTGCGCGGTGCGCTTGGTGCGCGTGAAGATCATCGTCAGGCCCCGCTCGGAGGCCTGGAGCACCTTGGCGACCAGCTGGGGCTTGTCCAGCGAGTGCGCCCGGTAGACGAACTGCGTGGTGCGCTCGTGCACGGCGCCCGCGTCGTTCTCCTCGGCGCGGATGTGCGTCGGCTGGGTCAGGAACGTCCTGGCCAGGTTGATGATCGGGCCCGGCATGGTCGCCGAGAACAGCATCGTCTGCCGCTCGTCGGGCACCATTCGCAGGATGCGCTCGATGTCGGGCAGGAAGCCCAGGTCGAGCATCTCGTCGGCCTCGTCGAGCACCAGCGAGCGGATCTTGCCGAGCACCAGGTGACGCTGCTCGGCCAGGTCCAGCAGGCGGCCCGGTGTGCCGACGACGATGTCGACGCCCTTGCGCAGCGCCTCGATCTGCGGCTCGTACGGCCGGCCGCCGTAGATGGCCTCGACCGTGATGCCGAGCTTGGAGCCCGCCTCCGAGAGGTCCTTGGTGACCTGCACGCACAGCTCGCGCGTCGGGACGACGATCAGCGCCTGCGGCGTGCCGTCACCGGGCGTCTCGAGCCGCTGCAGCAGCGGGACACCGAAGCCCAGCGTCTTGCCCATGCCGGTCCGGGCCTGCCCGATGACGTCGTCGCCCTTGAGGGCCAGCGGCAGGGTCAGGGCCTGGATGGCGAAGGTGCGGTGTTTGCCGGACGCCTCGAGCGCCGCCACGATCTCCGGTCGAATGCCGAATTCGGCGAACGTCGGGGTGGCGGCCTCGGCCGCCGCCTGCGACACGTCCGGCCGCACGTCGGTCTCCGGCGACTCCGCCGGTGTTGTCGTCTGATTTTGAGTGATTTCGGATCGCCTCTCTCATACCGGCGCGCAAGCCAGGCATTACCGCGATGGCTCGACCACACTCACAACGGCGACTTTCGCGTTTTCGGTCAGCGAAAATCTCGTGTGGGAACATCGCCGAGGCGTGCACGCACATTGCCTCTCACCTGCGTGTTCTCCGGCGCCAACCGGGTTGGTCACCCGTCTGCGTCGGCTGCTTCGGCGGTTGCGCCGCCTCCGGAACACTGGTGGTGAGAATCGCTCTCGCCTTCAGAGTGTACAGAGAGCGACCCGTATATCGAGACAGCCGTAGCGATCTCGATCACGTGTCGTTGGTAACGCCCGGTCGGATTCGGGTACCGGATCCACCGGCGCGTGTCCTCCACTACGGTGAACCGCGTGACGGAGGCGCAAGGGGAAATCGGTACCGGGGTCGTCGACCTGCTCGGCGTGTTGGCGTACGGGCAGTTGTCGGCGTTCGATCGACTCGCCGAGGACGCACGGTCGGCGCCGACGCTGGCGGGCAGGGCCGCGCTGGCGTCCATGGCGGCGGCCGAGATCGGCCACTACGAGATGTTGTCGGAATACCTGCGGGCCCGCGGTGCGTCGATCGAGGACGCGATGCAGCCGTTCCACTCGCACATCGACGCGTTCCAGCAGTCGACGGCGCCCCGCACCTGGCACGAATCGCTGGTCAAGGCCTACGTCGTCGACAACCTCGCCGCCGACCTGTACCGCGAGCTGGCGGCCGTGCTCGACGACGACGTGCGCGAGCTCGTGCTCAGCGTGCTGGCCGACACCGGACACTCCGCGTTCGCCGAACGCGAGGTCGCCGCGGCCATCGCGGCCGACAGCACCCAGCGCGACCGGCTGGCCCTGTGGTCGCGGCGGCTGCTGGGGGAGGCGCTGACCCAGGCCCAGTACGTCGTGGCCGAACGGGACGGCCTCGCCGAACTCATCGTCGCCGGCTCGGTCGACCTCACGGGCATCGCCGCGCTGTTCCGCAGGCTCCAGCAGGCCCACGCGAAACGCATGCAGGTCCTCGGCCTGGGCTGAGCGCCTGCCGAGGGTGTGGCATCGGCGGGCCTGGGGTCGTTGCGGGCGGCGGCGCGCTAGCCTGGAGGGTGAACGAGCAGGTCACTTTTGGCAGCGGAGGTTGCACGTGGAGGTCAAGATCGGCATCAAGGACACCCCGCGGGAACTGGTGGTGTCCAGCGGCCAGACGGCCGAGGAGGTCGAGAAGCTGGTTGCCGACGCACTCGGGGCCTCCGACGGCCTGTTCAGCCTGACCGATGAGAAGGGCCGCAAGTACCTCGTCCCGTCCGACCGGATCGCCTACGTGGAGATCGCCCCGTCGGACGCCCGCCGAGTCGGCTTCGCCGTAGGCAGCTGACCCCGGCTTTCGGAGCTCCCAAGGGCCCCATAGTTGCGTTCAACGCGACCATAGGGCCCTTGGGGGCTTTTTCGTGCCTAGGCGGGTGGGGTTTCGACGGCTTCCAGGGTTGTGGGGACCGTGAACGGGGGCGTGCTGGTGCCCGTGATGCGGTAGCGCTCCCAGGGGTCGGGGTCGGAGATCGTGCCGTCGGCACTGCCCTCGGGCGTGCTCAGCCGCACCGACTTCTTTCGCCCACCGGCCAGCTCCATCAGCTCGTCGTGCCGGGTGATCCGGCCGTACCAGTGGTAGTAGCCGTCGATCGGCTGGAAGTGGCCACGCAGGTCCACCTCGATCTCCAGTTCCCGGTCCTCGACGGTCAGCGTCGCCGCACCCCGGTAACCGTCGTGGTCGGGGTGGTCATGGTTGTCGTCGACGCCGTTGTCTCCGCCTGCCATGTCGCCTCCGTTGTCGTTATGCCTCGCCGGTTCTGGCCATACCCCCGCCGTCCCCGTGGACGCCGGTCGAGTCGCTGCGGGCGTCGTCCTCGCCGAGCTCGTCGGCACGGCTGAACTGGACGATCTTGTTGGCGTCGACGGGCCGGTCGGGGTCTATCTCGAGGCCGTGCTGACGGGCCAGTCCGTCGATGGCGGCCCAGATGATCTGCGTCAGGTACTCCACGACGGCGTCGCGGCTCATGCTGCGCTTGGCCAGCCACCATTCGCCCGTGTTGTGGACCATGCCGACGACGCCGTGCGCCCACGGCTCGGCGCGCCGGAGTCGACGTTGAACATCCGCAGGTAGTCGCCGAGCAGGGCGGTGACGGCGTTGGCGATGAGTGCCTTGTCCTGGGCGACGACGTCGGTGACGTCGCCGTCGAGCGGACGGTCGGCGAACCGCCTGCGCGCCAGCAGGCGGTAGAGGTTGGGGTGCTCCTCGAGCACGGTGAAGAACGCGTCGAGCGCCATCCGCACGCGGGGGACGGGCGCCAGCTCGGTGTTGATGGCCGGCATGAGGCGTTCGAAGAGGATCTCGGTGCCGCGGTCGCCCAGTGCGAGGTAGAGGTCGGCCTTGTCCTCGAAGTGCCGGTACAGCACGGGCTTGGTGACGCCTGCCGCGGCGGCGACGTGCTCCATGCCGAGATCCGGTCCGTGTTCTTCCAGCGCATCCAGGGTCGCGTCGACGAATTCGGCCCTGCGAGCGATGCGGTGTTTCCGCCAGCGGTCCTTCCGGGCGTCGCCACTTTCGGGTGATCCCTTGCCGGGTGTACCGCCGGTCCTCTTGACGTTGCGCTGGTTGACACGGTCGACCATGCCCCGCATGCTACCAGAGGTAACTGTTACCGGAGGTTACAGAAAAGTTCGGCGGCAGTAAGTGGCGGAAGGTGGTGGGCCGCAATGACGCGGACCCGTGGCAACGCCCAGGGCAGCTCCAGCGCAGAAATCGACCCGGAAGCCGGGCGGGAACGGACCGCGGAGCGGCTCCTGACGTCGTCGGCGAACAAATTCTACGACCCCGACGTCGACATCGACTGGGGCGCGCCCCTCGTCGAGGGCAAGCATTTCGTGCTCGAGGAGCGTTCGAGCCTCTACGGCACCGACCTGTGGCAGCGGCTGACGCCCGAGCAGCGTATCGAGCTGGGCAAGCACGAGATGGCCAGCATCGCCACGAACGGCATCTGGTTCGAGGTCATCCTCATGCAGTTGCTGCTCAAGGAGGTGCACGACGGCGATCCCACGACGAATCACGCGCAGTACGCGCTGACCGAGATCGCCGACGAGTGTCGGCACTCCACGATGTTCGCGCGCATGTCGAACGCCTTCGGCTGCCCGTACTACGGCCCGGTGGAATGGCGTCGCCGATTCGCCAAGCTCCTGCCGATCATCGGCTACGGCCCGGCGCTGTACGGCTCGATCCTGATCGCCGAGGAGATCCTCGACCGGCTGCAGCGCGAGCAGATGAACTCCCCCGACATCCAGCCGCTGGTGCGCATGGTCAACCGCATCCACGTGCTGGAGGAGGCGCGGCACGTCACGTTCGCGCGCGAGGAGGTCGTCCGCCGGATCGAGGGCATGGGCAAGGCCGAGCTGGCGTATCAGCGGTGGATGGTCGCCTACACCGCCTGGCACATCTGCCGCAGTCTGATCCACCCCTACGTCTACGCGTCCGTCGGGATCCGCCCGCGGGACGGTTACCGCGCGGCGCTGGCCAACCCCCATTGGCGGGCCACGTTGCTGTTCGCGGGCGAGAAGATCATGCCCTTCCTCGACCGGGTCGGTCTGGTCGGCGCACCGGGCATGCGGTTGTGGCGCAGGGCGGGACTGCTGCCGGAGAAATGAGGATGGCGACGTGCAGGTGATCACCTCGGACGGGACGCGGCTGCATGCCGAGACTCGCGGTCTCGGCAGCACCGACGAGCCCGGAGCGGAGACGCGACCGACGATCGTGCTGGTCCACGGCTGGACCCAGGATCTGCGGACCTGGGACCGCGTGGTCGCGGGGTTGGTGAGGCGGTCGCCGTCGACGCGCCTCGTGCGGTTCGACCTGCGGGGCCACGGCGTTTCGGACCCGGCGGCGCCGGGCACGGCCACGATCGAGCAGTTGGCCGACGACCTGGCCGAGGTGATCGCGCAGACCGTGCCGTCGGGTCCGCTGGTGCTGGCGGGTCATTCGATGGGCGGGATGACGATGATGGCGCTGGCCGATCGGCATCCGGACCTGGTGCGTACGCGCGTCGTCGGCGCGGCGTTCGTGGCGACGTCCTCGGGGAACATGGACCGCGTCACCCTCGGACTCCCCGGCGCGCTGGGCAGGGGCGCAGCGCGACTGGAGCGCCGGCTCGCGACCATGTTGCTCGCGTACCGGCGGGAGCGGTTGCCGGTCGGCGGTCCGCCGGCCCGGCTGGGTGCACGGCTGATGGTGTTCGGGAAGAAGCCGCATCCCGGCGACGTCGCGTGCGTCGCCGATCAGTTGCGCAAGGCTCATCCCCGCAGCGTGGGCGGGTTCCAGAACGCCATCGCCCTGCACAACCGCCCAACGGCGTTGGCTGCGTTGCGCACCGTCCCCACGGTGGTGTTGGTGGGCGAGGCCGACCGGCTCACGCCCGTCAAGCACGCCGAGGCGATCGCGAAGGAACTGCCGGACGCCCGCATGTGGATCTTCCCCGGCGCGGGACACATGATCACCCAGGAGCGGCACGCCGGCGTCACCGACGCGATCGTCGACCTCGTGGCCGAGGCGACCGAGGCCACCGAGGCCACCGAGACCGCGGCGGCTACTGGGGGTTCTGCAGGGGAAAGCCCGCGCCGATCCCACGCCACGCCAGCGTAGCGGTGAGGCGCACGGCGTCGTCGCGGCTGACCTCGGCGTCCTGGTCGAGCCAGTAGCGCGCGCTGACCTGGCTCATGCCCACGAGGCCGACGGCCAGCAGGCGCGCGCGTTCGGCGTCGAGCCCGGCGTCGGACATGATCGTCTTGGCGATCGCGTCGACGGTGGCCGTGGTGGCGCGGTCGACGGCGCGCTGGACGTCGGGTTCGCCGCGCAGGTCCGATTCGAAGACCATGCGGAACGCGCCGACGTCGCCGTTGACGAAGTCGAAGAACGCCCCGACGGCGTTGTGCACGCGCTCCTTGTTGTCCGTGGTGGAGGCGAGTGCTTCCTCCACGGCGCGGACCAGGGTGTCGACGTGGCTCTCGAGCAACGCGATGTAGAGGTCGAGCTTGCCGGGGAAGTGTTGGTACAACACCGGCTTGCTCACCCCGGCCTGTTCGGCGATGTCGTCCATGGCTGCCGAGTGGTAGCCGTTGCGGGCGAACACCTGCTGCGCCGCTGCTAGCAGTTGGGCACGTCGTTCCGTGCGGGGCAACCGCACGCCCCTGCCGTGCGCCGTGTCAGTCATCTCGCCTCCATATCCTCGTGCACATTACGCGGCAGTAGGTAGGGAACGCCAAACATCGAGTTCATGCGGCATCCTGGATGTCGTGACCGAGACCGTGACCCCGATTCCGACCGCAGTGCCGGCCCGGGACGCCGCTCCCGGCCGTGCCCCGCTGACGCACGTGCCGTTGTCGCGGACGCCGTTGCCCGCCTACGACCCGACAGTGCCCCCGTGGAAGGGCTCCTGGGAACCCGTCGCGCCCGGTGCCGCCGACGACGCCGCCGGTGCCGGGAATGCCGCCGATACCGCCGGTTCCGGTGCGCGTGCCGAGCTGCACGTGCGGCGGACGCCGGCGCCGACGGGCAGACGGTGGTCTACGTGCACGGGTTGGGTGGTTCGTCGACGAACTGGACCGACCTGGCCGCCCAACTCGCGCCGCACGCCACAGGTATCGCGGTGGATCTGCCCGGTTTCGGCTTCTCCCAACCCTCCGACGGCTTCGGCTACGCCCTCGACGAGCACGCCGACGTGCTGGTGCGCTACCTGGACACGCTCGACGGCCCGGTGCACCTGGTGGGCAACTCGATGGGCGGGGCGATCGCGATGCTCGTGGCTGCCCGCAGGCCCGAGCTGGTGCGCACGTTGGCGCTGATCTCGCCCGCGATGCCCGATCTGCGCCCGGATCCGCGCCGGTTGTCCGATCCGAGGATGGTGCTGGCGTACATGCCGGTGGTGGGCCGTTCGGTGCGGCGCAGCTTCGCGCGGATGACGCCGGAGGAACGGGCGATGCAGACGATCCGGCTCGTCTTCGCCGACGCCGAACGCTTCCCGAAGCACCGCATCGCCGAACAGGCCGAGGAGTTCTCCGCGCGCGCCTCGCACAAGTGGGCCGCGCCGGCGCTGGCCCGCAGCACGCTGCAGATCTTCCGCACGTGGTTCACGCCGGGCAGTCGGTCGCTGTGGTCGGTCGCGCCGCGGATCACCGTGCCGACGCTGGTGGTGTGGGGCACCGACGACAAGGTCATCTCGGTGCGCCGCGCCAAACCGACCGCCGAGGCCATCCCGGCGGCGCGGCTGCTGGTGCTGCCGAGCACCGGCCACGTCCCCCAGATGGAACGCCCGGTCACGGTCGCCAAGGCCGTCCTCGGCATGTGGGAGTACGTAGCCGAAAACCGCTGGTAGCCGTCGCAGCCGTAGGGTGTGACCCTTCTCGGGAACTACTGACAAGGTCCCCGGGGCCGCAGTAGCGTCGACGGAGTGGAGGGGAGCAGTAGCGGCCGTGGGCGGCCTGGTCGACCGCCCACGGTGAACCCTACGGTCGTCCGGACCCTGCAGAATCGGCTCGCGGACGGCGGCCTCGACACGCATACCGACCGAGTCGCCGAGCTGGTGGACGAACTCGTGGTCGTGCGTACGCAGCGGCAGCTGTCGGAGACGACGATCCGCAGTCGGATGGGCGGAAACAGCACGAGCGTCGACCGGGTCGAGCTGCGGCGCGAGGCACGCAAGTTCGCCACCATCCTGCGTTACGCGCACGCTGTTGGCGCCCGTGTGCACGTCACCGTCACGACCCGCGACGGGGCCGAGGCTCCCGAGACCGTGACGCGGGTCGACGAATCGACTCACCTGTCCCAGATCCAGGCCGCGCTGGTGGCGATCCGGGAGGAACAAGGCCTCGACCACGTGCACATCGCGAAGGCATTGGGTTGGACGGCGAAGGACATCCGCCGGACGGAAGAGCGGGACGATCTGCTGATGTCGACGCTGTGTCGGCATGCGGTCGTTCTCGGTGCGGATCTCACGTTCTCGGTGCACGTCGCGGCGCGCACCTACATGCAGAACCTCGGTCAGTGGTCGCGTACCAACTCGGAGCAGGCCCAGCTTGCCTCGGAAGGTGTCTACGGCCAGGCGAACGCTGCCGAGACGGCGAAGAACTCGATGCCCGAGCCGGTGGAGACGCACGGGCTGATGGGTGACTTCGGTACGGCGATGAAGTCCAACCCGGTGAACCCGATCGGCGCGTTCCAGGAGGCCATGGAGAAGCGCGAGCAGGCTGACGCCGCGCACCAGGAGGCCGCACGGGTCATGACGACCTACGACAAGAACCTCTACGAAGTTGCCTCGAAGCAGCCCGCGTTCTCTCCGCCCCCGGAGTTCGCCGGTGGGAATGGTGGAGACGGTGGCGGGTTCCCCGGCACCGGCGTGGTCAACATTCCCGGTGACGCGAATACGACCAGTGCGTCCGGTTACGGCGGTGGCCCGGCCGGCGGTGCGCCGGTGGTTCCGGGCGGTGGCGGTCCCGGCAACGTGAGCGGTCCGGCCGGTGGTAATCCCGGCGTCATGCCGACGCCGACCCCGATGCCCGGCAACTCGACCGGCCAGGGTCAGGTCGGCACCGGCCCGGGTGGCGCGAATGCTCCGGCGGCGCGGATGCCCACGGGTACTCCGGGCGCCGGTGCTGGTTTCGGTGGCATGGGCCCCGTCGGCCCCGTGGCCGGTGGTGGCGCGGCCGGTGGCAATACGCCGTACAACTCGAAGCTCGGCCGTCCCGCGGCAGCGGGTGGTTTCGGTCCGACCGGTAGCGGCAGTGGTTCGGCCGCGGGTGCGGCGAAGGGCGCTGCTGGTGCTGCCGGTGGCGCGCCGGGTGCCGGTTCGGGGTCGGGTGCGGCGAAGCCCGGTATGGGCGGCGCCGGTGCAGGCCCGGGTGCGGCGGCAGCGGCCGGTGGCGGTGCCCGCGGTGCGGGCGGTGCCGGAATGATGGGCGGCGCCGGCGCACGTCCGAACCAGCAAGGCGGCGACGAGGAAGAACACCAGCGCCCGTCGTGGCTTGTGGAGGCCGACCCGGACAGCTTGTTCGGCACTGACCAGCGGACGGCCCCGCCGGTCATCGGCGAGTAACGACCAACCGGACATCAAGGGGAGAAGACATGACCGGTGCATTCGGTGACAGCCCGATCGGCTCTGGCGGCGGTGCCGGTGCTGCGGGCGGTGCCCAGGTGGGAAGTGCTATCGGCGCTGGCCAGGTAGGCGGCTTCCTTCAGGGCGTGGAAAGCATGCGCAGCGGCGCGGAGCGCATGATCGAAGCTGCGCAGTCCGGTGGATTTCGTAGCAGCCCGGAAGGGGTGAAGCAGGTCGTCGGGGTCTGCGATCGGATGCTTGACGCTATCGAGGGGAAGCGGTATCTCTTCGACCGGCTTGCACAGGAGCCCATGCTCGGCAGCGGTCCTTACGCCGAACAGGTAGCGAAGCATGTGCGACTGTCTGCGGATGGTCCACAAGGTGTCGTGCCACAGCTGGACGCGTTGCAGAAGACGGTGTTGGCGTTGAAGGAAGCGTTGCATCGGGCCGCAGGCCAGTACGCCGAAGCCGAGGAAGTATCAAGGTCCCGCTTCGCTTAACTGGTTGAATCTATCGAGAGTGTTGGAAAGTTGGATACTGCGCGCGTGGTGGCGGCCACTGTCGTCGGCATGTTTGCCTTTTTGGGGGCAGGATGCTCGCCGGACGAAGAGGGGTCTGCACGGCCCGAGGGAACGGCATCGCCCGCTCCTTCGGCGCCGTCATCGCCTCAAGGTGGCGATGCGGGAGAAGCCCTGGCCGGTCTTGAGCCCTGCCAGCTGATCGGTGCTGATCAGCTCGCTGAGTTCGGAGACATGGCACCTGGTCAGCCGGAGAACGTCGGCACGGCGCGTGACTGTCGCTTCGACCTGGCCAACAGGGAGTCCACAGAACGCACCTTGCTGATCAGTGTGGGAATCCGGGATCAACAAGGTATTAGCGATGCTCAGGATCGTGGGAACGGCATCGATCACGGAGAAGTTGACGGGCGTCAGTTCGCACGCATCCCGAGTACCGGGAGCTGCACCGTTGCCATCGGTGTGACCGAGAGCTCGAGGGTCGACGTCTACGCGGGCACCACGGACGGCACGGAAGAAGCTTGTCGCATTGCGGATGAAGTCGCTGCAATGGTCGAACCCGAACTGCCGCAGGGTTGACTCGACCCGGAAGAGGGCGGGCCTACCGGTGGGGCAGTGGGAGTAGGGCGGTGTCCTTCGGACGGGTGATGCACGTGTCGTCCGGGCGGCCGTCGTCGGCCTGGGCGGTCACCCGCCGCGAGCGTCACATCCCCGGATCCGGGGTGGCGTGCGTACCGCCCACCGTGTGGCAGTCTTGACGACGTGGACAGGGTGTCGTACGAACCGCGGCGAGAGGGCTCGCGGACCGGTCAGGCCGGCCGCGCCGGTGGTCGCGACGGGCGCGGCCGATACGCCCGTTCGCGTCCCCTCGACGAGCGGTACGGCTCCGCGGCCCGGGGCGAACCCTTGCGCGCGTCCTGGCGGCCCCACGAGGCCCCTCGGCCCGCCGACGCCGACCCCGACGCCGCCGACGACCACATCGACGACGCCTACGACGACGACCCCGACACCGGCGGAGACCTCGACGATCCCGACAGTTCCGACAACACGGGCCGGCGCGGCAAGGGCCGCAAGACCCGTAAGGCCGCCGCGGAGTCCGAGGCCGAGGACAAGCCGAAGAAGCCCTCGCGCCTGCGCAAGGCCCTCGCCACGTACGGCTGGCGCGTCTACGCCATCCCGGTGCTGCTCGTCGTGACGGCCCTCGTCGTGGTCGACACGACCCAGAACGGCTCGGGCGACCCCGAGTCCGGCTCCGGCGGCTCGGCCTCCGGTGCCCCGTTCGGCGAGGCCGAGGGCGGTCCCGGCGTCAGCGAGATCCCCGCCGAGGCCCAGGACCTCAACATCCCCACGGCCGAACTGCCCGAAGGCCCCAGCTACACCGAGGCCGGCGAGGGTTCGTGGCACGTCGTGCCCGGCAGCAGCGATCTGATGGGCGATTCCGGCCAGGAGTACAACTACGTCGTCGACGTCGAGGACGGCATCGACCCGTCGAGCTTCGCCGGCGAGGACAGCTTCGCCCAGACCGTCGAAGGTGTGCTCTCCGACACCGAACGCGGCTGGGTCAGCACCGGCGAGGTGCGGCTGCGGCGCGTCGACGCCAGCGGCCCCTCACCCGACTTCCACGTGAGCCTCACCACCCCCGAGACCGCCAAGGAGATCTGCGGGGACGCCATTCCGTACCCGGTGTCGTGCTACCGCAGCGACCTCGACCGCGTCGTCATCAACCTGGCACGGTGGGTGCGCGGGGCGAAGGCGTTCAGCGCCGACCTCACCGGATACCGCTTCTACGCCGTGAACCACGAGGTCGGACACGCCTTCGGCAACGGCCACGTGGGCTGCGAGACCGAGGGCGCCGCGGCCCCGGTGATGATGCAGCAGAGCTTCGGCGTCGCCAACGACTACGTCGCCCGCCTCAACGACACCGAGGGCGGCGACTACGGCACCGTGCCCGCCGACGGCAAGACCTGCACCCCCAACGCCTACCCCAACCCCCAGGCGCAGTGACGCCCCGCGGTGTCCACATCGTGGACGCCGGGAAGGTTTCCTTCGCCGGAGCGGTTAAAACTGTAGGGACCGCGACAAGCGCGATATGGAGGACGTGATGTCGACTGCGCTGCCGCCGCTCGTCGAGCCGGCTGCCGAGCTCACCAAGGATGAGGTGGCTCGCTACAGCAGGCACCTGATCATCCCGGATGTCGGAATGGACGGGCAGAAGCGGCTGAAGAACGCCAGGGTGCTCGTGATCGGCGCGGGCGGGCTGGGCAGCCCGGCGCTGCTGTACCTCGCCGCCGCAGGCGTGGGCACCCTCGGTGTGATCGACTTCGACGTCGTGGACGAGTCCAACCTGCAGCGTCAGGTGATCCACGGTCAGTCGGACATCGACAAGCCGAAGGCCGTCTCGGCCAAGGAGTCCGTCGCGGAGGTCAACCCGTACGTCAACGTCGTGCTCCACCAGGAGCAGCTGACCAACGACAACGCGCTCGACATCTTCGCCGGCTACGACCTGATCCTCGACGGCACCGACAACTTCGCCACGCGCTACCTGGTGAACGACGCCGCCGTGATCCTCGGCAAGCCGTACGTGTGGGGCTCGATCTTCCGGTTCGAGGGCCAGGTCAGCGTCTTCTGGGAGGACGCGCCGAACGGCAGGGGCCTGAACTACCGCGACCTCTACCCCGAGCCGCCGCCCCCCGGCATGGTCCCCTCGTGCGCCGAGGGTGGCGTGCTGGGCGTGCTGTGCGCCTCGATCGGCTCGATCATGGTCACCGAGGCCGTCAAGCTGCTCACCGGCATCGGCGAACCGCTGCTGGGCCGGCTGATCAGCTACGACGCGCTCGAGATGAAGTACCGCGAGGTCAAGATCCGCAAGGATCCCGAGACCCCGAAGATCACCGAGCTGATCGACTACGAGTCGTTCTGCGGTGTCGTGTCCGACGACGCGCAGCAGGCCGCCTCCGACAGCACGATCACGCCCGCCGAGCTCAAGGCCAAGTTCGACGCCGGCGAGAACTTCGCCCTCATCGACGTCCGCGAGCAGCACGAGTACGAGATCGTCAACATCAAGGGCGCCACGCTGATCCCGAAGGACCGGATCCTGTCCGGCGAGGCGCTCGCCGAACTGCCGCAGGACAAGCCGATCGTGCTGCACTGCAAGTCGGGACAGCGCAGTGCCGAGGCGCTCGCCGCCCTGCACAAGGCCGGTTTCTCGAGTGCGACGCACCTCGGCGGCGGCGTTTTGGCATGGGCGAAGCAGATCGACACGAGCCTGCCTACATACTGATAGGCGACAACCTCGGTGCGCGGCTCGCGTGGCCGAGCCCGCCGGAGGTGTCGTCTGCGGTTGCCGGCTGAGACTTGCTCAGGCCATCTGGCCGGTTGCAGGGTGCGGCGGAGGCTCCGGATCGGAGAACCCGATCCGGGGCCTTCGTCTTTCTCGGGCCCGCCCGTCCGGGCACGCCGCTCTCGTCCTGTCACGGCCGCTCGGCTGTTCCGGGGACGCCGTGTCCCCCATCCGCCGCAGCGGGCCGCCGGCGGCTCCGGCGTGGCCCGTGACCAGCGTGTGACCTGGTGGGGGCGGCGCATCGGCCGTGCCGTGACGGCGGTAACGTCGGTGTCGTGGTGCCTGAACCCGAACGTCCACCGGAGCACGTGCGCGGCGCGTTCGGTCTCGGCGCGTTCGGCGAATCCGACCTCGAGCGGCTGCCGGGCTCGGGTGGCTGGCGCGTCGGCGACGTCGTGCTGCGCAAGGTCGCCGACCGCGCGCATGCCCTGTGGCTCGCCCGCACGTTCAGCGTCCTCGAGGTCCCCGGCCTGCGCATCGCGCGGCCCGTGAACACCACCGACGGCCGCTGGGTCATCGGCGGCTGGGCCGCCAGCCGCTACGTGGCGGGCCGCCCGGAGAGCCGCGCCGACGACACGGTGCACGCCGCCGTGCGCCTGCACCGCGCCACCGTCGACCTGCCGAAACCCGACTTCCTCACCGGCCGGCAGGGCATCGCCGCCGACGCCGAACGCATGGCGTGGGGCGAGCTGCCCGCCGACATCGACGAGGCGGGCGGCGGCCGCTGGTTCGAGATCCTCGCGCCCGCGCGCAAACCGCTCGCCGCGCCCGACCAGCTCGTGCACGCCGAACTGTTCGGCACGCTGCTGTTCGACGGCGACGCACCGCCCGCGCTCGTCGACTTCGTGCCGCACTTCCGGCCCGCCGAATGGGGCGCCGCGGTCGCCGCGATCGACGTCGTCGCCTGGGGCGGGGCCGACCTGTCGGTGCTCCAACGGTGGTCGCATCTGCCCGACTGGTCGCAGCTCTTGTTACGCGCGACGCTCTACCGGCTCGCGTACCACGCGCTGCACCCCGGCGCCGCCGACGTCGAGACCAGCCGCCTGCGCGCCGCCGCGGCGCAGGTCAGCGAACTGCTGTGACGTATCCCGCGTTCCTCACCGCCCGGTCGGCGGGCATGCGGAGCAACGTCAAACGCCTGAAACATCAGCGCATTTCCGAGTAACACGCGCTTCCTACCGTCGTCGGTAACCGGCGATTCGTAGGAGGTGCCCGTTGACGCTGACTGCCGTCACGCCCACAGAACCGAGCACCGAGACCGGTACCGCGACCCACTGTCCGTACTGCGCCCTGCAGTGCGGCATGGCCATCACCACCGAAGCGTCCGCGCCCGCCGAGCCGGTTTCGGCTCGGGTGGCGCCGCGCGAGTTCCCCGCCAACGGCGGCGGGTTGTGCCAGAAGGGCTGGACGTCGGCCTCGCTGCTCGACTCGCCCGCCCGCCTCACGACGCCGCTCATCCGCACCGACGGCGAACTCCGCCCCGCGAGCTGGGACGAGGCGCTCGACCTGATCGCCGACCGGCTCACCGCGCTGCAGGCCGAACACGGCGCCGACGCGGTCGGCATCTTCGGCGGCGGCGGGCTCACCAACGAGAAGTGCTACCTGCTCGGCAAGTTCGCGCGCGTGGCGCTCGGGACCTCGCAGATCGACTACAACGGCCGGTTCTGCATGTCCTCGGCCGCGGCGGGCGGCATGAAGGCCTTCGGCGTCGACCGGGGCATGCCCTTCCCGATGACGGACCTGGCCGAGGCCGACGTGATCGTGCTCGTCGGGTCGAACCCCGCCGAGACGATGCCGCCGTTCCTGCGTCACCTGCAGGGCGCGGCCGCCAAGGGCGGGCTCGTCGTCGTCGACCCGCGCCGGACGCCGACCGCGGAGCAGGCGAGCGTCCACCTCGCGCCCGCGCCCGGCACCGACCTGGCGTTGGCGCTCGGCGTGCTGCACGCCACCGTCGCCGACGGCCTGCTCGACGACCCCTACGTCCGCGACCGCACGTCCGGTTTCGACGAGACGTGGCGCATCGTCGCCGGGTACTGGCCCGAGCACGTCGAACGCATCACCGGCGTCAGCGCGGCCGACCAGCGCCGGCTCGCGCACCTGCTCGCGGGCGCGCGAAACGCCTACGTGCTCACCGCGCGGGGCGCCGAACAGCACGCCACCGGCGTCGAGACCGTCAGCGCGTGGATCAACCTCGCCCTCGCCCACGGCCTGCCCGGACGTGCAGGCTCCGGGTACGGCTGCCTCACCGGACAGGGCAACGGCCAGGGCGGGCGCGAACACGGCCAGAAGGCCGACCAGCTGCCCGGCTACCGCAAACTCACCGACCCCGCCGCCCGCGAGCACGTCGCCGGGGTGTGGGGCGTCGACCCGGACTCCCTGCCCGCGCCGGGCCGTTCGGCCTACGAGCTGCTCGACGCGCTCGGCGAACCGGACGGGCCGAAGGGGCTGTTGGTGTTCGGCAGCAACGTCGTGGTGTCGGCGCCGCGTTCGCAGCACGTCGCCGACCGACTGGCGTCCCTGGACTTCCTGGTGACCGCCGACCTCGTGCTGTCCGAGACCTCGGCGATGGCCGACGTCGTCCTTCCGGTCACGCAGTGGGCCGAGGAGGACGGCACGATGACCAATCTGGAGGGTCGGGTTCTGTTGCGCCGCAAGGCGATCGACCCGCCCGACGGCGTCCGCAGCGATCTCGACGTACTCGCAGGGCTGGCCGAACGACTGGGCCAGCCGGCGGGCAGGTTCTCCACCGACGCCGAGACCGTGTTCGACGAACTGCGCCTCGCCTCGGCGGGCGGGCCCGCCGACTACGCCGGCGTCAGCTACGACCGGCTGCGCGCCGGCGAGGCGCTGTTCTGGCCCGTGCCCGACACCGAGCACCCCGGCACGCCGCGGATGTTCCTCGACGCCTTCGCTCACCCCGACGGCCGCGCGCGGTTCGTGCCCGCCCGGCACACCGGACCGGCCGAGCCTCCGGACGCCGAGTTCCCGCTGCTGGCCACGACGGGCCGGGTGCTGCAGCACTACCAGTCCGGCGCGCAGACGCGGGTCGTGGCCGAGCTGGTCGACGCCGTGCCCGAGGCCTACGTCGAGGTGCACCCCGAGACCGCCGAGCGGGCGGGACTGGCCGAGGGCCAGCTCGCGGCCGTCGAATCGCGGCGCGGTCTTGTGACCGCCCGCATCCGCTGCGTGCCGTCGCTGCGGCCGGACGTCGTGTTCGTGCCGTTCCACTTCCCCGACGGGCAGCGGGCGAACCTGATCACCAACCCCGCACTCGACCCGACCAGCAGGATGCCCGAGTTCAAGGTGTGCGCCGCCCGGATCGTCCCGGCGGCCGAGTCCGAGAAGGACGGTGAGTCGTGAACCCTCGCAGAGTGCTCGTGCTCGGATACGGCATGGCGGGCGCGCGGCTCGCCGACGAGATCCGCCGCCGCGACCCCGACGGCGAGCGCGTCGCGTTGACCGTCGTCGGCGCCGAACCGCACGCCGCCTACAACCGCGTGCTGCTGTCGGCCGTCGTGGCGGGAACCATGCGACCGGAGAGCGTGCGGCTGCACGACGAGGACTGGGCGGTCCGGCAGCACGTCGATCTGCGCCTCGGCGCGGGCGCACGACGCATCGACCGTCCGAACCGGACGGTCGAGCTGACCGACGGCACCACGGTGCCCTACGACTCGCTCGTGCTCGCCACGGGCAGCAGGCCGTGGCTCCCTCCGGTGGAGGGCCTGCTCGCCGACGACGGCGACCTCGCCGAGGGCGCCATGACGTTCCGCACCCTCGACGACTGCGACCGCATCCTCGACGCGGCCGCCGTCGGCGCCCCGGTGGCCGTGCTCGGCGGCGGGCTGCTCGGACTCGAGGCTGCCCGCGGCCTGGCCGGTCGGGGCAACCGAGTCACCGTGGTGCACCCGGCCGGGCACGTCATGGAACGCCAACTCGACCGCGGCGCCGGCCGCGTGCTGACCAAGACCCTGCAGTCCGCGGGCATCGATTTCCGGCTCGGCCGCACCGCCGCCCGCTACCTGCCGGGCGACGGGCTGAAACTCGACGACGGCAGCCACGTCGACGCCGACCTGCTCGTCGTGTCGACGGGCGTGCGGGCCGAATCGGACCTGGCCTCCGACGCGGGGCTGGACGTCGACCGCGGCATCGTCGTCGACGACGCCCTGCGCACCAGCGACGGCCGCATTCACGCCCTCGGCGACTGCGCCCGGCATCGCGGCGCCCCCGGCGGGCTCGTGCAGCCCGCGTGGGAGCAGGCGTCCGTGCTCGCCGACCTGCTCACCGGCACCGACACGGCCGCGCGCTACCGCGGCACGTCCGTGGTGACCAGGCTGAAGGCGAAGGGCGTCGACCTGGCGGCCCTGGGCGAGATCGACCCGCCGGAGCCGGACGACGCCGATGCCGGTTCCGCCGACGAGACCGAGGTGGTCTGCGTCGACGACCCGTCCCGCGGGCGCTACGCCAAGCTCGTCGTCCGCGACGACAAGATCGCCGGGGCGATCGTGCTCGGCGTCCCCGACGCGGCCGCGACGATCACCCAGCTCTACGACCGGGGCGTGGCGGTGCCGCAGGACCGGTTGGCGCTGCTGCTCGGCAGGTCGCTGCCACCCGCGGCGGCGCCCGCCGCGAGCCCGGCCGACCTGCCCGGTTCGGCGATCGTCTGCCGCTGCAACTCGGTCAGCAAGTCCAAGATCATCGAGGCGTTCCGGGGTGGTGCGTCCACAGCGGACGAGATCGCCTCGGCGACCAGGGCCAGCACCGGTTGCGGCAGCTGCCGGGACGCGGTGTGCGGCATCGCCGACTGGCTCGCCAGCACCGGCTGACCCGGGTGCCGGCGTCCGCCTCGATACCCGAGAAGCCCGCAGGCGCCGATCTCACAGACCTACAGATCTCACAGACCGACAGCGGCGCGGTGAGAAGACGTTAGCGCGCACGCGATCCGCGACGAGTCCCGGTGAAATCCGCCGACCCTAGTTTCGGTTCACACACGCCGGCCGACGGCCACCGCGAGGAGGAACCCCACGATGTCCACACCCACCAGGCGCGGAAAGCGCTGGATCGAACACTGGGATCCCGAGGACGAACAGTTCTGGGAGGCCAAGGGCAAGACGATCGCCCGGCGCAACCTGTGGATCTCGATCTTCAGTGAGCACATCGGATTCTCGATCTGGACCCTGTGGTCGGTGCTCGTGCTGTTCATGGGCGACGAGTACGGCCTGTCGGCCGCCGACAAGTTCCTGCTCGTGTCGACGCCGTCGCTCGTCGGCTCGTTCCTGCGCATTCCCTACACGCTCGCCGTCGCCAAGTTCGGCGGTCGAAACTGGACGATCATCAGCGCCGCGTTGCTGTTGATCCCGACGATCCTGGCCGGTCTGGTCATGCAGCCGGGCACCCCGCTGTGGGTGTTCATGCTCGTCGCCGTCATCGGCGGTGTCGGCGGCGGCAACTTCGCCTCGTCGATGACGAACATCAACTCGTTCTTCCCGGAACGGCTCAAGGGTGCCGCCCTGGGCATCAACGCCGGTGGCGGAAACCTCGGTGTCGCGGCGATCCAGATCATCGGTCTGCTGGTGATCAGCACGGCCGGGCCGAACGCGCCGCAGATCATCTTCTTCATCTACATCCCGCTGATCGTGGTGGCCGTGGCGACGGCGGCGCTGTACATGGACAACCTGGCGAACGTGACCCGCGAGGGCAACGCGATGCGCGAGGTGATGCGGGACAAGCACTCGTACGTCATGTCGTTCCTGTACATCGGCACGTTCGGCTCGTTCATCGGTTACAGCTTCGCGTTCGGGCTCGTGCTGCAGACCCAGTTCGAGCGGACCCCGTTGCAGGCCGCGCAGGTGACGTTCATCGGCGCGCTGCTCGGCTCGCTGATCCGTCCCGTGGGCGGCTGGCTCGCCGACAAGATCGGCGGAGCGTCGGTGACACTGTGGACGTTCCTCGGACTGGCGGGCGGCACCGTGGTGTGCATCGTGGCCTCCAACGCCGATTCGCTCGCACTGTTCATGGCCGGCTTCATCGCCCTGTTCGTCATGTCGGGCATCGGCAACGGCTCGACCTACAAGATGATCCCGGCGATCTTCCACAAGCAGGCGCTGGATGCGATGAACTCCGGCGAGGCGCGCGACACGGCACTGGCGCGGTCCCGGCGACTGTCCGGTGCGCTGATCGGTATCGCCGGCGCCGTGGGCGCGATCGGCGGCCTGCTGATCAACCTGGCGTTCCGCGAGTCGTTCGCCGCGACGGGCGGCGGGGTTCCGGCGTTCCTGTCGTTCCTCGCCTTCTACGGCGTGTGCTTCGTCGTCACCTGGATCGTCTACATGCGCGGCGACGCGCTGAAGATGCCGCAGGCGCCGAAGCCCGACAAGCAGACCGAGTCCGAGGGTGCCGAACTCGCCACGGCCAAGGTCTGAGGCGAGAGCGGCGTTCGGACGAACTCCTCTCGCCTCGGGCGGAAGGCGGTGTGGGTTGGGGTGGCTGGACCCACACCGCCTTCCACCTGCGGAGGGAGTTCTTGGTAACGCCGTGGAAACAGCCGGGAAGCGTGCCGGATACGACGTCCGGTGACGATGGCAGCAGTACAGGTTAGGGGTGGCACATGAGTCGAACGTTGGTGGTCGCCGGGCACGGCATGGTGGCCCACCGCCTGGTGGAGGCACTGCGCGGCGACGACGTCGACGGAACGTGGCGGATCGTCGTCTTCGGCGAGGAGACCCGTCCCGCGTACGACCGCGTGGCACTGACCTCCTATGTGGACACGTGGAACCCGGACGACCTCGCGTTGGACGGTGCCGAGTACGCGGCCGACGACAACGTCGAACTGGTCCTCGGCGACCTGGTCACCTCGATCGACCGGGAGGCGAAGCAAGTCACGACCGCCAGTGGCCGGGTGCAGTCCTACGACGCGCTCGTGCTGGCGACCGGCTCGCGTCCGTTCGTGCCGCCGGTGCCGGGCAAGGACCTGCCGGGCGTGTTCGTCTACCGCACCATCGAGGATCTGGACGCGATCCGCTCCGCGGTGGAGCACGCACAGGAGCGCCGTGGCCGGCCCTCGGCGGCCGTGGTCGGCGGCGGCCTGCTCGGCCTCGAGGCCGCGAAGGCGTTGCGGGACATGGGGTTGTCCCCGCACGTCGTCGAGATGGCGCCCCGACTCATGCCGCTGCAGGTGGACGAGGGCGGTGGCGCGCTGCTGAACCGGCTCATCACCGACCTCGACGTCACCGTCCACACCGGAACGTCGACCACTGCGATCGAGCTGGACGGGGACCGGTTGCAGGCCAAGCTCGGCAACGGCACCGAGTTGGACGTCGACCTGCTCGTGTTCTCGGCCGGCATCCGGCCGCGGGACGACCTGGCCCGCGAGGCAGGCCTCGAGATCGGTGAACGCGGCGGCGTGCTGACCGACGAGACCTGCCGCACCAGCGATCCGGACATCTTCGCGATCGGCGAGTGCGCCGCGCTCGACGGCCGGGTCTACGGTCTCGTCGCCCCCGGCTACTCGATGGCCGAGGTCGCGGCCGCGACGCTGATGGGCAAGCAGGCCTCGTTCCCCGGCGCCGACACCTCGACCAAGCTCAAGCTGATGGGCGTCGACGTCGCCAGCTTCGGCGATGCGCACGCCGTGACCGAGGGCTCGCTCGAGGTCGTGGTGGGCGACGCCGTCAACGGCTCGTACAAGAAGCTGGTCGTCTCCGACGATGCGAAGATGCTGCTGGGCGGCGTGCTCGTCGGCGACGCCGAGGAGTACAACCTGCTGCGCCCGTTGGTCGGCAGCGAACTGCCCGGCGAACCGGCCGCGCTGATCGGCCCGGCCGGCGGCGGGGACAACGCCGTGGGCGTCGAGGCCCTGCCCGACGGTGCGCAGGTCTGCTCCTGCAACGCCGTCACCAAGGGCGACATCAACGCCGCGATCCACGACGAGGGCTGCGACAGCGTCGGCTCGCTGAAGAACTGCACCCGCGCGGGCACCTCGTGCGGGTCGTGCGTGCCGATGCTCGGCAAGCTGCTGGCCGCCGGCGGGATCGAGCAGTCCAAGGCGCTGTGCGAGCACTTCTCCCAGTCGCGGGCCGAACTGTTCGAGATCGTGCAGGCCACGCGGATCACGACGTTCAGCGAGCTGGTCTCGCGCTACGGCAGCGGTGCGGGCTGCGCGATCTGCAAGCCCGCCGTCGCGTCCATCCTGGCCACCCTCGGCAACGGTCACGTCCTCGGCGGGGAGCAGGCCGCGTTGCAGGACACCAACGACCGGTTCCTGGCCAATATGCAGCGCAACGGGACCTACTCGGTCGTGCCGCGGGTGCCGGGCGGGGAGATCACACCGGAGAAGCTGATCGTGATCGGCGAGGTCGCCAAGGAGTTCGGCCTCTACACCAAGATCACCGGTGGGCAGCGGATCGACATGTTCGGCGCGACCGTCGACCAGCTGCCGCAGATCTGGCGGCGGCTCGTGGACGCCGGGTTCGAATCCGGCCACGCGTACGGCAAGGCGCTGCGCACCGTGAAGTCCTGCGTCGGCTCCACGTGGTGCCGCTACGGCCAGCAGGACAGCGTCGGCCTGGCCGTCGAGCTCGAACTGCGGTACCGCGGGTTGCGCTCGCCGCACAAGCTGAAGTCGGGCGTGTCCGGATGTCAGCGCGAATGCGCCGAGGCACGCGCCAAGGACTTCGGCATCATCGCGACCGAGGACGGTTGGAACCTCTACGTCGGCGGCAACGGCGGCGCCATCCCGCGCCACGCGGACCTTTTGGTGTCCGGTGTGGACACCGAGGAGCTGATCCGGATCATCGACCGGTTCCTCATGTTCTACATCCGCACCGCCGACCGGTTGCAGCGCACCGCCGCGTGGCTCGACGAACTCGAGGGCGGCCTCGACCACCTGCGGGCGGTCGTCGTCGACGACAGCCTCGGCATCTGCGCCGACCTCGAGGCCGCCATGGCCGAGCACGTCTCCGGCTACCGCGACGAATGGCGCGGCGTGCTCGAGGACCCGGAGAAGCTCGCCAGGTTCACCACGTTCGTCAACGCCCCGGAGACGCCGGACCCGACGATCTCCTTCGAAACCGAACGTGAGCAGCCCGTTCCCGTGCTGCTGGGTGTCCCGGAGGTGGCAGGCCGATGACCATCCTGTCCGCGAACAACACCGAAACCGCCGGGGAGGCCGTCACCTGGACGGCCGTGTGCGAGACGAGTCGCATCCCGCGCGCCTTCGGCGTTGCGGCGCTGCTGGACGGCGACGTCCAGGTGGCGGTCTTCCGCACCGACGACGACGAGTACTTCGGACTGTCCAACATGGACCCGTTCTCCGGGGCGGCCGTGCTGTCGCGGGGGATCGTCGGCGACATCGGCGGGGCTCCCGTCGTCGCCTCGCCGGTCTACAAGCAGAACTTCGACCTGCGCACCGGTTCGTGTCTCGACGACGAGACCGTGCGGATCGACGTCTACCCGGTGCGCGTCGTCGAAGGCGTCGTCGAGGTCGGGGTCGCCGAGGTCAGGGTGAGATGACCGACGTCCTGCCGCTCGCCGGGTACGCCATCGGCATCACCGCAGCGCGCCGAGCCGACGAGCTCGGTGCGCTGCTGGTGCGCAAGGGCGCCACGGTGCGGTACGGACCCGCGATCCGGATCGTCCCGCTCGCGGACGACTCGGAGCTCTACGCCGCGACGAAGCTGCTGCTCGAACAGCCCGTGGACGCCGTCGTGGCCACCACGGGCATCGGGTTCCGCGGCTGGGTGGAGGCCGCCGAGGGGTGGGGGATGGGCGACGAGCTCATCGAACGCCTCGCCGCCACGAACATGCTGACCCGCGGGCCGAAGGCCAAGGGCGCCGTGCGCGCCGCGGGACTGTCCGAGGTGTACTCGCCTGCCTCGGAGAGCAACGCCGAGGTGCTGCAGCACCTGCTGGAGTCCGGGGTGGACGGACAGCGGATCGCGGTGCAGTTGCACGGCGAGCCGTTGCCGTACTTCGTGGACTCGCTGCGGGCGGCGGGCGCGGAGGTCGTCGAGGTGCCGGTGTACCGATGGGTCGGCCCCGCCGATCCTGCGCCGCTGGACCGGCTCATCGACTCGGTGCTCGACGGCGCGGTCGACGCGATGCCGTTCACGAGCGCCCCCGCCGCGGCGAGCATGCTGGCCATGGCGGCGCGCACCGGAAGGCACGCGGGTCTGGTCGACGCCCTGACCAAGCGGGTGCTCGTCACCTGCGTCGGCCCGATCACCGCCGGTCCGCTGGCGGCGGTCGGCATTCCGACGACCCAGCCGCAGCGCGCGCGGATCGGGGCGCTCGCCCGCACGCTCGCCGACGCGCTGGTGGAGCGTTCGCCCCGGTTGCACGCCGCGGGCCGCGACGTCGAACTGCGCGGCCAGGCGGCCATTGTGGACGGCGAGCTGCGCGAGGTCGCACCGGCGCCCATGGCGGTGCTGCGGGCGTTGGCCGAGCAGCCGGGCAAGGTCGTGTCCCGGCGCGAACTGACGACGGCCCTGCCGAGCGGCGGTGAGGAACACGCCGTGGAGACCGCGATCGGCCGGCTGCGGACCTCCCTCGGCGAGGGCCGCCTGGTGCAAACGGTCGTGAAGCGGGGGTACCGCCTCGCAGTCGCTACGGCATCGGAGGACGTGTGAACGACAATGCGGAGCTTGCGGAGCTGCGTTCACTAAGGCCGACCGGGTGCGGGTGTCCCGCAAGACACAGGGAGGCGTCGTGATCGTTCTGGTGGCTCATGGCACCCGTGACCCTGCGGGCGGTGAGGTGATCGACGCGCTGGCCGCGCGGGTGCGTGCCCGTGGGGAGGCGGTGACGGTGGCCTACGCGGACGTACGCGGACCCGACGTCACCGAGGCCCTCGACGGGCTCGCGACCTCCGAGCACGGTGCGGACGACACGGACACGGTCGTCGTCCCGGCGTTCCTCGCGGCCGGGTATCACGTGCGCACCGACATCCCGGAGCAGATCGCGGCGAGCACGCGGCCCGGGGTGGTCGTGGCCGATGCGTTCGGCCCGGCGCCCGAGCTGATCGACGTGCTGGCCGACCGGGTGGCGCAGGCGGGATTCCGGCCGGGCGACACGGTGGTGCTGGCGGCGGCCGGGTCGAGTGATCCGCGGGCGCTCGACGAGGTCGGCGTCGCGGCGCGGGCGCTGGCCGGCCGGCTGCGTACGCCCGTGCGCGTGGGCTACGCGGCGACGGCCGAACCCACGATCGCCGAGGCCGTCGCGGAGGCACGTGCCGACGGCGGCGGTGATCACCGGGTGATCGTCGCGTCGTGGCTGCTGGCGCCGGGCCTGTTCCAGCGCCGCCTGACCGAATCCGGGGCGGACGTCGTCAGCGATCCGCTGGGCACCCACCCGGGCGTGGCCGACCTGATCCTGCGCCGCGCCGCCGAAACCCGAACCGCCCTCCGCCGAGCGCACCGAACCCCGGCCTGAAACGACCGTGTCAGCACCCCACGTCGCCGTGTCAGCACTTCGCGCGGGCGTGTCAGCACCCCACGTCGCCGTGTTGGCGTTCCATGCACGGGGGAGCCGCGTCGAGCCGTGAACACGGCGTTGCCTCGTCGTCATCCGCGGGGCACGGGACGCGGGTTATCGTGGGCGTTCCGGCAGCCGGGGAGAGCGGAGAGATATGGCAGACCTCGACGGTGCCGTCATCGGGATCACCGCCGAGCGGCGGGCGGACGAGTTCATCGACGCGTTGAACCGACGTGGGGCGACGGTGTGGCACGGGCCGACGTTGCACATCGTGCCGCTGCCCGACGACGTCCGCCTGCGCGCCGCGACCGACGAGGTCATCACCCGCGGGGTCGACGTCGTGGCAGTGACGACCGGTGCGGGGTTCCGCGGCTGGCTGTCGGCGGCCGACGACTGGGGCACCTCCGACGCGCTGCTGGACCGACTCGCCGACGCACGACTGTTCGTCCGCGGTCCGAAGGCCACCGGTGCGGTGCGCGGCCGCGGGCTGACCGAGGAGTGGTCGGCGCCGGAGGAGAGCAACCGGCAGCTGTTCGCCCACATCGGCGAACAGGGCGTCGCCGGCAGTCGCGTCGCGGTGCAGCTGCACGGGCAGGCGCTGCCCGAGTTCACCGACCCGCTGCGTGAGGCCGGTGCGCAGGTCGTGGAGGTGCAGCCGTACCGGTGGCAGTGGCCCGCCGACCTGTCGCCGGCACGCCGCCTCGTCGACGGCGTGCTGTCGGGTGAGGTCGACGCGTTGGCGTTCACGAGCGCGCCCGCGGCGGCGAACCTGCTGCGCCTCGCCCGCGACGACGGACGTTACGACGCGCTGCTGGGCAAGCTCGGCGGCGACGTGTTGTGCGCGTGCGTCGGACCGGTGACCGCGGCACCGCTCGTCGAGGCCGGCGTGCGCGTCGTGCAGCCCGAGCGACAACGCCTCGGCGCCCTCGTCAAGCTCCTCGCGGCCGAGCTCGGCGCGGCCTCCGTCGACGACCCGGCGTGACCGGCGCTGTCGTCACCCGCGTGGCTCAGCCGGCCGCGGCGAGGCTCGCCCGGCCGACCTCCTCCTCGGAACGCCCCTTGCGCCAGTACCCGGTGAACGCGATGGCCCGCTTGTCGACGCCGCGTTCGCGGACGAGGTGGCGGCGGGCGAACTTGACCATGTCGGCCTCGCCGGCGAGCCACGCGTACGGCGTGCCCTCGGGCAGCGCGGCCGCGCGGACCTCGTCGAGCACCGCGTCGCCGTAGCCGTCGCGGCGCGTGACCCACCGGACGTCGACATCGCCCGCGGCGGAGGCGAGGTCGAGGCGGTCGCGCTGGTCGGCGACCTCGATGAACACCCGCGCGCACGTGCCGGCCGGGAGCTGTTCGAGGATCGCCGCGATCGCGGGCACGGCCGATTCGTCGCCGACGAGCAACTGCCACGTCGCGTGCTCGGGGACGGCGTAGATGCCGTGCGGACCCATGAGCGCGACCTCGGCGCCCGGCGTCGCCTGCGTCGCCCACGTCGAGGCGGGGCCGCCGTCGGGGTGCAGCACGAAGTCGATGTCCAGTTCGGCGGCGTCCGGGCGGTAGGCGCGGACCGTGTAGGTGCGCATCGGCGGGCGCACGTCGTCCGGCATGGCCAGGTAGGTGCGGTACCAGGACGTCACGTCGCCGCCGATGTCCTCGACGGGCGGCGGCAGCTGCGGACTCCGGTGGCCGGCGCGGGGGAAGAACACCTTGACGTACTGATCGGGCGCGCACGGGGTGAATCCCCGCAGATCGTCACCGGTGAACGTGACGCGCACCAGGCTCGGGGTGAGCGGCCGGACCGCGCTGACGGTCAGTCGGCGGTAGGTGAGGCGGGGTGCCTGCTCGATCTCCTGCGCGACGCTCATTAGGCAAGGCTAACCGAATGCTGTGCGCTGGGAACAGGGTTACGCGGGTCTCACTCGGGCCGCCACCGGTGGGCCTTCAGATCGACCCGCTGCCCGTCGGCGAGCACGCCTTCCGCGCGGAGCAGTTCGAGCTGCCGGTGCACCAGATGCGGGGCGGGGATGCCGCTCGCACGCAGCACGCGATGCCACGGCAGGTCCGCGCCGTCCTCGGCCAGTACTCGTCCGACGAGCCGCGGGGTCGACGCCCCCGCCACGGCCGCGACGTCGCCGTACGTCGCGACCGTGCCCCGCGGGATCGCCCGCACGACGTCCCGGATCCGCTCGTGCATCGCCTCGTCCATGAGCGGAAACTACCCAACACGCCCGACGCGGATCGACAACATGGCGACGCAGGATGCTGACACGGCGACGTGGGGTGCTGACACGGCGTGGGGTGCGGGTGTGTCGGGGTGACGTGGTTCCATCGGTGCTGTGAGCGGTAGGAGCGGTCTCAACGCCCGGCTGGTGCGGACCTCCGTGCCCGCCGCGCCCGCCCACGTCTGGGAGCCGGCCGCGGCGGAGCTGCTCGCCGCGCCGCGCGGGTTCGTCCGCGTGCTCGGCGGGCCCGGCACCGGCAAGACGACGCTGCTGTCGGCCCTCGCCTCCGAGCGCATCCGCAGCGGCTCCGATCCGGAGAACCTGCTCGTGCTCACCGCCTCGCGCAAGGCCGCCAACGCCATGCGCGCCGACATCACCCGCCGCATCACCGCAGGCGACACCACCGACACCCCGGCCGGCACGGCGGGGGAGCATCCGGCGGGGCGGACCGTGCGGGAGCCGGTCGTCCGCACGGTGCACTCGTACGCGTTCGCGGTGCTGCGGTTGCAGGCCAACCTCACCGGGCAGCCGGAGCCGCGGCTGATGGCCGGGGCCGAGCAGGACGTCGTCGTGCGGGAGCTGCTCGCGGGTGACCTCGAGGAGCGCGGCGCCCCCGACTGGCCGGAGCGGCTCCGCCCCGCGCTCGGGATCGCCGGGTTCGCCGAGGAACTGCGCGATCTCGTCCTGCGCGCCGCGGAACGTGGTCTGGGACCGGAGGACCTGGTCAAGCTCGGCCGGCACGAGGGCCGCGAGGAATGGGTGGCGGCCGGGCACTTCTGGCGACAGTACGAGGAGGTCACGCTCCTGCACGGCTCCGGGGGCAACGCGCTGGGCACGCCCGCCGCGCCCGCGCTCGACGCCGCCGAGCTCGTCGCCGGGGCGCTCGTGGAGCTCGAGGGCGATCCGGAGCTGTTGCAGCGTGAACAGCAGCGCGTGCGGCACATCCTCGTCGACGACGCCCAGCACCTCGACCCGCTGCAGATGCGGCTGGTGCGGTTGCTCGGCGGCACCGCCGACGACTGCGTGCTCGCCGGGGATCCCGATCAGTCCGTGTTCTCCTTCCGTGGCGCGGACCCGAGGTTGTTGAGCGATGCCGAGGCCGACGACACGATCACCCTGACGCGCAGCCACCGGATGTCCGGCGCGGTGCACGAGGCGGTCAGCCGGATCGCGCGGGGACTTGCCGGGTCGGCGCGGTCGCGCGAGACCGAACCGGCCGCAGAGGGCGGTGCCGTGCATCCGCGGCTGTTCCCGACGCCGGCGGCCGAGGCGTCGTGGATCGCCGACCGGCTCCGCCGCGCGCACCTGCTGGACGAGGTGCCGTGGGAGGAGATGGCCGTGCTGGTGCGCTCGCCGACGCGCTCGATGCCGGTGCTGCAACGCGCGCTCGCCGCGGCCGGGGTGCCCATCGCGTCGGCGGCCGAGGAGGTGCCGCTCGCGCGCCAGCCCGGGGTTCGGCCGCTGCTGGCCGTGCTGCGCCTGGCCGCCGAGCCGGACGCCCTCACCCCCGACGTCGCCGAGATGCTGCTCGCCTCGCCGCTCGGCGGGGCGGATCCGTTGGCGTTGCGCCGACTCCGGCGCGGGCTGCGCAGGCTCGAGCTCGCCGGCGGCGGGGAACGTTCCAGCGACGAACTGCTCGTCGAGGCGCTGCGCGAGGGCGACGTCCTGGCCGGGCTCGCCGACGCCGAGGCCGGGCCGGTCCGCCGGGTCGGCGGGCTGCTGGCGACCGCGCGGGAGGCCTCCGAGCAGGGCCTCGACGTCGAGAACGTGTTGTGGCGCGTGTGGCAGGCCAGTGGTCTGGAGAAGCGGCTGCTGGGGCAGATCAAGCGCGGCGGGTCGCTCGCCGTGCAGGCCGATCGTGACCTCGACGCCGTCGTGGCCCTGTTCGACGCGGCGGGTCGGTATGTCGACAGGTTGCCCAGGGCGAGCGTGGCCGGGTTCGCGGAGTACCTGACGTCGCAGCACATCGCCGGGGACAGCCTCGCCCCGGTCGCCGCACGCGGCGGCGGCGTCGCGTTGGTGACGGCGCATGCGGCGGCCGGTCGCGAGTGGACGGTCGTCGCCGTCGTGGGGGCGCAGGAGGGCAGTTGGCCGGATCTGCGGCCGCGCGGAACGCTGCTCGGGGTGGAGCGTCTGGTCGACCTGCTGTCCGGGGTGGACGACGACACCGTGTCGATCACCGCGCCGCTGCTGGCCGAGGAGCGCAGACTGTTCTACCTCGCCGCGAGCCGCGCCCGGTCGACGCTGCTGGTCACGGCCGTCCAGGGGGAGGACGGGCAGCCGTCCCGGTTCGTCGAGGAACTGCTGGCCCACGGCGAGGACGCCGCCGACGCGGGTCCGGACGTGCGCGTGTACCCGCGCGAACGGTCGCTCGTGCTCTCCGAACTGGTCGGCGAACTGCGGTCGGTGGTGTGCTCGGCCGACGAGGACCCCGACCGCAAGCGCCGGGCGGTGACGCAGTTGGCGCGGCTCGCGCGGGCCGGCGTGCCCGGCGCGCACCCCGACCAGTGGTACGGCCTGCACGAGCCGAGCACCGACGAACCGCTGCGCAAACCGGGCGATCCGGTGCGGGTGTCGCCGTCCACGGTGGAGATCCTCGCGAAGTGCCCGCTGCGGTGGCTGATCGAACGGCACGGCGGGGCCGACCCGTCGCAGCTGGCCGCGGTCACCGGCACGCTCGTGCACGCGCTCGCCCAGGCGGCCGCCTCCGGCGCCGACGCCGACGAGATCCGGTCCGAATTGGATCGGGCGTGGGCCAAGGTGGACGCGGGCGCCCCATGGTTCTCGCGCCGCGAGCGCACCCGCGTCGAGCAGATGGTGCAGAACTTCCTCACCTGGCTGCGGCAGAGCCGGTCGGAACTGACCCAGGTGGCCGTCGAGCAGGAGATGTCCGTCGAGCTCCCACCCGAGACCGACTCCGACGAGACCGACGAGACCGACGAGACCGACGCGGGGTTGCGCGTCACACTCACCGGCCGGGTCGACCGGCTGGAGGTCGACGGCGAGGGCAGGCCCGTCGTGGTCGACCTGAAGACCGGCAAGACGGCCGTGAGCGCCAAGGACGCCGAACAGCATCCGCAGCTCGCCGCCTACCAGCTCGCCGTCCTGCTCGGCGCCTTCGAGCAGCAACAAGCCGGTCAGGCGCGGACCCCCGGCGGCGCGCGACTGGTGTACGTCGCGAAATCGAACACCAAGACCGGGGCGGGGGAGCGCGAGCAACCACCGCTCGACGCCGACGGCCAGGTGCACTGGCTGCGGCTCGTGCGGGACGCGGCCACCGCGACCGCCGGACCGGCGTACCAGGCGAAGGAGAACGCCGACTGCGACCGCTGCCCCGCGCGGTCCTCGTGCCCGGCACGTCCCGAGGGCAGGCAGGTGACCGGACCGTGAACGAACCGGCCACCACCCTGGTCAGTCCGGCCGAGGTCGCGAACGCGCTCGGACTGCCGACCCCGACCGACGAGCAGGCCGCCGTCGTCGCCGCGCAGCCCGAGCCCTCGCTCGTCGTCGCGGGCGCGGGAGCGGGCAAGACCGAGACGATGGCGGCGCGCGTCGTGTGGCTCGTCGCCAACGGCCTGGTGACGCCGGAACGCGTGCTGGGCCTGACGTTCACGCGCAAGGCCGCGCGTCAGCTCGCCGACCGCGTGCGCGCGCGACTGCGGGTGCTGGCCGGATCGACGTTGCTCGACCGCATCGACCCGGGCGGATCGCGGCGCGCGTCGGTGCTGGCCGGCGAACCGACCGTGCTGACCTACCACGCCTACGCGGGACGGCTGCTCGGCGAGCACGGTCTGCGGTTGCCGGTGCAACCCGGCGCGCGGCTGTTGTCGGAGACGGCGTCGTGGCAGCTGGCGCACCGCGTGGTGTCCACATGGGACCACGACCTCGACACCGACCTCGTGCCGCCGACGGTCACGCAGCACCTGCTCGGCCTGACCGGGGAACTCGGCGAGCATCTCGTCGATCCGGAGCGGCTGCGCGAGTACACCGAGCGGCTGTGCGGCATCGTCGAGAACGCGCCGCGCGCCAAGGGGCAGCGCGCGAACCTGCCCGTCGACCTGACGACCATCCTGCAGCGGCAACGGTTCCGGCTCGCCCTGTTGCCGCTCGTGGAGGCCTACCGGCAGCGCAAACGCGCCGAGGGTGCGCTCGACTTCGCCGACCAGATGTCACTGGCCGCCCGGCTCGCCGCGGGACATCCGGAGGTCGTCGCGGGGGAGCGGGAGCGCTACGGGGCCGTGCTGCTCGACGAGTACCAGGACACCGGGCACGCGCAACGGGTGCTGCTGCGCTCGCTCTTCGGAGGCACGGGAACCGAGTCCGAGACAGTGGGCTCCGCCGGTCCGCTGCCCGTCACGGCGGTGGGCGATCCGGCGCAGGCGATCTACGGCTGGCGCGGGGCGAGCGCGGCGAACCTGCCCCGGTTCACGACCGACTTCCCCCGCCGCTCGGCGGTGACGGGCGAGGCGGTGCCCGCCCGCGAGTACGGCATGCTCACCAGCTTCCGGAATCCGCCGGAGGTGCTCACGCTCGCCAACGCCGTCGCCGAACCGCTCCGCGCGGGCGGGCTCGGCGTGCAGCGGTTGCGTGCCAAGGACGGCGCCCCACCCGCCGACGTCCGATGTGGACTCACCACCGACGTGCGGCAGGAACGCGGCTGGCTGGCCGACGAGCTCGCCGCCATCTGGTACGCCGACCGGGACGCCCACGGCACACCGCCGACCGCGGCCGTGCTCGTGCGCCGCAGGGCCGACATGGCGCCCATCGCGGGCGAGCTGCGGGCGCGCGGCCTGCCCGTCGAGGTCGTCGGACTCGGCGGACTGCTGGAGGAACCCGAGGTCGCCGACCTCGTGGCGACGTTGCGGGTGCTGGCCGAACCGTTGTCCGGAACCGCGTCCGCGCGGCTGTTGACCGGTGCGCGGTGGCGCCTCGCGGCCGCCGACCTCGGCGCGCTGTGGCGCCGGGCGGGCGAACTGTCGGCCGCCGCCGACGAGATCGTCGCCGAACGCGCCGAACAGGCCGGGCTCATCGACGCCCTCGACGACCCCGGCGACGCCTCCCGTTATTCGGCCGAGGGCTACGCGCGGATCACGCGGTTGAGCAAGGAACTGGGCGTGCTGCGCCGCAGGCTCGACCAGCCGCTGCCGGAACTGGTCGCCGACGTCGAACGCACGCTGCTGCTCGACGTCGAGGCGATGGCCCGGCCGGGCGGCGCGGGCCGGGCGCATCTCGACGCGTTCGCCGACGTCGTCACCGAGTACGCCGAGAACTCGCCCACCGGGACGCTGCTGTCCTTCGTGGACTACCTGGCCACCGCCGAACACGCCGAGGACGGACTGCCGCCGGGCGAGGTCGAGGTCGCCGCCGACCGGGTGCAGGTGCTCACCGTGCACTCGGCGAAGGGCCTCGAATGGCAGGTCGTCGCCGTGCCGCACCTGGTCAAGGGGGTGTTCCCCGGCGACCGGCGCACCTCGTCGTGGCTGCGGACCGTCACCGACCTGCCCGCCGCGCTGCGCGGCGACAGCCAGGACCTGCCCGAATTGCGCCTGCACGGCGACGAGAACCGCAAGGAGATCGTCGAGGCCTGCAAGGAGCACGAGGCCGCGTTCGCCGAACGGCACGCCGAGGAGGAACGCCGCCTCTGCTACGTCGCCCTGACCCGCAGCGAACGGCATCTGCTGCTGTCCGCGCACTGGTGGGGCGAGAGCGGCACGAAACCGAAGGGCCCCTCCGAGTTCTTCACCGAGGTCGTCGAGACGATCGGCGCCGCCGAGGAGACAGGCGAGCAGATCGGCACGGTCACCACGTGGGCCGAGCAACCCGACGAGGACGCCGAGAACCCGCTCGTCGGCGACGGCGCGGGCGAGGCTCCCGTGCAGTGGCCCGCCGACCCGCTGGGCGGGCGCCGGGACGCCGTCGACGAGGGCGCGCGGGCCGTGCTCGCCGAGATCGCCAGGCCCGTGGCGGCCGGTCCCGAGTCCGACCAGCTCGCGCTGCCCCTCGGCGGCGAACCGGTCGAGCCCGCCGAGCCCGCCGAGCCCGTCGACCCGGATGCCCCCGACGCGGATGACCCGGACGCCGCCGACCCGGATCCCGAGGGGTGGGCGGCCGACACCGACGTCCTGCTGGCCGAACGGGAACGCGCGTCGGGACGCACCGAGGACATCCCGCTGCCGGGGCAGCTGTCGGTCAGCCAACTGGTCGAACTGGCCGGCCGTCCCGCCGAACTGGCCCGCAGGCTGCGTCGTCCGCTGCCGTTCCCGCCGAACGCCTACGCCCGGCGCGGCACGGCCTTCCACGGCTGGCTGGAACGCCGGTTCGCCGGACAACGGCTGCTCGAGATCGACGACCTGCCCGGCGCCGCCGACGTCGGCGAGGCACCCGACGCCGAACTGGACGCGCTGCAGGAGGCGTTCGAACGCAGCGAATGGGCCCACCGCACGCCCCACGACGTCGAGGTGCCCTTCTCCACGGTCATCGACGGCGTCACCGTGCGGGGCCGCATGGACGCCGTGTTCGCCGAACCCGACGGCAGCTGGACCGTCGTCGACTGGAAGACCGGAGCGGTCCCCGACGACGGCGCCATGACGTCGCTGTCGGTGCAGCTCGCCGCCTACCGCCTGGCGTGGGCGGGGCTCACCGGCGCGCCGCTCGAGCGCGTGCGGGCGGCGTTCCACTACGTGCGCCACGACCACACCGCCCGACCGGTCGACCTGCTCGACGCCGCCGGACTGCGCGCGTTGCTGCGATCGGTGGAGTCGAACGGCTAGGGTTTCCCAGCGTGATCAAGGGACTGCTGCGGCAGCGGCCGTTGCCCGACCAACCGGCCCACGCACTCGTCGGCGTCCTCCGGATGCCGGAATCGAAGATCAGCCGCTGCGGGCGATCAGCCGACGCATCCTGGGTGCGCTGTTCTTCCTGTTCGCGGCCGTGGTCATCGTGTACCTCGGCCGCGACGGCTACACCGACTCGACCGGCGGCGAGATCTCGTTCCTCGACGCCGCCTACTACGCGACGGTGTCGCTGTCGACGACCGGATACGGCGACATCGCCCCGGTCACCGACACCGCACGGCTGGTGAACGTCGTCGTCATCACGCCGCTGCGGGTGGCGTTCCTGATCGTCCTGGTCGGCACCACACTGGAGGTGCTGACCGAACGTTCCCGGCAGGCGCTGCGGATCGAGAAGTGGAGGAACAAGGTGCGCGATCATGTGGTGGTCGTCGGCTACGGCACCAAGGGTCGGTCGGCGATCAACGCCCTGATGGCCGAGCAGGAGGTGCCGGCGAACCAGGTGGTGGTCGTCGACACCGACCAGCAGTCGCTCGACGCGGCCAGCGCGCTGGGGCTGATCACCGTGCACGGCAGCGCCACCCGCGCCGACGTGCTGCGGGTCGCCGGCGTGCCGCGGGCCAAATCGGTGGTGATCGCGCCGAACCGCGACGACACGGCCGTGCTGGTCACCCTCACCGCACGCGAACTCGCCCCGAAGGCCGTCATCCTCGCCTCCGTCCGCGAGGCGGAGAACGTGCACCTGCTCAAACAGTCCGGCGCCGACCAGGTCGTCGTCTCGAGCGAGACGGCGGGGCGGCTGCTCGGCATGGCCACCCGGACCCCGCTCGTGGTCGACATGGTCGAGGACCTGCTCACCCCCGAGACCGGACTGGCGATCGCCGAACGGCCCGTCACCCGCGCGGAGGAGGGCGGCTCGCCGCGGCACCTGCCCGACACCGTCCTCGGCCTCGTCCGTGCGGGGCACCTCTATCGGGTGGATGCGCCCGAGGCCGATGCGATCGAACCCGGCGACCGGATCCTGTACGTCCGGCACACGGGACGAGCGGACGACGAGGACTGACGAGGACTGACGCCGGGCGGCCCTGCGGCCGGAGATTCGGGCCGAGATCACTGTTCGGGTGCACTTCGGAAGCACTGTGATGTTGGCTTCCGCCGGTTATCTGGGCCGGTGCCGACAGACCTGGCACGATTGGTTCCGTGCGGCGAGAAGCAGAATCGGACAGACGGGTGTTCGTGGTCGGATGGAAGGCCATCGGCGTGGCCGGTGCGGTCGGCATCCTGATCACGGCCCTGGTGTGGCTCTGGGGTCCGTCGCTGTTCGCCACGTCCGGCGGCGCCGAGGAACGTAACGTGCAGGCCACCGTCACCGTGCCCGCCGACTGCACCAACCCGAACGCCGAGCAGACCGTGCAGTTCCGCGCCGACGGCGCCACCCACGAGGGCACCCTCAGCGGCTGCGGCTACGACCAGGGTGAGCAGGTGGAGATCACCGTGCCCGCCGAGATCCCCGAGGGACCGCTGGACGTGCAACTCGCCGCCACCCACACCGGCATGGGCGACCTGGGCAGGCCGCTCGGCATGGCGTTGCTCGTGCTCAGCTGCGCCGCAGGCGGCGTCTACTCGTTCCTGGTGGTCCGAGGCCCCCGCATCGCCGTCTGACACATGCCCTCGGGAGCTCTACGAGACGGCGGAGGGTTTCGCGGAGAAGGTGTCGCAGTCGACGATGCGGTTCGACTCGGCGCCCGCTCGCCACCACGACGCGTAGTTGGCATTGGAGCCGTGGTCGGTGGTGCCCGACGTGTCGTCGCCGCGGGTGTCCTGGTCGTACCAGGCGGTGTCGAACATCTGCTGCGTGACGCCGTTCGGACCGCTGCGCTCGGTGTGCGCGCCCATGAACATGCCCGAGAAGCACTGGGCCTGCAGCTCACGGCGGCGGGAGAGCTCCTGACCCTCGTCGGTGCCCTCGCCCGCGGCGTTGATGTGCTCCCACACCGCGTCCATGATCCCCGCGACCTCCTGCACGTGGTGGCCGTACTCGTGCGCGATCACCGCGAGGTAGATGCCCGGCTGGTCGCCGTAGTACTCGGTCTGCAGTCCGGAGAACGGCACGTACAGGTTGTCGTTGCAGTAGTACGCCGCGGTCGTGACGTCGACGCGGATGTCGCCGCACGGCGTCCGGAACGCCTGGCCGTCGGGGAAGTGCAGCGTCGGCTCGCGGAACGGCAGGTCGTACTGGCGCAGGAACGGCTCCCACGCGCGGTTCAGACACTCCGTGGCCGCGGTGAAGAACAGCTCGGCACCCTCGGGGTTGCTGCGCCACGGCGGCAGTGAACACGGAACGGCCTGCAACCCGGCGTCCGGGTCGCGCATCAACGGCCGGTCGCCGATCGCCCGGACGTCGTCGGGCACGGTCTCGGTCGTCGTCGGCGACTGCGGCGTGCCACCGCCCGCCGACGCGCCGCCCTCGTTGTTCTGCGCAGGCGGGGTCAGCAGGCTCACGACCAGCACGCCCGCCAGGCCGATCAGGGCGAACCCGGCCAGCGCGAAGATCGTCGCGGGCGCGCTCGACCGTGCCCGGCGCGGGGCCGGGCCGCCGGTGTCGGCAGCCTCGTCGCCGTCGGGGCCGGAACCGCCGGTCTCGTCGGCCGGGTCCTGCGGGGATGGGGTCATGTCGCCTACGAACCTCGCTGCTGGGGCCCGCTCAGCATAGCGACGCCCGCCGCGGGCCCGGCACCCTCAGCAACCCGCACCCCGGCAACCCGGCCGGTCAGGACACGCTGCCCTCGTCGGCGTTCCACGTGTTGCACTGCTGGAGGCGGTTGTCGCGGCTGCCCTGCTGCCACCAGGCCGAGTAGTTGGCGTTGGACCCGTGGTCGGTGGTGCCGGACGTGCCGTCGCCGCGGGTCTCCTGGTCGTACCAGGCCTGGTCGAGCATCGTCTGGTTCACGCCGTTCGGGCCGCTGCGCCCGACGTGCGAGCCCATGAACATGCCGGAGAAGCACTGGGCCTGCAGCTCGAGCCGCCGCGACACGGCGTCGGCGCCGGGGCTGCCCTGGCCGCCCGCCTCGTTCATCCGGTGCCAGGCGGCCTCGAAGATGCCCGCCACGTACTGCACGTGGTGGCCGTACTCGTGGGCCAGCAGCGCCAGGTACACGCCCGGCCGGTCGCCGTACCGGTCTGCCTGCAGCCCCTGGTACGGCATGTAGAGGTTGTTCGCGCAGTACAGCGCCGCCTTCGCCATGCTGACCTCGTGGGTGCCGCAGGTCGTCGTCTCGTACGAGGTGCCCGCGGGGAAGTGCAGGTTCGGTTCCTCGAACGGCAGGTCGTGGGAGCGCAGCAGGGTGCCCCACGCGTCGTTCAGGCAGTCGGTGGCCGCCGTCAGGAAGGCCTCGGCCGCCTGCGGGTTGCTCTGCCACCCCGGCAGCGAGCACTGCACCGCCCGCAACCCGCTGTCCGGGTTCTGCAGCAGCGGGTGGTCGGCGAGCCGGTAGATCTTCTCGCCGCCCGACGTCGGGGCCTCACCGCCGCCCGGGCCCTCGGTGAAGGTGATGATGCTCGGCTCGACGGTCTCCGACGTCTCACTCGATGTGGTGGTCTCGGACGTGCTGGTCGTCGTGCTCGGGGAGGACGTGATCGACGTGTCGGTGGCCGGTGGGACGGGTGCGCCGCCCTCGCGGTCGGCCGTGTTCCGCGGATCGCCGCCCACCAGGGTCGCCGTGAGGATCGCGACCAGCACCACGACGCCGAACCCGCCGAGCGCGGCCGCCACGACCGGTGCGTTCGACTTCGGCGGCCGCCGCGGGCCGCCCGGACCGACAGGAGCGCCGTGACCGCCGTGCCAGGGCGTGCCCGGAGGCTGTCCGGGCGGAGGTCCCGGCCGACCGGACCACGGTGGCGGGGGCGGCTGGGAACCCGGAGGACCCGGAGGACCCGGAGGACCCGGAGGCCCGGCGGGCGGTGGTGGCCCGCCTGCCGGCCCCTGCGAGCCCGGCCCGTGCGGCCCGGGGCCCTGTTGGCCGGGCCCGTACTGGCCGGGACCGTGCTGCCCATGGGGCCCGGGCCCGTGCGGAGGTCGGGTCATGTGGCGTGGCTCCCCCTGCTGCTGGTGTATCGCGGTGAGCATAGCGACCGCGCGGGCCGCCCCGTCGGGTTCGCGGCAGGATTGGATGGCAGGATTTCGGTTATGAGCGATTCGGACCTGCCCCGTTATCCGTCGCAGGGCGGCGGCTTCCAGGGCGAGCAGCCCGGCGTGATCCCGCTGCGTCCGCTGGGGCTCGGCGAGATCTTCGAAGGCGCCTGGAACACGATGCGCCGGTACGCGGGCGTCGTGTTCGGCACGTCCGCCGCGGTGGCGTTCGTCGGCGCGGTGGCCATGTTCCTGGCCAACCTGTACCTGCTGCCGGACGTGCAGCAGATCGACCCCAACGCCTCCGTCGAGCAGCAGGCCGAGCAGGCGCAGCAGATGCTCGCCGACACGCTGCCGGCCAACGGGACGCTCCTGCTGGTGTCGCTGCTGACGCAGACGCTGGTGACCGGCCTGCTCGTGGTCATCATCGGCCGCGCGGTGCTCGGCAAGCCGATCACGTTCGCCGAGGCGTGGGCCGAGTTCCAGCCGCGCCTGCCCGCCGTGCTCGGGCTGACGGTGCTCGTCTCGCTCATCACGATGGTCGGCACGTTCCTGCTGATCATCCCGGGCATCGTGGCCTACGTGTTCCTCGCGCTGGCCACGCCGGCACTGGTACTGGAACGCGGCACGATCGGCGCCGCGATGAAACGCTCGTTCAACCTCGTCAGCGGCTCGTGGTGGCGCGTGTTCGGCATCCTGCTGCTCGCGCTGGTGATCACGACGGTCGTCGGCATGTTCATCCAGATGTTCTTCACGATGATGCTGCCGGCCGACGGCGAGCTGTCGACGGGCCAGCAGTTCATGAGCGAGCTGGGCTACGGCATCGCGCAGGCGGTCACCGTGCCGTTCGCCGCGGGCGTCGCCGCCATCCTCTACATGGACCAGCGCATCCGCCGCGAGAACCTCGGCGAGGAACTCAAGCGCGCCGCCCAACTCCCCGACTGACCCGGCCAGAAGCTCCCGAGGGCCCCATGGTCGCGCCCGCCCGTCGCCCGGCCACCACCCCCCAACGACGCGCTGACGCGCGGCTGCGCTCGATGCGACCAT
>NZ_MKKE01000005.1 GCF_001942305.1 Saccharomonospora sp. CUA-673 | reverse complement strand
CGCTCGGCGGCCAACCCCCGACCACCTTCCGCGAGCAGTGGATCACCAACCAACCCGCACTCTCATAACCACTGGACCACCAAACGGGGCCCAGTCAGGACGGCGACGCGGACGGTGTGGAGTCGTTGAAGGCGTTCAATGCGGTCGACGGGATCACGGTGATGGGTTGGGTGAAGATGACGGGTGAGAACCCGAGTCCCGATCCGTCGGCGGGTGAGCCGGGCGCGCGGTACAACTCGGTCGGGTTGGCCGGGGTGTTGAGTGGCGATTCGGACGGCCACGATGTGCGCGCGTTGTTGGAGTTGATCGAGGTCGACGGCGAGATGCGATTGGTGGCTCTCGGCCGGCGTCTGGACGGCGGTGAGTCGCAGATGTTCGCCGCGCAGCAGGATTGGCGTGAGCTGCTGCCGCAGGGCGAGTGGGTGCATCTGGCGGCGACGTTCGACTACACGTCGGGCGAGATGGCGTTGTATCGCAACGGCGAGCCGGTGCCCGGTTTCTACGTCAAGGACGGGGATCCGTGGCAGGTGGACGGTTCGCCGTCGAGTGCGACGAACCCGCGGGGCATCAAGATCGGCGGTAGTTATCCGCAGAACGATGCGGAGAAGAATCCGTGTAACTGCCGGATGGATTCGTTGATGTTCCTGGACAAGGCGGCGACCCCCACGACGATCGCCGATCAATACGCAAGGTTCCAAGCCAACTGACCCACCCGCCACCCGAAGCTCCCGAGGGCCCGATGGTCGCACTCAACGCAACCAAAGGGCCCTCGGGAGCCCCCACCCCGACGCAGGATGCCAACACGGCGACGTGAGGTGCTGACACGGCGACGCGAAACGCTGACACGGCGACGTGAGGTGCTGACACGGCGAGGAACGGAGGCCGGTGAGCGCAGCGAACTCGGCCGAACCCCCACACCCAACGCAAGGAAACGAACGAAACGCAACCACAGGCAGGGGGTCCGGGGGCGGAGCCCGCCGGTCTGGGGGTGTGGGGGCTGGGCCCCCACAGTAATAAAGAAGGAGACCCCCGCCCACGCATTCCGTGGGCAGAGGTCTCCCTCCTTCGTCGGGGTGGCGGGATTTGAACCCACGACCTCCTCGACCCGAACGAGGCACGCTACCAAGCTGCGCCACACCCCGATTGGTGCTGCATCTGTTCGATGCTGTTCACCGGGAGAGTTCCCCGGTGAGCGGGTCGCCGACTAGTTTAGCGGACCTCGCTGCGCGCCTTGCGGCGGGTGGTCCTTCGGGTCCTGGTGGCTTTGCGGGACGGGTCGGTGCCGCGGGGCACGAGGGTGAGCAGGGTGGCTTCGGGCGGGCAGGCGAATCGTGCCGGTGCGTACGGCGAGGTGCCGAGGCCCGCGGAGACGTGCAGCCACATGTCGGAGCCCCAGCGGGAGATGCCGCGGGCGCGGGAGCGGTCGAGTTCGCAGTTGGTGACGAGTGCGCCGATACCGGGGATGCGGAGTTGCCCGCCGTGGGTGTGGCCGGCGAGGACGAGGTCGTAGCCCTCGGTGGCGAACGGGTCGAGCACGCGCGGTTCGGGCGAGTGGGTGATGCCGAGTTTGAGGACGATCTCCTCGTCGACGGGTCCGGCGATCTCGCTGAAGCGGTCTCGGCGCAGGTGGGGGTCGTCGACGCCGGCGGCGAAGATGCGCTGCCTGCGACGTCGAACGTGGTGCGGTGGTGGGTGAGGTCCTGCCAGCCGTGTTCGAGGAACGCGGCGCGCAGGTCGCGCCAGGGCAGGTGGTTGCCGTGGATGCGTTTCTTGCGGCCCTTGGGCATGAGGTAGCGGGCGGGATTCTTCGGTTTGGGCGCGTAGTAGTCGTTGCTGCCGAAGATGAAGATGCCGGGCCGTTCGAGCAGCGGGCCGAGCGCGTTGAGCACGGACGGCACGGCTCGCGGGTGGGCGAGGTTGTCGCCGGTGTTGACGACGAGGTCGGGTTCGAGTTCGTCGAGTTCGGCGACCCAGCGTTGCTTGGACTTCTGCCCGGGCAGCATGTGCAGGTCGGAGATGTGCAGGATGCGCACCGGGTAGGCGTCGTCGTCGAGGACGGGCAGCTGCCCGGTGCGCAACGTCCAGTTCCTGCGTTCGATGCCGACGGCGTAGGCGAGCGTCGCTGCTCCGGCGGCCGCGGTGGTGGTCAGGAGGCGCTTCAACGGATTCTCTGGACTCTCTTACTCGTAGCGCGGGCTGGCGCTGGGCAGCGGCCGTTCGGGCTGGCCCTCGAGGATCTGGTTCATCGCGGTGTACCAGGTCCGCGCGGGTGTCCGGCCACCGAAGATGTTGCCGTTGCCTTCGCCGACGGAGTAGACGTTGCCGGGTCCGCCGTCGACGATGCCGCCCGCCGGGTTGTCGGGCTTGAACACCATCGACGCGCCCGCCATCTGCGGCGTGGCGCCGACGAACGCGGCGGAGGCGTTCGACTGGGTGGTTCCGGTCTTGCCGATCATCGGCCGGGTCCAGCCGACGTCGGAGGCGGCCGCGGCGGAGGTGCCGCCGTTGACGCTGTCCTGGCTCATGGCCTCGGCGAGGCTGTTGGCCAGGTCCTCGTTGACGGCCTGTTCGCAGGGCTCTTCCTCGATCGACACGGGCTGGCCGTTGCGGTCGGTGACCTCGGCGATCGGGGTCGGCGGGCACCAGGTGCCGCCGCTCATGATCGTCGCGGCGACGTTGGCCATCTCGAGCGGGTTGGTGGGGCTGACGCCGAGGGTGAACGCCGGCATGCCGCGTGAGTTCTCCCGCGGACCGTAGAACTCGCGCTGCTCCATGCCCCACGCGTTGCTCTCGTTGCCCGCGTCGACGGGTCCGCCGTTGGCGGCGTTGGACGTCATCGTGCTGCGCATGCCGAGGCGGTAGGCCATGTCGAGGACGGGCCGGATGCCGGTGCGGTCGAGCAGGTGCACGAACGTGGTGTTGGGCGAGGTGGCCAACGCCGTCTGCAGGTTCATGTTCGCCGGGTAGCTGTCGCTGGCGTTGCCGACGGTGTAGGGCTGGCCCGCGTTGGTGTACCGCGACGAGGTGTACGAGCCGGGAGAGGGCAGCGAGTCGAAGATGCCGAGGCCCTGTTGCATGGCGGCCGCGGCGGTGAAGATCTTGTACGCCGAGCCGGCGCCGGTCACGTTCGCGGTGCTGGAGGGCAGGGCGTAGATGGTCTGGCCCGCCTCCTTGTCGATGCCGTAGTCGCGGTTGGCCGCGAGCGCGACGACCTCGTGCCGGTCCTTGCCGGGCGTGACCAGTGACAACGTGTTGGCGACGTTGTCCTGCGTCTTCGACACCTGCTCCTCGGCGGCGCGTTTGGCGATGCGGTTGGCCTGCCGGTCGAGGGTCGTGCGCACGGTGTACCCGCCGCTGTAGAGCTCCTCCTTGTCCATGCCGTGCGTCGTCAGGTAGTCCTCGACGTACTGACAGAAGAAGCCGTGCTCGGGACCGGCGCCGACGCAGTTGGCGGCGGGCTTGTTCGGCCCGCCCGGCACGACACCCAGCGGCTCGTTCTTGATCCGCTCGGCGTCCTCCTCGGCGAGCTTGCGGTTGTCGACCATCGAGTCGAGCACGATGTTGCGCCGCTGGGTCGCGGCCTCCGGGTTGCTCCACGGGTCGTTGACGGCCGGGTTGTTGACCATGCCGGCCAGCAGCGCGGACTGCTTGACGTCGAGCTGGTCGGGCGTGGTGTCGAAGTAGGCGCGCGCGGCGGCGCCGACGCCGTAGATCTGGCGGGAGAACTCGACGACGTTCAGGTACCCGGCGAGCAGCTCCTCCTTGCTCATCCGGGTCTCGAGCTGGATGGCGATGCGCGCTTCCTTGAGCTTGCGACCGATGGTCTGTTCCTGTGCGCGCTGCTGCCCGAGCTCGTCGTCGCGGTGGATGACGTTGATCAGGTAGTTCTTCACGTACTGCTGGGTGAGCGTCGAGGCGCCCTGCGTGTCGCCGCCGGAGCTGTTGCTGACCGCGGCGCGCAGCGTGCCCTTCCAGTCGACGCCGTTGTGCTCGTAGAAGCGGCGGTCCTCGATGGACATGAGCGCCCACTTCATCGCGTCGGAGATCTCGTCCGGGGCGGTGGGCACGCGGTACTGGTCGTACAGCGTCGCGATCGGCTCGCCGTTCTTGTCGGTGATCGTCGTCAGCTGGGGCGGCGGTTCGTCCGCGAGTTCGGCCGAGGTCGACTCGACGGTCTCGCTCGCCTGGTTGGAGATGACACCGGCGAGCCCGGCGACGGGGAACAGGACGCCCGCGACCAGGACGCCGGCCAACAGGCAGAGTCCGAACATCTTCAGCAGACCGCTTCGATTGCGCACGTGACCAGGGTACGCATTCGGGACGTGACGTGCGGGTTGGCTCGGCCCGCCTCCCCCTGGCAACCCGGTCTCACCCGGATGGCGGATTGGTAGGGACCGCACAGTCGCTCGGGGTGAAACGTTGTAGACACCTGTGGTTGACCGTCAGGTCATTCGCGAAAAGAAATCCCCAATTCGTCGCTTGGCGGGGGAACCGACCACGCCTACAGTCCGTCAACACCTCACGAGACGGCGCTATCAGGGGAAGCGCCGTTGGAGGGACCGTGAGAGCACGAACGACAGGGTAGGAGCTGGGGGTTGTGATGAGCACCAACCAGTCGAGCTGGCGGATCCAGGCGTTTTGCAGGGACACCGACCCGGACGGGTTGTTCGTCCGCGGCGCCGAACAGAACCGCGCCAAGGTCATCTGCATGGGGTGCCCCGTGCGGACCGAATGTCTCGCCGAGGCCCTCGACAACCGGATCGACTTCGGTGTCTGGGGCGGGATGACCGAACGCGAACGTCGGGCGCTGCTGCGCAAGCGTCCCGAGGTGGACAACTGGTCGGATCTGTTGGAGTCCGCCAAGCGCGAGTACGAACCGGCCGCGAGCGGCTGACGGCGAACCGTCGCGGGCCCTCGGGGTCCACCGGTTCGCCAGGGTTCGGGTGGGACGCAGTGTCGCGTCCCGGCCCGGCTCACCCGCCGGCCAGGCGGGCCCCGATGTCCCGTAGCCCCGCGAGGTCGTGCACGTCCGTGGCCAGCGCGGGCACGCGGGTCACCGGCACGTCCGGATGCGCGCGCGTGAAGCGCTCGAGCAGACGCGTCTCCCGCCGGGCGAGCTCGACACGGTCGGCGTGCAGGCGCAGCACGGCCGCGGCCAGCGGCGCGTTGGCGCCGCCCTTCTCCAGCGATTCGGCCGCCGCGAGCGCGTCGTAGGCGGTCAGGTCGGCCAGCACCGGATGCGTCCGGTTGGCCACGAGCCCGGCCAGCGGCATCGACTCCTCCGACAGCCGTTCCACGAAGTAGCTCGCCTCGCGCAGGGCGTCGGCCTCCGGGGCGGCCACGACGACGAACGACGTCCCGGCCGAGCGCAGCAGCTCCTGCGTCTTGGCCGCGCGTTCGCGGAAGCCGCCGAACGTCGAGTCGAACGCCTGCATGAACGCCGACGCGTCGGCCAGCAGCTGCCCGCCGAGGATCGTCGACACGGCCTTGGCGAACATCGACAAGCCCGCGCTCATCACCTTGCGCAGACCCCACGTGCCCGCCCGCGCCGGGCCGGTGAGCAGGCGGATCATCCGCCCGTCGAGCGCGGCCGAGAGCCGGTTCGGCGCGTCGAGGAAGTCGAGTGCCGAACGGCTCGGTGGGGTGTCGACGACGATCAGGTCCCAGTCGCCGGTCGCCGCGAGCTGGCCCAGCTTCTCCATCGCCATGTACTCCTGCGTTCCGGAGAACGACGTGGAGATCGTCTGGTAGAAGGGGTTGCTCAGCAGCTGCTCGGCGCGTTCGGGGCCCGCGTGCCGCCGCACCATGTCGTCGAACGTGCGGCGCATGTCCAGCATCATCGCCCACAGCTCGCCGTCCGGTTCGAATCCGTCGACGGTGACCTGCCGCGGGTGGTTGCCGAGTTCGCGCAGGCCGAGCGCCTGGGCGAGCCTGCGGGCCGGGTCGATGGTCAACACCACCGTCTGCCTGCCGCGTTCGGCCGCGCGCAGTGCCAGGGACGCCGCGGTCGTCGTCTTGCCGACACCACCCGAACCGCAGCACACGACGACCCGCGTGTCCGGGTCGTCGATCAGCGCGTCGACGTCGAGGTCCTTCGCCGGAGCCACGTCAGCGCACCCCCTGCGCGCGCAGCGACTCGGCGAGTTCGTACAGCGCGGCGACGTCGACGCGCCCGACAGCTCCCCGAGCTCCAGCGACGGCAGGTCGCTCTCGGTGAGCTGTTCCCGCGCGGCCTGTTCGGCCTGGACGCGGCTCGCGTGCTCGACGGTCTCGGCGACGAGCCCGTCGAGGGTCTCGTCGGACAGGTTCAGACCGGCCGCCACCAGGCCCTTGCGCATGCGCGTGGCATCGACCCGGCCGTCGGCGGCCGCGGTCACCGACCGGGCGGGCAGCCGCGGCGGGCGGACCCGATTGATCAGCACCGCACCGGGCCGCAGGTCGGCACCGTCCAGTTCGGCGACCGCCTCGAGGCTCTCGCGCACCGGCATCTCCTCGAGCAGTGTCACGATGTGCACCGCAGTCTCACCGGAGTGCAGCAGCCGCACGACGCCGTCGGCCTGCGACCGGATCGGACCGGTCTTGGCCAGGTCGGTCAGGGCCCGCGTGACGTCGAGGAACTTCACCACCCGGCCGGTGGGCGGGGCGTCGACCACCACGGCGTCGTAGAAGTGCCTGCCGTCGGAGTCGGTGCGCCCGACGCATTCCTTGATCTTGCCGGTGAGCAGGACGTCCCTGAGTCCCGCGCGAGCGTCGTCGCGAACTCGATCGCGCCCATCCTGCGCAGCGTGCGGCCCGCGAAACCCAGGTTGTAGAACATCTCGAAGTACTCGAGCAGCGCCGCCTCGACGTCGATGTGCAGCGCCCGCACCTCGCCGCCGTTCGGCGCGGACGCGATCCGCTGCTCGGCGTACGGCAGGGGCTCGGTGTCGAACAGCTGCGCAAAGCCCTGGCGCCCCTCGACCTCGACCAGCAGCACCCGCCTGCCCAGTCCGGCGAGCGCGAGCCCCAGGGAGGCGGCGAGCGTCGTCTTGCCAGTGCCGCCCTTGCCGGTCACGAAATGCAGCCGGGTTCGGGCGAGCTCGTCGGTCCAGCCAGCAAGCGTGGTGGTCACGCCGAGCAGCGTAGGACATCAACTCGCCAACGCCAGCACGGCGACGATCACGGTCACGACGCCCGTCAATCCCCACGCGACGGCGGCGGGCAGCACCGTCAACGCGAGTACGCAGGTCAGGGCCAGCGCGGTGACGCCGACCAGGCCGGTGACGCCGACCGCCTGCCCGCTGCCGGTCTTCTCGCGCACGCGCGCCATGACGATCAGCACACCGATGAACCCGACGATGCCGAGCAGAGCGCTCGCGATGATCCGCCACGTTTCCACGCGCCGGACACTACTGGCAGTTGCCGTTTAGGGTGACGGCCATGAGTGCCACGAAGTGGGAGTACGCCACGGTTCCGCTGTTGATCCACGCGACCAAGCAGATCCTCGACCAGTGGGGCGAGGACGGCTGGGAACTGGTGACCGTCCTGCCCAACCCGAGCGGGGAGCAGCACGTCGCCTACCTGAAGCGCCCGAAGGACTGAGGCCGGCCATGACCGCCAGCAGCAAGCTCGCCGAACTCGGCATCACGCTTCCGGCCGTCGCGGCCCCGGTCGCGTCCTACATCCCTGCCGTGCGCACGGGCGCGCACGTGTACACGTCCGGCCAGCTGCCGTTCGTCGAGGGCGCGCTGGCGGCCACCGGCAACGTCGGTGGGGAGGTCAGCCCCGAGGAGGCCAAGGCGCACGCGCGGACGGCGACGCTGAACGCGCTGGCCGCGGTGCACGACCTCGTGGGCATCGACGCGGTCACCCGCGTCGTGAAGGTGACGGGTTTCGTCGCCTCCGCGGAGGGCTTCAACGGCCAGCCCGCGGTGATCAACGGCGCGTCCGAGCTGCTCGGCGAGGTCTTCGGCGACGCGGGCGCGCACGCCCGGTCGGCCGTCGGCGTCGCGGAGCTCCCGCTCGGCGCCCCGGTCGAGGTCGAACTGATCGTGGAGGTGGCGTGATGCTGGATCCGGACGTCGAGCAGGCGTGTCACGAGCTGTTGCTGCGGTTGTCGGGTCGGCTGCCCGACAACCTCGTGTGGCGGTTCCGCGACTGGCTGGGCGAGGGTGCGGCGAGCACGCTCGCGCGCGTCCTGCCGAAGACTTTGCTCAAGCACAGAGTCGACCTGGACCAGGCGGAGTACCGCTTGATGGTGGCCGGGCTGATCCCGCACGGGGCGGACTGGCACCAGGTCAGTTCCACGCTCGGGGTAGACGCACCGTCAGAGAGCGGGTACACATTCACCGCGAGTACACCTAATTGGGTGAACTCCGTCGATTCGGCAGGCGCCGTGATCGACGCAACGTTGCGACGGCGTCCCGAAGTGGGTGAAGTTCGGGAAGCATGGCGACAGGAGCGCGGGACCGGCCCTGAGGGGGCGAAGCGAATCCTGCTCGTCACCGCGGTGTCCGGACTGCCCCGGTTGACCGGCGAACTGCAGCGGGTCCTGCGCGTGCTGGGCGACGAAGCCCCGTGCGTGGAGGTGCTTCCCGTCAAGTTCGAGCTTCCGGCCTACCACTCCGAAGCGCTCGCGAACTCGAGATTCGTGTGCGCGGGAGCGGCCGGCGCCGGTCAGCAACTGGTACCCGCATAAGCGCTCGCGGCCGGCGGGCGAGAGGGAGGAGCGGCGAATGGTGGACGTTCCAGGGTCGACCGGGTTCCCCGGCGACCACGACGGCTTCGGCGTCCCGCTGCGCCTGTACAACGTCCTGCTCGGCCTCGCCGGCAGGCTCGACGACAGCGCGCTGTCCGAGGCGCGAGAACTCGTCGCCCGCTCACATCTCGACGACGCCGCCGAGCTCACCGTCGGTTCGCTGATCGCCGGTCGCATCCCGGTGCGGCCGGGCGAACAGCGCGAACTGGCGCAGCTGCTCGAGATGAGCCGGTCCGAGCCCACGCTCGCCGACCAGCTCACCGTCGTCGACGACATCGCCGCGACCGAGCACCGCTTCAGCAGGGAGGACGAGCCCGACGCCGGCATCGGCGAGGCGCTCGACCGCGTGCTGCGCGTGCTGCCCGACCTGCGTTCGGTGCACGCCGTGTGGCGCTACACGCCCGCAGGCGCCGTGCCCGGCCCGCTGCCGCAGCGGGTCGTGCTCGTCGACATCGGTCCCGAGGCGCATCCGCCCGCCGTCGCGTTCCGCGTCGCCGACGCGCTGCGCAAGGCCGGTATCGGCGCGGTCGTCGAGGTCACCGGTGCCGGCTCCGAGCGCAGCGCCTACCACGAGGGCGCGCTCTCCTCCGGCGTTCCGGTGTGGCTCGCCGGGCCCGACACGGCGCGGGACTCCGCGAGGGCAGACTTGGTAAGAGCCGAGCCGGCTCGTTCTGAGCCGGCACGGGCCACCGGACCCGCCAGCGTTCCCCCGCCCCCGCCCGCCGAGCCGGAGCCCGCCCCGGTCCCCGAACCGGCACCGGTGCCCGAGCCCGCGGTCTCGACGCCGGCACCGTCTTCTTCCTCCTCCAGCTGGACCGCGGCGCCCCCGTCGTCGGGCGGCCGTCGCGAGGGCCGTCGTTCGCTGCGCACCGAGGACAGCGGCGACCTCGGCCACGGCGGCGATCTGAGCGACGCGTCCGGCGGACAGCTGCCCGCCGAGGACCAGGGCGGTCAGGTCGTCGCGTTCCCCCAGCCGTCGCCGGAGGCCGAGGAGGACAACCGCTCGGCCGACACCACGGAGATGTCCCGCGCCGAGGTCGCCCAGCTGCGCGCGGCGATCGCACAGGACAAGGACAAGGGCAAGGCCCTCGCGTCCGCGGACCTGAGCACCGACGACCTCGCCAACATCCCGGACCTGAACCTCGACGACCCGCAGCTCACCGACCGCGACCGCAAGCTGCTGCGCGAACTGCACGCCGAACTGGCGCACCGCGAACGCGCGGAGGCCGAGCGGCAGCGTTCCAACGGCACGAACGGCCCGGCCGCGAACGGGAGCTGACCCACGCCGAACGTGGGTCACAGCGGGCGCGTCCGGCGGTATGTTGCAGGACGTGTCGACGAACCGTGCTGCGTGCGATGGTGCCGCCTCCTCGAGCGACGTCTCCGGTAACGGTGCCTCGGGGAACGGTGCTCCGGGGGATGTCGCTCCCGGGAATGTTGTCGTCCCGCGGGACGCCGCGACGGTGATGCTGGTGCGGGACACCCCGGACGGCGTCGAGGTGTTCCTGCAGCGACGGGTCGCGGCGATGAAGTTCGCCGCAGGCATGACCGTGTTCCCCGGCGGCGGGGTCGACGAGCGCGACGCCGACGCCTCCCTCTCGTGGGCCGGACCGCCGCCCGCGCGGTGGGCGGACTGGTTCGGCTGCGACGAGGCGATGGCGCGGGCGCTCGTGTGTGCGGCCGTGCGAGAGACGTTCGAGGAGGTCGGCGTACTGCTCGCCGGGCCGGGCCCGGACGGGATCGTCGCCGACACCTCCGGCTACGCCGACGCGCGGGCGGCCCTCGTCGCGGGCGAGCTGTCGCTCGCGGCCTTCCTCGCCGACGCCGGCCTGACGGTGCGCGCCGACCTGCTGCGCCCGTGGGCGAACTGGGTCACGCCCGAACAGGAACGGCGCCGCTACGACACCCGGTTCTTCGTGGCCGCGCTGCCCGACGGGCAGGTCGCCGACGGTGCGACGTCGGAGGCGTCCGAATCGGGATGGCGCACCCCGGAGGGCGCGATGGCCGATGGCCGCGCCGGCCGGAGCATGTTGATGGCACCGACGTGGGCGATGCTCGAGGACCTCGCACGCTGCGCGACGGTCGCCGACGCGCTCGCCGTCGACCGGACGCCCGTACCCAAGCTCATGCCGACACCCGTCGAGGGCAGCGGCGGTGGCATGGTGCTGGTCGAGCTGTAGTCCGGTGTGGGACCGGGACCGGAAGTGGCTCTGTGAACGGAGGTTCGATGACTGGTGGTGTCGTGCATCCCGCGTACGGGACGCGGCGGGAGGTGACGTCGGCGGCGGCGGTGGTGCTCGAGGAGAACCCGTCGCACATGACGCTCGAGGGCACGAACACGTGGATCCTGCGGGCACCTGCCGCGGAGGCGAGCGTGGTGGTCGATCCCGGGTACCTGGACACCGAGCACCTCGAACGGGTCGTGGCCGCGGCGGGCGACGTCGAGCTGATCCTGTTGACCCACCACCACCCGGACCACTCCGACGGTGCGCCGTGGCTGGCCGAGCGGACGGGCGCGCCGGTGCGTGCGTTCGACCCGGGGCTGTGCCGGGACGGGGATCCGCTGGGGCACGGCGACGTCGTCCGCGCGGCCGGGCTGGAGCTGACCGTGTGGCACACGCCGGGGCACTGCGGTGATTCGGTGACGCTGCGGTTCGACCACGACGGGACGACGCACGTACTGACCGGCGACACGGTGCTGGGCCGCGGGACGACCGTCGTCGAGGACATCGGCGACTACCTGCGGTCGCTCGACCTGCTCGGCACGTTGCCCGCCGGTGCGCTGGGGCTGACCGGGCACGGCCCGGAGCGGCCCGACCTGGTCGACACGGTGGAGCAGTACCGCAGGCACCGGCAGCAGCGTCTCGACGAGATCCGCACGGCACTGGAGACGTTGGGTGCGGACGCGTCGCCGAGGCAGATCGTCGAGCACGTCTACGCCGACGTCGACCGCTCCCTGTGGCCGGCAGCCGAAAGCAGCGTCACCGCCCAACTCGCCTACCTCCGCCCCTGACCCGAGGTGCTCCCGAGGCCCCATAGTCGCGTTGAACGCAACCATGGGCCCTCGGGAGCTTCCCCCGTCAGGCGTTGACGAGGGTGTCCTCCCGGGTGGGGGTGTGGGGGCGGATGGTGCGGCGGAAGAGGGCCACGCCGGCCGCCAACACGACGGCGATGGCGCCCGCGGCGAGGAACGCGGCGGGCGGACCCGCGTGCTCCACGAGGTAGCCGCTCACCGACTGGCCGAACGCGATGCCCAGCGTCACCGACGTCAACACCCACGCGAACGCCTCGGCGGCCGTGTCCTTGGGCGCGGTGACCTCGATCGTCGTCGAGTGGGTCGTCGACTGCGGTGTGATCACCGCGCCCGCGGCCAGCATCGCCAGCGCCAGGCCCCACAACGTCGACGGCCACGCCATGAACCCCACCAGCAGGCCGAACGCCGCCAGCAACGTCGGCACCCGCACCGGCAACGTCCGCGGCCAGGGCCGGAGGCTGTAGGCCACGCCGAACGCCACCGAGCTCACCGACCACAGCGACAGCAACAGTCCGCCGAGCGCCACGTTGCCCTCCGCGTCGGCCGCGGCGGGCACCGCGACCTCGACAAAGCCGATCACGACCCCGAAGCCCAGCACCGCCACGGCGAGGGTGCGCATCCCGGGGCTGGCGAGCGCGCCCAGCATCGACGTCCCGGCCTGCCGGTTCGGCCCCCACTCGCGCACCGCGGGGCTGAGCGCGAACACGACCGAGCCGACCGCCATGCACACGCCGCCGATCACGAGACCCGTGCCCGGCCACGGCAGCGCGATGAGCAGCCCCGCCAGGCCCGGGCCCAGGATGAAGAACGTCTCCATGCTGATGGCCTCGTACGAGAAGGCGGCCTCGCGCGCCGGTCCCGCGGGCACGAGCCTGGCCCACAGGGCACGCGACGCCGATCCGGTTGCGGGCTGGAACAGGCCCAGCGCGACACCGCACGCGATCATCACCGGAACGGGTGCATGCAGCTCGATGGTGACGACGAGGAGTGTCAGCGCGGCCACGAACAATGCGGTGACCACCAGAAGTGGGCGTGTCGGCCCGAAGCGGTCGATGATCCGCCCCTGCACGACCGAGCCGAACGCGACGCCGACGAGCACTGCGGCCGACACCAGACCGGCCACCGCGAAGGTGCCCGTCTCGTGCTGGACGTAGAGCAGCGCGGCGATGCCGATCATCGCGATCGGCAGCCTGGCGAAGATCGACGCCACCGCCGGCCTGCGCGAACGCGGTGTGGTCAGCGCGCGGCGGTAGTCGGCCAGCGATGTGCGGCCGTGGGATTCGGGACGGCTCTCCCGTTCGGAGTGGGACACGCGTACCAGTATGGCACGCCCGTACCAGACTGCTGTCTGGACCGGGTCCAACCGGTCACCCCGAAAATCAGGTGCATAAGCCGCCCGATCCGGGTATCCATATCTCGGTTGGGTAACAGAACAGCGATTTCGGGCATCTATCGCCGCCCTTGAGCGTCCTTGAGGGTGAAGACCCTTGAACAGCAGGGTGGGGGTCGTGCGATCGTTGAATCAGTCGGCGAGTCTCGCGTCATGAGGCTCGAAATCACGAGTCCCACCCATGACGGCGGAGACGTCGGCTCGAGGCTAAGTCCATTGCTTGGACGAGGTCGAGACAGCGCCCGCACAGGGTCGCCAACTGCATAAACTGGATACCAGCAGCTGCTCGCAGCTGCGGCCACAGTCTCCCTCCGGGTTTCGGGTCGGGGCCTTTCAACCGGAGGGCGGGGAGCGTGGGCTGTCGGGGGATGGTCCACGCACAGGCAAAGGGCCGGTGCGCCACGTCGGGGGTGGCGCCCGGCCCTTTGTCATGTCTGCGTGTCGCGGGTGTGCATCTGCGAACGACTCATGTACCGAGTATGCGCCGTCCGCCGGTGCGGCTGGTCGAATCCCTGGTCAGCGGGCGCGTCGCGCGAGCCGCTCCGGGTCGAGGATCAGCACGCTCTTGCCCTCGAGGCGCAGCCAGCCGCGGTGGGCGAAGTCGGCGAGCGCCTTGTTGACCGTCTCGCGCGAGGCGCCGACGAACTGGGCGATCTCCTCCTGCGTCAGGTCGTGGGTGACCCGCAGCAGACCGGCCTCCTGGCTGCCGAAGCGCTGCGCCAGCTGCAGCAGCGCACGCGCCACACGGCCAGGAACGTCGGTGAAGATCAGTTCCGCGACCATGTTGTTCGTGCGGCGCAGCCTGCGGGCGACGACGCGGAGCAGCTGCTCGGCAATCTCGGGGCGCGTGGAGATCCACTGCCGCAGGGCGGAGCGGTCCATCGTCACGGTGCTGACCTCGGTGACGGTGGTCGCCGTCGAGGTGCGCGGCCCCGGATCGAAGATCGACAGCTCGCCGAACATGTCCGACGGGCCCATGATCTGGAAGAGGTTCTCCCGGCCGTCGGCCGACTTGCGGCCGATCTTCACCTTGCCCGACTTGATGATGTACAGCTTGTCGCCGGGCTCGCCCTCGTTGAAGATCACGTGGCCACGCGGAAAGTCCACGGTCTCCAGGGTCTGCGCGAGCGCTTCGGCCGCAGCCGGCTCAACGCCCTGGAAAATGCCCGCCCTGGCCAGGGTCTCGTCCACCTCGTGCCTCCTTTGAGAAGCGACCATCGCACCCATCGGCGGGAGCGTGGCGCCGGTCACTACGTGCAGTGTAGGGCGTGCCCTCAAGATCGCTTCCCGGCTCGCCGATGCGCCGTAGTGGTCCCCCGTCCTGGGTGACGTACACGGCATCACCCGGCGCTGGGCGCTGCCTGACACAGCTCGTCGAGACCGTACAAGGGCGATCTCCGACCGGAAAGTTTAACCCTGGCGTAACTGTCCCCGGCCACCGCCTCCGCCCGGGTGTCGCGAGGGCACAGCGGGTGGTGAACCGACTACGGGCAGGTCACAGGGCCGCTTCCCGGTCGGGTGCGTCAGTCCGGCGACCGGGTCGACTGCGCTGTCGACCCCGCGGCCGAGTCGGACCCGTCCGGGTCGGCCTGCGCGCCGGATCTGCCGCGCCGGTTCTTGCCGAACCGGCCGCCGGCGCGACCACCGAACCGCCGGAGGCGGAACAGCTCGAGCGCGCGGCCGATGCCGTGGCCGTAGAGGGCTCGCACCTCCTCGGGCTTGGCCTGCTCGAGGAACTCCTCGACCTCCTCGCCGCGCACGGACACGTGCTGCAGTCGGGTTTCGACGCGTTCCATGCCCAGTGCGAACAGCATGACCGCCACGGGCACCGCGATGACGAACCAGACGGTCATGTCTCTCCATAATCCGGCGGTCTGGGGCACGTCCTGCGAGTCCGGAAACTCCTCGGCCTCACGGCTGACCCGGCCTGGACCGAGCCTAATCAAGCGCATGCCCATCCTGTCGGAGGCCGCACGTAGGCTAACGATGTGTCGTCAGCGGTTCCGGACCACCCCCGAAAGGCTGAAAGCGCGCAGGCCGATCGCCCGCCGAAGGGGAGTCCCCGAAAGAGTGCTGCCCGTGCGCGCTCGCGTGCCGAGGAGAGCCGGCTGTCCTTGGTGCGCCGCGCGCGACGTATGAAGCGTTGCCTCGACGAGGCGTATCCAAACGCCGAGTGCGAGCTGGACTTCACGACGCCGCTGGAGCTGTTGGTGGCCGTGATCCTGTCGGCGCAGTGCACCGATGTGCGGGTGAACCGGACGACGCCTGCGCTGTTCGCGCGCTACCGCACGGCCGCCGACTACGCGGGCGCGACCGCGCCGAGCTGGAGGAGTACATCCGGCCGACCGGCTTCTACCGCAACAAGGCCACGTCGCTGCTCGGGCTGGGCGCGGCGCTGGTGGAGCGGCACGACGGCGAGGTGCCGAACAAGCTCGACCAGCTCGTCAAGCTGCCCGGGGTCGGCAGGAAGACCGCCAACGTGGTGCTGGGTGAGGCGTTCGGGCTGCCGGGCATCACGGTGGACACGCACTTCGGCCGGCTCGTCCGCCGCTGGGGCTGGACCGCCGAGGAGGACCCGGTCAAGGTCGAGTTCGCCGTCGGGGACCTGTTCCCGCGCAAGGACTGGACGATGCTCTCGCAGCGCGTCATCTGGCACGGCAGGCGGATCTGCCACGCGCGCAAGCCCGCGTGCGGCGCGTGCCCGCTCGCGCGCGACTGCCCCGCCTTCGGCGAGGGACCCACGGATTTCGACGAGGCCGCGGCGCTGGTCAAGGGTGACGAGCGCGAGCACCTGTTGGCGTTGGTGTCGTCGTCGTGACCCCGGCGATTCGATGGACGCTCGTGGTCGGCGTGCTGGCGCTGGCCACGCTCGCCGCGCTGTTGCCGGTGGTGAACTCGTCCGACGAGCGGGGCGGGGGCGAGGACCTCGGCCCGGTGCGCGCGGCGGTGGACGTGCAGCCGTGCCCGGAGGGCGAGGTGCCGGCGCGGGACCTGCGCGGGGTCGAGGCGGTGTGCCTGGAGGACGGGTCGACCGTGGACGCCGGTGACGTCGCCGGCGCGGACGGCCGCCCGACGTGATCAACTTTTGGGCGACGTGGTGCCAGCCGTGCCGCGAGGAACTGCCGCTGCTCGACGACTACGCCGACGAGCCGGGCGCCGCGCGCGTGCTGACGGTGCAGGTCGCCAGCGGTGAGCGGGAGGGCCTCGAACTGCTGCGTGAGCTCGACGTCGACCTGCCCGGCCTGTTCGACGGCGAGGGCGAGAGCGGTCCCGTGCGCGAGGCGCTGTCGGTGCCCCGCGCGCTGCCCGCGTCGTACCTGGTGACGCCGGACGGGCGGGTGGAGCTCGTGCGCGATCCGAGGCTGTTCACCAACGCGGAGCAGATCCGCGAGGCCGTGAATGCTGTCGAGGACGCAGATGCTGTGGATGGCGCAGAGTCCGCCGAGAGCGCCGGGCAGGGCGGCCGATGACGCTGGAGACCACGGGACCGCTCGTCGACCCGGCGGACGTGCCGACCTGGCTGGCCGGGCTCGTCGAGGCGACCGCCGGCACCGAGGCCGCCGCGTTCACCCGGCTGACCGTCCCGGACGGCGAGGACCCGCGCGCCGCGTCCGTGCTGGTGCTGTTCGGCGAGCACGCCGACCACGGCCCGGACGTGCTGTTGCTGCGCCGCGCCGACACGCTCGGCTCGCACGCGGGTCAGGTCGCGTTTCCCGGCGGCGGCGCCGAGGAGGGTGACGACGGCCCGATCGGCACGGCCCTGCGCGAGGCGGAGGAGGAGACCGGCGTCGAGGTGTCGGGGATCCGGCCCGTGGCGTTGCTGCCGCGGCTGTACATCCCGGTGTCGCGGTTCGCGGTGACGCCGGTGCTGGCCCACTGGGCGGAGCCGTCGCCGGTGCACGCGGTCGATCCGGGTGAGACGGCCGCCGTGGCACGCGTGCCCGTCGCCGAGCTCGCCGATCCCGCCAACCGCTTCCTGGTGCGCAGCCCGGACGGCCGATTCAAGGGCCCGGCGTTCACGGTCGGTGAGCTGTTCGTGTGGGGGTTCACGGCGGGCGTCTTGTCCGCATTACTCCGACTCGGTGGTTGGGAACGCCCATGGGATGACAAGGACGTGCGAGACCTTGACGTAGCGTGGGCGCGGCACATGGAGCGTGGAACGAGCCGGGAGTGACGGTGAACTGGGTCGACGTGCTGGTGGTCGTGCTGGCACTGCTTGCAGCGGTGTCGGGCGCCCGGCAGGGAGTTCTCGTCGCGCTGCCCGCATTCCTCGGTGTCGTGGCCGGCGCGTTGCTGGGTATCGAGCTCGCGCCGATGTTGGTGGACTCGTTCGACGAGCCGGCCGCGCGGGTGGCGATCGCCGTGGGCACCGTGGTGTTCCTCGTGGCACTCGGCGAAACCCTGGGTGTGTTGGCGGGCAGTCAGCTCAAGAACCGGGTGCGTTCACCCAAGTTGTCCAGTGTGGACAGCACGTTGGGGGCGATCGTCCAGGGTGTCGTGGTGTTCGTCGTGGCGTGGCTGATCGCGCTGCCGTTGACGAGCGTCGCCGCGATGCCCGGACTGGCCAGGGCGATCAACGACTCGTCCGTGCTCGGCGGCGTCAACAACCTGATGCCCGACGCCGCGCAGGGACTGCCCGGCGAGCTGCGGCAACTTCTCGACGCCTCCGGATTCCCATCCATTGTGGATCCGTTCCAGCAGGCTCCGGTGCGGGAGATCTCGCCGCCGGACGAGAACCTGCCGGCCAGCCAGGTGGTGCGCGAGGCGCAGCCGAGCGTGCTCAAGATCCGCGGCGTCGCCTCGACGTGCGCCCGCTCCCTCGAGGGCAGCGGTTTCGTCGTCGCGCCCGACCGCGTGATGACCAACGCGCACGTCGTCGCCGGCACCGACCAGGTGGCCGTCGAGACGCCGCAGGGCCGGATCGACTCCACGGTCGTGCACTACGACCCGGGTACCGACCTCGCCGTCCTCTCGGTGCCGGGGCTCGAGGCGCCGACGATGGACCTGCGCGAGCAGTCCGCCGTGGAGGGTGACGACGCCATCGCGCTCGGCTATCCGCTCGACGGCCCGTACACCGCGTCGTCGTTGCGCATCCGGCAGCGGATCAACCTGCAGGGCCCCGACATCTACGACGCCAACACCGTGGTGCGCGACGTGTTCACCGTGCGCGGCCAGGTCCGCAGCGGTAACTCCGGCGGGCCGATGATCGACCGCGAGGGCAATGTCATCGGCGTCGTGTTCGGCGCGTCGGTCGAGGACCCGGACACCGGCTTCATCCTCACCGCCGACGAGGTGCGTGAGGAGTACGAGCGTGCGCCGGCATACAGCGGCGAGGTCAGCACCGGCCCCTGCACGTCCTGAACTGGTCATCCCTCGCGCGGGCGAGGAGAATGCGTCGATGACGACAGGTGATCCGCTGACCGTGACCCGCGGCGGCGTGGCGCTGCAGGCCTACCTCCACGGCGCCGGGGCCGGCCCCCTGGTCGCGTTCGTCCACGGCGGTTTCCTGGACCGGCACATGTTCGACGGCCAGATCGGACCGCTCGTCGGAGCGGGTCATCCGGTGCTGACGTGGGATCTGCGGGGACACGGCGAGTCGGGCGCCCGCGGACCGCACCGGCCGTCGGTCGCGGAGCTGAGCGCGGACCTGCTCGCCGTGCTCGAGGCGACCGGCCACACCGCACCGGCCGTCCTCGTCGGACAGCCCCTCGGCGGCATGATCGCCCAGCACGTCGCCTTGACCGCACCGGAACGCGTCGCGCGACTCGTCACGATCGGCGCGCCGTGCATCAATCCGGACGACGACCGGCTCCGCAGGCGTGCCGCGATGCTGTGGCGCGTCTCGGGGCTGGTCACCGGGCTGCTACCGACGTCGCTGATCCGTAGCCGGCTGGTCACGGGTACGGCCGTCACGCCGGAGGCGCGTGACTACGTGCGGTCCGTCGTCGACCGGGTGACCAAGGACGACTTCCGGTGGCTCGTCGAGGCCTCCCGTGACGCGGGCCGCGGCCTCGGCGGACGCCGCATCACCGTCCGGCAGCTCATCACGCGCGGCGAGCGGGACACCAGCGGCGCCGGCCGGCTGACCGCGCTGACGGCGGCGCACTGGGTCGCGCGCGACCCCGACGCGCGCTCCGAGGTCATCCCCGACGCCGGCCACCAGGCCCATCAGGACAACCCGGAGGTGTTCCACCGCCTCCTGCTCGACTTCCTCGCCGACCCGACCGGCACCGGCGCCGCCGACACCGCCGCGCCGTGACCCCGGTGGCGGGGCCCGGCGCGGCGGCGTCTGCTCAGGCGGTGTCTGCTCAGGCGGTGGTGAGGTCCCGGCGGCGGAACGCGGCGGCTCCCGCGGCGACGAGCAAGGCGCCGATGCCGGTCAGGATGCCCACCGCGAGCCACGCGACGTCCTCGGCCGGGTGCTGGCCGACGTGCTGGAACGGCGAGGTGTCCAGGATCGCCTGGTCGAACTCCAGCATCTCGCCGAACAGGCTCAGCACCGTGCCGTAGACGAACACGATCCACACGAGCCCGACGAGGCGCGGCGCGAGTCCGTACAGGGCGATCGCCAGGCCGAGGAAGAGCCACGCCGCGGCGACGTGCACCGCGTTCCCGAGGACGACCGGGCCGAGCAGGCTCCAGTCGCCGGTGCCGATCACCGCACCGAGCCCCTGGGCGATGCCGGCGAGCACGAGCAACCACAGCGCGCCGGCCGCGGTGACCACGGTCCACGAACCCAGCCAGGACGTGCGGCTCACGGCCGTGGCGAGGACCGGTTCGGCGCGCACGCCCTGTTCCTCGCCGCGCAGCGACTGCACGGACACGATCACGTACGCGGCGATGATCAGGGCGAAGTAGATGCCCATGAAGCCCAGGTAGCCCTCGAGGAGGCCGTCGGCCCCGCCCATGATGGAGACGATCTCCTCGGGCATGTCCGCCGCGCCCTCGCGCATGGGCTCGGCGAAGGCACCGAAGGTGAGGCCGGCGAGCACCATGGCCACGGACCAGCCGATGATCGACGGACGCTGCAGCCGGTACGCCAGCGCGAGTGGGCTGCTCAGCCACGTGGCCGCACGTGCCGCGCCGAGCCGGTCCGGCAGGACGCCTGCGGCGAGGTCCCGCCGCGCCTGCAGGGCGTAGCCGACCGCGGCGCCGGCGACGGCGAGCGCGACCGACAACAGCAGCGGCCACCAGCGGTCCAGCGTGAACGGCGCCGTCTGCTGTGACCACCCCAGCGGGGAGAGCCAGGACAGCCAGCTGAGACCGCCGTCCTGCGCGGTCGACATGTCGCCGATGCCGCGGAGGACGAACGCCGCCCCGAGCACCGCACCGGCGATGCCGGACCCGGCGCGCGAGAACGCCGACAGCTGCGTGGTGATCGCGCCGATGCCGGCGAACGCCAGACCCGCCGCGCCGATGCCGGCGCCGATGAGCAGCGACGGTCCCGCCTCGGGTGCCGGCTCGATCGTCGACCCCATCGTGACCAGCGCGGTCAACCCGGCGACCAGCAGGCTCATCAGGGTGGCCATGATCAGCGCCGCGGTGAGCTGGGAGTGCCGGCCGAGCACGTTCGCGCGCACCAGCTCGGCCCGTCCGGTCTGCTCCTCGACCCGCGTGTGCCGGGACAGCGTCGTGATCGACATGAACGCGGTGCCCAGCATCAGGTACAGGACGTAGAACCCCGCCAGGAGCCGGGCGACGGTGATGTCGTCGAACCCGTAACCGGGCCCGCCGATCAGCGCCATCACCGGGTTGGCGGCCATCGTGGCCATCCCGGCCAGGCTCTCGGCGTCCATGACGGCGGCGATCGCGTTGGCGAAGTAGGCCCACAGCGCCGTCAACGCGAGCACCCAGACCGGCAGGCGCACGCGGTCGCGGCGCAGCATGAAGCGCAGCAGGGTCCCGGTTCCGGTCAGCGAGCCGTGCTGGCGGGCGGTGGCCTCCGGTGGCGCCGTGGCGCCACCGGAGCGTTCGGTGGTGGTCGTCATGATGCGACCTCGTTCCTGGACGAGCGGGCCTTGTCGAGCGTGCCGGAACCGTTGGTACCGGCACCGTGGCTGCCGTCGTTGCCGTTGCCGGCGGCGCCGCCCAGTTCGTCGCCGTAGTGCCGGAGCAGCAGCTGCTCCAGCGTCGGCGGCGTGGCGGTCAGGGCCTGCACGTCGTGGGCCGCGAGGTCGCGCATGATCACCGGCAGGTGCTCGGCGTCGACCTCGAACCGGGTCTGCTGACCCTCGGAGTGCAGGTCGTGCACACCCTGCCGGCGGGCGAGCTCGCCGAGCGGCTTGTCGGTCAGCACGGTCACGGTCGTCCGGGACAGGTGCCGCAGGTCCTGCAACGTGCCCGACTCGACGACCGTGCCCTTGCGGATGATGGAGATCCGGTCGGCGAGGATCTCGACCTGCGCCAGGATGTGGCTGGACAGCAGCACCGTGACGCCCGCGTCCTTGGCCTCGCGGACACACTCCTGGAAGGCGACCTCCATCAGCGGGTCGAGGCCCGCGGTGGGCTCGTCGAGCAGCAACAGGTCGACGTCGGAGGCCAGCGCGGAGATCAGCGCGACCTTCTGCCGGTTGCCCTTGGAGTAGGTCCGGCCCTTCTTGCGCGGGTCGAGGTCGAACCGCTCGATGAGCTCGTCGCGCTTGGCCGTGTCGACCCCGCCCCGCAGTCGGCCGAAGAGGTCGATGGCCTCCCCGCCGGTGAGGTTGGGCCACAGCTCGACGTCGCCGGGCACGTACGCCAGCCTGCGGTGCAGCGCGACGGCGTCCGTCCACGGGTCGCCGCCGAGCATGCGCACGGTGCCGGAGTCGTGGCGCAGGATCCCCAGCAGGATCCGCATCGTGGTGGACTTCCCGGCGCCGTTGGGCCCCAGGAAGCCGTGCACCTCCCCGCGCGCGACCTCGAGGTCGAGGCTGTCGAGGGCGGTCACCTTGCCGTAGGTCTTGGTGACGCCGGAGATGTCGATGGCCGGGGCCTCGCCCCTGGCCGGTCCGGTGGACGACATTGTCGACCTTCTTTCTGACGTGAAGTCTCTGGTGATGTTCGCGAGGCGTCTCGCGTGGTCTGTGGATGTGCGCCTGCCCGTGAGTCGGGCCTTGCCGGGTCAGGCGCTGTCGGAACCGGCGGTAGCGGTTCTGGCGGTATCGGAGGCGTCCGTGCCGGGGCCTGCGGGCGGGTCGCTGTCGCTGAGCGGCTCGTTGCCGGCCATGTAGGTGTCGAGCAGGGTGCTGTCGGTCAGCAGTCCTTGGGTGTACAGCTCGAGGGCCGGCAGCATCAGCTCGTGGGTGGTCTCCCGCCAGAAGGCCGCGTCGAGGTCGCCGAGCTCCTTGTCGGCCATCAGCACGGACTGGAGCATCCAGCCGAGCGAGACCGAGAAGGTGAGCTTGACGCGGGCCCGTTCGTCCCGGCTGGGCAGCATGATCCCGGTGCGGACGCCCTCGGCCATCCAGCGCTCGGCCTCGTCGTACATGTCGGTCAGGAGGTTGCGTGCCGCATCGCCGCCGGTCATGAGGCTGCGCACCATGTAGCGGATGAGCGGCTGGAACTCGTCCAGCATCGCCATCTGCGTCAGGAACGTGGCCCGCAGATCGGCCGAGCGCATGGCCTCGGTCTTGTACAGCTGGGTCACGTCAACGACGTATTCGTCGCAGGCGCGGCGCAGGTCCTCCTTGGAGTCGAAGTGCTTGAGGATCGCCGGCGCGCTCACCCCGACGTCGGCCGCGATCGCGCGCAGCGAGGCGTCGAACCCGTCCTTGCCGAACCGGTCGACGGCGGCCTCGAGGATGCGGGTCCGGGTGTCCGGAACGCCCTGTGGTGAACGCATGTAAACCACGGTAAATGCGTGTTCACCACGAACGCAAGTGAATTGGCGACACGACTGGGTCATGCCAGGTCAGCAGGGTTGTCGGACGCGGGGGAACGCGCGTGTGAGAGGTCTTGGGCGGTGGGCCGGTCAGAGGCCGGAGAGGAAGTCGACGAGCTCCGCCGACGTGCGCTCGGGCGCCTCGAGATGCGGGAAGTGCCCGACGTCGGGCAGCGACACGAACCGCGACCGCGGACCGCGCCACGGCGTCGAATCGCGCGCGGTCGCCGGCAGGACGCACGGATCGGCCTCGCCGTGCAGCTGCAGCACCGGCATCGTCACGCGGGTGTCGACGTCCTTGCGGAACCGCCTGCCCTCGCCGCGGAACTGGGCGCGGAACGCCCACCGGTAGTACTCCAACGCGCTGTGCGCGACCCCCGGAACGCCCATGGCGTGGCGCAGCGGCTCGGTCGTGGCGACGAAATCGTCGGTGTCGCGCCACTGCGGCCCGGCCCAGCGCCGCAGCAGGGCGCTGAGGTTGGCCGCGTCGTCGGCGGTCAGCCACTTCTCGGGCGCCATCGGCACCTGGAACCGCAGCAGGTGCCGCATCGCGCGGGCCTGCGCGCCGCGCCTGCCCAGCGGAACCCGGCTCACCGCGGTGCGCAGGGCCAGTGGATGGGCGGCGCCGAGCACGCTCACCGACCGCACGACACGCGGCCGCATCGCGGCCACCGACCAGGCGAGCAGCCCTCCCCAGGCGTGGCCGACGACGTGGGCCGAACGTTCGCCGAGCGCGCGGATCAACCCGGCGACGTCACCGGCGAGCGTCCACGCGTCGTAACCGCGCGGCGGTTTGTCCGAGTCGCCGTATCCGCGGAGGTCGACGGCCACCACGCGGTATCCGGCGTCGGCAAGGTGGCGCAGCTGGTGATGCCACGACCACCACAGGCCGCCGAACCCGTGCAGCAGCAACACGGGTTCGCCCTGGCCAGCCTCGGCCACGTGCAGCAGGATGCCGTTCGCCGACACGTCGCGATGCGTCCACGGCCCGGGAGTTCGGACGGTCGACGGGTCGGGCGGGGTCACTTCCGGTATGTGCCGGTTCGGTTGTCAGGCGCGTCAGGACCGGCGCAGCGACTCGGTGGTCGCCGCGAGCGGGTCCTCTGTCCTGGGCTTCGGCTTCAGCGTGTTCGCCGACTCCTTGAGGCTGTCGATCGAGCGCTGCGGCGCGCGCACCTTCTTGAACTTCCGGTAGCCGAGGAAGCCCGCGATGCCGGCGACCACCAGCATCAGCAGGAACACGATGCCGAACGCGGCCCACCGCTGGAGCCACTCCGACAGCAGTTCGCCGAGGAAGAAAAAGAAGAAGAACGAGCTGTAGAGCGCGATCACCGCGGCGATCACGAAGAAGACGCTGCCCTTGACCGCCTTCTTGACCTCGCCGACGGTCTCGGTCTTGGCCAGCTCCAGCTCGGCGCGAAACAGCGTCGACATGTGCTGCGTCGCGTCCTTGACCAGCGAACCGATGGACGCATCGCCGGCGGACTGGGCCGCGCTTTCCTCCGACAACGGGAGATAGGGGACCCAGTCTCCGCTGTTGCCGCCGTCGTTGAGTTCATGCTTCGGGCTGCTCACGGGCCTCATCGTGCCATGTGGATGGACGTAACGGTCGCATGGGCGCACGCACGGTGTCGGGGCGGTTTCGGGGCGGGCTTGCCCGACCGCGGTGATGGAATCCGTTGTCCGGTTACGTTGCGTAGCTCCTGTGGAGTATTGTTGCCTGTTGGGCTTAAAAGCCGGACATCCCGGTTGAACTACGCACGAACGGACAAGATCGAACATGTCGGGTACCCACACCGGACCGGTCGACACCGATCCTGACGGCGAGCCGAACGGCCCGCAGACAGCCGAGCGGAACCAGAAGACGTTCTTCGGGCACCCCCGCGGCTCGCGAACCTCTTCGGCGTCGAGATGTGGGAGCGCTTCTCGTTCTACGGGATGCTCGGCATTCTGCCGCTGTACCTCTACTACTCGGTCGCCGACGGCGGCCTGGGGATGGACAAGAGCACGGCGCTCGGCATCGTCGGCGCCTACGGCGGCCTCGTCTACCTCTCGACGATCCTCGCGGCCTGGATCGCCGACCGGCTGCTCGCCCCGGAACGGACCCTGTTCTACAGCGCGGTGCTGATCATGATCGGCCACCTCGCGCTGGCCGTGCTGCCCGACTACGCCGGCATCGGCGTCGGCCTGGTGTGCGTCGCGCTCGGCAGCGGCGGCGTCAAGGCCAACGCGACCGCGGTGCTGGGCACGCTCTACGGCGAGGGCGACGATCGGCGCGACGCCGGATTCACGATCTTCTACATGGGCGTCAACCTCGGCGCCCTCGTCGGCACCGCGCTGACCGGCTTCTTCCAGCACACGGTCGGCTTCCACGTCGGCTTCGGCCTCGCGGCCGCGGGCATGGCGATCGGTCTGATCCAGTACTCGATCGGCCGATCCAACCTCGGCGCGGCCTCGCGGGTCGTGCCGAACCCGCTGCCCGTCTCCCGTCGGCCGCTGGTGGCGCTCGTGTTCGCCGGCATCGTCGCGGTGATCCTGCTGCTCGTCCTGACCGGTCTGGTCACCGCCGAGAACCTCGGCGACGTCGTCGTGTGGATCGTCGCGACCGCCGCCCTCGTGCTGTTCGTGATGCTGCTGACCAGCGCGAAGGTCAACGGCATCGAGCGGAGGCGGGTGCTGTCGTTCATCCCGATGTTCGTGGCCAGCGCCGCGTTCTTCGCGCTGTTCCAGCAGCAGTTCACGGTGCTCGAGGTGTACTCGGACGAACGCCTCAACCGCGAGGTGTTCGGCTGGGAGATGCCGGTGACCTGGGTCAACCTGATCAACCCCGCGTTCATCCTGCTGCTGGCGCCCGTGTTCGCCGCGGCGTGGGCGCGGCTCGGCGACCGGCAGCCGTCGACGCCGATGAAGTTCGCGATCGGCACCGGCGTGATGGGCGTGGCGTTCCTGTGCTTCCTGCCGATGGCCGGCGGCACCGGCAACACGAGTCCGCTGCTGGCCGTCGTCGGCATCCTCGTCATGTTCACCGTGGCGGAGATGTTCCTGTCGCCGGTCGGCCTGTCGCTGTCGACGAAGCTGGCGCCGAAGGCGTTCCTCGCGCAGATGGTGGCGCTGAACTACCTGTCCGTCTCGCTCGGCACCGCGTTGTCGGGCACGCTCGCCGGCTACTACACCCCGGAGAGCGAGGGCTCCTACTTCGGCACCGTCGGCGCGGTCACCATCGCCATCGGCATCACCATCGCCGCCCTCTCCCCGTTCATCCGCAAACTCATGTCCGGCGTCCGGTGAGCTTTCGTCCTAGGCGGTGGACACGCCGAAGAGGAGGCCCACGCCGTAGGTGACCGTCATGGTCAGTGCGCCGACGCGACGTTGCGGAGCACGGCCGGCAGTCGGCGGGCGCCGCCGAGGGTGGCGCTCGTCGCGCCGGTCAGGACCAGTCCCGCCAACACGGCAGCGGCGCACGCGGGCACCCGCAGGTCCGGCCCCGGCAGCACGATCGCCAGCAACGGCAGCAGCGCACCCACGACGAACGCGCCCATCGACGCCAGCGCCGCGTGCCACGGGTTGGTCAGGTGGTCGGGGTCGATGCGCAGTTCGACGTCGGCATGCGCACCGAGCGGGTCCTTGTCCGTCAGCTCCCGCGCCACGCGCGCGGCCAGTTCCGGCGAGAGTCCCTTGCTCTCGTAGATCTCGGCGAGCTGGCGTTCCTCCTCGGCGGGCATGGCGGCCAGCTCCCACTTCTCCGCGCGTAGCAACGCCTTCTCGGCGTCGCGTTGCGTGCTCACCGAGACGTACTCGCCGCCCGCCATCGACAGTCCACCCGCGACGAGCGAGGCGACGCCCGCGATGAGGATCGCCGTGCGGTCGGTCGTCGCGCCGGCGACACCGACGACGAGGCCGGCCACCGACACGATGCCGTCGTTGGCGCCCAGCACCGCGGCGCGCAGCCAGTTCGTCCGCTCGCCCAGGCTGTCGTCGCGGTGATTCGTCGAATCGGGATGCTTCGCTTCGCCCACTGTTCCACTGTGGCCGGTATCAAGGAGGTATGCGACAGCGGGAGCACGCGTACGCGTTGACGGTCCTGTGGACGGGCGACCGGGGGACGGGCACGTCGGGGTATCGCGAGTTCGGGCGCGAGCACGACGTCGTCGCCGAGGGCAAACCGCCCCTGGCCGGGTCGGCCGATCCGTTCTTCCGCGGGGACGCCGAGCGGTGGAATCCCGAGGAGTTGCTGCTGGCGGCGCTGGCGCAGTGTCACATGCTGTCGTACCTGGCCCAGTGCGCGAAGGACGGCGTCGTCGTCACCGGCTACACCGACGAGGCGGTGGGGACGATGACCGAGTCGCTCGGCGTCGGCGAGTTCACGTCGGTGCTGTTGCGTCCCGTGGTCACGGTCGCCGACCCCGACATGGTGGAGCGGGCCCGCGCGTTGCACGAGCCCGCCCACGAGTTCTGTTTCATCGCCCGGTCGGTCAACTTCCCCGTGCGTCACGATCCGCGTATCGAGGTCGCCGCCGGTTGACGGGCGCGCCGACTCACCCCTCGAGTTCGGCGAGCTGCTTCTTGGCCGCCTCGAGCTGCGCCTCGAGTTCGGCGACCTTCGCCGCCTGCTGTTCCTTGGCGGCGTTGATGACCTCGTCGATCGGGTTGGACAGTTCGTCGTGCAGCTCCTTGGCGGCACGCGACACGGCCGAGGCGGTGACGGCCAGCCCGCGCGTCACCCACTTGCTGCCGTGCTTGAGCTCGGCCTGCCATTCGCCGTCGGCGGTGCCGGTGACGGTGAGGGTGAGCTCGACGGTGCGCGTCTTGCGGGCGTTCGCGCCGCCCTTCGGACGGCCGCGCTTGGGCTTGCTCTCGGTCTCCGCAGACTCCGCAGACTCCGCAGACTCCGCAGACTCCGCAGCTGCGGACTCGGTCGACGTGCCGTCCTGGGCGCTGGTGGCCGACTGCGCCTCGGTCGTGCCAGGGTCGGTCGTGCCGGTCTCGGTCGTGCCGGTGGCACCGGACTGGGCGGTGGCCTCGGCGGGGGTCTCGTCGGTCGACTCGGCGGTGGGTTCGGGATTCATCGCGGCGGTGGCTCCTCGAACGTCCGGAGTGGGGCTAGTGGCAGCCGTAGTGTAGAACATTCGTTCGACCCTGTGTCGAGCCGGGTCAACATTCGCTACAGTGACGCTCGGCGTTAACAACTTCCCCCGAAGTGTGGGTCAGGTCTCCCGGCGGGGTGACACGCGATCCGGGGACGGACGCATCGCGAACGCGAGCGACCCTCATGTCACGCACGGTGAACAGCAGGTCAGTGGCGCACGAGCGGCACAAATTCGACAAATCAGTAGCTCGATGGAGTGATCCCACGATCGGGCTGTGTCCTGGGGAAACGCCACGTTTGTGCAGCTAGTGCCGTTGCCGAAAATAAGCAACGGGTTTGATCGCGCGTCTCGACGCCGATAACAATGCGATCCGCCTCGTGCGCGAACAGTTACCCCATGTCCGTGCGGCGAGAGCTGCACTGGGGGGTGCGCGAGGCGTACCGACGCACGACCGAATGCTTCACATCTCGCACCCTCGCGTGCCTAGTTGCAGGACGTGGTTGATGGAAAGGCGCAGTACGACGCGTGCGCTGCTGTCCCTGACGACGGCGGCGCTGCTGGCGTTCCTCGTCTCCGGTTGCGGAGGCGGCGAGGACGCATCCGGTGACGGCCAGGGTGGCAACGCCCAACCCGTCGCCCTGACCCAGGAACAGCTCGGCGAACTCCCCGACGCGACGACCTTCGGCACCCTGGAGGACGCCCCGGCCGACCCGTCGCCCGACGACACCTCGGCCTCCGAGAACGGCACCGGCACGGTCCTGCACCCCAAGCGGGCGATCGCGGTCTACGACGAGCCCGGCGGCGACCCGTTCGCCAAGCTGCCCCGCAAGCAGATCAGCTCCCCCACGTGGGTGCCGGTGATCGAGGAGCGCGGCGACTGGGCGCACGTCCTGTTGCCGACGCGACCCAACGGCGCGAGCGGTTGGGTGCACGTCAACGAGGCCACCGTCGAGACGGCCACCAACAACTTCGCGGTGCTCGTGCACCGTGACGACTTCTCGCTCGAGATCCGTGAGAACGGCGAGAAGATCGGCGAATGGACCATCGGCATCGGGTCGGACGAGCACCCGACGCCGAAGGGGCGGGCGTACATCATCGCTTCCATCGAGGAGCAGGTGAACGACTACAGCCCCATCGTGCTTCCGTTGAGTTCCCACTCGGATTCGCACGAGACCTACGGCGGTGGCCCCGGCACCGTCGGTATTCACACCTGGCCCGACGAGAGCTTCGTCGGCCAGGCGGACAGCGACGGCTGCCTCAGAGTTACCCAGGAGGCGCTGGACGAGCTCGTCAAACTGCCGCTCGGAACGATGGTCGAGATCGTCTGACCCTCGCTCCTCGCGGCCGGTCCCCATCGGTGTGGGCCCCCGCCCATTTCCCGACCCGAAGCACGACCGGTAACCCATGAAAGGCAATTCCTTGTCCAAGAAGAAGACTGCCGCGCTCGGCGCCGGCCTCATGTCCGCCGCTCTCGTCGGTGGCGTCATGTTCGCCCCGTCCGCCGTGGCGCAGGCCGAGGACTCGGCCTTCGGCATCTCCGCCAGCGGCCTGATCAACATCCCGCAGACCCCGTACGCCGAGGGTGACGCGTCCGAGACGCTCGTCGCACCGAGGTGCCGGAGCTCGCCGACGCCACGGTGCTCAACGCCGAGGCCTCGCCGAACTACGCCCACGCCGACGTCGCGAACCTGGGCGTCCTCACGGGTGCCGGTCCCCTGGTCGAGGCCAGCGGCACCATCAGCGCCACCTGCGACAACGGTGCGCTGAGCTCGAACATCACCACGCTGAGCATCGCCGGCAACGAGGTTCCGGTCGAGAACCTCGCGCCCAACACCACGATCCTGCCCGAGCAGCTCGGCGGCGTTGCCCAGGTGACGCTGAACAAGCAGGAAGGCAGCACGGTCACGGCCGTCAGCATCGAGCTGCTGCAGGGCCTGCCGGGCCTGTCGGACATCGCCGGCCAGACGATCGACATCGCCTCGGCCACCTGCTCGGAGTCCGACGACGACGGCAACGGCGACGGTGACAACGGCGGCGACAACGGTGGTGACAACGGCGGCGACAACGGCAACGGCGGCGGCGACAACGGCGACGACAACGGTGCCGGTGACGGCGGCGGCGACCAGGCCGGCCCCGACGGTGCCGCGCCGACGCCCGAGCCGCAGCCCGGCCACCTCGACGTCACCGGCTGACGTCTCCCGCGGGTAGCGACAACTCCCGGACAGCAACAACAACCGGGGTGCAACTGAAACAGCGGCCTCCACAGTGGACGATCCACTGTGGAGGCCGCTGTGTGTTGTCGGTCAGTCGTCCGAGCCGGACGACAGGCCCTTCGAGATCTGGTCCATCACGGTGCTGTCGGCCAGCGTCGTCACGTCACCGACCTCGCGGTTCTCGGCGACGTCCCGCAGCAACCGGCGCATGATCTTGCCCGAGCGTGTCTTCGGCAGCTCCGGCACGACCATGATCTGCCGGGGCTTGGCGATCGGGCCGATCTCCTTGGCCACGTGGTTGCGCAGCTCCTGGATCGCCTCGTCGCCGGCCTCCGCCGCGTCGCCGCGCAGGATCACGAACGCCACGATGCCCTGACCCGTCGTCGCGTCACTGGCGCCGACGACCGCGGCCTCGGCCACGGTGTGGTGCGACACCAGCGCCGACTCGACCTCGGTGGTCGAGATGCGGTGCCCGGACACGTTCATGACGTCGTCCACGCGGCCGAGCAGCCACACGTCGCCGTCGTTGTCGTACTTCGCGCCGTCACCGGCGAAGTAGAAGCCCTGCTCGGAGAACCGCGACCAGTACGTGTCCTTGAACCGCTGGTCGTCGCCCCAGATGCCGCGCAGCATCGACGGCCACGGCTTGTCCAGCACCAGGTAGCCACCGCCGCCGCGGCCGACCTCAGCGGCCGTGTCGTCGACGACCTTCGCCGAGATGCCCGGCAGCGGCTGCTGCGCCGAACCCGGCTTGGCGTGGGTGACACCCGGCAGCGGCGAGATCATGATCGCGCCCGTCTCGGTCTGCCACCATGTGTCGACGATCGGGGCGTTGCCGCCGCCGATGTTCTCGCGGAACCACATCCACGCCTCGGGGTTGATCGGCTCGCCCACCGAACCCAGCAGTCGCAGCGACGAGAGGTCGTACTTCGCCGGGATGTCGGCGCCCCACTTCATGAACGTGCGGATCAGCGTCGGCGCCGTGTAGTAGATCGACACCTTGTACTTCTGGATGATCTCCCAGTGCCGGCCCTCGTGCGGGGTGTTCGGCGTGCCCTCGTAGACCACCTGCGTCGCCCGGTTCGCCAACGGGCCGTACACGATGTACGAGTGGCCGGTGACCCAGCCGATGTCGGCGGTGCACCAGTAGACGTCCTGGCCCGGCTTGTGGTCGAACACCGCGTTGTGGGTGTAGGCCGCCTGCGTCAGGTAGCCACCCGAGGTGTGCAGGATGCCCTTCGGCTTCCCTGTCGTACCCGAGGTGTACAGGATGTACAGCGGGTGCTCCGAGTCGAACGCCTCCGGCTCGTGGTCGGCCGGCTGGGCGTCGACGAGCTCGTGCCACCACACGTCGCGGCCGTCGCTCCACGGGACGTCACCCTCGAGGTCGTCGCCGGTGCGGCGCACCACCACGATCTTCTCGACGCTGCCGGCACCCTCGAGCGCCTCGTCGACGTTGGCCTTCATCGGCGCGGCCTTGCCCCGCCGGTACTGCCCGTCGGAGGTGATGACCACCTTCGCGTCCGCGTCGTCCACCCGCTGCCGCAGTGCGCTCGGCGAGAATCCGCCGAACACCACGCTGTGCAGCGCGCCGATCCGCGCGCACGCCAGCATCGCCACGATCGCCTCGGGGATCATCTGCAACTGGATCGCGACCCGGTCGCCCGCGGTGACCCCCAGCGACAGCAGGCCGTTCGCGGCCTTGGAGACGTCGTCCTTGAGCTGCGCGTAGGTGATGTCGCGGGTGTCGCCCGGCTCGCCCACCCAGTGGATGGCCACCTGGTCGCCGTGGCCGGCCTCGACGTGCCGGTCGACACAGTTGTAGGCCACGTTCAGTTTTCCGCCGACGAACCACTTCGCGAACGGTGCGTTCGACCAGTCCAGGACCTGTGTCCAGGGGGTGTCCCAGTGCAGGCGCTCGGCCTGCTTCGCCCAGAACGCCTCGCGGTCGGCGTCTGCCTCGGAGTACCAGTCCGCGGTCGCATTCGCGGCCGCTGCGAACTCCGGCTGCGGAGGGAAGCTCCGGCTCTCGGTAAGCAGGTTGTCGAGTGCCGGCGACTGCTCTGTCGTCATGTGCAAGGCCTCCTGGTCATTGCCTCACGCGCGCCCGTGAGTGGCGTGCGCGCGCCTGCCTGTGAAGTTAGTACCGCAGCTCACAGGTTGCAGCGACCACCGGCCGGCCACAAGGGCCCGCGGTCGTTGCGGTGCGAGCGGGCGATGAACGGCTGACGAACGGTCGGCGCATATGCTCCCCGGGTAGGAGGGCGACACGAGAGCGGGAGGATGGATCAGGTGGTCGAGAGTGAACCGGTGCGGGAGGAACTCACGTGGGAGCTGTTCGGCACGGCGAGCCGTGAACTGGCCGTGGCCGTGGCCGACAGCGGGTTCCGGCCGGACCTGATCCTGTCCATCGCCCGTGGAGGGCTGTTCGTGGCCGGTGCGCTCGGCTATGCCCTGGACGTGAAGAACCTGCACGTGATGAACGTCGAGTTCTACACCGGTGTCGACGAGCGGCTCGACCTGCCCGTGATGCTCCCGCCGGTGCCGAACGCCGTCGACCTCGCCGGGGCGAAGGTCCTGGTGGCCGACGACGTCGCCGACACGGGCGCCACGCTCAAGCTCGTGCGCGACTTCTGCGCCGACGCGGTCGCCGAGGTGCGCTGCGCCGTGGTGTACGAGAAGCCGACGTCGACCGTGTCCTGCGAGTACGTGTGGCACCGCACCGACAAGTGGATCAACTTCCCCTGGTCGACGCAGCCACCCGTGGTGACGAGGGAAGGCCAGGTGCTGGACGCATGAGTCAGACCGATCCGCTCGGCCCGTTGGTCGAGCTCGACGGTGTCGCCGACGCGGCCGCGGCCGCGCAGGACGCCGTGTTCAAGGTGCACCGCTACGGCGTCAACCTGCGCGAGGGTTCGGCGACGGCCGCCGAGGCGTCGGTGCGGGCCGCCCGCGCGTCGGCCGGCGTCGAGGGCGTCGACCCGGAGATCCCCGACGAGGGCGAGGTCAGCGACCCGGTGCTGGCCGGTGCGCTGCGGGTCGCCAAGGCGACCGAATCGTTGCTGCCGACGTGGCGCCGCGCGCCGCTGCAGGCCCTCGCGCGGATCCACGTGCTCGCGGCCGCCGACCTGACCTCGGATCCCGACAGCCTCGGCCGGCCCGATCCGGCGGCCGCTCCCCGGATCGAACTGCTCGGTCAGCTCGTCACCGGCGGCACGAAGGCGCCCGGTCCCGTCGTGACCGCCGTCGTGCACGGCGAGCTGCTGGCGCTCGGCGCGTTCGGTACCGCCGACGGTGTCGTGGCCAGGGCGGCCGCCCGGCTGACCATGGTCGCCACCGGGCTCGACCCGAAGTCGCTCACCGTGCCCGAGGTCGCCTGTTTCCGCAGGCAGCAGCGGTACGTCGAGACTGCGCAAGCGTTTGCGTCCGGCGAGGCGGACGGGATCCGCGAGTGGCTGTTGTTCTGCTGCTCCGCATTCGAGGCCGGCGCCCGCGAGGCGCAGAGCATCGCCGACGCCGCCGCCTGAACGGGGGCGCGCGGGCGGTTACGAGGCGCGCGGGCGGTTACGAGGCGCGCGGGCGAACCTCGTCCAGTGCCGCGCGCACGTGGCCCCCGGAGTGGTCGAGGGCCGTCGCGGCGATGTCGACGTCCACGTCGCCGAGCAGGTGCACCAGGGCGATCTTCAGGTCGCCGCCCGCGGCGGTCAGAGCCGCGTCGCAGGCCTGCTCGGTCGCGCCCGTCGCCTCCTGCAGGATCCGCAGGGTGCGGCCGCGCAGCTTGGCGTTCGTGGCGAGCATGCTGACCATCAGGTTCGAGTAGGTGCGGCCGAGCTTGACCATCGTCGTGGTCGAGAACGCGGTCAGCACCATCTTCTGCGCCGTGCCCGCCTTCATCCTCGTCGAACCGGCGATGGCCTCGGCGCCGGTGTCGAGACGATCGACGTGTCGACCGCGTCCGGCACGGGCGCGACGGGTTGTTCGACAGGAGTCCGGTGTTGGCGCCGAGCCGTTTGGCCTCCTCGAGCGCGCCGAGCACGTACGGCGTGCGCCCGGACGCCGTCAGGCCGAGCACGAAGTCGCCCGGCTGCAGCGCCTCGGCCACCTCGCGCGCGCCCGCCGCCGCGTCGTCCTCGGCGTTCTCCACGGGCAGCCGCAGCGCGGCCTCACCACCGGCGTGGTGCGCGAGGAACCAGTCGGCCGGGACGTGTAGGTCGGCACGAGCTCGGCGGCGTCCAACACGGCGAGCCTGCCCGATGTGCCCGCGCCGACGTAGTGCACCCGGCCGCCGCCGCGCAGCGCCGCGACGGCGTTGTCGACGGCCTGGGCGATCTCGCCCAGCACCGCCCGCACAGCACCCGCGACCAGCGCGTCCTCGGTGTTGACGACCGACAGGATCTCGCGGGTGGACATCGTGTCGATGTCGGTCGTGCGCGCGTTGCGCTGCTCGGTGGGCGAGTCGACGTGCACGACCGTGGTCACCGACTGCAAGCCCGCGTTCGTCGTGCGGGATCCCATGTGTCTCACCGTTCTCCGCTACTCGCGGTTACCGCCACGGCCACTTGCCGGCCGTGTGCTCATCGCGTTCTCCGTCGTCCGTCGGGGCGCGTGCCCATCCGGTGGTTGCCCACCGCGTCGCGCGTGGCGTCGAGGGCCTGCACGGCCTCGTCCATGTGCTGCTGCGCGACGCCGATGAACAGGCAATCGACCACCATGAGCTGGGCGATACGGCTGGCCGTGGCACCCGAGCGGAACGTCGTCTCCCTGGCCGCCGTGGTCAGCACGTGGTCGGCGACCTCGGCGATGGGCGAGCGGGGGAAGTTGGTCACCGCGACCGTCGTCGCCCCGTGCTCCTTGGCGGCGCGCAGGGCCTCGACCGTGTCGGTGGTGGCGCCCGAGTGCGAGACGCCGATCGCGACGTCCTGCTCGCCGAGCACGGCAGCCGAGGTCAGCATGATGTGCGTGTCCGACCAGGCGAAGCTGACCCGGCCGATGCGGTGCAGCTTCTGCTGCAGGTCGGCGGCGACGAACGCGCTCGCCCCCACGCCGTAGACGTCCACCCGGCCCGCGGCCGCCAGCACGTCGATGACGCGCTGGAGCTCGGTGACGTCCAGCTGCTCCGCGGTCTCCTCGACCGCGCGCGCATCGGTGAAGCCGATCTTGCCGACGATGGAGGCGAGGTCGTCGTCGTAGGCGATGTCGCCGCCGTGGACCTGGGGTGTGCGGGCCGCCGAGCGTGCGGTGTCGGCGGCCAGCGCGATCCTCAGCTGTGGGTAGCCGCCGACGCCGATGGCCTTGCAGAAGCGGGTCACCGTGGTCTCGCTGGTGTTCGCCGCGAGCGCGACCTCGGTGATGCTGCGGCGGGAGACGGTGGTCGGGTCGTCCAGGACGACCTTCGCCACGCGCTGTTCCGCCTTCGCCAGGCCGGGTAGCAGTGACCGGATGCGGACGAGCGGGCTACCGTCCCCCTCGTGTGTGGGAGCGCCGGCGTCCTGACCCTGGACGCGCGCACCCCCGTCGGCCGCGGGTCCGCCCCGGCCGCCGACAGCTTCTGACGCACCCTGATCGTCCGTTGGAAAATTCCTCACTGCTCGCATCTGCGACAAGGTTACCCACACCCTCCAGGTTGATCGCAACCGTCGCGCACCCCCGATTGCCCCGGTCGCTAAATCTCATCGTTGCTCAGAAAGTCGCTAACCGCCTAGGGAACGTTAAACATCGGCGCTTAACGACTTGGCATCGTCACCTGCGGCGATGCGCCGGTAGCGGAGAGCGATTAATCCGATTTGCGAACTTTCCCGCCATGGTCCGCGGTGGTGTGTTGTCTCGCTGTGAGAGTTTTTCACCGCCAGGGGGCGCGGACCGGCCTCGTCGGCCGGGTTCCCCGATGGCGGGTGGGATACGCGCCGGGTGGGCCGAACAGACCCCTGCGCTCAGCCGATCGGCCGGTGGGTGACCGGCGTGGGCGCGAAACCGCGGTCGGAGCTCGAGTCGCGGTCGTCGGATGCGGGGTCGCGGTACCAGGAGTCCGCACCGGCGTTCGGCTTCACCCTCAGCGAGCGGGACAGGGCGGTCGCCCAGGTCTCGCGGGCCTCGTTGATCGAGCCCCACTCGCGGGTCGGGTGGACCTTGTTGGTCAGCAGGATCGCCATCGACTGCGTGTGCGGGTCGATCACGAACGAGGTGCCGGTGAACCCGGTGTGCCCTGCGGTCGTGGGAGAGGACAGCTCACCCATGTACCAGTCCTGGTCGAGTTCGAAGCCGAGGCCGTGCGAGTGGTCGGGGAACTGCTGGTTCCGGTTGGTCAGCATGTCGCGGACGCTGCGTTCGGAAAGAATGCGCGTGTCGCCGTAGGCGCCGCCGTTGAGCAGCGTCTGGCCGAGCACGCTCATGTCGCGCACCGTCGAGAAGATGCCCGCGTGGCCGGCGACGCCGTCGAGCGACCAGGCGTTCTCGTCGTGCACGACGCCACGGATCATGCCGCGGTCGGGTTCGGACTGGTACTCGGTGGCCGCGATGCGGTCGTACTTCGACTCGGGCGGGTTGAATCCGGTGTCGTGCATGCCCAGCGGGCCGGTGATCTGGTGCTCGATGTAGGAGTCGAGCCGCTCGCCCGTCAGCTTGCCGACGAGCTCGCCCAGCACGATGAGGTTGAGGTCGGAGTACTCGTACTCGGTGCCGGGCTCGTTGACCGGCTCGGCGCCCAGGACCGCACCGATCCGCGAATCGCGGTCCGGGTAGTCCTTCCACAGCGGCATGGTCGCCTCGAGACCCGACGTGTGGACCAGGAGCTGTTCGACCGTGATCTCGTCCTTGCCGTGCGAGCCGAACGCGGGCAGGTAGCGCGTCACCGGTGCGGACAGCTCGACGTCGCCGCGTTCGACCAGCTGCATCACCGCGAGTGCGGTGAACAGCTTCGACACCGAGGCCATGTCGAAGATCGTGTCCTCGCGCACCGGGACCTGCTCGTCGGCGGGCAGCTCGTTGCCGTCGCGGTCGAACCGGACGGCCCCGCCCGCGGCGAACTTGCCCGTGACCTTGCCGTCGTGGGCGACGACGCCGGTGGCGCCGGAGTACAGCGGGTGGCCGTCGACGGCGTCGGCGGCCGTCCAGTCCTCCAGCTTGCGCTGGGCCTCGCGGATGGGCCTCGGGTCCACTCCGGCGTCCTTCGGGTTCGCGTCTGCCAGTGCTCCGGCGGCCGGGGACGTCACCATGTCGGCCCGGCCGGCCTCGGGGGATGTCGCCGCTGCCGCCGAGGTCGTGCCTGTCAGGACGAGGACAGCGGTCAACGCCGCGATTCTCGATCGCACGCGCGTGCTCCTACCGGTAGATGAGGTACTGCTCGCGGTTCCGGCGGAACTCGGCGATCTCCTCGGACCAGGACCCGATGATCTCGTCGACGCCCGCACCCGCGTCCACCATGCTGCGGAGCCGGTCGGAACCGTAGAGCTTGTCGATGAAGTTGTCCTCGCGCCAGCCGAACAGATCGGAATGCGCGCGTTTCGCCGTCACGATCATGGCGATGCCCGTGCGAATCGGGTCGAACGCGTGCGGATCCGTGATGGCCAGTTGGACGCCACCGCATTGTTCGTCGGCGAATTTGCCGAACGTCGGCACGAAGTACAGTTCCCGGAACACCACTCCGGGCAGGTTCTGTTCCTGAAGTGCCTCACGCCACGTCCAGTCGACCCCGGGCGCGCCCGCGATCTCGAACGGATTCGTGGTGCCCCGGCCCTCGGAGAACACGGTTCCCTCGAACAGGCAGGTTCCCGGGTATGCCAACGCCGTGTTCGGCGTGGGCATGTTCGGGCTCGGCGGAGTCCAGACGAGGTTGGTTTCCGCGAACAGTTGATCGCGATTCCAGCCCTCGATCTCGACGACGTCCAGATTCTCCAGCTTCCCGCCGTCGTCGGGCAGGAATTCCTCGTTGAACAGTCGCGCGAGTTCGCCCGCCGTCATGCCGTGCTGCAACGGGACGGGCTTGAGGCCGACACCCGAGCTGTACTCCGGGTACAGCGTCGGCCCGAACGCGTCCCCACCGATGGGGTTCGGGCGGTCGAGCACGACGAACTCGGCGCCCGCCTTGGCGGCGGCGACCATGCCCTCGTACATGAACCAGATGTAGGTGTAGAAGCGCGAACCCACGTCGGCGATGTCGAACACCACGGTCTCGACCCGGGCCTTGCGGTACATGTCGGCCAGTTCGTCGGTCGTGGCGCCGTAGGCGTCGTACACCGGGATGCCGGTGCGCGGGTCGTCGTAGTCGCCCTCCGAACCGCCGGCCTGTGCACTGCCGCGGAAACCGTGCTCGGGGCCGAACGCCGCGACCGGGGTCATGCCCGCGGCCACCAGGGAGTCGACGATGTGGTCCGCGCCCGCCAGGACCCCTGTGGGGTTGGACAGGACGCCGAGCCGGCGTCCGGACAGGCGGCTCCAGCCGTCGGCGGCGAGGACGTCGGCCCCCGGCCGGACCGTGCGGCCCGGAGCCTGTGAGGTCGCGGGGGACGTCGTCGCCTGCGGGGCCGCGGCGGCCAGCGACCCCGAGGTGAGCAGGGGAGTCGCGAGGGCGCTCGCGCCCAGGAACGTGCGTCGGTTCAATGGCATGTCAGTCACCAGGTCAGCCCGTGGCCGAAGGGGTAAAGGGTCGTGTCGGGGTCATCGCCGGTCGGAATCATCACCGGCAACTTCCCTTGCGGCGCCTGCTGGCCGAGCAGCACCTTCGCGAGCGACGTCATGGTGACGTCGCGCCAGTCGTACGTGACGAGCCACGTCGGAACATCGGCATGGCCGGGGTCGTAGGGCTCCTGAACCGACACTGCCACGACATTCGGGTTGATCGCCATCAACTCGTGGAGCAGGTCACGTTGTGCCTGGTCAGTGGCCAGCCCGTTCGTCAGTACGACCACCGTGTCGGCGTCGCGCGCCGCGTCCGTGGCTTTCTTGATCGTCTCGGCGTCGGGCTCGGCACCCGTCGGCAGGGCGGTCGCCGCATCGCCGAGCTGCTCGGCGAGCGCGTCCACCGGTTCCGCGGGGTATCCCGGGTACTCGCTGTTGTTCCAGCCCGTGACGAGCACGTTCCCGGCGCCGGAGTCGTCCCGGGCCGCGTCGAGGGGCAGCAGACCGGCTTCGTTGCGCAGGACGGTCGGCGACTTGTCCGTCGCCGCCTGCATCTCGGCGCGGTTGTCGTCGGTGCCGACCTTGTCCTTCACCGCGCCCACGTTCACCATCGGCGCCTCCGGGATCCCGCGCTTCTGCTTGAGCTTCAGAATGCGCAGCACGCTCTCGTCGATGCGCTGCTCGGTGATCCGGCCGCTCTCGACGGCCTCGAGGATCGAGTCGATCGCGAGGTCGAGGTCCGGCGGCATGAGCATCTGGTCGACGCCCGCCTCGAGTGCCAGCACGGGGATCTCCGAATCGGGGTGCAGTTCGCGCACGCCCTGCATCTGGAGCGAGTCGGTGACGACGACGCCGTCGTAGCCGAGTTCCTCGCGCAGGAGGCCGGTCATGATCGGCTTCGACAGCGTGGCCGGGTTACCGGAGGGATCCAGGTTGGGGAACTGGATGTGCGCGGTCATGATCGAGTCGATGCCCGCGTCGATGGCGGCCTGGAACGGCGGCAGGTCGAGTTTGCGCCACTCCTCCTCGGTCCGGTCGATCACCGGCAGGTCGACGTGGCTGTCGGTGGAGGTGTCCCCGTGTCCGGGGAAGTGCTTGGCCGAGCTCGAGACGGTCTCGGTGGGCGTGCCCGAATCCTGGAAACCGTGGATCTGGGCGGCCACGAACTCGCTCGCGAGCTGCGGGTCGGAGGAGAACGACCGCGAACCGATGATCGGGTTCTCCGGGTTCGAGTTGACGTCGGCCGTCGGCGCGAAGTCCTGGTTGATGCCCATCGCGCGCAGTTCGGAACCGGTGATGGCCGCGGACCGTTCGGCGGCGGCGGTGTCCCGGGTCGCCCCGAAGGCCATCGCGCTGGGCTGTTCGGTGGCAGGCTCTCCCACGCGGGTGACCCGGCCGCCCTCCTGGTCGACCGACACGATGAGCGGCACGCCGGCTTCCGTCGACTGCGCGGCGCGCTGCAGTCCGTTGGACAGCTTCGCGACCTGGCGCGGCTGGTCGATGTTGTCGGTGCCGCTGTGGTTGAAGTAGATGACGCCGCCGGGCTGGTACTTGTCCACCACCTCGGCCGGCGTGCCGACGCCGTACTTCTCCTGGTTGCCCTCGTGGGTCTCGTTCGGCGCGTGGCCCCACACGTCGGCGACGAAGAGCTGACCCACCTTCTGCTCGAGGGTCAGGTTCTGCAACGTCTCCTCGGCCCACCCGGGCGAGCGCGGGTCGACCTGCTGCGGCGAACCGGCGGCGCCGGGAGCACGCGTGGGCGCCGGGTCGGCTCCGGCGGAGGCGCTGATACCTCCGGTCACGACGAGCAGACCGGTGAGCGTCGCAGCGGCATAACTGTTCCTCCTGCGCCGGGAAGCAGGTGATGTCACGAAATCCCTCCAGTGGGCCGGTGGCGGTGAGAAATCCACAAATACGCCAGCACCCGAAAGCTAAGCGAGCGGAGTAGGTCCGTCAACGGACGAACGTCGCGGGTCGCGCGAACGGACCGTTCGCGCCGGAATCAGGCGAAGATAGGCCGATCGAGGGACCCTGCCCGCGGCGCGAAAGGTCCATTCGTGACAGGGATTTTCGGCGCGGGGAGAGGGCCGTCAGGGCGGGAGGGATCGCGGAGCGCGCACATACAGGCGGGGCCCGTCGGCTGATACCGACGGGCCCCGCCTCGCGCGAGCGTCTGGGTGACCATGCTGCAACGTGTGTCGCATCTTTTGGGGTACTAGGCGTTCGGCGTCCCGTAACGCAGTCCCACGGCGACTAAGCCTCCCGCGGCATGCCGAGCGTGGGTACCCGGAGCCCGCGCACGGAGATCGAACGGGGTGGATCGGGCTTATCTTCGCCGGATCCCGGGCCGTCGCGACGTCCGCACCATCAGTGTGGCGCAGTGACGCCCGTCACTTCAAGGGTTTCTTCGGTCTTTCCGCGAGTGCACCGGTACAGATTCGTCTTCGGCCGCCCGGTTCCCCTGGAAACAGCGGTTTTCTGGCCATGTCAAGGAAAATCGGCCGCCGTGTGGGTGTTGACCCGGGGTCGGGACTATGGGTCAGTCGTCCTGCTTGCGCCGCCGGGACAGCCGCGACACCCCGTACGCCGTGGCGCCGGCGACGCCCACACCGACACCGATCCCGATGCCGAGACCCACCGCGACGGTCGCGGGCGAGGTCATGCGCGAACGGATCGACACCGGCTTGTCGAACGTGTGGATCTCCCAGCCGCGTTCGGTCGCGGTGCGGCGCAGGGGCCGGTCCGGGTTCACCGCGTGCGCGTGCCCGACCGCCTCGAGCAGCGGCAGGTCGGTGCTCGAATCGCTGTAGGCGTGGCAGTGCGCGAGGTCGTAGCCGCGTTCGGCGGCGAGCCGGTGGGCGGCCGTCGCCTTCGCCTCGCCGTAGCAGTAGAAGTCGATCTCTCCGGAGTAGCGGCCGTCCACGACGCTCATGCGCGTGCCGACGCTGTGGTCCACCTCGAGCATCTCCGCGATCGGGGTGACGACCTCCTCGCCGGCGGCCGACAGCACGATCACGTCGTGGCCCTGGGTCTTGTGCCCCGCGATGAGGGCCTCGGCCTCGGCGTAGACGAGCGGTGTCACGACATCGTGGAGCGTCTCGGCGACGATCGAACGCAGCTGCTCGACGTCCCATCCGGTGCACAGGGCGGAGATCTCGGCGCGCAGGCGTTCCGTGCGTTCCTCGTCGCGCCGGAGAGCCCGAAGACGAGCTGCGCGTAGGCGCTCTTCAGCGCGGCGCGGCGACTGATCATGCCCTCGCGCATCAGCGGCTTGCTGAACGCCAGCGCGCTCGACGACGCGATGATCGTCTTGTCGAGATCGAAGAACGCGGCGACACGTCCGGGCTGGGCGGGTTCGGGCTGGGTGGGACTGGGTTGGGCCACCTGTTCACCGTAGGCGATCGGCCCGAACCGGCCGGACCGGCACCGGATGGGCTCACCCGCGATCGGGCCGTTATCGAATTGCCTGTTCACGCGGTGTTTCGGCGCTGTCGGTGGAGCTATTCTGGAAGTGGTCCGGCAGTCCTACCGGACGCGGCTCGGCCCACCCCCGGCCGAGCTCGGCGGTCCCCGTACTCCTCCCCCTGGCGGGGACCGCCTCCCCCGAGTTATCCACATCGACCCAGTTGTCCACAGGTTGGCGAATTGGGTCTTCCTCGAATGCCGCGGGCGCCGCGAACGTGGATCCGTACCCGAACTTCGAGGGGGATCCAGTGGAATCGACAGCGGTATCGACAGGGCCGGCAGTTGTGGCGCCCGTGGGCTCTGTGCGCACCGGTGGCCCGCCGCGTGGACTCGTCGTCGCCGGCGACGGGCCGGTGCTCGACGAGATCACCCGGCACGCGGCGGCGGTCGAGTGCGAGCTGCGGGTCGTGCCCGATCTCGCGGCCGCCGCGGAGCACTGGCACGACGCCCCACTCGTCCTCGTCGACGAGGAGGTGGTCCCGGCGTCGCCGGGGATGCCGCGACGGGACGGCGTGTACGTGCTGTGCCGCGGAAAGCCGCCGGCCGGCCTGTATCGGCGGGTGGTCGGACTCGCGGTCGAGGACGTGGTGTCCCTGCCCGACACCGCGGGGACGCTGCTGGGTGTGCTCGCCGATCTCGCCGAGGCGCCGAGTCCCGATCGTGGTCGGGTCGTCGCGGTACTCGGCGGATGCGGCGGCGCCGGGGCGTCCGTGCTCGCGGCGGCCGTGACCGTCGGGGCCGCCCGGTCGGGAGCGCATCCGCTGCTCGTGGACTGTGACCCCCTCGGTGGCGGCATCGACCTGGTCCTCGGCAGCGAGACCGCCGACGGACTCCGCTGGCCCGACGTCCGCCTGCGGGCCGGCCGGGTCGCGATGTCCGCGCTCGACGAGGCGCTGCCCGCGGCCACACACGGCAATGGTCGCGTGGCCGTGTTGTCCTGCGACCGCGCCGGAAGCGGCCCCACACCGGAGGCCGCCGAGGCGGTCGTCGACGCCGGGGTGCGCGCCGGACGGCTGGTGGTCTGCGATCTGCCGCGGGACATCGGACCGTCCGGGCACCGCGTGGTAAGCGCGGCAGACCTCGTCGTGCTGGTCGTGCCCGCGCAGCTGCGGGCCTGCGTCGCGGCCGCGCGCGTGCTGCAGCGGTTGGGGCGGGCGACCTCGCGGGTCCGGGTGCTCGTGCGCGGGCCGTCTCCCGACGGTCTGGCCCCGCACGAGATCGCCGCTGCCGTCGGCGCACCGCTGCTGACGTGGACCCGCGCGGAGCGGCGCGTCGCGCGGGACGTCGAACGCGGCACGTTCTCCCTCCTCCGGCGGCGCAAGCTGGCCACCGCGGCCCGCGATGTTCTCCGTGCACTGGAGGGGGTTCCGGCATGACAGTCCACACAGGACAGGAGTCGACCGTGCATGCGCCGGGACTCGTGGAACGGGTGCGGCAACGCATCGCCGACACCGGGTCGGCCACCGATCCGCAGTCGGTCGCCGACGCCGTGCGCGCCGAAAGTTCCGGTGTCGCAGGACATCTGGACGTACTCGACGCACTCCGGCTGCTGCGACACGAGTTCGTCGGCGCGGGGCCGTTGGAGCCGCTGCTCGACGACGCATCGGTCACCGACGTGCTCGTGACCGCACCCGACGAGGTCTGGGTCGACGGATCGCACGGGCTCCGGCGCACCGAGGTGACCTTCGCCGACGAGGAGGCGGTGCGCCGGCTCGCCCAACGGCTCGCACTCGCCGCGGGCCGTCGGCTCGACGACGCACAGCCGTTCGTCGACGGCTGGCTGCCCGGCTCGGGTCCGCACGGCCGCGTTCGCATGCATGCGGTGCTGCCGCCGATCGCCACGGCCGGAACGTGCCTGTCCCTCCGGGTGCTGCGCCCGGCGGCGCACGATCTCCGGTCCCTGCGACGAAGTTCCACAGTGGACGACACCGGGCTCGCGGTGCTGGAGGCGATCATCGCCGCACGACTGGCGTTCCTCGTCAGCGGCGCGACGGGATCGGGCAAGACGACGTTACTGGCCGCGATGCTGGGCGGGGTTTCCCCGAAGGAACGCATCGTGAGTGTCGAGGACGCCGCGGAGCTCAAGCCGGTGCACCCGCAGCTGGTGAGCCTCGTCGCGCGTCCCGTCAACGTCGAGGCGCCGGTGAGGTGAGCATGCGCGACCTGGTCCGCGAGGCGCTGCGGATGCGACCCGACAGGATCGTCGTCGGCGAGGCGCGCGGTGCCGAGGTCGTGGAACTGCTGGGCGCCATGAACACCGGACACGACGGCGGTGCGGGCACGGTGCACGCCAACTCGCCCAGCGAGGTGCCCGCCCGGCTGGAGGCCCTCGCCGCGCTCGGCGGGCTGTCTCGCGGAGCACTGCACAGCCAGCTCGCGGCCGCGGTCCACGTCGTGCTGCACATGGCGCGCGATGCGGGCGGGCGCAGGCGGCTGACGGAGATCGGCGCCGTGCAACGGGGCGCCGACGGCGTGCAGGTCCGTGCCGTGTGGCGAGCCGACGGGTGGACCGGCGAGCGCGAGCTGCTGGCCGCGATGCTCCGTCCGCGGGGAGTCGAGCCGCCATGGTGACATCGTGGACCTCCTCGGTCGCGTGTTGTGGCATCGCGCTCATGCTGTGGCCGGGGCCGCAGGCGCGGATCCGGTTGGCGACTCTCGGCGGGCCCGGCGTCGTCGAACGGATCCGCGGCTGGCGGACCCGGCTCGGCCGGCGACGCGTGCGGGCCCTCGCGCTCGGCGCGGTGATGCTGGGCGTGACCCCGTGGACGGGTGCGGGCCCGGCGACGGCGGCCGTGTTGGTCGGCGCGGCGATCGCCGTGCACGTCCGCACGCGGCGGCGGTCGAGCCGCGACGTGCGGGCGATGGCGCGGACGGCGCAGACCCTCCGCGCGATGGCGGGCGACCTGCGGGCCGGTGCGCATCCGGCGCACGCCGCCGAAACCGCCGCGCAGGATGCCGACCCGGACGTCGCCGCCGTGCTGGCCGCCACCGCGGCGACCGCGCGACTCGGCGGCGAACCGGAACTCGTACGCAGCCGCGCACCCGACGTCGCAACGGATGCTGCCGTGGGAACCGCCGCCGGTGCTGTCGGCAGGACGACGTCGGACTCGTCTGCGTCGCATTCCGTGCCCGACCGGGAGACGGTGAGCGCAGCGGCGTTGCGGCGGCTCGCTGCCGCATGGTCGTTGGCGCGGCGGCACGGGCTGCCGCTCGCCGACGTCGTCGACGCGGTGCAGCGGGACGTCGAATCGCGGGCCCGGCTCGCCGCGCAACTCGACGCCCGGATGGCCGGCCCGCGGGCCAGCGCGCTCATGCTGGCCGCACTGCCGGTGTTGGGCGTACTGCTCGGCGAGGGCATGGGAGCCGCACCGTTGACGGTGTTGTCGACCACTGCCGCCGGTCAGGTGCTGTTCGTGGTCGGCGCCGGTCTGCTGCTCGCCGGTGTGGGCTGGACGGCCGCGATCACGGGACGGGTGACGCCCCGATGAGCGCGACCGTGTGCGCCGTGCTCGGCGCGGCCCTGCTGATCCTGCCGGCCACCCGCACCGCCCGATGGCGCGCGGTGTTCCCACCCGCGCGCGACGGGCCGATGTCGACCCGCCGGCCACTGCCACCGGTGTGGTGGCGACGGATCCGGCTCGGTGGGCGGAAGCCGCGGCCCGACCCGCTGCGCATGGCCGTCACGGGCGATCTGCTCGCCGCCTGCCTGCGCGCGGGAATGCCGGTGCCGACGGCGGTGCGTGCGGTCGCACCGACCGCGCAACCCGATGCCGCCGAGGCGCTGCGGGCGACAGCCGACCTGCTGACACTCGGCGCCGAACCACGGGAGGCATGGGAGCCCGCGCAGCGGTGCCCCGCGACGACGGAACTCGCGACCGCCGCCCGGCGGGCCGCCCGCTCCGGCAGTGCCCTCGCCGGCGTCGCCGAGGACCTCGCGACCCGCGCCCGCGCGACCGTGGGGGATGTCGCGGAGGCGCGGGCCCAACGGGCGGGCGTGCTCGTCGCCGGTCCGCTCGGGTTGTGCTTCCTGCCGGCCTTCCTGTGCCTCGGCATCGCACCCGTCGTCATCGGCCTCGCCGGCTCCCTGTCGGTCTTCTGACGAACCCTGTCTTCTGACGACCCGGAAACCGCGCAACACCACCACGTTCCAGCAGTACCCGGAAAGCAGCAATCCTCGGAAAGGACACAACGATGAACGTCTACGCAGCTCTGTCCCACGTCCTGGGTAGGTCCACAAGGGACGGTCGAATGGTCGGCGACGAGGGGATGTCGACCGCGGAATACGCCATCGGCACCCTCGCCGCGGCCGCACTCGCCGCCGTGCTCTACATGGTCGTCACCGGAGACTCCGTGGCCACCATGCTGGCGTCGGTCATCGAGAACGCACTGTCGGTGGACCTGTGATGTTCCGAAGACACGGGTCCGGACGCACACCCGAATCCCACGCGCTCGCGGGCGATCGCGGCGCCGTGACCTTGGAGGCGGCGATCACGTTCGGCACGCTCGTGGCCGTCGCCGGTCTGCTCGCGGGCGGGATCGCCGCGACGGTGGATCACCTGCGCTGTGTGGACGCCGCCGGCGAGGCCGCCCGCCTGTGGGCCCGCGGCGACGAGACGCACGCCCACGAGGCCGTGGGCCGCATCGCACCCGCCGGGGCGACGCTCACCGTCGACGACGACGCACCGGCATCGCCGTCCGCGTCGACGCCCCGGCGGCCGGCGGAATGCTGCCCGGCATCGACGTGTCCGCCGACGCCTACGCCGTTCCCGAACCCGGCCTCGAAGGCGAGGTGAACGCCGATGCCGGCGCCGAGAGAGCCGAGCGGAACGACAGCGCCGATCGCGCCGGTCGCGCCGACCGGGCCGAGGCGGCTACCGGCCGGTGACGACGGGGTCGCCACCGTGTGGGGTGCCGTGGCCGCGGCGGCGTTGTTCGCGCTCGCCGGGATGCTGTGGCTGCTCGGGCACGGCGCGGTGGTGCGGTCCGACGCGGCCAACGCCGCCGATCTCGCCGCCCTCGCCGCGGCCGGCAAGGCCGACCACGGAGTCGACGAGGCGTGCGCGACGGCCGAGACCGTCGCCGACCGGATGCGGGTGCGCCTCGTCGACTGCAGGTTGCGCCCACCGGGAGCGTCCGGCCCGGGCGCCCGCGATCCGGATACGCCCGATCCGGCATTGGGCACCGGGCCCGGCGCCGGCGCTCCCGATGCGCTGGTGCGGGTCGAGGCCGACCGGACGCCGTTGCTCGCGCCGTTCGGCGCGGTGACTGCCCGTGCACGAGCGGGACCGGTCGGTACCGCGCGGTGAGCGGTAAAACACCAGGTGGCGGCCTCGTCGAGGTGTGGTCGGACCGGCGGTCGCGGGTGGCCCGAGGGGCCCGCACAGGGCCACGGAGCGCGACGAACGGCATGCGGGCCGACGTTCACGGCCGATAACCGGCGGTCAAGTTTCGGCCCCGCCGTTGTGTCGATGCTCACTCGTCGCCCCGGAGGAGCCAGTTGTCGCGCGCCTCTGTCGCCGCGGCTGCAGGTTGCCGTTAAGTGAGGTCAGACGCCGCGAACGATGCGGCAGCACCAAACAGGAGGCTTGAGCAAGACATGGTGGACATGGAGTGGCCCGACGCGCTACGCGGCTCGTTCAGGATCGAGCTGCGCGCCGAGGCGATCAGCCTTGCCGAGCGAGGCTGGCCGATCCTCCCGGGCACGGTCCCGACGTCCGGCACGGACGCCGAGGACGTGACGGCAGTGGGCGCAGCGGGCGCAGTGAACTCGCCCCGCCCCGAGCCGTTGCACGCGGACTGGTCGGAGCGCCTCGGTGCGCACCCGCGGCAGATCGCGGCGTGGTTCACGGGCAAGCAGTGCAGTCTGCTCGTGGCCACCGGCACGATGGTCGACGCGATCGAGGTCGGTGACGAGCTCGGCCGCCGCGCGGCATCCCTGCTGCGCGGCACCGGACACCCGGCGCCGATCGTCGCGATGCCGAACGGGCGGTGGCTGTTCCTGACCACCTCCGCCGGCACCGTGCACCGGGCGCTCGCCGACCACGCGGACGTCACGTGGCACGGCGAGGGCAGCTACGTGCCGCTGCCGCCCACGCCCTACGGGCAGGGCGTCGTGCACTGGCGCGTGAAGCCGGCGATCTGGGGCTGGCGCCTGCCGTCCGCCTCGTCGGTGCACGAGGTGCTCGTGCGTGCGCTCCTCGGGGAGCACGCCGACACCCCGGCCGCCGCGGTCGCCGACCTCAACCCGCTCGATCAGCCCGCCACGGCCCCGTCCGTGGCATGAACCCCCACGTGACCGTGTTCGCCGTCGCTGCCGACCGCCCCGAGCACGATGTCGAGCACGGTCACCGCCCCCGCCTTGTCCAGCGGTTCGTTGCCATTCCCGCACTTCGGCGACTGAACGCAGGACGGGCACCCGGCCGGACACTCGCAGGAGACGATCGCCTCCCGCGTAGCGACCAGCCATGGGACGAGCGCGGCGAAGCCGCGGTCGGCGAACCCGGCCCCTCCGGGATGACCGTCATGCACGAACACCGTCGCCTCCCCGGTGTCCGCATGCAGAGCGGTCGACACCCCGCCGATGTCCCATCGGTCGCACGTAGCGAACAGCGGTAGCAGGCCGATCGCCGCGTGTTCGGCAGCATGCAGGGCGCCGGGTAGGCGCGCCGCCTCGACCCCGGCGCCACCCGGCGTCCTGCTGCAACTCCCGTCCCCACCGGACCCGTCCCCACCGGGCTCAGCCCCGCCGGGTTCGTTCCCACCGGACCCGTCCCCGGGCCACGTGACCGCGTCCAACAGGTCCTGGCCGATCGTGTACCAGACCGCCCTCGTACGCAGCTGCTCCTCCGGGAGATCCAGCGGCACCTGGTCGAGCACCTCGCCCGACGGCAACCTGCGCAGATAGCCCACGACCCGCGACGTGACCGCCACATCGCCCAGACCCACGGTGACCCCGCCGAACCGCTCCTTGCGGTGCGTCGCCAACACCTCGATGTCCACGACCTCCCGCGGCGAGGTGTTCCACTCCGGATCCTCCGCGTGCACGAACGCCACCCCGGCATCCAGATCCAGGTCGTCGACCACATAGGACGAACCCTGGTGCAGGTACACCGCACCCGGATGCACCGTGCCGCACGCCGCACCCGGATCGACCGTGCCGAGCATCCGCGACGTCTCCGCCTCGACCACCGCGACCTGCTCGCCACCCGAACCGCGAATGTCCACATCGAACTGCGGCCGGTCCCGCGCCGTCCAGTACCAACCGCTCGGCCGCCGCCGCAGCACGCCGTCGGCGACCAGCGACTCGAGGACCGCGCGCGCCTCGTCCCCGCCGAACACGTCGAGCTCGCCCGCCTTCACCGGCAACTCCGCCGCGGCACACGCCAGCTGCGGCGCCAGCACGTACGGGTTCGCCGGGTCCAGCACCGCCGTCTCCACCGGCCGGTCCAGCAACGCGTCCGGATGGTGCACCAGATACGTGTCCAGCGGATCGTCGCGCGCCACGAACACCACGAGCGCATCGTCACCCGCCCGCCCCGCGCGGCCCGACTGCTGCCAGAACGAGGCCAACGTCCCCGGGTAGCCGGCCAGCACGACCGAGTCCAAGCCCGAGATGTCGACGCCGAGCTCGAGCGCGTTCGTCGTCGCGACGCCCAACAGTCGCCGCTCCATCAGCTCCCGCTCGAGCTGCCGACGTTCCTCGGGAAGGAAGCCCGCCCGGTAGGCGCGACCGCGTCGGGCAGCGCAGGATCCACCTCGGCCAGGATGCGTTTCGCGCCGAGCGACGTCAGCTCCGCGCCGCGGCGGGAACGCACGAACGCCAACGTCCGCGCCCCCTCGATCACCAGCTCCGCGAGGATGCGCGCCGCCTCGGCGCCCGCCGACCGGCGGACCGGCGCACCGTTCTCACCCGTCAGATCGTCCAGCAGCGGCGGCTCCCACAGCGCCACCGTGCGCGGACCGCGCGGCGAGGCGTCCTCGGTGACCGCCGTGCACGGGCGGCCCGTCAACCGCTCGGCGAACTCGGCCGGATCGGCGGTCGTCGCGGACGCCAGGACGAACACCGGCTCGGCCCCGTAATGCCGGGCCACCCGCGAGAGTCGGCGCAGCAGCAACGCCACGTGCGAACCGAACACGCCGCGGTAGCTGTGGCACTCGTCGATCACGACGTAGCGGAGCTTGCGGAAGAACGCCGCCCAGCGCGCGTGCCCGCTGAGGATGCCGCGGTGCAGCATGTCCGGATTGCTGAACACCCAGCGACCGTGCTTGCGCACCCATTCGCGCTCCTCGCGCGGGGTGTCGCCGTCGTAGGACGCCGCGCGGACACCGTCGACGTCGAGCTCGGTGATCGATCGCAGCTGATCGGCGCCGAGCGCCTTCGTCGGCGCCAGGTACAGCGCGGTCGCCGACGGGTCGCCGGCGAGCGCCGACAGCACGGGCAGTTGGTAGACGAGCGATTTCCCGGACGCCGTGCCTGTGGCCACGATGACGTCGTCGCCGTCGGCCGCCGCCGACGCGCCGGCCGTCTGATGGGTCCACGGACGTTCGATCCCCGTCGCCCGGAACGCGGCGACGACCTCGTCCGGGACCCACGACGGCCAGTCGGTGACCTGTTCGGGACGTTCGGGCAGATCGGCGACGTGCGTGACCGGGTTGCGGTCGTCGGGGATGCCCGCGGTCGCGCGCGCGAGCAGCGTGCGCGCGCGGGTGTGCGAGGCGTCGTTCATCTGTTCGAGCATCGCACACGTCCGCCCGGGGGCGAAGGAGACCTGCGCGGCGCCGGCGAGGAGCCCGGAGACGCCGGCGAGGGGCCCCAATGTGTCCCGTCTGTCCGAAGATCACCCGATAGTGATCGGCGACACAGTCCTACGTCGGGTATTCGTCCCGCGACAGGGGTCCCGTGATCGACTCCAATACCAATAGACTCCGTCGAACAACGCAAAAAGTGGTGCACATCCCATGTCAGTGTCGACACAGTGGAGTTCGTGGACGGTTCGCGGCCTTCCGCCGTCGCCGCTGGCGTAGGCGACGTTTCAGGAGGACGCATGTCCCGGCACTTCCTCGCGACCGGCTCCGCGGAGCTGGCCGGAGGTGACTACGGCATAGTCGCCGTGGTCGCTGTGATCGCCCTGGCTGCACTGGTACTCGGGTATGTCCTGCTCAAGGAGGTCCTGGCCGCCGACCAGGGCACCGAGCGGATGCGCGAGATCGCCACCGCCGTGCAGGAGGGTGCCGCTGCCTATCTCAACCGACAACGCAAGACACTGGCCGTCTTCGGGGTGGTCGTGTTCCTGCTGTTGCTCGTCCTACCGGCCGACGATTGGAACGAGCGGATAGGCCGCTCACTGTTCTTCCTCATCGGCGCGGTGTTCTCGTTCTCGATCGGCTACCTCGGCATGTGGCTGGCGACGCGGGCGAACGTCCGGGTTGCGGCGGCCGCCAGGGAGTCCGGCGGTCGTGAGAGGGCGATGCGGATCGCGTTCCGCACCGGCGGCGTCGTCGGCATGATCACCGTCGGGCTGGGCCTGTTCGGTGCGGCCGTCGTCGTGCTCGTCTACGCGGGCCAGGCCCCGAAGGTGCTGGAGGGCTTCGGGTTCGGAGCCGCGCTGATCGCCATGTTCATGAGGGTCGGCGGCGGCATCTTCACCAAGGCCGCCGACGTCGGCGCGACCTGGTCGGCAAGGTCGAGCAGAACATCCCCGAGGACGACCCGCGCAACGCCGCGACGATCGCGGACAACGTCGGCGACAACGTCGGTGACTGCGCCGGTATGGCGGCGGACCTGTTCGAGTCGTACGCGGTGACGTTGGTGGCCGCGTTGATCCTCGGCAGCGCCGCGTTCGGCGCGGCGGGGGACGGATTGGTGTTCCCGCTCGTCATCCCCGCGATCGGTGTGATCACCGCGGTGATCGGCATCTACATCACCAAGGCCAGGGCCGGCGAGAGCGCGCTGACGACGATCAACCGTTCGTTCTACATATCGGCGGCGATATCGGCGGTGCTGTCGGCGATAGCGGCGTTCGTGTTCCTGCCGAGCTCGTTCCCGGACGCGCCGGGCAACCCCGCGGTGATCGCGACGTTCTCCGTGCTCATCGGTATCGCGCTGGCCGGTCTGATCCTGTGGCTGACGGGCTACTACACCGGCACCGAGAACAAGCCGGTGCAGAACGTCGGCAAGACGTCGGAGACGGGTGCGGCGACCGTGATCCTGTCGGGTATCTCGGTGGGCTTCGAATCCGCCGTGTACACGGCACTCGTGGTCGGCTCGGCCGTGTTCGGTGCGTACCTGCTCGGCGGTGCGGTGGCGTTGTTCGCCGTGGCGCTCGCGGGCACGGGTCTGTTGACGACGGTCGGTGTGATCGTCGCGATGGACACGTTCGGACCGGTGTCGGACAACGCCCAGGGCATCGCGGAGATGTCCGGTGACCTCGAAGAGGGCGAGGGCGTGCAGATCCTCACCGAGCTCGACGCGGTGGGCAACACGACGAAGGCGATCACCAAGGGCATCGCGATCTCGACGGCGGTGTTGGCGGCGACGGCGCTGTTCGGTTCGTACTCGTCGGCGATCGGCGAGGCGCTCGACAACGTCGGCCGGGCGGCCGGCGACGCGCTGCCGGAGTCGTTCCTCGACACGATCATCTCGCCGAACACGCTCGTCGGCGTGATCATCGGTGCGTCCGTGGTGTTCCTGTTCTCGGGTCTGGCGGTGAGCGCGGTCGAACGGGCCGCGGGCGCGTGGTCTACGAGGTGCGGCGGCAGTTCCGCGACATCCCCGGAATCATGGAGGGCACGACGCGGCCCGAGTACGGCAGGGTCGTCGACATCGTCACCCGCGATTCGCTGCGGGAGTTGGCGACACCGGGTCTGCTGGCGGTGTTCGCGCCGATCGCGGTGGGCTTCGGTCTCGGGACGGGTGCGCTCGCCGGGTATCTCGGCGGCGCGATCGCGTGCGGCATGTTGATGGCCGTGTTCCTCGCCAACTCCGGTGGCGCGTGGGACAACGCGAAGAAACTCGTCGAGGACGGTCACCACGGCGGCAAGAACTCCGAGGCGCACGAGGCGACCATCATCGGTGACACCGTGGGCGATCCGTTCAAGGACACCGCGGGCCCGGCGATCAACCCGCTGCTGAAGGTGATGAACCTGGTGTCGCTGCTGATCGCTCCCGCGGTCGTGCAGTTGACGGTCGGCGAGGACGCCTCGCCGGCGCTGCGGATCACGTTCGCGGTCGCGGCCGTGGCGATCATCGTCGCGGCGATCGTCATCTCGAAACGCCGCGGTTCGGCGATGACCGAGACCCCGGCCGAATCGAAAACCCCCGCATAACACGGCGTAACCGCCGTGAAGGCTCCCGAGGGCATAGTCGCGTTCAACGCGACTATGGGGCCTCGGGAGCTTCTCGGGGTGTGACGTGAACCGTGGTCGGGGTAGTGGTCGGTGACGTACGGTGTCCGGGCGGTACTGTCCGCTCCGACAAGATTGCGAACGGTGACCAAGGGGGCACAGGTGGGCGCGCGGAGGTTCGCGGCGGTCGGGCTGGTGAGTGGCGTCGTCGGGGTCGTCCTGCTCGCCGGATGCGGGCAGGAACCCGCCCCCAGACCCGCGGACCAGCCCGGCGACGGTGAACGCACCACCACGCCCAGCGACGACAACGAGGCGGCCGACGAACAGGCGCGCGTCGCCTGGGTCGACGGGTACTGCCGGGCCGCGGCCGAGGTCGTCCACTCGGCCAGCCGCATGCCCGACATCGACACGAGCACCCCGGAGCGCACGACGGCCACCTCGGGCGAACTGCTCACCGTCATGATCGGCGGTCTCGACTCCGCGCTGGAGGGGCTCGACGAACTCGGCGCCGCGGACGCCCGAAGGGGCCGAGCAGCTGCGCGAATCCACCATCGACAGCTACACCGAGGTGCGTGACCACGCCGACGGTGCGCAGCGCGAACTGCAGCGCAACGGCGAGGACGCGGTCGGCACCGTGCGCGAGACCTTGGACCGCATCGGTGGTCTCGACCTCGTCGGTGGTCTCGACGACGTGCCCGCCTTGCGTCAGGCCGGTGCGCAGTCCGACACGTGCGTCCAGCTCACGTCCGACGGTCGCACCAGCATCGCCCCGAATCCCTGACCACTCGGCGCTGATCACCCCGTGGGCCCGGTAATCCTCGGCTCGGGCCCGCGGTCGTCCCTGCGCAGTTGTCTGCCCGGGTGTCGCGCCGTCTAGAAAAATATGCTTATATTATTTCTATGGCACGTACGGCTGACCACGGCGAACGCAGGCGACAGGTGGCCGAGGCGTTGCTGCGCACGGTCGCCGCGCGCGGCCTCGCCCGGACGACGCTCGTGGACGTCGCCGAGGAGGCCGGCGTTTCGGTGGGCCTGGTACAGCGCTACTTCCGCACCAAGTCCGACCTGCTCCGGTTCGGCGTCGAGTACCTCTACGAGCGCGGCGAGGAGCGGCTTCGCGGGGTGGAGTTGGTGGGCCCGATCCGCACGCTGCTGTTCCGCCTGCTGGAGACGTTGCTGCCGTTGGACGCCGAGCGGCGTACGGAGCTGGCGGTGTGGCTGGAGTTCGTCCCGGCGACGCTGACCGATCCGGAGATGTCGCGCATCCACAACGACACCACGCGCAGCCTCGTCGAGGGCGTCGCCGAGGCCGTCGAGGCCGCGCAGCAGCGCGGCGAGCTGCCCGGCCACCTCGACGCGACGGCCGAGGCCGCGAGCCTCGTCGCCTTCGTGGACGGGCTGACCCTGCACCACCTCGCCACCGCGCCGATCTTCGACGCCGAGTCGATCCGCCGCGCCCTGGCCGACCACATCGAACGACTCTTCACCGCCCACGGCACCACTAAGTAGAAGCCCCCGTGGGCCCCGTGGTTGCGTTCAACGCGACCACGGGGCCCTCGGGAGTAGCACGAGGGGGACTGACATGACTGACGCCGAGAGCTCCGGGGGTGGGCGGGTTGCCGTCCGGTCGGGCGCGCGGTTGCCGTTGCTGGACGTGCTGCGCGGGGTGGCGATCCTGGGCACGCTCGCGACGAACGTGTGGCTGTTCACCGGTCCCGCGTCCGAGGCGGGCGTGCTGTTCGGGACGGACGCAGCCGTGCCGGCGGACGCCGTGCTCGCCGATCCGACGGCCGGCTCCGTGGCGGAGGCGCTCTTCCGGTTCGTGGCCAACGGCAAGTTCCTGGCCCTGCTCACGGTGCTGTTCGGCGTGGGACTGGCCGTGCAGTTCCGCGCGGCCGAACGGCGTGGCGAACGCTGGCCCGGCCGCTACCCGTGGCGCGCGTTGTTCCTGCTCGTCGAGGGCCTCGTGCACTTCACGCTGGTCTTCGCCTGGGACGTGCTCATGGGCTACGCCGTCGTGTCGCTGCTCGTCGCGTGGTTGCTGACGCGGTCCCGGCGCGTCCGCTCGGTCGTCATGTGGACCCAGCTGGGCCTGCACCTGCTGCTCATGTCGGTGCTGACCGCGGCGCTGGTGTCGGTGGGCGACGAGCTCGACAGCACGTCTCCTGCCGAGCTGACCCGCCTCTACGCCGAGGGCAGCTACCTCGACCAGATCGCCTTCCGGCTGGCGAACTTCGTGCCGCTGCGCCTTGAACCGGTCCTCACGTTCGGCCTCCTGGTGTTCCTGTTCCTGCTCGGGGTGCGCCTGTTCCGCGCGGGCGCGTTCGAACCCGACGCCGACGGACGCCGCATCCGGGGACGCCTGCTGCGCTGGGGCCTGGGCGTGGGGCTGCCGTTGAACATCGCGACGACCCTGGCAGGACCGGACTACTTCCTGCTGGACCGCTACGTCGCCGCGCCGATCGTCGCCCTCGGCCTCATCGGATTCGTCGGTGCGCTGGTCGACCGCGCCCGCGGCACCGGGTGGCTGTTCACCAGCACATCCGCGCTCGGCCGCACCGCCCTGACCGGGTACGTGACGCAGAACGTCCTGTGCATGGTCGTCAGCTACGGCTTCGGACTCGGCCTCGCCACGAGCCTGGCCGGCACCGGCCCGTGGTGGGTGTTCGGCCTGTGGGTGGCCGTGTGCGCGTTCCTGCTGATCGCCGCGCCGTGGTGGCTGGGCCGGTTCGACCGGGGGCCGCTGGAGGCGCTGCAACACACCGTCCTGTCCCGCATCCCGGCCCGCCGGCGCTGACCGTCTCGAGGATCCGCGGCTCCTCGAGACAGGCGCCCTGTCAGCACAGGGCCTTATTTATGCACGGCCACACGCGGCATCCACCGCCCACATGCGGCAGCTATGCACCACTCACGTGGCCTACGTGAGGCGGTGCCGGGCGTAGGCCGCCATCGCGTCGGCGAGGTAGGCGGCCAGGCCGGGCTCGACCTGCTCGAATCCGGATGCGAACCGTTCGTCGTCGGCGTACAGCCGCCCGAGTCCGGTGTAGGACTCCCGGTTCGGCGTCCAGAAATGCAGGATCCAGCGGTAGTGCGCGTCGACGGTCTCGACCGTGCGCGGGTCGTCGGCCGCGACGCCCTCGCGCAGCAGGCCCGCGATGCGCTCGGACGCCTCGGCGCCCTCGGCCTGCACGGCCTGCCACTTCTCGTCGGACCAGCCGGTGACCTTGGCGTGCGTCTCGCGTGCGCCCGGCCACCGCTGCTCCGCCTCGTCGGCCAGCTCGCGGGCCTGCTCGGAGTCCCGTGCCAGGCCCGTGAACAACTCCTGTGCGTTCACTGCTCTCCCTCCTTCCAGGGTGTCGATGGTGTGTTGCACCGACCTGGCGAGCCGGTCGTAGCGCTCCCGCTCGGCCAGGAGCCGCTCGTGGTGCTTGCGGAGGGCGTCCAGCCGGTCGGTGTCGCGGTCGAGAACCTCGCGGATCTCGCCGAGTCCCAGGTCGAGTTCCCGCAGCACGAGAATCTCCTGCAGCCTCAGCAGCTGCTCGTCCTCGTAGAAGCGGTAGCCGCCCGCGCCGGTGAACGCGGGCGACAGCAGGCCGACGTCGTCGTAATGTCGCAGGGTGCGCGAGGTGATCCCAGACATCCTGGCGACCTGTGCGATCGAGTAGGCCATGTCGACGACCGTAGAGCTTGACGCGGCGTCAACCGCAAGTCCGAACGTCGAGGGGCACGTGCCGGTGTTTCGCGGGCCGGGCGCCACGGGAATGTCGGGGCCGCATCGGACGTCTCCACCGTGACGAGCCCCCGCCCGGCCGGGTGAGTGCTATGTCACACATCGGCCCGGCGGCGGAGCGTCAGCGTGGGGGGTGTCAGGGTGGCGCCCTTCGGGCGGCATGGAAACATCTGGGAAGAATCGGGCGCACAGCTTGACACGTCGGCAACGGCGTGTTGCGGCACCTGGGCAGACATCGGGGACGTTCAGCGTGCACACTGGCGGGTCCGACACCAAGGCCGACATCGAGGCGGAAGGCACAGTGCCTACCCGAAAGAGCAGGGCCTAACCGGAAAGAGCAGGGCCTACCGGAAGACAGGGCCCAGAGGAAGCGGGACAGCGTGGCTGCAACGACGAGGAAGAAGAGCGGCGAGGGCTCCGGGGGCGGCAACCGGCGACTGGTGATCGTCGAGTCGCCGACGAAGGCGCGCAAGATCGCGCCGTACCTCGCAACGGCTATGTCGTCGAGTCCTCGCGTGGCCACATCCGCGACCTTCCCCGCGGTGCCGCCGACGTGCCCGCCAAGTACAAGGGCCAGTCCTGGGCGCGCCTCGGCGTCGACGTCGACAACGACTTCGAGCCCCTCTACATCGTCCCCACGGACAAGAAGGCCACGGTCACCGAGCTGAAGGGCCTGCTCAAGGACGTCGACGAGCTCTACCTCGCGACGGACCCCGACCGCGAGGGCGAGGCCATCGCCTGGCACCTGCTCGAGGCGCTCAAGCCGAAGGTGCCGGTGCGCCGCATGGTGTTCCACGAGGTCACGCCGGAGGCGATCCGCGCGGCCGCCGAGAGCACCCGCGAACTCGACTCCGACCTGGTCGACGCGCAGGAGACGCGCCGCATCCTCGACCGGCTGTACGGCTACGAGGTCTCGCCGGTGCTGTGGAAGAAGGTCATGCCGAAGTTGTCGGCGGGCCGGGTGCAGTCGGTGGCAACGCGCGTGATCGTCGAGCGCGAACGCGAGCGGATGCGCTTCACGTCGGCGTCGTACTGGGACATCTCCGCGACGATGGATGCCGGTGCCGACGCGACGCCGCGGAGCTTCCCGGCGCGGCTGACCAGCGTCGACGGTGCGCGCCTGGCGACCGGCCGCGACTTCGGCGCCGACGGCCGGCTCAAGGCCGCCTCGTCCGAGGTGCGCGTGCTCGACGAGGCCGAGGCGACCCGCCTGGCCACGGCGCTGGGCAACGCGAACTTCGAGGTCACGAGCGTCGAGGAGAAGCCGTACACGCGAAAGCCGTACGCGCCGTTCATGACCTCGACCCTCCAGCAGGAGGCGGGCCGCAAGCTGCGGTTCTCGTCGGAGCGCACGATGCGCATCGCGCAGCGGCTCTACGAGAACGGTTACATCACCTATATGCGTACCGACTCGACGACGCTGTCCGAGGCGGCGTTGTCGGCGTCGCGCGCGCAGGCCACCGACCTGTACGGCTCGGAGTACGTGTCGAAGAGCCCGCGGCAGTACAACCGCAAGGTCAAGAACGCGCAGGAGGCGCACGAGGCGATCCGCCCCGCCGGTGAGGTGTTCCGCACGCCCGGCCAGGCGGCCTCCGAGCTGGAGACCGACGAGTTCCGGCTGTACGAGCTGATCTGGCAGCGCACGATCGCCTCGCAGATGGCCGACGCCAAGGGCACGACGATGTCGGTGAAGATCACCGGCGCCGCCGAGAGCGGGGAATCGTGCGTGTTCTCGGCCTCGGGCCGCACGATCACGTTCCCCGGCTTCCTGAAGGCCTACGTCGAATCGGTCGACACCGAGGAGGGCGGCGAGGCCGACGACAAGCAGAAGCGCCTCCCGCAGCTCGGCGAGGGCCAGGGCCTGACGGCCTCCGAGCTCGACCCGGACGGGCACTCGACGTCGCCGCCCGCGCGGTTCAGCGAGCCCGCGCTGGTCAGCAAGCTCGAGGAGCTGGGCATCGGCCGGCCCTCGACGTACGCGTCGATCATCAAGACCATCCAGGACCGCGGCTACGTGTGGAAGAAGGGCTCCGCCCTGGTGCCTCGTGGGTCGCGTTCTCGGTGGTCGGGCTGATGGAGCGGCACTTCGAGCGGCTCGTCGACTACGACTTCACCGCCGCGATGGAGGACGAGCTCGACCGCATCGCCAGCGGCGACGACCAGCGCACCAGCTGGCTGTCGCGGTTCTACTTCGGCGGCGAGATGGGTGTCGACGGATCCGTCGGCCGCATGGGCGGGCTCAAGAAGCTCGTCGGCTCGGGCGTCGAGGACATCGACGCCCGCGAGATCAACTCGATCCCGATGTTCACCGACGCGACGGCCGCGACATCGTCGTGCGCGTCGGCCGGTACGGCCCGTACCTCGAGCGCGAGGTCGACGGCACGTCGCAGCGGGCGAACCTGCCCGACGACCTGCCGCCGGACGAGCTGACCCTGGACATCGCCGAGAAGCTGTTCGCGACGCCGCAGGAGGGCCGCGTGCTCGGCACCGACCCGGTGACCGGGCACGAGATCGTGGCGAAGGAGGGCCGCTTCGGTCCGTACGTCACGGAGATCCTGCCCGAGCCGGAGGAGCCCGCCGAGGAGGCGCCGGCCGAGGACGCGAAGGCCGAAGCGAAGGCCGAGGACGCCGAGTCGGACTCGGGCAAGAAGACCGCGACGAAGACGACGGCCAAGTCGGGGACCAAGACCGCGGCGAAGACGACGGCGAAGAAGACGACGAAGAAGGCCGCCAAGCCCAAGCCGCGGACGGCGTCGCTGCTGAAGTCGATGGACATCGCCGAGGTGACCCTCGACGACGCGTTGAAGCTGCTGTCGCTGCCGCGCGTCGTCGGTACCGACCCCGAGTCGGGCAACGAGATCACCGCGCAGAACGGGCGCTACGGCCCGTACCTGAAGAAGGGCACCGACTCGCGGTCGCTGTCGACCGAGGAGCAGATCTTCGACATCACGCTCGAGGAGGCGCTGAAGATCTACGCCGAGCCGAAGCGTCGCGGCAGGCAGGCCGCCGCGAAGCCGCCGCTCAAGGAGCTCAAGGAGGACTCGGTCTCCGGCAAGCCGATCGTCGTCAAGGACGGCCGGTTCGGCCCGTACGTCACCGACGGTGAGTACAACGCGTCGTTGCGCCGGTCGGACAGCGTCGAGGACCTCACGCAGGAACGCGCCGAGGAGCTCCTCGCCGAGAAGCGCGCGAAGGGCCCCGCGAAGAAGCCCGCGGCCCGCAAGAAGTCGACCACGACGACGAAGAAGGCGGCGAGCACGAAGAAGTAGCCGCACGAGGACGACCCCGCGAGCAGGGCCCGGGCACGCCCGGGCCCTGCTCGCATGTGCGCAGGAATGCACCGGAAGTGACATGCGTCATCGCCTGCTTGGTGGATGCACGTCGTGACCGGCCCGCTACCCTGACATCGGAACACCCGGGATGCACACATTCGGGTCGGGCAAGAGGAGGACGCGTGTCCAGCGGTGACGGCACCCAGGCTGCTTACGAGGGCGATGCGTTGATCGGCTCGGAGCCGAGGCACGGCCAGGACCCGGCCGGTACCCAGCCTCCGCCGCAGCCGACCGCCCCCGACCTGGAGACGCTCCGCAGCAAGGTCGCCGCGGCCCTGGCCGAGGAGGACGCCCTGCAGCAGGCGGCCTCGGGCGAGACCCCGGCCGACGCCGAGGCCGGCGAGAACGCCGATCCGGGCGCTCCGTCGGAGAACGAGACCACCCAGCCGCAGGCCGCCACGCCGGGCGCCCCGGGGCAGCGCCGGATCGTGCCGCGCCTGCGTGGTCAGCTGATGCCCGCGATGCTGCGCCGGGGCCGGAAGTCGACCGTCGCCAAGCCGCTGAACGAACGCCTGACGCAGGTGCGTCGCCCGTCGAACGCCTCGACCGGCCTGTTCGTCGCCCTGGTGCTGTGCATCGTGTTCGTGCTCGTGGCGATCCAGTTCGTCGTCAGCTTCATCGACAGCATCACCAGCCTGCTGCCCTGACGTTCCCGCCCTGACACGGCTTCCGCAACGGCCGCCGCCGACCGTGCACGGGCGGTCCGCGACCGCTCACCCGCGGTGTTCTTCCTGGTCCGCCAGCGAGGTGCCACCTGCCAGCGATACGCTGATGTTGCAGGCGACGCCGGTCACATGGGGTGGGACACATCAGCGAGGCAGCTCAGGGGGCACAGAACGTCGACGTAACCGCTGACGGTGCGTCGACGGCGGACCCCGCCGCGCACGATCCGGCCCAGGACGCCTATCCGCCGCAGCAGGAGATGTCGACCCTGCGCCGGGCGCGCGGGGTGCTGGCCATCCGGCCGTTCCGCAGGCTGTGGGCCGTCACGTATCTGTGCAGCGTCGCCGACTGGCTCGCGATCCTCGGTCTGACCGGCCTGGTCACCAAGTACACCAACGACTACCTGCTGCAGAACTTCGCGTTCGTCGGCGTCGTGCTGACCCAGCTGCTGCCGGGCCTGCTGTTCGCCCCGCTCGGCGGTCTGCTCGCCGACCGGTTCGACCGGCGCAAGGTGATGATCTTCGCGGACATCGCGCGGTGGGGACTGCTGTTCTCGATCCCGATCGTCGGCTCACCCATCTGGTTGTTCATCGCGAACTTCCTGGCCGGGTCGGCGGCGATGATGTGGATCCCGTCGAAGGACGCGGCGGTGCCGAACCTGTTGCGGCGCCGCGACCAGGTGGAGACGGCCAACCAGCTCGGCCTGTTCATGACCTACGGGCTCGCGGTGGTCAGCGGCGCCGGGTTGTACTCCGTGCTGACCGGTGTGCAGACCACGTTGGGACTGTCGCCGGACGTGTTCGGCGAGTTCGGCGTCGCCAACGCGGTCGTGTTCATCAACGCGTTCCTGTACCTGGGCAGCGCGATCCTCATCGCGACGCGGATCCCGGAGCTCTCGCTCCGCAACGTCCACCCGGTGCCCGAATCGGCCCGCCCCGAGCCGTCGCCGGCCGACGCCGCCAAGGACGCGAAGGACGCCGAGGAGGAGAAGCTCGGCTTCTTCCTGATGGTGCGGCAGAGCTTCAGCTACATCCGCAGGACGAAACTCGTGCGCGGGCTGCTCATCGGCATGATGGGTGCGTTCGCCGCGGGCGGTGCCGTGATCGGCGCGGCCAAGCCGTACTCGTCGAGTCTCGGCGGCGGCGACTCGTCGTTCGGCCTGCTGTTCGTCGCCGTGTTCGTCGGCGCCGCGGGCGGTCTGGCCATGGTGCCGAAGCTCGCGCGCAGGCTGCCGCACGACCGGCTGTTCGGCGTCGGGATCGTCCTGGCCGGTCTGGCCCTGGTGCTGGTCGCGCTGTCGCCGCACCTGTCGTTCTCGCTCATCGCCGCCGCCGCCGTCGGTGCGTGCGCGGGCGCAGGCTTCCTGACCGGTGTCACGATCATCGGCTCGCAGATCGAGGACTCGATGCGCGGCCGGATCAACGCGATCTACCAGTCGTTGCTGAAGATCATCATCTTCGGTGCGACGGCCGCCGTGCCCGTGCTGATCGGTCTGGTGCAACCGCGGCGGATCGAGCTCTGGGGCACGGTGCTGACCATCGACGGCACGCGTCCGGTGCTGCTCGGCGGCGGTCTGCTCGCGGTACTGGTCGGCATCATCGCCTACCGGCAGATGGACTCGCGCCGCAGCGAACCGATCCTCGCCGACCTGCGCAACGTCATCAGTCGACGTCCGCGGCGCGTCAACGGCGTGCTCATCGCGCTCGAGGGGACGAGCACCACCGACACGGCCACACAGGCCGCGCGGCTCGCCGACGTCCTGCGCACCGGCGACCGGAAGGTCGTACTGGCAACCGACCCGGCCCTCGACGACCGCCGACTCCAGGGACTCGTGTCCGGTGCGGCGTTGACCAGCGCGCGGGCGCAGGCGCTGGCAGCCGCGGCCGTGCGTGCCGACATCGTGGAACGCGACATCCGCCCCGCGCTCGACGCCGGCGCCGTCGTCGTGATGGAACGGTTCGTCGACTCGCCGCTGGCGCACCTGTCCGCCGTCGCCGGCCTCGACGCCTCCGAACTCGAAGGGCTCGCCGACTGGGCCACGGCCCGCATGCGCCCCGACCTGACCGTCCTGCTCGACACCGACCCCGCGAACAACGGCGACGGCAGCGCCGGCGGGGGCGAGGTCGGCGGTGCGTCGACGGCCGCGCATCATTGGCGCGTGCAGCAGCTGCTCGCCCAGATGGCCTCGTCCGACCCCCAGCACTACGTCGTCGTCGACGCCGACGGCACGACCGACGAGGTCGCCGCCCGCGTGCAGACCGCCGTGCAGTGCGCACTCGCGGGACGCGTCAAAGGACTGTGGAAACGCGGCAAGGTCGACGACGGCGCATCGGCGGGGTCCGGTTCTGCCGGTTCGGAGGCGATGCAGCCACTCGGCCCGCCCGCCGAACGCCTCGCCGACCGGGAGGCGCAGGAGACGGCGCCGTGACGTCGGTGTGGTCGCAGGTCGTCGGACAGGAACCGGCGGTCGAGACGTTGACGTCGGCCACGCGGGCCGCGGCCGCGCTGGTGGCGGGGGAGACGCCCACCGGCGGCGGCATGACCCACGCATGGCTGTTCACCGGGCCGCCCGGATCGGGACGTTCCGTCGCCGCGCGGACCTTCGCCGCCGCGCTGCAGTGCTCCACCGGAACCGGCTGCGGCGGATGCTCCGGCTGCCGCACCGCACTCGCCGGAACCCACGCCGACGTGCGGCTCGTCGTCCCCGAGGGCCTGTCGATCTCGGTCGCCGAGATGCGCTCGCTCGTGCAGGCCGCCGCGCGCAGACCGACGACCGGCCAGTGGCAGGTCGTGATCATCGAGGACGCCGACCGGTTGACCGAGGGCGCGTCGAACGCGCTGCTCAAAGCCGTCGAGGAACCGCCGGAACGGACCGTGTTCCTGCTGTGCGCGCCGTCGGACCACCCCGAGGACGTGTCCGTGACGATCCGTTCGCGCTGCCGCCTCGTCACGTTGCGCACGCCGCCGCCGGACGCGATCGCGCGGGTGCTCGTCGACCGCGACGGGGTCGACGAGTCGACCGCGCGGTGGGCGGCGGCCGTGTGCGGCGGACACGTCGGCAGGGCGCGCCGGCTCGCGACGGACGAGGCCGCGCGCACCCGACGGGAGGCCGTACTGCGCATCCCGCTGGGCCTTCGCCGCGGCGGGGACGTGTTCACCAGTGCCGACGAACTGATCAAGACCGCCGAATCGGACGCGTCCGACGAGAGCAAGGCCCGCGACGAGAGCGAGGCCGAGGAACTGCGCACCGCGATGGGCTCCGGCGGCACCGGCAAGGGCGTCGCCGCGGCCAAACGCTCCGCCGACGCCGCGGTGAAGCAGCTCGAGAAACGGCAGAAGTCGCGCGCCACCCGCACCCAACGCGACACCCTCGACCTCGCGCTCATCGACCTGGCCGGCTTCTACCGCGACGTGCTCGTGACCGCCAGCGGCGCGAACGCGGTGCTCAACCACCCCGACCACGCCGAACAGAGCCGCACCGCCGCCCGCGAGTGGACCCCCGCCTCGACCCTGCGCCGACTCGAGGCCGTCCTCGAATGCCGCGACGCCATCACCTGGAACGTCAAACCCCGCATCGCCGTCGAGGCCATGATCACCACCCTCCGCGAAGGCTGACTTCCCGCGGAGCATGAGAAACCCCCGGAGCGCCTCGGCGCTCCGGGGGTTTCTCAGTCACTCCGTATTACTCGCGGGGGTGCGGGGACGGCTTCGGCGTCGTCGACGCGCCCGTCAGGCCGCCTCGCCTGCCCGGCGCCACCGCCACCAACACCGCGCCGACCAACAGCATCGCCGTGCCGCTCCAGAAGATCGGCACCGACGCGTACGCACCGCTCGTCTGCGCCAACTTCTCGGGCGCCGCCGGCGGCGCCGCGCCACCACCCTGCGGCGGTGCGGGCTCCTCCGGCACCGAGCAGTCCACGCCGCCCTTCGGCGCGTAGGCCCGTGCGATCTGCTCACCCAGCGACACCTGCGCCAACGACGCCGGCAACCGGTCCGCCGCATCGTCCGGCAGCAGGTTCTTCAACCGCTCCGTCGGCAGGATCTGCAGATCCAACAACCGCGCCGACGCGCCCAACTGGTGCCCCTCGAACGGCTCCGTCCGGTCGGCACCACGCTCGGTCAACTCGGCGATGCTCAACCGCAGCACACCCAGGTCCAGCACCCGGTTCGCCGCCGCATCGCTCAGCGTCTTCACACCGCCGCTCGCCAGCTCGGCCGCGTCACCGATCACCGGGACGTCCTTGACCTGCTCGTAGCCCGGCATGTTCTTCAACTCGTCCGTCGGCAGACCCACCGGGACGTCGGCCGTCGGGTTCGCCGCATCCAGCTTGAACAGCTCCTGGCCGTTCCGCTCGATCGTCAACACCGGCGCCGTGTACTCCACCTTCGACGTCTCCGCGCTGCCCGTCGACAACACCCGCAACGTCGGCTGGCTCGCCACCTTCACCGTGAAGCCCAGCGGCGTGCCCTTGAGGATGTTGACGTCGGCGGCCTGCATCGTCGACGTCGACTCCACGGCCTTGCGCTCCGTGTCCGGCATGTCCACCAGCCGCACCGTCGACCGCGTCGACAACGTGTTCGGCGCGCTGATCAACGACCCCGTGCCGTCCGCCGCCGGCCGCGCATCATCCGTGCGCTGCCCCGACAACAGACCACCCAGGTTCGCCAACGACCCCAGCCGGTCCAACGCGCCACGCGCACTCGCGTCCGCGTCCGTCAGATCGGCCACGTCCGGCATCGTCGGGATCGTGTTCAACAACGACACACTGGCCGTCGACGTCGACGCATCCGAGATCGTGCCCACGCACGGCCCGCGGTCCTCACTCCACCGCGCATGCGCCGTCCCGTTCAACGCACTCACGTTGATCAGCGGATTGTCCGGCGCGTTCAACCCCGTCGACACCGGCTCCTCGTTGTCCGGCAGCGCCGTCTGCGTCGCCGTGCCCGGGCTCGTCGGCGCGTTCCCGCCGATCGCGATCCCCGCAGGCGACGCCGACGCGATCGAACGCTCGTAGGTCAGATACGACTCCGAGTTCGCCTGCGCGCTGGACAGGCCGAAACCGCCCTCCAACGCCGACTGACGCGGCAACACCTCGTCCGCACCCGGCATGATCGAACTCGTCGGCACCAACTCCGGCAACAACCGCACCATGCCCAGCGCCGTACCGGCCTCACCGATCGCCTTACCCCTCGGCAGGACCTCCTCCGAAGCAGGCGGATTGTTCGGGTCCGCAGGTGGCGGAATCGGCGTCGTCACCTGCCCCGCCGCAGGAGCAGCGGGCAGAACGACCAAGGCGGCCGCCAACGGCAGAGCTGCTGCGCGGGCCAAACGTCGTCGCATCGGGTGGATCCTCCAGTGCACAGGCCGGGTCGGGGTGGCCCAGTAAGCCGGCAAAAGCCTCTTTCACAGCTCAACGAGGGAGGGGGTCAAAGGTGACGCCCCACCCTCGGGTACAGTTTCAGGCATCCGGACACGGTCCGCGCCGCCTTAGCTCAGTCGGCCAGAGCGACGCACTCGTAATGCGTAGGTCAGGGGTTCGATTCCCCTAGGCGGCTCCACACGAAGGCGCTCCCCTGCTCGTCGCGGGGAGCGCCTTCGCCTTTTCTTCGTGTGTCGCGTTTCCTCCCGGGGGTGCACCCCCGGACCCCGCCCGGGGGGCGCCCCGGACCCCCATCACCGTGGTTGCCTTGGCAAGTTCCGTCACCTTGCGATGGGGGCCGGACTGGTGCTCCCGGGGGCCCCATGGTCGCGTTGAGCGCAGCCATGGGGCCGTTGGGTGCATGTGGGTCGGGGCCGGCGGGGACCGGGGGTCCGGGGGTCAGGACCTACGCATTACTCGTGCGTGGTCTTACGGGGTGTAGGGGCAGGTTTCTCGGTAGTCGTTGATGTCACTGTCCGTGGGGGCCGGGCAGAGGAACTCCAGGTAACGCGTGTCGTTGTCCAGGAACAACTTGAACCACGACAACGTGTACTTCGCCATCGTCGTGTTCGGACTGTTCGGGAAGAAGTGCCCCGAACTCAACTCCATGTACGCCTTCGACCCGTCCTCCGGCAACGACTCGTAGAACGGCTCCGCGTGCCGCGACACCGGCGCCACCGTGTCCCGCGAACCGCCCAACACGAACGTCGCGTCTCCAGGTCGGAGAAGTCCTTCGTCGTGTGCCACGGCGTGAACGGCACCACCGCGTCGATGTCCGCGTTGTCCACGGCCGCCTCCAGCGAACCGCCGCCACCCATCGAATGGCCGGCCACACCCAGACGCTCCGGATCGATCCGATCGGCGACATCACTGTCCTCGACCAGATACTCCAACGCCGCGTTCAACTGGTTCGCCCGGCTGCCCGGCTGGTCGAACCGCGTGTTCGTGTCGATCGTGAACACCACGAAACCCTGCGACGCCAACCGCGGACCCAACCACGCGATCGTCGACTGGCCCGCCGTGTACCCCGGCGAGATCGCGATCGCCGCGAACGTGCCCTCATCGGTCTCCGTCGGGTAGTAGATCGTGCCCCCGCCGAAGCCCGACACCAGGCTCGACACGCTCGTGTCGTCGACGTCGAACGTGCCCTCCTCCGCCTCGATGCTCTCCTCCGTCGGATCCGGTCCACGCTCGTACGGATTCTCCTGCTGCGCAGTCGCCGCACCCGCGCCCGCGAACGCCGTCGAGAGCGCCAGCACCGCGGCCGACACGAGTGTCGTCGCTGTCCTTCGTCGCACCGTTCCTCCTCGATGTTCGGAAAACGCCACCTCGTCGTGGCCCGAACACCCTCACCCGACCCGGCCACGCACCGCATCGGTGTAATCACCGGCCCGCATGTGAGAAGGTCGTGCACGGCTTCTCGGACTTTCCGGACAACCACGGGCACGTGCAGGCACTTCCGAGTGGAGAGCGATGACCGGACCGGCACTGGAGAGAGAACCGACCACGCTCGTGGGCAGGGACGGCCCCCGGGCGCGCCTCGCCGCGCTCGCCGCCGACGTCGCCGCAGGCACGGCCGCGCACTCGTCCTCTCCGCGCCCGCGGCATGGGCAGCACCACCCTCCTCACCACCGCCTTCAGAGGCGCCGCCCGCCGGGGCCCCTCCGTGCCGGGCGTGGACGTCCGGGTCGTCGAGATCGCCGGGGCCGAGGCCGAGGCGCACCTGCCGTGGGCGGCGCTGCACCGGCTGTGCGCCGCCGCCGGACTCACCCCCGACAACCACCCCCCGATCCACGTCGACACCCGGCACCCTCCCCACCAGCGGGCCCACCACCCCGCTGACCACGACGTCGCCGAGGTGGCGCCCGGCTGCTGTGCGCGCTGGCCGATGCCGGTCCCGTGCTCTGCCTCGTCGACGACACCCAGTGGCTCGACCCCGCTTCCCTCGACACACTCGCGTTCGTGGCGCGCCGTTGCGGCCCGGAAGCCGTCGGCATCGTCTGCGCGGTGCCGCCGTTCGACCCGGCCCTGCGCCGCCTCGCCGACCTCGACGTCGAACCCCTGCCGCCGCTGACCGACGCCGACGCGCGCACGCTCGTCGCCGAACGCATCGCCGAACCCCTCGCGGCCGAACTCGTGGCCGAACTGGTCGAGCCGCCGGCGGTAACCCGTCCGACCTGCTCGAACTCGCCGCCACCGTCACCGCGGGCCAGGCACCGGCACGTTGCCGCCACCGGACACGCTGCCCGCGGGCGGCCGGGGTCGGGACGCCGTCCTCGCCGCGTACCGGGGCCTGTCGGTCGACGCGGCCCGGTTCGTGCTGCGGCTCGCGTGCGCCGACGTCGCCGAGTCGCCGGGCCACGCACCGGCCGCCGACGTCCTCGCCGAGGTGCGGCGGTCCGGACTGTTCGGGGCGTCGGGCGAGGTGAGCCCGGTCGTCCGCGCGACGCTCCACGACGCGGCCGGCGAACGGGAACGTCGCGTCGCGCACGCCCGCCTGGCCGAGGAACTCGACCCGGGCCGGCACCGCGCGTCCTGGGAGTGGCACACGGCCCGCGCCCAGGGACGGTTCGACCCGGCGGTCGCCGACACGATCGCCGCCGTCGCCGACGACCACGCCGACACGGCCGCCCTCGCCTGGCAGCGCGCCGCGCACCTCACCCCGCCCGGCGCGACGAAGGCCCGGCGGCTGCGCCTGGCCGCCCGCCGACACTGGAGCGCAGGGCGGACCGGGCCCGCGCGCCGACTGCTGCGCCAGGCCGCCGAGCACGCACCGTCCGGCGGCGAGGCGGGCGGGATCCTCGCCGCGCTGGGCGAGATCGAACTGCGCGACGGTTCCCCCGAGGTCGCCGCGCACCAACTGCTGCGGGCCGCCGACACGCTCACCGGCGACCAGCGGGCCGAGGCGTACCTGCTCGCCGCCGAGGCGCGTCGCACCGCCGCCGACACCGACGGCTACGCCGCCACGGCGGCGGCACTGGGCACCTCGGACCCCGAGAGCGCCGATTCGCTCGTGGCGACGCACCTGACCGGAATGGCGTCGATGTTCGCCGGGGACCACGAGACGGCGGGCGAGGCGCTGCGCCGCGTGCTCGACGAGGCGGGCGACGACGTCCGGGATGCGCTGTGCGCCGCGGAGGCTGCGATGACGCTGGGCCGCCCGACGGTGGCGCACGACCGCGCGGCCGCGGCCGTCGCGCGCGCCCGCGGGACGGGGGCGCAGGCGCTGTTGCCGACGGCGCTGTTCCAGTTCTCCCTCACGTCGGCGCTGTTGGACCGGCCGCATGCGGCGCTCGAGGCCAGCACCGAAGGTGTCGCGCAGGCGGTCGCGGGTGGACAGCGCAACACGGCGGCCGAGCACGAGGTCCTCGCGGCGCTGGCGGAGGTGTCGCTCGGCAACCGGGACGCGGCGCTGGCGCGCCTCGACGCCGCGCAGCCGCGGATCGCCAGGGCCGCGCTCGGCCGAGCCGCCGCGCTGGCCGAATGGGTGCGGGCGTGCGCCGACCTGCTCGACGAGCGGCCCGCCGACGCGCTCCGCAGGTTGATCACGTTGTTCAGCCCGGCGACCGGCATGCCGATGGTGCAGATCGCAGCCGTGCCGCAGTTCGTCGAATGCGCGATCCGGTGCGGCGAGTCCCGGCACGCCGAGTGGGCGTTGGGGCGCTACGAGACGTGGGCGACGTTGACGGGCACCGGCGTGTGGCTCGCGTTGGCGCACCGTTGCCGGGGTCTGCTCGCCGACGACCCGGAGACCGCGGATCGGCACTTCACCACGGCCATCGAGCTCCAACGCTCCGGTGGCATGACCCTCGAACTGGCCCGCACCGAACTGGCCCACGCGCGCAGCCTGCGTAGACAGCGGCGCAGCAGGGAGGCCCGTTCGGTGCTGCGGGACGCCTTCCGTCTCGCCGACGACGCGGGAGCCGCGTACTGGGCGAACCAGATCCGCGACGAACTGCGCGCCGCGGGCGACCGGGCCGACGGTGACCGCGCGGCGGGTGACACCGCGACGGGTGAGCGGATCGCGGCGGACATCCTGACACCCCAACAGGAACGCATCGCGGGACTGGTCGCGGATGGACGGACGAACCGGGAGGTCGCCGAGCGGCTCGCGATCTCGCAGCGGACCGTCGAGCACCACCTGCGCAACATCTTCGTCCGGCTCGGCGTGCGTTCCCGCGTCGAACTCACGGCCGTCGTTCAGGGCCACGTTCAGGGCGGGTAAGGCTCACATTCTGAGCCGCATGCAGGGCGAAGGTCCGGTTCGGAACAATTCTCCGGACATGATCCAGGAATTCTTTGGACAGAGTCCGAAATAGTGTTCCGGTATCCCTCCGGCGGGTGGATTAAGTTCCGCACTTCTTGCTGTGCCCTGGGGAATCACCGAGGTGTAGGCCATTCGGGTGGCAATGCCGGGCGCGTTCTGAACGGCGCTTGTAGCGTCCTTTTTTGCTGGCCTCACATCGATTTCAAATCGAACATCCCCGGCGGAAGGTAGCTCGATGTCCAAGCGTTCCTGGTTGTCGGCGGCAGCGTTGGCGGTGGTGACATTCCTCGTCGGCGCGCTCACGACGGTTCTTCCGGCGCGAGCGGAACCGCTGCCCGCGACGTACTCCGGTTCCACCACCGGCGACGTGCTCAATGTCGGCCTCAATGCCGCAGGCATCGCCAACGTCAACGCGTCGTTGGCGCACTCGAATACGAGGACCGACAGCACGGCATCGCCCCGCACGCACGCGGAATCGGCGAACGTCGGCCTCAACGCCGTGGGCATCCCGGTGGGCGTCGCATCCGACCAGGCGAACTCGGGGCCCGCCGCGGGCTCCGACTCGTACAACGCCGGTCTGGGCACGATCAACCTTCCCGGCGTGCTGCAGGTCGGCGCGATCAACAGCAGTGGTCAGACCAACTGGGCCGGCGATCTGGCCTGCGTTCCGGACGGCACGCCGATGGCCCAGTCGACGACGTCGCTGGCCAATGCCAGCCTCGGACTGACGCTGCTCGGCTTCGGGCTGAACATCCTCGAGCTCGGCGCGGTGGAGACCTCCGGCAACACGACCCTGTCCGACGGCAACGTCGTCTCGACGGCCACCGGTAACGTCGCGTCGCTGTCGCTGATCAACGGTCTGGTCGGGGTCGAGGTCCTGGAGAACCCGGAACTCGTCGCGACCTCCGACGGCACGACGGGCACGGTCACGTCCAACGACTACGGCATCGCCGTGACGATCGCGGGCCAGCGCACCGAGCTGCGGGCCGGCATGTCGATCCCGATCAACCTGAACCTGGGCGTCGTGAGCGTCAACCTGACCCTCAGTGTCGGTCAGCTCAACAACACCTCCTCCGGGCCGACGGGTTCGGGTTCGACCGCGTTCATCCAGCTCAACGGCAACGTGAGCGCCCCGGTCGTGGGCAACCTGGCCAGCGTCAACCTGGGGCTGCTTCCGCTGCAGGCCACGGCCACCGGTGCGCCGGGCGGCGTCGAGTGCGACCAGCTCGAGCAGCCGGAGATCACCTCGCCGAGCCAGGGCGAGGAGGTCGGTCAGACCCCGACCATCACCGGTAACGGTTCGCCGGGCACGACGAGAACGGTCAGCCGATCGGCACGACCACGGTCGACCCGGACGGCACCTGGTCGCTCACCCCGGAGACGCCACTGCCGGAGGGCGACCACACGATCACGGCGACCCAGTCGTTCGGCGATGCGTCGTCGCCACCATCGGAACCGGTGTCGTTCGTGGTCGCCGACCAGGAGGCGCCGGACCCACCGGTGATCACGTCCCCGTCCGACGGGGATCAGGTGAACAACCCGACCCCGGAGATCTCGGGTACGGGTGAGCCGGGTGCCACGGTGGAGGTGATCATCGATGGTGAGTCGGTGGGTACGGCTCCGGTGGATGAGAACGGGAACTGGACGTTCACGCCGAGCGAGCCGCTTCCGGATGGTGACCACACCATCGAGGTGATCCAGACCGACCCGGCGGGCAACCCCTCGGATCCGACGACCATCGACATCACGGTGGATACGGAGGCGCCGGACCCACCGGTGATCACGTCCCCGTCCGACGGGGATCAGGTGAACAACCCGACCCCGGAGATTTCCGGTACGGGTGAGCCGGGTGCCACGGTGGAGGTGATCATCGATGGTGAATCCGTTGGTACGGGGCCGATCGACGAGGACGGCAACTGGACGTTCACCCCGTCCGATCCGTTGCCGGACGGCGACCACACCATCGAGGTGATCCAGACGGATCCGGCGGGCAACGAATCGCCGCCGGCCTCGATCGACATCACCGTCGACACCGAGGCGCCACCTGCTCCGGTGATCACGGAGCCGAGCGACGGCGACGTCATCACCAACCCGACCCCGGAGATCTCGGGTACGGGTGAGCCGGGTGGCACGGTGGAGATCATCATCGATGGTGAATCCGTTGGTACGGCGCCGATCGACGAGGACGGCAACTGGACGTTCACCCCGTCCGATCCGTTGCCGGACGGCGAGCACACCATCGAGGTGATCCAGACGGATCCGGCGGGCAACGAATCGCCGCCGGCGTCCATCGACGTCATCATCGACGCCACGCCGCCCGGTCCGCCGACGATCAACCAGCCCGAGGACGGGGCCGCGGTGAACAACCCGACCCCGGAGATCTCGGGTACGGGTGAGCCGGGTGCCACGGTCGAGGTGATCATCGATGGTGAATCCGTTGGCACGGCTCCGGTGGATGAGAACGGGAACTGGACGTTCACGCCGCCCGATCCGTTGCCGGACGGTGACCACACCATCGACGTGATCCAGACGGATCCGGCGGGCAACGAATCGCCGCCTGCATCCATCGAGATCACCGTCGACACGGAGCCACCGGCTGCGCCGACGATCACGGGTCCGAGCCCGGGCTCCACGGTCGGCGACACGCCGACGATCACGGGTACCGGTGAACCGGGCGCCCAGGTCTCGGTGATCATCGACGGCGAGGAGGTCGGCACCACGACCGTCGACGAGAACGGCAACTGGTCGTTCACGCCGTCCCAGCCGCTGCCGGAGGGTGAGCACACGGTGTCGGCCACGCAGACCGACCCGGCGGGCAACACCTCGCCGCCGTCCGACGAGGTGCCGTTCACCGTGGACGCGACGGCTCCGGATCCGCCGGTCGTGACGTCGCCGCAGGACGGTGGTTCGGTCGACGGTGACGGCCCGACGGTCATCGGCGGCACGGGTGAGCCCGGGGCCACGGTCGACGTCGAGCTCGACGGCAGGCCGATCGGTTCGGTGCAGGTCGGCGACGACGGCACGTGGAGCATCGAGGTGCCGGACCTGCCGTGCGGTGAGCACACGCTGACCGCCACGCAGACCGACGCCCATGGCAACGAGTCCCAGCCGACGGAGGTCACGTTCACCGTGGTCTGCGAGGACGACCCGCCCGGTAACGGGGACGGCAACGGCGGCCCCGGTGACGGCGGTCCGGGCACCGGCGGTCCCGGTCACGGCGGTGGGCACGACCTGATCACCGCTCCGCCGGTGGCGGTCGGCCCGGGTGACCACGGCGCCGGTGTCGGCGACGGCGGCAAGCTCGGTACGGGCAGCAAGGACCTCGCGCAGACCGGTGCGCCGGTGACCCTCCTGCTGTGGGCGGGTCTGCTGGCGGTCGGCTCGGGAGCCTTCCTGCTCCGCCGATTCCGCGGCAACACCTGATAACAACCTAAAAAGCACCCGAGGCCCCATAGTCGCACTCAACGCGACTAATCTTCCCTTCGCGTCGGCAGCGGGGCGAAGGGAAGATTGGTTGCACTCAACGCGACCATGGGGCCCTCGGGTGCATTGTGTGGTCGACGGGGGCGGGGTTGGTGGTTAGGTTTGTCGATCATGCAGCTGTTCGCGTTCGAAGGTAAGCGTCCGTCCGTGCACCCCGATGCGTGGATCGCCCCGACCGCCACGTTGATCGGCGACGTCGTCGTGGAGGCCGGCGCGTCGGTCTGGTACGGCGTCGTGGTCCGCGCGGATTTCGGGCGCATCGTGATCCGCGAGGGTGCCAACATCCAGGACAACTCGGTGTTGCACGTCAACGACGGTGTCTGCGAGGTCGGCCGGAACGTCACGGTCGGGCACTCGTGCATCGTCCACGACTGCACCGTCGGCGAGCAGGCCCTGATCGGCAACGGGGCCACGGTGCTCGACAAGTCGACGATCGGCGCGCGCACGCTCGTCGCCGCGGGTGCCACGGTCACGCCCGGCACGGAGGTGCCGTCGGAGGTCGTCGCGATGGGCAGTCCGGCGAAGAAGTTCGTGCCGCTCACCGATGCCGCGCGCGGCTGGGTCGACCACAACGCCGCCATCTACCAGCAGCTCGCCCGCAGGCACGCCGACGGGCTCGAGGAGATCGCCGAACCCGACCGCCCCGAATGACCCCGCGTCGCATGCTGTTCATCTCCGACCGGTAGACCGGCCGATGTGGACGGATACGACTGGAACGCCTACGTCGACGAGTACTGCGAGCGACTCGAACCGGGGTTGCTGGGCGAACCCCTCAACACGGTCAGCAACCTCGGTTTCCTGCTCGCGGCGATCGCGATCTGGCGGTTGGCGCGCGGCACGCGGGCGGCCGCGCGCTCGCGGTCGGTCTCGGGCTGATCTTCGTTGCCAGCACGGCGTTCCACATGCTCGCCACGGCGTGGGCGGGCATGGCGGACTCGGCCGCGATCGCGTTGTTCGTCCTCGGCTACGCGGTCGTGTTCGCGCACGTCTTCCTGCGCGTGCCGTGGCGGTGGGCGTGGTTGGCGATCCCCGTGTTCGCCGGCATCGGTGTCCCCGCGGGGCTGGCCGCCGACGCGCTGGGCATGCCCGGCTCGTACTACGCGGCGCCGCTGGTGACGTTGTTCGTGCTCGCCGCGTTGACGATCCGCGACGGCGCCTGGCCGGTGTTCCTCACGGCGGGCGGACTGTTCGGCGTCTCGTTGACATTCCGCTCCATGGACCACACCGTGTGCGGTTCGTTTCCGCCCGGCACGCACTTCCTGTGGCACCTGTGCAACGCCACGGTGCTGTACCTGGTGTCCCGGACCGCCGTACGCCGATGGGTAGGCTCACCCGGTCAAGTGACGGCGGGAGCCTGAGGACCCACGCGATGAGCACGACCGGATGACCGCGGCGACGAACACGTTGCGCAGGGCGTTCCCGCCGTCGGCGGTCGCCGCCGGCCTGATCTCCGTGCTCGTGGCCGTCACGAGCACGGGCGCGATCGTCTTCTCCGCCGCAACGGCCGCGGGCGCCTCACCGGCCGAGGTGACGTCGTGGATGCTCGCCGTCTGCGTCGGCATGGGCGTCACGTCGATCGCCCTGTCCCTGCGCTACCGCGCGCCCATCGTCACCGCCTGGTCGACGACCGGTGCCGCGCTGTTGGCCGCGAGCCTGCACGGGGTGTCGATGGCGCAGGCCATCGGCGCGTTCGTCGTGTCGGCCGCGTTGATCACGCTGACAGGCCTCACCGGCTGGTTCGAACGACTCATGGACCGCATCCCGGTGCCGCTGGCCTCGGGCCTGCTCGCCGGGGTCCTCGTGCACTTCGGCATCGACCTGTTCGGCGAGCTGGAGACGAGCCTGGTCGTCGTCGGACCGATGGTGCTGGCGTACCTGCTGGCGCGGCGGTGGCTGGCTCGCTACGCCGTGCTGGTCGCGCTGGCCGTCGGGGTGGTCGCCACGGCCGCCACCGGCACGCTGCGCCTGGACCGCGTCGATCTCGCGCTCGCGACGCCGGTCTTCACGATGCCCGAGTTCGACTGGCAGGTGATCATCAGCGTCGCGCTTCCGCTGTACATCGTGACGATGGCGTCGCAGAACCTGCCCGGCGTCGCGGTGCTACGCGGCGACGGCTACACCGAGGTGCCGCTCTCGCCCGTCATCGGCACCACCGGCGTGGCCAACCTGCTGCTGGCGCCGTTCGGGTGTTTCGGGCTGAACCTCGCGGCGATCACGGCGGCCATCTGCACCGGTCCGCAGGCCCTCGAGGACCGCAACCGTCGCTACATCGCGGCCGTGTGGGCGGGCCTGTTCTACCTCGTCGTGGCCGTGTTCGCCGGCACCGTCGGGTCGCTGCTCGCCGCGATGCCCGAGGCGTTGATCATCGGCATCAGCGGACTCGGCCTGCTCGCCACCATCAGCGGTTCGCTCGGCGCCGCGCTCGCCGACGACCGGTGGCGCGAGTCCGCGCTCGTGACGTTCCTGGCCACCGCCTCCGGCGTGACGCTGCTGGGCATCGGCTCGGCGTTCTGGGGCCTGCTCGCCGGCGTGCTCACCGCCGCGATCACGCTGCGCAGGCGCCCCGAGAAGTGAGCTCCGTTCCAGTGAATCCATTGAAAAACGGGGACCCCGCCACACGGCGGAATCCCCGTCACAGGAATGGAGACGTCAGTGCTTGCCGGCGTCGGCGGCTTCCTTCTCCAGACGCTCCTTCTCGCGCTCCAGCGAACGCTCGATCTCGGCCTCGGCCTCCATGCGGCCGACCCAGGAGGAGCCCTCGACGCTCTTGGCCGGCTCGAGGTCCTTGTACACCTGGAAGAAGTGCTCGATCTCGAGCTTGTGGAACTCGTTCAGGTGGTGGATGTCGCGCAGGTGCTCGTTACGCGGGTCGCCCGCCGGGACGGCCAGGACCTTGTCGTCCGGACCCTTCTCGTCGCGCATGCGGAACATGCCGACCGCGCGGCACGTGATCAGGCAACCGGGGAACGTCGGCTGCTGGACGAGCACGAGCACGTCGAGCGGGTCACCGTCCTGGCCGAGCGTGTCGTCGATGAAGCCGTAGTCGGCCGGGTACTGCGTCGCCGTGAACAGCGTGCGGTCGAGCTTGATGCGGCCCGACTCGTGGTCCACCTCGTACTTGTTGCGCTCCCCGCGGGGGATCTCGATCGTGACGTCGAACTCCACGGCGTCCTCGCTCGCTCTCGTCGGCGCCGCGTCTGCGCGGCGAACTATGGATGACCTAACCGTCCCAGTGTGACCCACCGCTCGGTCAATGAGCAGCCAGGAGGGCACTAGTGTGATATCTGCCCCGTTCGAATAGCGGAAAACAGACAACCTGGTGGAGGGGTACGTGGCACAGGGCGGTACCGGCGACGGTGAGGGGACCGATCGCCAGGGCACCGGCGGTGGACCGGCGTGGCCGTCGGACGACGCCGACGGCCAACGGTCGCAGCCGCCGCAGGGGCATCCCCGGCAGGCCCGCCGCAGGGCCGGCCCCGGCACCTGGGCCGGCAGCAGCCCCCGCAGCAGCAGCATCCCCGCTCGGACCAACCCCAGCCCCGGCCGGAGCAGCCTCGGCCGGACCAGCAGTCGACGGAGCCGCGGCCGCGTCCGAATCCGCAGCAGTACCCCGACCAGCAGCAGTACCCTCAGCAGCACTCCCAGCGGCCGCCGCTGCAGCACCAGCAGCCGCCCCAGCCGCCTCGGCAGTCGTCGTGGTTCCAGCCGCCGGAAGATCCGACACCGCAGCACTCGACACCGCAGCACCAGCAGCCGCAGCCCCCGACGCCGCAGAACCCGCCGGTTCCGCCGGCCGGTTCGGTCCCCCCTGCGGGTGGAATGGCACGTCCGGTGCGGATCGAACCGCAGGGCGCGCCGCGGCCCGACGACGGCCACGCCGCGGAGACGGCCGCCACCCCCGACACCCCGGACCGCTCGGCAGGCTCCGACGGTGGTGCGACGGCGTACCTCGCGGTCGACCGGCCGCACGGTGCGGGCGGGTCCGAGGAGTCCGGGCATCCACACGACGCGTACGGCCCGTACAGCCCGTACGACGACCCGGCCGACAGCGCCGTCAACAGCCTCGACGACGCCGACGGCGCCGATGACGAGCTCGACAACGACACGCTGGCGCCCGACCCCGACCCGGAGCCCGAACCACGGCCGCGCCGCCGGAAGCGGGGGCTGCTGCTGACGGGCACGGCGTTGGTGCTGATCGTCGCGGTCGGGGTGGCGTTGGCGTTGCCGCAGGTGTCGAACCGGCTGGGCCTGCCGTGGGCGCCGAACCTGCCGCAGGCCGACCCGCCGGAGCCGGTGGCGGTCAGCAGCCAGCTCGACGGCGTCGGCGGCGAGGCGCCCGCGCGACCGCGGAGGGCGTCCGGCAGGCGTTGGCCGGTCCGACCGGCAACGGCGCGCTGGGCCGGTTCACCGGCATGGTCGTGGACCCGCAGGGCGGCGAGACGTTGTGGTCGCAGGGCGCGGACCAGCCGGTGGCGCCCGCGTCGGCGACGAAGGTGCTCACCGCGGCCGCGGCATTGCTCGAACTCGGTCCCGACGCGCGGCTGACGACGCGGGCGGTGGAGACCTCGCCCGGGCACGTGGTCGTCGAGGGCGGCGGCGACGTCACCCTGTCGTCCCTGCCCGAGGGTGAGGAGTCGCTGTACCGCGGCGCCGCGCGCTCGACGACCTCGCGGCGCGGATCGCCGAGGGAGCGGGGAACGGGGTGCAGTCGATCGCGGTCGCCGACACGCTGTTCACCGGCGAGAAGACCGGCCCCGGCTGGTCGGAGGGCGACGCGCCGTCGACGTACGCCGCGCCCATCGAGTCGGTGATGCTCGACGGCGGCCGGTCCAACCCCGTCGACGACCTGTCCCGGCGCACGGGCACGCCCGCGGCCGACTTCGCCGAGCAGCTCGCGGCGAAACTGCCCGGCGCGAGCGTGTCGGGCGACACCGCCGTCGAGGGTGGACGAACGATCGCCGAGGTCGAATCGGCCCCGATGGAACAGCTCGTACAGCAGATGCTCGACCTGTCCGACAACACGCTCGCCGAGGCGATCCAACGCCACGTGGCCCTGTCGACCGGCAAGGAGGCCTCGTTCGAGGGCGGTTCGCAGGCGACGCTCGACGTGCTGCGGCAGCACGGCTTCGACGTCGAGGGCGTGACGCTCAACGACGGCAGCGGCCTGTCGGTGGACAACCGCATCACCGCCGAACTGCTCGCGGAGGTCGTCAGCGTGGCCGCGGGCGGCGGTGCCGGTGCGGGCGCCGGGAGCGGCGGTGGCGGTCAGACCGCCGGCGGCGACGGCAGGCTCGCGACGACGCTGCGGCCGATCCTCGGCGGACTGCCGGTGGCAGGCGGCACGGGCACGCTCTCGGCGCGCTACGACGACGGTGTGCGCGCGCAGGGCCGCGGCTGGGTGCGGGCGAAGACCGGCACGATCCCGTCGATCGGCGCCAACGCGCTCACCGGCTACCTCGTGACCGTCGAGGGCCGCCTGCTCACGTTCTCGCTCACGACCTCGGGCGCCCGCAACACCGAAACCGCCCGCGAGGCCCTCGACACCATCACCGCAACCCTCCGAACCTGCGGCTGCCCCTGAGTGGGGGCTCGCGGGCTCGGGAGCGGGTAGCGTCGGCGGGGTGAACGCCGAGACCACCGAAACGTCCCGTTCCGTGGCCACGAATCCGCTGGTCGACTGGTCGTTGGCCGCGTCGACGGGTGCGCTGTTGGCGCGCGGCGGACCGACGGTCCCGCGGGAGGAGGCCGAACGCGCGGTCGTGGAGTTGCGCGACCTGTCGGTCGACGCCGAGCGCTACGTCCGCGAGTTGACCGATCTGGGCCACGGCCTGCCGGTGAAGCAGGGTGAGGTGCTCGACCGGCCGGGCTGGGTGCGCTCCGCCGCGGCCGGGCTGGACCAGCTCACGAGTCGCGCCGTGCCGCCGGACCGCCCGTCGTGGTTGACGTCGGTCGTCGCGGGCGGCGCGGGCGTGCAGACGGGCGTCGTGTTGGCGTTCCTGGGTTCGCGGGTGCTGGGCCAGTACGACCCGTTCGGCGGACCGGACGCCGAGGGCAGCCTCGTGCTCGTCGCGCCGAACGTCGTCACCGCGCAGCGGGCCATGGACGTCTCGGGCCGCGATTTCCGCATGTGGGTGTGCCTGCACGAGTGCACGCACCGGCTGCAGTTCACGGCCGTCGACTGGCTGCGGGACTACTTCGCCGACCAGGTGGGCCTGCTCGTCGGCGGGCTGTCGGGCTCGGAGGAGACGTTCACGGCGGCGCTGTCCCGGATGCCCGACGCCGTGCGCAACCTGCGCTCGTCCGAGTCGCGCGACGTGATGGGCCTCGCAGAGATCCTGCAGTCGCCGGCCCAGCGCGAGGTGTTCGACCGACTGATCGCTTTGTCGACATTGCTCGAGGGGCATGCGGACTACGTGATGGACGCCGTCGGCCCGGACGTCGTGCCGAGCGTGCGCACGATCCGCAGGCGGTTCACCGAACGCCGCAAGGGAGGCGGTGTCCTCGACCGGCTGTTGCGCACGCTGCTGGGCATCGACGCGAAGGTGCGCCAGTACGAGCAGGGCGCGGCCTTCACCCGGCACGTCGTCGACACGGTGGGCATGGCCGGTTTCAACGCCGTGTGGACGTCGCCGGAGACGTTGCCGACCCGCGCGGAGATCAAGGACCCGCAGGCATGGGTGCGGCGGATCCACTGACCGGATTCGCCGCCGTCGCGGCGGTCCGCGGCGCGGTGCGGGACTTCCTGCGCGCGCACCCGGACGGCGGCGGGCGGTACGTCGCCGTGTCGGGCGGGGCCGATTCGCTGGCGCTCGCCGAGGCCGCCGCGTACGTCACCGGGGGCGCGGTCACGGCGCTCGTCGTCGACCACGACCTCCAGCCCGGGTCGGCGGACGTCGCGGAGACCGCCGCCGCCGCGGCCCGCGGTCTGGGCGTCGCGGAGGCGCGGGTGCTGCCGGTGTCGGTGTCCGGTCCGGGCGGCCCCGAGGCGGCGGCCAGGAAGGCCCGGTACCGCGCGTTGCGGGGGGCGATTCCCGACGGCGCCACGGTCCTGCTCGGCCACACCCTCGACGACCAGGCCGAAACGGTCCTGTTGGGGCTCGGTCGCGGTTCGGGACCCCGGTCGATCGCCGGGATGCGCCCGTTCGACCGGCCGTGGGGGAGGCCACTGCTCGGCGTGCCGCGGACGGTCACCAGGGCGGCGTGTGACGAACTCGGCATCGAGCCGTGGCAGGACCCCCACAACGTCGATCCGCGGTACCGGCGCGTGCGGGTGCGCACCGAGGCCCTGCCGCTGCTCGACGACGTCCTCGGCGGCGGTGTCGCGGGGGCGCTCGCGCGCACGGCCGCGCAACTGCGCGAGGACGTCGACACGCTCGACGACCTCGCCGAGCAGCTTCTCGAGCGCGCTCGCGCGACCGAATCCGGAGAACTGTCGGTCGAGATCCTCGAACCGGCCCCGCCCGCGGTGCGCCGACGCGCGTTGCGCAGCTGGTTGCTGGCCGCGGGTGTGCGCGAGCTCACCGACGCGCACCTGCGTTCGGTCGACGCACTCGTCGGCGCGTGGCGCGGTCAGGGCGGGGTCTGGCTGCCGGGCCATTTTGAGGCGGGCAGGGCACGTGGAAAGCTCAGGGTCGAACCGGGCCCGTCGGACCCCGCCGAGAACACCGAGAACACCGAGAACGCCGACAGCACCGACAGCACGAACCGCCGCTAGAGGGGACCACTGCCGTGTACGAAGGCGATATCGCCTCCGTGCTCATCACCGAGCAAGAGATCAAGGACAAGACCGGCGAACTGGCCGAGAAGATCGCCGCGGACTACACCTCCGAGGGTGAGTCGGCCGCGACCGACCTCGTGCTCGTCGGGGTGCTCAAGGGCGCGGTCATGTTCATGACCGACTTCGCCCGTGCACTGCCGATCCCGGCGCAGCTGGAGTTCATGGCCGTGTCCTCCTACGGCGCCGCGACGACGTCGTCGGGCGTCGTGCGGATCCTCAAGGACCTCGACCGCGACATCGCCGGCAGGGACGTGCTGATCGTCGAGGACATCGTCGACTCGGGCCTCACCCTGTCGTGGTTGCTGAAGAACCTCACGGCCCGCCATCCGAAGTCGTTGAACGTGGTCTCACTGCTGCGTAAACGCGAGGCGGTCCAGGTCGACGTGCCGGTGAAGTACGTCGGCTTCGATATTCCGAACGAGTTCGTCGTCGGCTATGGTCTGGACTACGCAGAGCGGTACCGTGATCTGCCCTACATCGGCACGCTTGACCCCAAGGTGTACTCGTCGTAGGACCGATCACGTTCGGTGAGCGCGCCAGGGGAGTCGGGGGCGGCCGCGACCATCGCGTGAGACTCACGCGACCGGAGGGGAACGAAAGTTCCCTCGTTCGCGTCATAGAGGCCGCAGTGGTGCGTTAACCTAAGCGAAGATTGCAGGTCGGCAACCGGAAGGCATGTCGCCGGCTCTGAGGGGACGTAGGGAGAGTCTGGACCATGGGGAACAGCAGTCACGCGGACGCCGCGGCGTTTCGCCAGGCCGCGGTGGACGGCCAGGTCGGCATCGACCCGGACGCCGCCGAGACGGTGCTGAGCAAGCTCCGCACCGGTAAGGACGCCGTCGAGGCGCTCATCCGGCAGACCGAGGAGCTCGCGGCGCCGCCGCAGATCGGCGCGAACCCGGTCGGCAACGCCATGGCCGCCAAGTTCTCCGACCGTGCCGGTGGTGGCGGCGAGTCCTACGCCGACGCCCTGCGCAACCTCTACGCCCAGTACGACGAGGCCGAGCAGGCCATCACCACGGCGATGCGCCAGTACCGCGACACCGACGCGGACAACGCCCGCCCGTTCACCGGGCAGCTGTAGGGAACAGGGGGACTTGACCAGTGAATATCGATGACTCCGGTGTGATCGGTTCCGATTTCGGCGGCGAGGCAGGCGGCGAGTACGGCGGCCACCAGCCCGTGGAGGCCGCAGGCGGTTCCGGGGGCCACGTGCCGGCCTACGGCGCGGGCCGGGGCGGCTTCGGCGGTGGCGGCAACGCGGTGCACATCGGTGACACCGGCGGTGTCGCCGACCTCGTGAGCCGTGCCCGCGGCCGGTCCGACGGCTTCCTCACCGACGACCTGCGGGCCATCACCGACCGCCCGAACTGGCACGCGCACGAGAGCAAGCAGCTGTACCAGTTCGCCACGGTCAACAACGTGCCCGGCAGCGCCGAGGAGCTCGGCAGCGGCTGGGGCAAGCACGGCACCCAGCTGCAGCAGATCTCCGAGGACCTGTACTCGACGATCAGCGAACTCGGCAACGCGTGGATCGGCCAGGCGGCCGGTGCCGCGCAGGGCGCGCTCGTCGGTATCGCGAACTCGAGCTCGCAGGCCGCCGAGGCCGCGCAGGCCATGGGCCAGCGGCTGTCGCAGCAGGCGTCCGCGGCCGCCGAGCTGAAGAAGATGCCGGCGCCGGAGGAGTTCGACCCGGCGCAGGAGACGGCGCAGATGCTCGCCATGGGCCCCGCGGCGATGGCGAAGGACATGAAGGAGAAGTTCGACCAGGCCCGCGCGGTCAAGGCTCAGCAGGTCCAGTACCTGGAGACCTACACCTCCGCGATGTCCGAGGTCGACAACTCCACCCCGAGCTTCGGCCCGGCCTCGCTCGGCCTGAAGCCCACGGCCACGACGGGCGGCACGGCGATCTCGTCGTTCGGTCCGGTGTCCGCGGGCCCCGGCGCCATGGGCGGCGGAGCCGCGAGCGTGGACACGCTCGGGGCCGGTCACGGCGGCGCGGCGCAGGGTGCCCAGCACCAGCCGGCGCCGCACCAGGCGCCCGCCCCGCAGACCCCGCAGGCTCCGGCCGCCCAGGCTCCCACCGGTGGCGGCGCCGCCGGCACGGCGATGCCCGCGGCCCCGGCCGCGTCGTCGAGCGGCCTGGGTGTCGGTGCCGGTGCGGCCGCCCTCGGCGGTGCGCTGGCCGGTGGTGGTGCCGCGGTCGCGGGTGCGCGTGCCCTGTCGAAGGGCAGCAAGACCAAGGCCGAGCAGACCTCCGACGGCGACTCGACCGGTGCCGCCGCGCAGCAGGCCGCTCAGCCCGCCGCGTCGGTGCAGCAGCCGCAGTCGGCCGGTGTCGCCGGTGCGAACGGCCTGATCGGTGGCCGCGACGCCGCCATGGCCCCCGCGGCCACCCCGATGGGTGGCGGCATGGGTGCCGCCGGCGCCGGGGCCGCGGGTGCCGGCCAGGAGGAAGAGGACCACAAGCACGCCTCGTTCCTCATCGAGGCCGACCCGGACGAGCTGTTCGGGGCGAACCAGGCCACGGCACCGCCGGTGCTGGGTGCCTGGGGCCCGGACGACGAGGAGTGATGACCTTTGGCGGAACGGCTCTCCCCACTGGAGTTCGACTTCCTGTGGGAGTCGTTCGGCGCCGGTGAGCTGCCGTATCCGCTGGAGGTGCGCTCGCACGGGCAGACGCTCGACGAGCGCGCCGCCCTGCGGGCCCAGACGCTTCCGAAGCTGGCGGAACGCGGCGTCATCGACGTCGACGGCCGTCCTGCGCCGCTGATCGAGGACTGGCTGGACTGTCTGTCGACGGCCGAGGTCAGCCTCGATTCGGTGCAGGTCGGCGAGCCGGAGGGCGAGTCGCGACTCGCCGTGTCCGCCGCGCTCGGCGCCCAGGGCGTGCTGGTGATCTCCGACGTCGACGGGTTCTCGTTCGACCGGGTGCCCGCCGACGGCCTGGCCAGCGCGATCGTCGACCTGCTTCCCGCGGAGCGGCGCGGCGCGGAGAAGTCGATCACCGTCCCGCTCGAGCACCTGTTGTCGGGCTCGGGGGTCGACTTCCTGCAACGTCGCGGCAGCGCGGGTTCGGGTCCCGACGACGACCGCAAGGCGCTCGCCAGGTTGAACGCCCAGCCGCGGCTGCGCGGTGGCCAGATCGGCGCCAACGCGCGGAACGCGGCGGGCAGCCGCACCCGGATGCCGGTGCTGAGCTGGTTCGACACCGAGTCGGGCCGCTACTTCACGCAGGCGAGCCGGGGTCGGGACGGTCGGGACTGGATCACGATCGCCCCGGCGGACGCGCCGACGCTGCGGCATCGGCTGTCCGAGATGCTCGCGGGCGCCGCCTCCGGCGCCACGGCCCCGCTGTGAGAAACGACTGCCGGTATCCCGAGGTCGACTAATGTTCACGCACGACAGCAGCACCATCGCGAGTTCCGAACTGATCGGGAGGATCGTGCCCACCCAGGAGTTCTTCACGCCGGTCGCGTTCGACTTCCTGTGGGAGGAGCTGGGCGCGGGCGAACTGCCGTACCCGCTGAAGGTCGCCTCCCACGGCAGGACCGAGAGCGAACGCATGGCCCTGCGCAGGCAGGCCGAGAACGAGTTCGAGGCGCGCGGCATCGTGGGTTCGCCGGTCGAGGGCTGGTTGGACGTCCTCGGGCGGGCGCGCACGAGCGTCGACGCGCTGTTCATCCCGGAGTTCCAGCATCCGCCGGTCGGGGCGATCGCCGCGTCCGACGGCAAGCAGGCCGTGCTGGCGGTGCAGGACGGCCAGGGTGTGCGGCTCCAGCCGATCTACCCGGACGGACTGGCCTCGGCGGTCGTGGACCTGCTTCCGGCTGCGCAGCGTGGGACGTCGCCGTCGATCACGCTGCCGATGGGCGAGGCGCTGCAGACACGGCCCGACCGCACGGGTGCGCTGGCCGGGCGGACGGGCAACGACTCGGGCGAGTCCGGCGGGCGACGCCGGGGCAGCCTCACCGAGCAGGCCTCGGACCCGCGGGAGGCCTACGCCCAGCTCATCGCGCAGCCGCGGTTGCGGGGCGGCCAGTTGGCGGCCAACAGCAGGGACGAGCTGGGGTACAAGAAGCGTTCGGCGGTGCTGGCCTGGTTCGACACGGCGACCGGCCGCTACCTGAGCACCTCCGGTGCGGACAGCGACTGGGTCACGGTCGCCCCGGCCGACACGAAGACGCTGCGCACGAGGCTGGCCGAGCTCGTGGCGGGGGTCGCGAACTGAGACCCGGCCGGTCGCGCCGGAGGCGGTCGGTGACCTCGCGCACCTGCCGGGAACACCGGGCCGGTCGGAGTCGTTGACCGAACGGTGCGGCACTGGGACGGGTGCGCATCCAGTGCCGCCGAACTCGTCTCAGCGCCCGGATGTGCCTGGTGAGCGGGCGGTACCCTGATAGAACGCCCGTAGGCCGTGAGCAGCTCGCCCGCGGCCGCTGACATAGACGTGACGGCGGCAGTCACCACGAACCGCCTAGCCAGGGAGGGTCGAGGCCACACCGGCCGGATCTCATGGACCGCAAGCGCCTGCTCAAGAACCCACTGCTGTGGATAGTTGCGGTTCTGCTGCTCTATTTCGCGTTCAGCATGATCTTCGACGGCGATCGGGGATACGCCCCGGTCCCCACGTCGCAGGCCGTGCAGCAGATCGAATCCGGCAACGTCACGGAAGCCAACCTCGAGGACAAGGAACAGCAGCTCAAGCTGACCTTGGAAGAGGGCATCAACGTCGAGGGCGAGAACGCCACCGAGATCATCACCCAGTTCCCCGGCGGCGCCTCCGGACAGCTCTACAACGTGCTGCTCGACGCGCGCACCGGCGACGGTGAGGGTGCCAGGGGCATCCAGTTCGACACGACCGTCACGCAGGACTCGTTCTTCACCCAGATGCTCATCTACATGATTCCGCTGGGAATCCTGTTGCTGCTGCTGATCTGGATGATGAACAACGCCCAGGGCGGCGGGAACAAGGTCCTCAACTTCGGCAAGTCCAAGGCCAAGCAGCTCAACAAGGACATGCCGACGACGACGTTCGGCGACGTCGCGGGCGCTCGGAGGCCGTCGAGGAGCTGCACGAGATCAAGGACTTCCTGCAGGCGCCGGGCCGGTACCAGCAACTGGGCGCGAAGATCCCGAAGGGCGTGCTGCTCTACGGTCCGCCCGGCACCGGTAAGACGCTGCTGGCCAGGGCCGTCGCCGGTGAGGCGGGTGTGCCGTTCTACACGATCTCCGGTTCGGACTTCGTCGAGATGTTCGTCGGTGTCGGCGCCTCGCGTGTCCGTGACCTGTTCGAGCAGGCCAAGCAGAACGCGCCGTGCATCATCTTCGTCGACGAGATCGACGCCGTCGGCCGCCAGCGCGGCGCCGGCATGGGCGGCGGTCACGACGAACGTGAGCAGACGCTGAACCAGCTGCTCGTCGAGATGGACGGGTTCGACTCGCGCGGGGGCATCATCCTCATCGCGGCGACGAACCGTCCCGACATCCTCGACCCGGCGCTGCTGCGTCCCGGCCGGTTCGACCGGCAGATCCCGGTCGCGGCGCCCGACCTGCGTGGTCGCGAGGCGATCCTGAAGGTGCACTCGGCCGGCAAGCCGATCGCCGAGGGCGTCGACATGAACGGGCTGGCCAAGCGCACCGTCGGCATGTCGGGCGCGGACCTGGCCAACGTCATCAACGAGGCGGCGCTGCTCACGGCCCGCCAGCACGGCACGATGATCACCGACGCCGCGTTGGAGGAGTCCGTCGACCGCGTGGTGGGCGGCCCGGCACGCAAGAGCCGCATCATCTCCGACCGCGAACGCAAGATCACCGCGTACCACGAGGGCGGGCACGCGCTGGCCGCGTGGGCGATGCCGGACATCGAGCCGGTGTACAAGCTGACGATCCTGCCGCGCGGGCGCACCGGCGGGCACGCGTTGATCGTGCCCGAGGACGACAAGGACTTGATGACCCGTTCGGAGATGATCGGCAGGCTGGTGTTCGCCATGGGCGGACGCACGGCCGAGGAGCTGGTCTTCCACGAGCCGACCACGGGCGCGTCCTCCGACATCGAGCAGGCCACGAAGATCGCCCGCGCGATGGTCACCGAGTACGGCATGAGCCCGCGGCTCGGCGCCGTCAAGTACGGCCAGGAGCAGGGCGACCCGTTCGTCGGCCGTGCCGCGGGCCAGCAGGCGAACTACTCCCTCGAGGTCGCGCACGAGATCGACGAGGAAGTCCGCAAGCTGATCGAGACCGCGCACACCGAGGCGTGGCAGGTGCTCAACACCTACCGCGACGTGCTCGACGACCTGGTCGCCGAGGTGCTCGAGAAGGAGACGCTGCAGCGCCGCGACCTCGAACGGATCTTCTCGTCCGTCGAGAAGCGGCCGCGGATCACGGTGTTCAACGAGTTCGGCGAGCGCCTCCCGTCGGACAAGCCGCCGATCAAGACCGCGCGTGAGCTGGCCGCCGAGCGCGGCGAGCCGTGGCCCTCCGAGGAGGAGCTGCACGAACAGCAGCAGCGCGAGGCCGAGCCCGTTCCCGCGCCGACACCGTCGGCCCCGGTCGCCGGCGAGGAGCCGGCGAGTGGGGAGCTGCCTCAGGGCGGCATCCCGCAGGCGTGCCCGGTAGCGCCGGTCAGGGCGGCCAGCCGCAGCAGCCGTACGGCGGTCAGCCGCAGGGTGGCCAGCCCGACCCGCAGTCGGCGCCGCCCGCCTACAACCCGTACGCTCCGCCGTCCGGGTCGAACGGCCGCAACGGTGGTCAGCACGGCGGTCCGAACGGCGGTGGCCAGCCCGGTCAGCAGTGGCCGCAGCAGCCGTACGGCCAGCCGCAGCCGGGCTCCGGTGGCCGTACGGCGGGTCCGCCGCACTACGGCGCACCGCCCGGGTGGACGCCGGCGACCTCGCCGAGCCCGCGTCCGACGCGGCCGTGGGCGCAGGATCCGAACCCGCAGCCGCATCAGTCGCAGAACCCGTCGCAGTCGCACCAGCCGCCGCAGAACCCGCCGCAGCAGAACCAACAGCAACCGCCATCGCGCCCGCAGGGCGAGGGTGGTCCCGACGAGCAGGACGGTCACTATCGCTAGCGAGGCCTCCGGGAACGGGCACGTGGTCGTCGACGAGAACACCGTCGACGCGCCCCATGCCACGGGCCGGATGTTCGATCAGGCTCGCGCGGAGAACGCGGTGCGCGAGTTGCTGTTGGCGTGCGGCGAGGATCCCGACCGGGACGGACTGAAGGAGACGCCGGCGCGGGTCGCGCGCGCCTACCGGGAGATGTTCGCCGGGCTGTACAACGACCCGGACCACGTCCTGGACCGCACGTTCGACGAGAGTCACGAGGAACTCGTGCTGGTCACCGAGATCCCGGTGTACAGCCAGTGCGAGCACCACCTGGTGCCGTTCCACGGGGTCGCCCACGTCGGCTACATCCCGAACGCGCAGGGCAAGGTGACGGGACTGTCCAAACTGGCCAGGCTCGTCGACCTGTACGCCAAGCGCCCGCAGGTGCAGGAGCGGTTGACCACGCAGGTCGCCGACGCGCTGGACCGCAGGCTGAACCCGCGCGGCGTGATCGTCGTGATCGAGGCCGAGCACCTGTGCATGGCGATGCGCGGCATCCGCAAGCCGGGCGCGCGCACGACCACCTCGGCGGTGCGCGGCATCATGGAACGGTCGGCGACCTCCCGGGCGGAGGCACTGCAGTTGATCAAGGGCAGTCGGTGAACCCGCTCATCCCGACGCCCCGCACCTCGGCGAATCCCAGCTCGGCGCATCGCTGCGTCGTGATGGCGTCCTGAACGTCACTCCGAACTCGTTCTCCGACGGCGGCAGGTACCTCAGCAGGAGGACGCGCTCGCGCACGCGCACGCGATGTGGCGGCGCGGGGCCGACGTCATCGACGTCGGCGGCGAGTCCACCCGGCCCGGCTCCGACCGCGTGGACGCCGAGACCGAACTCGCCCGCGTCGTCCCGGTGGTGCGGCAGCTCGCGCAGGACGGCCTGCCGCTGTCGGTCGACACCACGCGCGCCGCGGTCGCCGAGGCGGCGATCGACGCCGGCGCGCAGATCGTCAACGACGTCTCCGGCGGACTGGCCGACCCGGACATGGCGAAGGTCGCGGCCGGTGCCCGCGTGCCGTACGTGCTCATGCACTGGCGCGGGCACAGCAAGGACATGAACGCGCTCGCCGAGTACGACGACGTCGTCGTCGAGGTGCGCGACGAACTGAGGGCGCGCATCGACGACGCGTTGGCCGCCGGGGTCGCCGAGGACGCGATCATCCTGGACCCGGGGCTCGGATTCGCGAAGCGCGCCGAGCACGACTGGGCCCTGCTGCACCGGCTCGACGAGTTCCTCGACATGGGCTTTCCCGTGCTGGTCGGCGCGTCGCGCAAACGTTTCCTCGGCGCGCTGCTGGCCGACGCCGACGGGGCTCCGAGGCCCGCGTCCGGCCGCGAGGTCGCGACGGCGGCCGTGTCGGCGCTGTCGGCGGCCGCGGGCGCATGGGGCGTTCGGGTGCACGACGTCGGCGCGTCCCTCGACGCGGTGCAGGTCGCCGCCGCCTGGGCCCGCGGCGGGGGCTGAACCGTGGCCGAACCGCGCGACCGCATCACGCTGACCGGCCTGAGGGTGTTCGGCAGGCACGGCGTGTTCGAACACGAGAAGCGCGACGGACAGGAGTTCGTCGTCGACATCACGGTGTGGCTCGACCTCACGCGCGCCGCCGAGTCCGACGACCTGACGCAGACGCTGCACTACGGCGAACTGGCGCAGGCCGCGGCCGACATCGTCGCCGGCGAGCCCTACGACCTGATCGAGAGCGTCGCCGGGCGCATCGCCGACGAGGTGCTGCGCGACGAGCGCGTGTCCGCGGTCGAGGCGACCGTGCACAAGCCGTCGGCGCCGATCCCGCTGACGTTCGCCGACGTCGCCGTCACCGTGGGGCGCACGCGATGAGCCGCGCGGTGCTGTCGCTCGGGTCGAACCTGGGTGACCGGTTGGCGTACCTGCGCGTGGCTGTCGACGGGCTGCGCGACGTGCTGGTGGCGGTGTCGAGCGTGTACGAGACCGCGCCGTGGGGCGTGACCGACCAGCCGGACTTCCTCAACGCCGTGTGCATTGTGGACGATCCGGCGCGCGACGAGTGGGCGTGGCTCGAGCTGGCCCAGTCGTTGGAACGCGCGGCCGAGCGGGTGCGCGAGCAGCGTTGGGGGCCGCGCACCCTGGACGTCGACGTCGTCACGGTCGACGACGTGCGTTCCGCCGACGAGCGGCTCACGCTGCCGCATCCCGGCACCCCGCACCGCGCGACGGTGCTGATCCCGTGGCTGGAGATCGACCCGGACGCCACGGTCCCCGGCGCCGGCCGGGCCGACGCCCTCCTGGCAGCCCTCCCGGACGCCGCGAAGTCCGACGTAACCCCCCGCCGAGACCTCCCCCTGTAACCACGTCGCCGTGTCAGCACTTCGCGCGGGCGTGTCAGCAATCCACGTCGCCGTGTCAGCAATCCGCGTGCGGGTGTTGGCGATTCGCGTTTGACTCTCCACCGACTGGAGTCCCGAGACTCGGAGAGGTGGAAGGCGCGATGTTCACGATCGGGGAGCTGGCCGGTCGCACGAATCTGTCCGTGAAGACGATCCGGTTCTACTCCGACGAGGGATTGCTGCCTCCCACCGACCGCACCGCGGCCGGTTACCGGTTGTACGACGTGACGGCGTTGGCGCGCGCGGACCTCATCCGCACGTTGCGGGAGCTGGGCCTCGGCCTTGCCGACATCGGACGCGTCCTGGCCGGCGCGTCGACGGTTCCGGAGTTGGCGCGGGCGCATGTGGACGCGCTCGACGACCGGATCCGGATGTTGCGCCACCGGCGCTCGGTGCTGTGGGCGGTCGCGAACCGTGAATCCGAGTTGGACGAGGTGAGGATGATGACGCGATTGGCGTCGATGCCGGACGACGAACGCAAGCGTGTGGTCGACGATTTCTGGAACGAGGTGACCGCGGACCTGGACATCGATCCGGAATTCGTCGCGCATCTGCGCTCGGCGAAACCGGAGTTGCCGGACGACCCGGCGCCGGAACAGCTCGAGGCGTGGATCGAGTTCGCCGAACTGGTCGGCGACGACGACTTCCGGGCGCTGATCCGGGAGATGTTCCGGCAGCAGGCCCGTGGTCGCTCGGGCAGTGATCCGGTGTCCGACGCGATGTTCGCACTGTCGGAGGACCGGTGGCAGCAGTTGCTGGACCGGGCGCAGCAGGCCGTCGACGCGGGGACGGAAGCGTCGTCCCAGGTCGGGCGGGCCCTTGCCGGCGAACTGGCCGGTGAGGTGACTGCCGCGTTGGGCACCGCGGCGGACGGGGTGTCGTCGGCGGATATTGCCGACCGCATCGCCCAGGGTGCAGATGCACGCGCCGAGCGGTACTGGCAGCTGATCGCGCGGATCAACGGCTGGCCCCTCCGGCCGAGCGCCCGCGCCGCCGCTCTGTGGCTCGCCGACGCGCTGCGGACGCTGTGACCTCCGTGCCCGCCGCGAATCCACAACACGGCGTCGTGGGGTGCTGACACGGGCACCAGTAACGTTGGGTTCATGCAGTTCACGCGTCCCCGCGAGTTGATCGTTGCCGGCTTGGTGGGGCTCGTGGTGGTGTATCTGCTCTTCGAGGTCGCGTACGGCCGGATGCCGAGCCTGCCGACGGCCGCGGGCGGGACGTTGCTGGTGCTCGCGGGCATCGAGGTCGGTCTGGGTTTCGTGGTGCGGGGGCGGATCCGCGAGGGCCGGGTCGTCACGGGGCTCGGCATCGCGCGCGCGGTCGCGTTGGCGAAGGCCTCCTCGCTGCTCGGTGCGCTCATGTCGGGCGCCTGGCTGGCGGCTGTGGTGTTTCTCGCGCCGCAATCGGGCAGGCTGACGGCGGCGGCCTCGGATCTTCCGGCGGCGATCGTCGGAACCGCGTGCGCAGGCATTCTCGTGGGCGCGGCGCTGTGGCTCGAACATTGCTGTCGCGCACCGGATACCGGCGACCGCGACGAGTGATCACGGTTCGACCGGTCAACCGGTCGAACCGTCCGCTCGAAGTACCGATGAGGTCACGATCGAGCGACCGGCAGGTACGGTATTTCGCATGACAGGCGAGACCGACGACGAGTCCGGCCACGGAAACGGCCGACTGTGGTTGGCCGTGGGCGGACTGCTCGTGGCCGGCGCGACCGTCGCCTTGATCATCGCCGATGACCTGCGCATTCTGCGGTTCGGGATTCTCGCCGCGCTGTGGGCCGCCCTGATCGGCACGTTCGTCGCCGCGCGGTACCGCAAGAAGGCCGCCGAGAGCGCCGCCAGCGCGGCCAAGGCCCAGGAGGTCTACGAGCTCGAGCTGGAACGCGAGATTGCCGCGCGGCACGAGTTCGAACTCGAGGTGGAGGCCGAGACCCGTCAGCGCGTCGAGGAGGAATCGCGCGCCGAACTGGACGAGCTGCGCGCGGAGATCTCGTCGCTGCGCGACAACCTGCAGGCCCTGTTCGGCGGCGAGGTGATGTGGGAACGCATCGCGTTGACCGCCCAGTCCACGCGGATGCGCTCGTTCCCCGACGAACGTCCCATCGTGACCGCGGGCGAGGCCGTGGCCGACAAGCCACGGCTCACCGCCGGCCGCAGCGAGAGCCCGACCGAGTTCATCGGCCGGGTCGTCGACGCCGATGCCGGCGACGCGGGTGCCATCGCCACGGCCATCGCCGGCGGCGGGATGAACGGCACCGGCGCGAACGGTGCCAGCGGCGCGAACGGCAACGGCGCGAACGGCAATGGCGCGAACGGTGCCAACGGCGCGATGAACGGCGCCGGCAAGAACGGTGCGACGCCCGGACGGGCGGAGCAATCGGAATCGCCGTCGGTGCGACGGGCGGAGGCTGCCGTCCAGTCGACCGCATGGTTCCAGGCCCCCGCGAAACAGCCCGCCACCAACGGCGCCGCCTCGAACGGCTCCCCGAACGGCTCCGGCCCGGCCGACGGGACGGGTCCGGCCGGCGGTGCGGGCGCGAACGGCGACTCCGGTTCGGACGACGGCGCGCCGAACTCGTCCGCCGAGGACTCGCGCGCGGCCATCGCCGCGGCCACGTCGAAGCCGGCAGGTCCCGGCAAGCCCGCCGCCGGGCCGTATCCGCAGCGTCCGCCGCAGGGGCAGCAGACCCGGCGTCCGCCGAGGCAGCACCCGCAGGCCGGGCGCGCGCAGGCACCGCAACCGCCGCAGCCCGCGTACCCGGAGGATCGCGCCGACGAGCCCCAGTCGCAGGAATTCCAGGCCCCCGCACAGCAGGCCCCCGCACAGCAGACCCAAGCACAGCAGGCCCGGGCCCAGGCGGGTCGGCGTCCTCCGCAGCAGTCCGGTGCGCGGCAGTTGCCCGCGGCGCCGTCGGACGGCCCGTCGACGCAGATCGTGCCGCGCCCGGCAGCCGCGTTCGACGACCGGCAGACCCCGGATCGTCAGGTCCCCGGCCAACACGGCCCCGGGCACCAGGCCCCGGACCATCAGGCCGAGCCGTCGGCCGAGGACCCGAACGAGGATCCGACGCGGCGCGTGCGTGCGCGGGAGAGCGCGGCAGTGGCCAAGGAGCGCTACCGGCCCGCCCAACGAGCGGGCGCCCCGACCCCGCAGGCTCCCCAGGCCCAGCCGCCGCACAGCCGGGCCCAGCCCCCGCAAGCCGCAGCCCAACAAGCCGCACCCCAGCAGAATCCCGATTCACCGCCCCGTGCCGGTCGTCCCGCCGGCCCGGAAACGACATCCACGGACAAATCGGATGAAGCGGGCCGGCAGGCCCGGAGTGCGGCCATCCCCCAGTCGGGTGGGTACGGGTCGCGTGGCGGTCCCGACTCGAGTGTCGTTGCGTCGTCAAGTCAGGGTATGGACAAGCCCGGATCACAGACGGCTTACGCTCGTTCACCGGAACAAGGTCTCGGAGCCTCGCGTGCGGGCGCTCCGAACCCACCCGCTGAGCCGGCACCCGAGGCGGCTTCGGCGGCACAACCGATCGCGAAGGGACCCCTTCCACCGATGTCTTACCCCGAGCAACCCGCCGGCGGTGCCGACCCGGCCGAGGCGGCAGGCGCCGAGGAGCCCGTCGTCAATCCGACCCTGCCGCCGGAGGTGCGTGATCTCGCGCGCAGGCCCGGCGGCCGTAGACGGCGCGCGGAGGCCGACGAGTACGAGTACGGCGAGCACGTCGACGAGCAGCCCGCCCACCACGACGCCGAGTCGACCGGTCGCCGCTACCGCCCCGAGGGCGAGCCGTGGCAGGCCCCCGAGGGCGCGCAGGAGACCTCCGGTGGCCGCCGCCGTGCCCCGGACCCCGAGGACGAGGAGCAGCCGACCGGTTCGCACTCCTCCGGCCGTTCGGTGAGCGAGCTGTTGGCCGCGTACGGCTCCGGCGACGCCACGCCCCGCCGCCGTCGTCGCGCCGAAGACTGATCGCCGAACGGCCTACCCACGCGATCGGGTGGTGGCGCGCGACGTGCGGGCGCGCATCACCCTCGCGTCGGCGTGATCGACGACTACCCTGCCCGGCGTGAGCGGACCCGTGGCTGTCGCGCGCCATGCGCGTCGCAACATGACTCGCCTGGTCACCGTGCTGCTGCCGGTGACGGGCATGGTCGCCGTGGCGCTGTGCGGCCTGCTCGTCTTCGGGCTGGTGACGGTGCAGACGGGCGCCACCGCCGTGATCGTGGGCGTGTTCGCCGCCGTCGTCCCGGTCTCGATCGTCACCGCGGCGCTGCTGTGGGTGGACCGCTGGGAACCCGAGCCCGCCAAGTACCTGCTGTTGACGTTCCTGTGGGGCGCGTGCGTCGCGACGCTGCTGGCGCTGCTGGTCAACGACACCGCACGGTCGGTCGGCGACTCGCTCCTCGGCTTCGAGGGCGGCAGCCGGGTGGCGACGATCATCTCGGCGCCGTTGGTCGAGGAGTTCATCAAGGCCGTGCCGATCGTCGTGGTGCTGATCCGCAGGGCCACCGAGTTCGACGGGGTCGTGGACGGCATCGTCTACGCCGGGTTCAGCGCCGCCGGGTTCGCGTTCACCGAGAACGTCTACTACTTCGCGGACGCGTTCAACGAGTCCGGTTTCGGGGACGGCATGTCCGACGGGGTGCTGGCCGCGTTCACGCTCCGCGGGGTGCTCTCGCCGTTCGCCCACCCGCTGTTCTCGGTGATCATCGGTATCGGCCTCGCCCTGACGGTGTTGAAACGGCACTACGGCATCGGCCGCTACATCCTTCCCGTCGCCGCGTATTTCGGCGCGGTCGGCCTGCACGCGCTGTGGAACGCCGCGGCCATGCTCGGCGGGCCCGAGACGTTCCTCAACGTCTACTTCCTCATCATGGTCCCGCTGTTCATCGGCGTCGGTCTGATCGTGGTGTGGCAGCGCCGCCGCGAGCAGGGCGTCGTCGCGGGCGCGTTGCCGGCCATGGCGCGACACGGCTGGATCGCCCGTTCCGAGATCGAGTTGCTCTCCGACCTGGCCGCCCGCCGTACGTGCGCCGGCAGGCCCGGCGCGAATCGGGCCGGGAGGCGGCCCGGGCCGTCGGCGACTACCAGGCCGCGGTCACCGAGCTGGCATTCCTGCGCCGCCGCGGCGTCACGACCGCCGACGACCGCAGGCGCCACGACGACCTCTTGGCGGAGGCCCAGCAGGCGCGCGCGGACGCGGTGCGCCTGGCCCACGCCGGGTGAAGCTGGTCACCTCGGTTCGTGGCGCCCCATCCGCGGAAGCTACTCTCACCGGGTCGTCTGGTACCCGCGACGAGGTCGGGACTGGAACGAGTTTGGAGTTACGAGGGGCAATGAGCGTCCACAGGGGCACGCGGTGACACGCCCTGCCCGCCTCGCGGTGGGTGTCGTGTCGGCCGGTCGAGTCGGCAGCGTTCTCGGTGCCGCGCTGGCTCGCGCAGGGCACGCCGTCGCCGCAGTCAGCGCCGTGTCCGACGCGTCCGTGCGTCGTGCCGAACGGCTGCTGCCCGACGTCCCCGTCCTGCCGCCCGACGAGGTCGCCGCCCGTTGCGACCTGGTGCTGCTCGCGCTGCCCGACGACGTCCTCGCACCCATGACGTCGGGCCTGGCCCGCGCCGGTGCGCTGCGCGCGGGGCAGATCGTCGTCCACACCTCCGGTGCCCACGGCGTCGACGTGCTCGGCGCGGCCGCCGAGGCCGGCGCGTTGCCGCTCGCACTGCACCCGATCATGACGTTCACCGGCCGCGAGGAAGACCTCGAACGGCTCACCGCGGCCGCCGTCGGCATCACCGCGGGCTCCGGCGACGAGGCAGCCTGGCACGTCGGCGAGGCGCTCACGGTCGAGATGGGCGCCGAACCCGTCCGCGTGCCCGAGGCGGCTCGGCCGCTGTACCACGCGGCGCTGGCCCACGGGGCGAACCATCTCGCGACGATCGTCGCCGACAGCGTCGACCTGCTCCGCGACGCCGGTATCGACCGGCCCGACCGGGTCGTCGCACCGTTGCTGTCGGCCTCGCTCGACAATTCGCTCCGGCACGAGGGCCGTGCGTTGACCGGTCCCGTCGCCCGCGGCGACAGCGGCACCGTCGCCGCCCACCTGCGCGTGCTGGCCGAACAGGCCCCCGACGTGCGGCCGACCTACGCCGCGCTGGCCCGGCGCACCGTCGCGCGGGCGCGGATCGCCGGACTGCTCGGCGAGGACGCGGCCCGCGAACTGGAAACCCTCCTCGAACGCGGCCCCGAAACCGGCCCCGATACCACCGACCCCGACGACGGACGTGACCTGCAGTGACTTTCCCGAAGAACACCCCGAAGTTCACCCGAGGCGAGCTGAACGTCTTCCGCTCGCCCTCCGACGTGTCCCAGGTGACCAGGGCGCTGCGGGGCGTCGGGCGCAACGTCGCGCTCGTGCCGACGATGGGCGCGCTGCACGCGGGGCACCGGGAGCTGATCCGGCGGGCCAAGCGGCTGCCGAACACCGTCGTCGCGGTGTCGATCTTCGTGAACCCGCTGCAGTTCGGGGAGGGTGAGGATTTCGAGGCCTATCCGCGCACGCTCGAGGCCGATCTGGACACGCTGCGGGAGCTCGGCGTCGAGCTCGCGTTCACGCCGCAGTCGGTCGACCTGTACGGCGCATCGGGTGTGTCCGTCACCGTCGATCCGGGGCCGCTCGGCGGTGAGCTCGAGGGCGAGCACCGGCCGGGGCACTTCGGCGGCGTGCTCACGGTCGTGGCCAAACTGCTGAACATCACCGCGCCGCACCACGCCTTCTTCGGGGAGAAGGACTACCAGCAGCTCGTGCTGGTCAAGCGGATGGTCGAGGATCTGAACCTGGGTACGCGCATCATCGGGGTGCCGACGGTGCGTGAGGACGACGGGCTCGCCCTGTCGTCGCGCAACGCCTATCTGTCCGAAGAGGACCGTGCGCGTGCGGCTGTCCTGTCGACCGCGCTCGGGATGGGCGCGCATGTCGGGGGCGACGGTGCGGACGCGGTCCTGAAGGCAGCGCGGGCCGAACTCGCGGCCCATCCGGAAATCACGGTCGAATACTTGGAGTTGAGGGGAACCGACCTGGGGTCGGCGCCCGTCGATGGTGAGGCGAGGTTGTTGATCGCCGCCAGGCTCGGCAGCACGCGGCTGATCGACAACACCCCGGTGTTGCTCGGAAGCGCCGCCGCCGGAGCCGGCGAGACCGACGACGACATCGACGCGATCCACGACGGCGTGGCAGACGACGGTCGGCACGGGGCCCCCACGGGGACAACTCCGTCCTAGCAGGGGCGAAAAGGGAGTCGAAGATGTACCGCACGATGCTCAAGTCGAAGATCCACAGAGCCACGGTCACGCACGCGGATCTGCACTACGTGGGCTCGGTGACCGTCGACGAGACGTTGATGGAGGCCGCCGACCTGCTGCCCGGCGAGTTGGTGGCCATTGTGGACGTCACCAACGGCGCGCGGCTCGAGACGTACGTGATCCCCGGTGAGCGCGACAGCGGCATCCTCGGCATCAACGGCGCGGCCGCGCACCTGGTGCACCCGGGCGACGTCGTCATCCTCATCGCCTACGGGCAGATGGACGACGCCGAGGCCCGTTCGTACCGGCCACGCGTCATCTTCGTCGACGCCGACAACCGCATCGCCGACCGCGGCAGCGACCCCGGCCACGCGCCCGAGGGCTCGGGCCTGGTGTCCGGTGCGCTGCCCATCGACGACACCGGTTACGCCTCCATGGAGGGCGAGCTGCCCGCGTTCCCGGTCGCCGAGACCGCCGACGCGGCCCGGCTCGACGCCCTCCTGCACGCGGAGAGCTGACGACGCGTGCTGCTCACGATCGACGTCGGGAACACCAACATCTCGCTCGGCCTGTATCCGCCGGGTGGGTCCGACGTCGAACCCGTGCTGCGGTGGCGCATGCGCACCGACCCGCGGCTGACGGCCGACGAGCTGGCGTTGACCCTGCGCGGTCTGCTGGGGTCGCACGCCGACGACGTCACCGCGATCAGCGCGCTGTCGAACGTCCCGGCCGTGCTGCGCGAACTGCGCGTGCTCCTGGGCCGCTACTACCCGGACGTGCCGACCGTGGTCGTCGAACCGGGGGTGCGCACGGGCGTGCCGATGCACGTCGACAACCCGAAGGAGGTCGGCGCCGACCGGCTCGTCAACACCGTCGCCGCCCACCGGTTGTGCGGCACGGCGTGTGTCGTCGTGGACGCGGGCACCTCGACGACCGTCGACGCGATCTCGGCGAAGGGCGAGTTCCTCGGCGGGGCGTTCGCGCCGGGGATCGAGATCTCCGTCGACGCGCTCGCCTCCCGCGCCGCCGCGTTGCGCAAGGTCGAGCTGACGCCGCCGCGGTCGGTGATCGGCAAGACCACCGTCGAATGTCTCCAGTCGGGCATTCTGTTCGGGTTCGCCGGCCAGGTCGACGGGCTCGTGCGCCGCATCGTGGCCGAACTCGGCGACGGGCCCGTTGAGGTGTTCGCCACGGGCGGACTCGCCCCGCTGGTCGTCGGCGAATCCGAACTGATCACCCAGCACCGCCCCGATCTGACCCTGTTGGGGCTCAAGCTGGTGTACGAGCGCAATTCCGCTGCGCAGAGCCGCCCGGGCCGTCGGAAATAGCGGGTCACACCGCCGCCGCGCACCGGCAGGCCGGTTCACGTCCGGTCGATGTGGATTCGTACGCTGGTGCGCATGAGCGATATCCCGGAACACTCCCAGAGCGACGACGACCTGCCGGAGCAGCTGCGGGTGCGCCGGGACAAGCGCGACCGCCTGCTGGAGAGCGGCGTCGAGCCGTATCCGGTGGAGGTGCCGCGCACGCACACGCTCGCCGAGGTGCGCGCCGCCCACCCCGACCTGCCTGCTGACACGCAGACCGGCGACGTCGTCGGCGTCACCGGTCGGGTGATGTTCATGCGCAACACCGGCAAGTTGTGTTTTGCAACTCTGCGCGAGGGCGACGGCACCGAACTGCAGGCGATGTTGAGCCTGGCCGGTGTCGGCGAGGAGTCGCTGAGTGCGTGGAAGTCCGATGTCGACCTCGGCGACCACGTATTCGTCCACGGTGAGGTCATCACGTCGCGGCGCGGTGAGTTGTCGGTGATGGCCGATTCGTGGCAGCTCACGGCGAAGGCGATGCGCCCGCTGCCGGTCGCGCACAAGGAAATGTCCGAGGAATCGCGGGTCCGGCAGCGTTATGTCGACCTGATCGTGCGGCCCAAGGCCCGCGACGTCGTGCGGACGCGTGCGGGCGTGTTGCGTTCGCTGCGCGACTCGTTTCACGGCCGGGGATTCACCGAGGTCGAGACGCCGATGCTGCAGACGCTGCACGGCGGCGCGTCGGCCCGGCCTTTCACGACCCATTCGAACGCGTTCGACATGGACCTGTACCTGCGCATCGCTCCCGAGCTGTACCTGAAGCGCTGCGTCGTCGGCGGCATCGAGAAGGTCTTCGAGATCAACCGCAACTTCCGGAATGAGGGCAGCGACTCCTCGCATTCCCCCGAGTTCGCGATGCTCGAATACTACGAGGCGTATGCGACGTACGACACAATCGCCGACCTGACCAAACAGCTGGTCCAGGAAGCCGCCGAGGCGGCATTCGGTTCACAGATCGTCACGCTGCACGACGGCACCGACTACGACCTGTCCGGCGAGTGGGCGTCGCTCACAATGTACGAGTCGCTGTCGGATGCGCTCGGTGAGGAAGTGACCCCGGAAACGCCGGCCGAGAAACTTCACGGCCTGGCCGAGGCCCGCGGTATCGAGGTCGACCCCAAGCTCACCCACGGCAAGCTGGTGGAAGAACTGTGGGAGCAGCTCGTCGGCGATCACCTGTACGCGCCGACATTCGTGCGTGACTTCCCGGAGGAAACGTCGCCTCTCACGCGCGCGCACCGCACCAAGCCGGGCATCGCCGAGAAGTGGGACCTGTACGTGCGCGGATTCGAGCTGGCCACGGGCTACTCGGAACTCGTCGATCCGGTCGTCGAGCGGCAACGACTCACCGCGCAGTCGAAGTTGGCCGCGGGCGGCGACGACGAGGCCATGCAGCTGGACGAGGATTTCCTCCGCGCGCTGGAGTACGGAATGCCCCCGACGGGTGGCGCCGGAATGGGAGTGGACCGGTTGCTCATGGCGCTGACGGGTCTCGGTATCCGGGAAACCATCCTGTTTCCGCTGGTCCGGCCCGAATAGTTTCGGGTCGCGGTTGTCGGCGGGCGTCGACAACAGGCCCCACAAGGGGTCGGGAACAGCCCCACAACGGGCCGGTAACGCGGGCCGGGGCGGGCGAGAAACCCGACAAAACAGAGCGTCGTGATTTGCTTTTGTCGGGGTGTGCGAGTATTACTATGAGCAGTTAGCAGACTTGGCCTGAAGCGAAGGTCGACGGTCCTCATCGCTGGTTCGCCGGTTGACGGGCCTCGGGCTTCGGTCAGGCACGTACAGCGATATCGGCATCGATAGGGCTCGGCAGCGCGATCGGTCTATCGTAGGTTTCACAGGAGGAATACAAGGATGGCGCAGAAGGTTCTCGTCTCCCTCGTCGACGACCTTGACGGTTCGGAGGCGGAGGAGACCGTCGAGTTCGGTCTCGATGGTGTGACCTATGAGATCGACCTGTCGGCGGAAAACGCCGAGGAATTGCGTGACGCGCTCGCCCAGTACGTCGAGCACGCGCGTCGCGCCGGTGGCCGGAAGCGCACCACGCGCGCCTCGGCCGCGAAGCCGGTGGGTCGCACCGCGGCCGTCGACCGTGAGCAGAACCAGGCCATTCGTGCCTGGGCGCGCAAGAACGGTTTCGACGTGTCCGACCGCGGCCGCATCCCGTCGGAAGTTGTCGACGCCTACCACCGCAAGAACTGAGCGACACCCGCGTAAGCGGGTCGAACGCACCTTGAACGCCTCCCGGCCCCCACACCGGGAGGCCGTTCGCTTTGCCCGGAACGATGCTCCCGAGGATGGTCGCGTTCAACGCGACTATGGGGCCTCGGGAGCTTTTCAGCGGGGGCGGCGGGGGCAGCCGGTGCATTCCTCCCGGCCGGGCAGCAGATAGGTGAAACAGCAGCTGTGCCGGTGGCGCTGCCAGCCGTGGTCGCCGACGTGGAGGGTCGACGGTGCGGTGAGCGGTGTGAACGTCGACGGGAGCACGAGGGTCGCGTCGGCGACGCCGGCGCCCTCGTCGTCGCAGTCGCGGCCGGCCCACCAGAGGCAGTTGTCGAGCGCGTCGGTGGCCGCGGACCACAGCGTGCGGGTGCCCATGGGCGCGATCGAGCGGTAGGCGCGGACGAACTTCGCGGCGTGGCTGATGTACCGGGTCCGCAGCACGTGGGCGAGTGCGCGTTCGTCGTCGACGACCGTGGCGTTCGGGTCGCCGCTCGCGGGGTCGCCGGGCAGGCAGGCGAACTCGGAGCCCAGGACGGCCACCTCGGCGGCGCCGGGCCTGCCGCGGGTGTCGATGCGCAGCGCGAGCCGGTCGGGCCGCAGGGTCGGCACGCGCCGTTCGTGGAACAGCATCGCCGCGCCGGTGTACGCGGGGATCCGCAGGTACCAGGACATGACGTAGGCGATCGTGGTCCGCGGGGGCGCCTCGCCGTAGGTGGCCCGCAGCCAGTCGCCTGCGGTGGTCCACCAGTCCTCGAACCGGTGCGGTGCGCGGAGCAGTTCGGAGCAGCGGATCCAGCGCTCGCCCGTGGTCTCGCCGGTGAGCCGCACCCGCTCCTGCACGGCGTCGACGCGGCCGATCGAGTCCGTCAGCGGGCACGTCCGCAGGCCGGTGTGGCCAGTCTCACGGACGGATTCCTCGACGGTCACGGCTTGCTCCAACGGTGGGACACGGCGTCGGGCACGACGGCGCGAGCCGCCACATGCCCTGTAAGGCGTGCCTAACCTAAACTGTCCGTGCCGGATTGCGCCACCCGGGGGACCCGAAGGTGGGAATCGGGCGGCCCGTCGAGTGGGAAACCGGCGGTGAGAGGTGAGACGGTGGGTGTTCGCCCGAAGCGGACACGCCCGGCCGTGGGGAATCACAACGGCCTTCGTGTTCGTTGGACCGGGCACTGGCAACGCCGTAGCCAGCAACAACCCGAAACAGATGCCGATCGACTCCGCCGAAGCCGGACCCGCCGGTTTCACGTGAGCGGTAGGCCACCGGACACGCATGGCTACTAGAGTGGTCTCACGGTGCCGAACTCACCATGAGGAACCGGTGAGTCGGGCCGCCGGCGCAGCAGTCGAGGGAGTGGGAATGTTCGAGAGGTTCACCGACCGCGCGAGGCGGGTGGTCGTCCTGGCCCAAGAAGAGGCCCGGATGCTCAACCACAACTACATCGGCACCGAGCACATCCTCCTGGGTTTGATCCACGAGGGTGAAGGTGTCGCCGCCAAGCGCTCGAGTCGTTGGGTATCGCGCTGGAGGGCGTCCGTCAGCAGGTCGAGGAGATCATCGGCCAGGGGCAGCAGGCCCCGAGCGGACACATCCCCTTCACGCCGCGTGCCAAGAAGGTGCTGGAGCTGTCGCTGCGCGAGGCGCTGCAGCTCGGCCACAACTACATCGGTACGGAGCACATCCTGCTCGGCCTCATCCGCGAGGGTGAGGGCGTCGCGGCCCAGGTGCTGGTCAAGCTCGGCGCGGACCTCAACCGCGTCCGCCAGCAGGTGCTGCAGCTCCTGTCCGGCTACCAGGGCAAGGAGCCGCAGGAGGCCGGCGGTGGCCGTGGCGAGGGCACGCCGTCCTCGTCGCTCGTGCTCGACCAGTTCGGCCGCAACCTGACGCAGGCTGCGCGGGACGGCGGGCTCGACCCGGTCATCGGCCGCAGCAAGGAGATCGAGCGGGTCATGCAGGTGCTGTCCCGCCGCACCAAGAACAACCCGGTCCTGATCGGCGAGCCCGGCGTCGGCAAGACGGCCGTCGTCGAGGGACTGGCGCAGAACATCGTCAAGGGCGAGGTGCCCGAGACGCTGAAGGAGAAGCAGCTCTACACGCTGGACCTCGGCTCGCTGGTCGCGGGCTCGCGGTACCGCGGTGACTTCGAGGAGCGGCTCAAGAAGGTCCTCAAGGAGATCAAGACCCGCGGCGACATCATCCTGTTCATCGACGAGCTGCACACGCTCGTCGGCGCGGGTGCCGCCGAGGGTGCGATCGACGCGGCGAGCATCCTCAAGCCGATGCTGGCCCGCGGCGAGCTCCAGACGATCGGTGCGACCACGCTCGAGGAGTACCGCAAGTACATCGAGAAGGACGCCGCGCTGGAGCGTCGTTTCCAGCCGATCCAGGTGGGCGAGCCGTCGCTCGAGCACACGATCGAGATCCTCAAGGGTCTGCGCGACCGCTACGAGGCGCACCACCGCGTGTCGATCACCGACTCGGCGCTGGTCGCCTCGGCCACGCTGGCCGACCGGTACATCAACGACCGGTACCTGCCGGACAAGGCGATCGACCTGATCGACGAGGCGGGCGCGCGGATGCGCATCCGCCGGATGACCGCTCCGCCGGACCTGCGCGAGTTCGACGAGAAGATCGCCGACGTCCGCAGGGACAAGGAATCGGCCATCGACGGTCAGGACTTCGAGCGGGCCGCGTCGCTGCGCGACGAGGAGAAGACGCTCCTGTCGCAGAAGTCCGAGCGCGAGAAGCAGTGGAAGGACGGTGACCTGGACGTCGTCGCCGAGGTCGACGACGAGCAGATCGCCGAGGTCCTCGCCAACTGGACCGGCATCCCGGTGTTCAAGCTCACCGAGGAGGAGACCACGCGTCTGCTCCGCATGGAGGACGAGCTGCACAAGCGGATCATCGGCCAGGAGGACGCGGTCAAGGCCGTGTCGCAGGCGATCCGCCGTACCCGCGCCGGTCTGAAGGACCCGAAGCGCCCGTCCGGTTCGTTCATCTTCGCCGGCCCGTCCGGTGTCGGTAAGACCGAGCTGTCCAAGGCGCTGGCGAACTTCCTGTTCGGCGAGGACGACGCGCTCATCCAGATCGACATGGGCGAGTTCCACGACCGCTACACCGCCTCGCGGCTGTTCGGTGCCCCTCCGGGCTACGTCGGCTACGAGGAGGGCGGTCAGCTCACCGAGAAGGTGCGGCGCAAGCCGTTCTCCGTGGTCCTGTTCGACGAGATCGAGAAGGCCCACCAGGAGATCTACAACACGCTCCTGCAGGTTCTCGAGGACGGCCGCCTGACCGACGGTCAGGGCCGCACGGTCGACTTCAAGAACACGGTGCTGATCTTCACCTCGAACCTGGGCACGTCGGACATCTCGAAGTCCGTCAGCCTCGGCTTCTCGTCGGGCAACGACGAGGTGACGCGCTACGAGAAGATGAAGCAGCGCGTCAACGAGGAGATGAAGAAGCACTTCCGGCCCGAGTTCCTCAACCGGATCGACGACATCATCGTCTTCCACCAGCTCACGCAGGACCAGATCATCGAGATGGTCGACTTCATGGTCCGGCGGGTGGAGGAGGCCCTCAAGGGCAAGGACATGGCCATCGAGCTCACCGACCGTGCGAAGGCCCTGCTGGCCAAGCGCGGCTTCGACCCGGTGCTCGGTGCCCGTCCGCTCCGCAGGACGATCCAGCGCGAGGTCGAGGACCAGCTGTCCGAGAAGATCCTGTTCGGCGAGGTCGAGCCGGGCCAGATCATCATCGTGGACGTCGAGGGCTGGGAAGTCGGCGACGAGAAGGACGAGGACGCCACGTTCACGTTCCGCGGCGAGCAGAAGCCGATCGACGTGCCGGACGCCCCGCCGGTGAGCATGGCCGCCGGTGAGGAGTCCACGGGCTCGGCCGGCGAGTCCGAGGAGTAAGCACCAGAGCACGACAAGAAGGAGCGGCGGGCACCAAAGGTGCCCGCCGCTCCTTTGTCATGTGGTCCGCCGTGTCAGCACCCCACGTCGCCGTGTCAGCACCTCGCGCGGGCGTGTCAGCACTCCGCGTCGCCGTGTTGGCGTTTCGTGGTCAGCGGAAGGCGTCGACGTTGGCGTGGGCCCAGTCGGCGAACGTGGTGGCGGGTTCGCCGGTGATCTCTTCGACCTTGGTGTTGTGCTGGTTGAGGTCGGTGTCGAACGAGTCGAGTGCGTTGTGGACGAACCATTCGGCGTTCTCGCCCATGGTGGGGCGGAGCCGTTCGATGGTGTCGGCCGGTGACGCGGCGACGAAGCGCAGGTCGCGGCCGAGGGCGGTGGCAATGTGGGCGACCTGGTCGGCGCGGGTGAGGGTGTCGGGTCCGGTCAGCGAGTAGGCGGCGCCGGGTTCGGGGTTCAGGAGCGCGACGGCGGCGACGGCTGCGATGTCGTCCATGGCGGTGGGTGCGCTGGCCGCGTCGGGTTGGGGTTCGTGGACCTCGCCGGTGCGCCGGATCTGGTCGACCCACATGAAGGCGTTCTCCATGAAGTCGCCGGGCCACAGGTGGGTCCAGGGGATGCCGGAGTTCTCGACGGTGTGGGTGACGCCGCCCCACCACGATTCGGGTTCGCCGGTCAGGGCGACGACGTGTTCGACGCCGGCGTCGCGCGCGATGCGCAGCACGTCGTCGAGGCCGTCCTCGATGGGGGCGAGGTACACGCGGGTGACACCGTGGAACGCGGCGGGCAGGGTGTCGAGCCGGCGCAGGTAGCCCTCGGCGACCTCGACGCCGTCGGGGAGTGCGGCTTTGGTGGGGTTGTTGGTGAGTGCGCGGATGTCGGTGGCTCCGCGGCGCAGGAGTTGGTCGACGGTTCTGCGGCCGATGTTGCCGGTGGCTCCGGTGACCAGGATGGTCATCGCGGTCTCCTCAGTGTTGGCCCTCGAGGCGTTCCCGGATGCGGTTGAGCGCGTCGAGAGCGCCGAGGGCGAGGGGTACGCCGCGTCCGTGGCGGACGTGGGTTCGCGGGGGTTGATGCGGATGAGCGAGCCGGTGGGGGCGCTGGCGAGTTCGGCCTGCCTGCGCACGGTGGGGATGGCCATGCCCGCGCGAGTTCGACGACGGCGATGTGCCCGGCGTCGCGGCGCCATTCGCGGAGCGCGTCGAGTTGTTGTTGGGAACGGTCGCCGAGCCAGTCGAAGTCGCCGAACATGAGGATGTTGGGCCGGGCGAGGCTGCCGCAGTCGCCGCAGGTCGGCAGGGGTGGGACGGCGCGCATGGTGTCGGTGTCGACGGTGACGTCGATGCCGTCGGCGGGCCAGATGCCGGAGCCGCAGCCTGCGAGGCATTGCAGGTGGTGGATGGAGCCGTGGACCTCGGCGACGTCGGTGAACCCTGCGCGCTGGAACTGTCCGTCCACGTTGGACGTGAACACGTGCACGCCGCCGGGTTTGGCCGTGCCCCAGCGGCGGAGGGTGTCGAAGCCGTCGTGGGGTGTGGTGCGGCGGTAGAGCGCGAGGCGGTGGCCGTAGAAGCCCCAGGCGAGTTCGGGGTCGTCGGCGAAGTGCACGGGGTCGGCGACGTCGACGAAGCTGAAGCCGAGCCGGGCGTACGGCGGGTAGGCGCGCCAGAACCTTCGTCGCCGCGGAAGTCGGGCAGTCCGGAGTCGACGCCCATCCCGCGCCGGCGCACACGAGGAGTGCGTCGGCGCCGTCGATGATCTCGGCGGCCGTGTCGAGGGCCGCGTCGAGCTCGGGTGGTGCGCTCACTCGGACTTGTCGGGTACCGAGCTCTGGACGACCTCGAACTCCAGCAGGTTCGCGCCGCTGGACACGGGCTTGGCGCGCTCGCCGGAGTGGGCCTCCTTGGCCGGGCCCTTGGCCCACGCCTGGAAGTCCTCCTCGGTCTCCCACTTCGTGTAGACGAAGTAGCGGTCGTCGCCGGACACCGGGCGCAGCAGCTCGAAGCCGAGGAACCCCGGCTGGTCGTCGACGGCGTGGAGCCGCGCGGCGAACCGCTTCTCGAGCTCGGGGCCGGCACCCTCGGGAACCTCGATCGCGTTGATCTTCACAACAGCCATGCCCCGAGGGTACTGATCCTCACCGCCCCTGTCGTGACGGATCAGCCACCCCGGAGCCGCGACGGGTCTCCTTGTGGAGCTTGGTGAGCTCCTTGAGGATCTTCTCGTGGGGGCCGATGTCCCGACCCCTCTGGACGTAGCTGATCCAGATCTCGTAGCCGATGAGGGCGACCGCGATCGCGGTGATGCCACTGCCGACCCAGAACGTGATCACCTCGGCGCTGTCGCGGGCGAGGTCCGACATGCTGAGGGCGAGGATCAGTGGGCCGAGGACGAGGCAGGCCAGGCAGGCCAGGATCCCCAGGCAGCCGGTGGACTTCCTGCCCCAATGCTGCTGCCGGGCACGCATGTGCAGGATCCGCTCGGGATCGAGCGGGCTGTAACCGTGCTTGTTGTAGTACTCGTTGACAAGCGGCGCCAAGGCGGGATTCCGGGGCATCTCGGTGAGCTCGAGGTCCCTCTTGAGAGGCGTCTCGTCGGTAATGCGGAAACCCGGACGCCAGCCTGCTTCCTGGACGATGCGGCGAAACTCGTCGGCGCCGAGGGCTCCGTAGCGGAAAGCGTCCATCTTGTACGTGTCACCGTCGGCGGCCGCCAGTTCCCGGATGAGGCGTTCGGCCGGGCCCGTGTACGGCGTGTGGGGCGAGTAGGTGAACACGAGCCACCATTCCCCGTTGCTGATGTCCTCGTGCGAGTAGCGCCAGCCGGTCGGCGCGAGGACGTCCTGGATGTGCTGCTTCGGAAGGTCCGCGAAGTGCATCCAGTCGATGGGCAGGGCGCCGCCCGAGTGGGTCCGCAGCAGCTGTTCGAGGGCGCCTTCCTGCTTCTGGCGCCGACGACGCGCCGACCCCACGTATCCGTTCCGGATACCGAAGAGGGCTGGGACACCACCGACGAAGACGAAGACCAGCGTCAGCGGTCCCAGGATCGGGACCAGGGGTTGCACTACATCAGCCATGGGTTCCCTGCTCGTTGATTCGGGTGAAATGCATGTAGGTGGCGATGGTGCTGCCGCCTGCATTTGCCTTCTTGAGGGTGAACCCGCGGTTCGCGGCCATGTCCTTGATCTGCTCCGAGCTCAACGGGTGGACGGCGGGAATCGAGATCGCCGCGTGAAACCCCGGCTTTGTCTCGTCAAGCTCCTTCGCCACGCGGTCCCTGGCCCGCTCGAGGCTCTGGAACCGCTGCCTCACCCGGGACACCACCAGCAGCAGGGACGACACGAACACCATCAGAAACGCGACGTATTCCATGAGAAGTCTCCTGGCAGCAGACTGCCGATGTCAGTTGGATGTCGTCGAGCGTCGGTAGACCCGGCGCATCCGCTGGATTTCCTTGAAGTGGGCGCCGATCTCGCGTCGTTTGAGGATGCTGACGAAGGCGGCGGCCAGTGCGAAGGCGGTACCGGCGAGCATCATCCAGGCTCCGACCTGGAACACCTCGGAGTCGGTGCCGTCCTCCAGTCCGATGAAGAGCGGGAAGACGCCGAGGAACCACAACAGTCCGCACAGCGCGGCCAGTGGGAGATACCACTTGAGCCAGTACTTGCCGCGCGTCCGCAGGTGGTTGAGCGCGGCGGGGGCCAGTGGGTCGAAACCGTGCTGCGCCTCGAATGCCTTTGCGCGCTCGGCGACGCCCGGGTGCTGCTGGAGCTCCGAGGCCGGGACGCCGCCGAGGTCGATACCGCTGAGCCCGTTGTTGACCAGGGTGCCCTCCTTGGTGAGGGAGAGGATGCTGACGGCGGCGCGAGGGGAGCGTTGCCACCCTGCGGCGGCGATGATGCGGTCGCGTTCCTCGTCGGGCAGCGCGCTGTAGCGGGTGGGATCGAGGAGGTACACGCCGTCGGCGTCGATGTCGGCGTCGGCGAGCTCGGCCGCCAGCCGCGCGGCGGGGCCTTCGTAGGGGGTGTCGGGTTCGTAGGCGAAGTGCAGAAGCCATTGACGCCCGGACGGTTCGTCCGACCGGAGCCTCCACCCCCACACCGCGGCGAGGTCCCGGATTGCGGGTTGGGACAGGTATTCGTAGTCCATCCAGTCGACGGTCATCGTCGACCGCCCCGTGTGGTTGCGAAGACGCTCCTCGAACGCCGAGGCCTGCTTCGGCGCGGTCTTCTTGCGTTTCCCGGTGCCGATGCGCAGGCCCATCAGAGTGGGGACGACGCAGAACGGCAGGAGCGCCAGTAGGACATAGCCGAGAACCACGGTGATGGTTTCGATGAGGTCCTCAGACATGGGGGTTGTCCTTTACGAAATCCAACGAGGTGTAGCCGAAGCCTTCGCCGCCCTCGCCTCGGTACGAGTAGCCTTCCTTGCGGGCCACCTCGATGATCTGAACGTCGGTCAAGGGCCATGCCTCGAAGAGCCGGACATTGGGCGTCGTCCAACCGTCCAGTCGTTTGCGGACGTACTCGATCCCCTGCTCGACATTCTGTCGTCGGGCCTTCGTCCGGCTGGCGAGGATCCAGAGTGCGATCAGGAGAGCAATCAGCATGGAAACGAGGTAGACCATCAAAGTACCCCTCCGCTTAGGATGCTGCCTATGCTCGATGCGCTCTCGTTGGGTGGAGAAAATGAAACGGTCATCGCGATGCCGTCAAGGATGGACATGAAGCTGTCCCAGTCCGCGATGTTCGATGTAGATATGCTGAAGATGGCAAGTTGGTCCTGGGTTGGCATCATAAACATGATGTCGGCGCTCCGCATGGTTTGGTGCTGCCCGTTGAATTTGACGGAAAGCTCTCGACCGTGTGCGATTGCCAGCCCGGCTGGGTAGGTTGAAGTAAGAACCTCTACTGGGGAGCCCGGTTCCCGAAGTCCGCGCGCGATCTGCTCCAGAGAGTGTCCGTGAGACTGGGGTAGATCTTGAATTATGACCGTGAACAGCGCGCTGACCAGTCCTTGGTTGTGTTCCGATGATGCGACGCAATGGGCTGCGTAGATGGCCCCTGTCTTGGCCAGGTCCCGATAGAGCGCCTCCTGCGCAAAGATGAGATCGGCTTGCTGCTGGGGGTTCAACCCCGGGGTCATGCTTATGTCGCTGGCAAGTCTGGCCACCCTGTCTTCCAGTGACTCCGTGGGGTCGATCTGTATGAACTCGGCCGGAACTGAGAACCAGATTGGAATCTTGCCCGGAGTCTTCGACAGGGTTTCTGTAATGCTCATGAGACTCTACCTAGCTGTCAGGAATCCGAGGATGATAGACCCGCCCGCTCCTACGTTGTGGGCTGTCTTTTCCTCTCCTCCGGTTGCTTTGTCGATGGCGGGTGTTTGCACGAGCGCGGTCGCTGCTCCCTCGTAAGTCTTTGCTGCCAAACTTGCCGCTTTGTCGGTCATTTCTGGAAGCTGTTTCGTGGCCGCAGTGAGAATCTCGCTGCCTTTTGCCATCTCGCCCCGTGCTGCACCGAAGAAGTTTCCGGCGTTGGCCACGATCCCACTGGCTCCGTCCAGGGCCTTGGCACCCTTCGCAATAGCGTTGACACCGGGAATGACGCCAAGCCCGTCGGCGAACGCGCCGGCGATCCCGCCGGCGGTCGACCACTTGTCGTTGACTGTGTTGTCGGCCAGTCGGGCACCCAGTGCGACGCGCCCGAGATGATGGCCACCGGTGCGGCGATGGCGTTCAACCCTGGTACGAAGGAGAGGACTCCCGCGATCGCGGACACGATGCCGGCGATGTCGGCGATGGTCTCCAGCGAGCCGGCGATCATGTCGCCGATGCCTTCCCAGAAGCCCTTCTCCGGGGCGTGGTCGGCGGCCTCGCGGAGGGCCTTCGCGCATTCGCCCGACAGGTCCTCCCAGCGGTCGCGGAGGGCTTCGGCTCGCCTGCGGAGTTCCTCGACCGCGGCCGTGGCGTCCTTCGCCGCCTGCGACGCACGTTGGGCCGACTCCATCGACCCGCCGCCCTCGCCGAAGTGGCTTGCGGCCTGCACGGCCTGCTGATTCGCGTGCTGGGCCTCGGCCTGGGCCTGCCGCTCCTTCTCGAGCGCCTCGCGAAGCTCCGCCTCGATCCGCTGGGCGCGCTCCTTGAGGCGGCTCAGGTCGCCGGACCACTGTTCCAGCGCCGCGCCCGCCTTGCGCATCGACTCGTCGGCGTCGCCCAGATATCCCGGCAGGTCCTCGATGTTCTCCGCGAACTTCGCCGCCGCCGGGCCGTTCCAGATGTCCTCGTTCCGCTTGACCGACGCGAGCGCCTCGCGGGCCTCACCGGCGTACTCCGCGGTCTCGGTCAGCTCCTTCGCGAGCTGCTCGAGCGTCGCCACGTTGCCGCGCGCCGGGTCGTAGCCGATGCACGGATACTGATCAACGGCCACTCGGCGTCGCCCCCTGCAGATTCAGGTCGTCGACCCCGTCGCGCATGTCCTTCAGCGAATCGCGGATGCCTTCCTCGACATCCCGGTAGCCCTTCACCGCCTGGCCGAGGCCCTCGTCGACCTCCTCGACGGCCTCCTCGAGCTTCTCGAGACCTTCCTTCCAGGAGTCCCGGAAGTCACCGCACGCCTCGTCGAGCTCGTCCGAACCGACCGAATCCGGTCGCAGTCCGTCCAGTCGCTTCGTCGCGCCGTCGATGTTCTCCTTGACTCTCGTCAAGTTCTTCTGCAGCGCTTCCAGACCGCCGACATCCACCGTGAAATCCGGCATCCCGCCCCCCGAACCCGTTGGGTTGCACCTAACGTGGCGGGACGATAACAGGTGAGAATCCCCCGGCGGAGGGAACCGTAGGGTTGGTCGGAGGAGGTGCGTGATGGGACACGCGGACGGCGTTGTCGACTTCGGCGGATCGGGGCCGCCGATCGTGTTGCTGCACGGACTCATGGGTCGTGCCACCACATGGTGGCGCGTGGCGCGCCACCTGAGCGCCTACGGGCACGTCGTGGGTCTGGACGCCCGCGCGCACGGCCGGTCGCCACACCCGTCGCCGCGCGACGTTCCGGTGTCCACCGAGGACTTCGCCGCCGACGTGGCCGAGTTCGTCGAACGTCTCGACGAGGGTCCTGCCGTCGTGATCGGACACTCCATGGGAGGACTGCACGCCATCGTCCTGGCGGCCACGCGGCCGGACCTGGTGCGCGGCATCGTCACCGAGGACATCGCACCCGACCAACGCGGACGCACCGTCGACGCATGGCGCGCGCACTTCGATTCCTGGCCCGTGCCGTTCACCTCGCTCGCGCACGTGCGCGAGTTCTTCGGCGACACCGGCGACTACTTCGTCGAATGTTTCACCGAACACGACGACGGCTACCGCCTCACCGCCGACCTCGAGGACCTCTACGTCATCGCCGCCGAATGGGGCCGCCGCGACTATCGGTCCTATGTAGACAAGGTTGCGTGCCCGCTGCTCGTACTCGAGGCAGGCAACACGTTCATGCCCGCGGGCGGCCAGGCCGAACTCGCCCGCCGCGCAGGCGGCCGGCACCTCGTCGTGGAGGGCGCGGGCCACGTGATACACGACAGCGCCCCGGAGCAATACCGGGGCGCTGTCGAGGCGTTCCTGTCCGAACTGCTGGACCGCTAGCGGCTCAGCCGATCCGCGCGAGACGGCCCTTCATGTCCTCGCGCTCCGCGCCGGACACCAGCAGCGGCCACACGTCCGAGCCGAGGAAGCCGCTCTCGTCCGCGTTCCGGTGCACCGCCGCGCCGCACGCCAGCTGCGTGACGCCGTTGGCGCGCTTGAACTTCGCGACCTCGCGGGCCATCGCCGCGGTGAACACGCCGTCCTTCGCGACGTTCACCCCGCGGTCGCGCAACAACGTCTGCGCCGTCCGCACCTGCGGGCCCGCGTCGCCCGGCGTCAGCAGCGGCCACGACGTCGGCTCGGCCGACCGCGCGCCCAGTCGCGCACCGACCGCGTCGCGCAGCTCCGGCAACCGTCCATACAGGACCGTGCCGGGGCACTCGGTCGAGTTGAAGTCACGGTGCCCGAGGATCGAGTCGGTGCCGAGTCCGTACTGCGCGGCGATCCACGCGACGAGGTCCACGAGCGAGTTCCACAGCGCCTCGGTGACGTCGACGTCGACGTAGATGCCCTCGTTCTCGATGCCGATGCACGTCGAGTTGTTGTTCGCGACGTGCGCGCCCTGCACGTGTTGCGTGCCGCCCTGGACCGCGTCGAGCGAGTGATGCCGGCCCTCGGTGATGTGCCCGCCGCGGCTGTTGGTGAACTGCTGGCCCGAGTCGCCCCAGCCGTTGTCCATGTGCAGCTGCTGGATGCTCCGCGAGATCGTGTACGCGCGGTCGAGGGAGTAGTCCGTGCTGTTCGACCCGGCCGTGTGGTGCACGACGATGTAGGTCGGCGCGTGGTCCAGGATGATCGGGTCCTGGGTCGGCGACTGTGCGCCCCAGTCGGCCGTGGTGTGGATGGTCGGCTCCGCGGCCCGAGCACCGACACCCCCGGACGTCGATCCCGAACCGACCGCGGCGGAGGCGGCCGCGGGAGCGAGCGTGGTCAAGGCGCCCGCCGCGGTCACGGCGAGTCCGCCCTTGAAGAACGTGCGGCGATGGAAAGCGGGTTGGTCGGACATCTCGGGTGCGCTCCCTCCAGCGACTACTGACTGCGCGCATATCCGAGCACGAAACATTGCGTGAAGCGAATAAATGCCGACGAACTTCGGGTGTCGGTTGCGAACATTTCTCACCCTGTTTCATCGTCGTGACCTGCGCATTCACGCCTTCGGGAGGACTGCGGTGGTCCTTCCGTTGTCGCTCGAATGGGGCATTCTCGACCTAACCCACCCTGGACGAACGTCCCCCATTCGCGCGACACTGCGCGGTTTACCGAATTGCGGCCCGAGTCACACCCACAGGGTGGTGGAAACGGGCTGCCGCCGATCAGCGCCCCAGTCGGTGCGGGCCGGTCAGTGCTCACCGGGCAGGGCGAAGCGGCCGTCCTCGGTCTGCTCCACGAGCCCGTCGGTCAGCAGCGAGTCCAGGCACCGGTCGCGCTGCCCGGCGCGGTCCCAGACGACGTCGAGTCGCGTCTTCGGCACCGGACCGTCGGTGCCGCGCAGCACGTCGAGCAGCAGCCCGCGCACCTGCCGGTCGGTGCCCGCGAACTTCTGCACCGGCTTGGCCGGCCCGTCGTAGGCGGGTTTGCCCGCCCGCACCCACGCACAGTCGGGGGCGATCGGACAGTCCGCGCAGCGCGGGGACCGTGCCGTGCACACGAGCGCGCCGAGCTCCATCAACGCGGCCGACAACGTCGCCGCGCGGCCCTCGTCGGCGGGCAGCAGCGCCTCGACGTCGGCCATGTCGCGCGTGTTCGACGCCGGACCCGCGTCACCTGCGCCGTGGACGGCGCGCGCGACGACCCGGCGGACGTTCGTGTCCACCACCGGTACCCGCCTGCCGTAGGCGAACGCCGCGACAGCCCGCGCGGTGTACGCGCCGATGCCCGGCAACGCCAGCAGGGTGTCGACGTCGTCGGGCACGACGTCGCCGTGCTCGCGCGCGATGGCGTCGGCGGCCGCGTGCAGCCGCAGTGCCCTGCGCGGATAGCCGAGCTTGCCCCACGCGCGCAGCACGTCGGCCTGCGGCGCGGCCGCCAGCGCCGACGGCTTCGGCCAGCGCTCCAGCCACTCGTGCCAGATCGGCTCGACCCTGGCCACGGGCGTCTGCTGCAGCATGATCTCGCTGACCAGCACGCCCCACGCATCGCAGTCGGCCCTGCGCCACGGCAGATCGCGCGCGGTGGCGGCGAACCAGTCGAGCAGGGTATCGGCGGCGGTATCGGCGGTCAGAACCACGCGGGCATTAAAACACCGCGCGCCGAACGCCCGAACCGCTACTCGACCTCGGTGAGCGCCCCGGTGTGCACGTCGTAGACGAAACCGCGCACGACGTCGCGATGCAGCAGGAACGCGCTCTGCTTGGCGCGCTGGATCGACGTGCGCACGCTCGCCTGCACCTCGCGGAACGCCTCGACCGCCCACGTCGGCCGCAGGCCGGTGTCGGCCTCGAGCTCGTCCTTGAAGCTGTCCTCGGTGACCGCGTTCAGACCGCAGTTGGTGTGCTGCACGATCATCAGCTCGCGCGTGCCGAGCTTGCGCTGGCTCAACGAGAGCGACCGGATCACGTCGTCGGTGACGACCCCGCCCGCGTTGCGCAGGATGTGTGCCTCGCCTTCCTGGAGGCCGAAGAGCTGGAAGACGCGGATGCGCGCGTCCATGCACGTCAGGATCGCCACGTGCTGGGAAGGTGCGGGGACGAGCGGTCGCCGCCCGTCACCTGGCCGAGTTCGTTGTTGCGCTGCAGGAGCAGGTCGATCGCCGTCATGACCGCCATCTCACCCTGCCGTAGGCCCGGCGCACAACGTGGGTTGGCGCTCGTCACGCCGCGTCACCCGGTCAGGGACCGAACCAGTGCTGCTCCGCGGTCCGCGGCGGGGCCGATGTGGTGCCCACCCGCAGTTCGGTCGGCAGGGTGATCACCTTCGACGCGACCCGGTCGCCGGCGCCGAGCAGCAGCTTGCCCGCGGCCTTGCCCTTCTCGAGCACGGGCTGGTGCACGGTGGTCAGCCCGGCGCGCGTGGCCTCGCCGATGCCGTCGAAACCGGTGATCGTCAGATCGGCCGGCACCCGCAGGCCGCGCCGGCCCGCCTCGGCGAGTGCGCCGAGCGCGAGGATGTCGGAGGTGCAGATCAACGCCGTCACGCGCGGGTGCTTGTCGAGCAGCTGCCGCGCCGCGGACGCGCCGTCGTCGACGTGGTGGTCGAACCGCTCCACGACCGGCACCGACGCCCACGGCACTCCCGCGGCCTCGAACGTCCGCTGCAACGCGGCCAGCCGGGTGCGCTGCACGTGGTAGTGGGCGTCCTGCTGGCGGTACTGCGAGGCGAAGTCGTCGTTGCGGTCGCTCGACAGGCGCATGCACAGCACACCCACCTGGCGGTGGCCGAGGCCGACGACGTGGTTGGCGAGGTCGACGATCGCGGCCTCGTCGTCCGGGCCGACGCGGTCGAGCCCGTCGAGGGACGGCTGGTCGATGATCACCGTCGGAACCGGACGCTGCAGCGCGGCCTGCAGATGCGGATCGTCGTCCGGCACGGAGTACACGACGAAGCCGTCCACGCCCGCGCGGTGCACCGCCGCCACGTCCTCGTTGCCGGGGCTGCCGGGCACCAGCGTCAGGCCGACGCCCGCGTCCTCGCACGCCAACGCGAGGCCCTCGAGCACGCCGACGGCGGCCGGGTCGCGGAAGGCGTACGACAGGTTCTCGGTGAGCAGCAGGCCGACGGCGCCGGCCTTGCGGGTTCGCAGCGACCGCGCCACCGGGTCCGGCCCCGGGTAGCCGAGCCGTTTCGCCGTCTCGAGCACACGCTTGCGCAGTTCGGGCGACAGCTGGTCGGGCCGGTTGTAGGCATTGGACACGGTCGTACGCGAGACGCCCAGTTCGGCGGCAAGGGACGCCAACGTCGCCTGCCGTCGCGATCGCATCGGCCGGTTCATGAACAAACCGTAACGGTTCAGAACACACCGCAGTACCGCAACCCCGTCAGGGTCACATCGCGTGGTGGCCGTAAGGGTGCGCGGCTCGTCACGCTGCGTCGAATTCCGAGCTGTTCGTCCGGATTTCCGTCACCGGTTCCGGCGTCGTCGAATGGCAACGATTTCCATTACCTATACTTGCAGTGACAGCTGACCGGCCCGACGACGGTGGTGGACGATGAAGAAGGCCCGCGTGCTCACGGCGGTTCCCATGGCATTCGCGCTCACGGCGGCGACCGCGTGCGGTGCCGGTGACGACGGCGCCCAGGGCGACAACGGCGATGCCGTCACGGTCGTGGCGTCGACCAACGTCTGGGGATCGATCGCGAAGGCCGTCGGCGGCGAGCACGTCGAGGTCAAGTCCCTCGTCGACGACCCGTCCGCCGACCCGCACTCCTACGAGCCACCGCCGAGGACGCCGCCGACGTCCAGGACGGCGACCTGCTGCTCTACAACGGCGGCGGCTACGACACCTACTTCGAGGACCTCGCCGAACAGGCCGGCAGCGAGCACGCCGTCGTCGCCTTCGAGGGCGAGGGCGGCCACGACCACGGCGACCACGGCCACGGCGAGGAAGGCCACGGCGAGGAAGGCCACGGCGACGAGGGCCACGGCGATGACCACGGCGGCCACGGCGAGGAAGGCCACGGCGACGAAGGCCACGAGGGGCACGATCACGCCCACGAGAACGAGCACGTCTGGTACGACCTGCACGTCGTGAGCGAGGTCGCCGAGAAGGTCGCCGCGGAGCTCGGCGAACTGCAGCCCGAGCAGCGTGACACCTTCACCGGCAACGCCGAGGAGTTCGCGCAGCGCATCGAGGACCTGGAGAAGCAGGTCGAGGAGATCCCCGGCGGCCGCGTCCTGTCGACCGAGCCGGTCGCGCACTACCTGCTCGAGGCCGCGCACCTGGAGGACGTCACGCCCGCCGACTACACGCGCGCCATCGAGGGCGAGACCGACGTGCCGGTCGCCGCGCAGCAGGAGGTCACCGAGAAGGTCACCGGCGACGGCGTCGACGTCGTGGTGAACAACCCGCAGACCGTCACGTCCGTCACCGAGCAGCTCGTGCAGCAGGCGGGGGAGCACGACGTGCCCGTCGTCGAGATGACCGAGACGCTCCCCGAGGGCGAGGACGACTACGTTTCGTGGATGACCGGACAGATCGAGCAGCTCGCCGGAGCGTTGGACCAGTGATCGACAGTTGAGCGGGACCGAAGCGGTCGAGACCGGAGCGGTCGAGATCGAAGGGGCGGCGCTCGCCTTCGGGGAGCGCACGCTCTGGCAGAACCTCGACCTGCGGGTGGAGCCGGGCGAGTTCGTCGCGGTTCTCGGACCCAACGGTTCCGGCAAGACGACGCTGCTGAAGGTCCTGCTCGGCCTCCAGTCGCTGAGCGCGGGAACGGTCCGGGTGGCGGGCACCGCGCCCGGCAAGGGCAACCGGCACGTGGGCTACGTCCCGCAGCAGCGGGCGCTCGACCAGGGCCTCACGTTGCGCGGCCGGGACCTCGTCGGCCTCGGTCTCGACGGCGACCGGTGGGGCGTGGGCCTGCGCGGCATGCGCGCCCGGCGCAGGAAGATCGACGAGGCGATCGCATCGGTGGCCGCCACGTCGTACGCCACGTCCCCCGTCGGACGGCTCTCCGGCGGTGAGCAGCAACGGCTGCGCGTCGCGCAGGCGTTGATCGGCGAGCCCGACCTGCTCCTGTGCGACGAACCGCTCGCCTCACTCGACCTGACCCACCAGCGCACCGTCACCGAACTCATCGAACAGCGCAGGCGCGAGACCGGCACCGCCGTGTTGTTCGTGACGCACGAGATCAACCCGGTGCTGCCGTACGTCGACCGCGTGCTCTACCTCGTCGGCGGGCGGTTCCGGGTCGGCACGCCCGCGGAGGTGATGACGTCGGAGACGTTGTCCGAGTTGTACGGCGCGCAGGTCGAGGTCGTGCGCGTCGGCGGGCAGATCCACGTCGCGGGCGCGCAGAGCGCCCTGTGCGAGGGCGTCGAGCACCACGACCACGACGAGCACGGTGACCTCGGCGGTGCGGCGCCGCACGACGACGTCCGGGTGAGGGCACGCTGATGGACCAGCTCTTCGACTTCGAGCTCACCCTCCGGCTCATCCAGATCGACTTCGTGCTGATGGCCATCGCCGCGGCCGCCGTGCTCGGCCTGGTCGCCGGTGCGCTCGGCCCGCTGATCGTCATGCGGCGGATGTCGTTCGCCGTCCACGGCACCGCCGAGCTGGCGTTCACCGGTGCGGCCGCGGCGTTGTTGCTCGGCATCGCGGTCAGCTACGGCGCACTGTTGGGCGCGGTCGTCGCCGCGCTGCTGCTCGGCCTGCTCGGCGGGCGGGAGTCCGAACGCGACTCGGTGATCGGCGTGATCCTGTCGTTCGGACTGGGCCTCGGCGTGCTGTTGCTGTGGTTCTACGACGGCAGGGCCAACAACAAGTTCGGCATCCTCGTCGGCCAGGTCGTCGCCGTGCAGCAGCAGGACCTCGGTCTGCTCATCGGCTGCGCCGTCGCCGTGCTGGCCGTGCTCGCGTTGATCTACCGGCCGCTGCTGTTCTCCACCGTCGACCCGAGCGTCGCGGTGGCGCGCGGGGTTCCGGTGCACTGGCTGTCGCCGCTGTTCGCCGTGCTCGTGGGCGTGGCGACCGCGCTGGGCGTGCAGATCGTCGGCGCGCTGCTCGTCGTCGCGCTCATGGTGACGCCGGCGGCCGCGGCCGCGCGCGTGACGTCGAGTCCGTGGAAGGCGACCGTCCTGGCCGTGGTGTTCGCCGAGACCGCGGCGATCGGCGGGATCATCCTGTCGCTCGCACCGGGCGCACCGGTGAGCTTCTTCGTCACCGCCATCTCGTTCACGATCTACCTCGTGTGCCGCGCGATCGCCTACGTGCGCGGCAGGCAGCGACGACTCAGCGAATCGGGTTCTGCGCCATCGCCTGTTCCAGCTCGCCCATGAACCCCTCGTCGATCAACGGCAGGTCGCCCTCGGCCACCGACCGTTCGACGGTCTGCACCACGACGACCTCCGAGCGGACGAACACGTCCAACGTCGCCCGCTTGTGCCGGTCCAACTGCGGATAGCTCAGCAACGTCAGATCGTTGAACGCCGCAGGCAGGTAGCGCGACGAGGCGAACGTGAACGAGTCGCCGATCAGCGCCGTCGGCGCGCCGATGACGCCCTCGATGTCGACGCCGGCGTCCGCGTCGTACCGCTCGGGCCCGTCGAACCGGGTCAGCGGATCGTGCGTGCGGTCGGTGGTGCCGTCCGGTTTGAGCGCGTAGCGGATCGACGCCTTCGGCTCGGTACGGCCCAACAGCGACGCGAGGTCGCCCTGCGTCGTCGACCAGCCGACACCCTCGCTGCGCCACGGCTCCGTGACGCCGGGCTGGACGGCCTCGGCCAGGTCGCGCGTGAGCATCACGGCCCCGTCGTCCGTCCAGTGCGTGTCGTTCGCGTAGTACGGCGGGTGGCCCAGCTGGTCGGCGGCCTCCCGCAGTGACGGGCGCAGATCGGCGAAGCTCTGCTGCTGCTCGGCGTGCTCCCAGAACTCGTCCGTGGCCTGCGGGGCGCAGTTCTGACCCGCGTAGTTGTCGGGCAGATGCTGGGGGACCATCGTCGTCTTGTCGGGCGCGATCGTGAGCACGAACTGGCGGCCCGAGGCCTCCACGGCGTGCCGGATGCGGTCGAGCCGCTCCAGCGTCTCGGTGACCGGACGGTCCGGGAAGCACTTGGCGGTGATGTCGTCGCCGTAGTACAGCCAACCGTCGCTGCCCTCGACGACCTCGACGTATCCGGCGTCGCCGCCCGTGTCCTGCCCGCCGCCCTCCTGGTCGTCCTCGGACTCGCTCGGACCGTCGGGAACACCCGGGATCGGTCCGCTGTCGCCGTGCTGACCCATCGGCGCGGGCTCGCCGAACACGCCGTGACTGATGCCGTCCGCCGCGTCGATGGCACCCGAGCGGAACACGAGATGGTCGGTGGCCCACTGCGGGAAGCCGGTGAAGAAACCCCAGCCGTCGCCGACCGCGGGGAAATCGGCCAGGGCGCGGTTCTCGATCTCGCCCGCGCGTGCGCCGAAGACCCACATCAGCGCGGGGGCGGCGAAGAACACGACCGCGCACACCAGAGCCGTCACCTGGCGCCTGCCGTGGCGAGGGCGGTACAAGGCGTGCTCGCGGGGCAGCCACGCCTCGTGCACAGGAGGCATCTTCGGAGGGCCGTCGGTCACCAGCACACGGTATCGGCCCCGATGTCGCCCTGTCCCCGACACCACGAACCCCGGGGTAAAGCTCCCAAGGGCCCCATGGTCCGCGGGTTCTAGCGGTCCCCGCAACACCCTGTCGTTCAGGGAGTTGTGGGGACCGTGTCGTTTGAGGAGTTGAGGGCCGAGTTTTTCGGGGTGTTGGACCGTGTGGGTGGCAATGTCAGGGCTGCTGCTCGTGCGGTGGGTGCGAAC
>NZ_MKKE01000004.1 GCF_001942305.1 Saccharomonospora sp. CUA-673 | reverse complement strand
ACACACAGACCTTGGGGGGCTCTCAGTCGAGGGCGGTGCGGAGTTCGGCGGCGACGCCGCGCATGCCGGCGGCGTTGGGGTGGTACGACATCGCCACGAGCGGGTTCGTGAGCTTGCCCTGGATCCACGCGTCGGACCCGGCGCAGGCGTCGTGCCCCTCCGACGGGCCGTGCATGTCCACATAGGACACGTCGTGGCCGGCGGCGGCCACGGTCTCGGCGGCGCCGCGTACCGCGCCGCTGAGTGCGGTCTCGACGTCGTGGGCCCACGCGAGGTCGCCGTCGGCGAACGGGAGCACCTTCGGGCAGGTCAGGGCGCTCGCGGGCGGCGGGGTGATGCGCGGGTAGCCGACGACGAGCACCGTCGCCTCCGGGCTGCGCGCCACGACCTCGTCGAGCACCGCGGCGATCCGCCCCTCGGTGCGTCCGACGGCCTCGACGAGCCGGTCGGTGCCGTCGGGATCGGTGAAGTGGTCGCGGCACGGCGTCCCGGTGGGGTCGAGCGCGCGCAGGCCCGGGCACGTGCCGACCATCGAGCCGAACACGCCCTCGTCGTTGCCGCCGATGCCGACGGTCACCAGGTCGGTGTCGGGCCGGAGCGTGTCCAGCTGGGGCGCGTTCGTGCCGAGCGCGGTGCGCTGCGGTTCGGTCATGTGGGTGGTCTCGGCGCCGCCGCAGCTGACGTCGTCGAACGACTCGGCGCGCAGCGTCGACTGCAGCACGGTCGGATAGTTGGCCGTCGACCGCACGCAGCCCAGGGGCGCGGTCAGCTTGGGCAGCGGGATGAGCGGGCCCGACGTGTAGGAATCGCCGAGCGCGACGTAGTGCCCGAACCGCGGCTCGCCCTGCTCGACAGGAGCCGCGGGTTCGGCCTGCGCAGCCGGTTCGGCCGCTGCGGCCGGTGCCGTGGTCGCCGTCAGGGTCGTGAAGGCCAGGATCGCCGCCGCCCCGAGCGCTCCGAATGTCGTCAGCACGCGCCGTGCTCGCATGAGGATCCCCGATCGATGCCACGTGAACGTCCGTCCCCTCTGTCCTACCGACCGTGATCAGATGACAACAGTGAGCGAACGGGTCGCATCGGCGCGCGATCGGGGGACACCGCCCTCACGCGCAGCGATCAGCCACGGGATGCCCAGGGGACGGGGCGGAGGGCGTGCCCTCCCGCGTAGGCGGCGACCTCGGGCGAGCGCCAGTCGGACAACAACGACCCGTCGACGCGGTACACCTCGACGCCGATCGGACGGCAGACGTCGATCGGGTCGCGGGCGCGGGCCCCCACAGCGGTACGGACAGGTCGCCGCCGGGACAGGTCGACAACGCGCACAACAGGTCGAGCTCGGCGAAGAACTCGAGGTGGTCGCCGGGCGCGGCGGGGCAGGTCTTCATGAAGTAGCGGTCGTCGGCGGTGAGCCCGGTGCATTGGAACACGTTGAGCACGTCGTGGACGTCGAACTCGGTCAGTCCGTACGGCGCGACCGCGCGCACGAGGTTCGAATGGCAGTGATAGTCGAAGTCCTCACCGGTGAGCATGCGATTGACGTACGGATCGCAACGCGTGCCGAGCAGATCGTGCACGCGGCCGCCGTCGGCGTCCGGACCGTAGTCGGCGAGGGTGTCGGACGTGAAGGTCAGCAGCGGCCGCAGATACGGCAACGTCGACCACAGTCTGTCGAATGTGGACACATGCGCCCGCTGGAGTTGGCGGGTGCGCGAGGCCCACAGGCGTTCGCGCGGGTTGTGCCGGTTCCATACGTTCAGGTCGCCCACCTGTGGGCCGTCGACGGTGACGAGCCGGCACACGTGCCCGGCGGGCACCTCCCACGCCCGGCCCGCGCGGATCGGGATCTCGAACCGGTCGACGAGTTCGCGCCCGCCCTCGGCGATCGCGCCGTAGAACGCGCGGTCGACCTCCAACGCGCTGCCCTGGTAGGCCGCCTCCACCATCGTGTCCTCCTCATCCGCGGGATCCGGCAGGTCTCAGGAGCCCTCGGGCGGATCGTCGGTCCCGATGGCCTGGATCGACGAGGGAACCACGGCCCTGGTCGGCTCTGCAGCATCCGCGCGGCTGCTGTTGCTGTCGGGTGATGTGGGGCCCGGCGGTGACTTCCCGGTGACTCCGCGTAACCGGGGAATACGGGCGGTGGTCGACGGGTTGACACCGGTAAGGCGTGTACCGGCGCGAACGACCCCCCGGGTAGCCGCCGAGCGGGTAATCCGGTCGGAGAATCCCACGACTCGTGGGACGATGGGGGTGAGCGCGAGGACGCGCTCACCCGATACCGGACCTGGAGGCTTGTGAGTAACCCCGAACGCGGCGACGTCCTGACGTCGCAGGCGGACCTTTCCGCAGAGTCGGTTGACAGCACGGTCCTCGACGGAGCGGCCCCCCGCAGGCCGGGCGAGCTGCCGTCGACCGGCGAGCTCGAGCTCGAGGCCCGCGCATCACTGCGCCGGGTCGCCGGGCTCTCCACCGAGCTGTCGGACATCACCGAGGTCGAGAACCGGCAGCTGCGGCTCGAGCGTGTCGTACTCGTGGGCGTGTGGACCGAAGGCACCGCCGCGCAGTCGGAGGCCTCGCTCGAAGAACTCGCCCGGCTGGCCGAGACCGCAGGGTCGACCGTGCTCGAAGGCGTGGTCCAGCGCCGCAGCCGGCCCGACCCGGCCACGTACATCGGCTCGGGCAAGGTGCGCGAACTGTTCGACATCGTCGTGTCGAGCGGTGCGGACACCGTCGTCTGCGACGGTGAGCTCTCGCCCGGCCAGTTGCGGCAGCTCGAGGACAAGCTGAAGGTCAAGGTTGTCGACCGGACCGCGCTGATCCTCGACATCTTCGCCCAGCATGCCCGTTCGAAGGAGGGCAAGGCACAGGTCGAGCTGGCCCAGCTGCAGTACCTCATCCCGCGGTTGCGCGGCTGGGGTGAATCGCTGTCCCGGCAGGCCGGTGGCAGGGCCGGCAGCAACGGCGGTGTGGGCCTGCGTGGTCCGGGTGAAACCAAGCTGGAGATCGATCGCAGGCGGATCGGCAAGCGCGTGGCCAAGTTGCGGCGGGAGATCGCGGCGATGGACACGATTCGCGAGACCAAGCGAGGTCGGCGCAAGGCCAACGACGTGCCGAGCGTGGCGATCGTCGGTTACACCAACGCCGGCAAGTCGAGCCTGCTCAACGCGATCACCGACGCCGGTGTGCTCGTCGAGGACGCGTTGTTCGCCACGCTCGACCCGACGACGCGCCGTGCGGTGACCCCGGACGGCCGGGCCTACACCCTGACCGACACCGTCGGATTCGTCCGGCACCTGCCGCACCAGCTCGTCGACGCGTTCCGTTCCACTCTCGACGAGACCGCGGACGCCGACCTGCTGTTGCACGTCGTCGACGGCTCGGACCCCGCCCCGGAGGAGCAGGTGCAGGCCGTGCGCGAGGTGCTCGCCGAGATCGGCAGCAAGCGTTCCGACACGGTGGTGCCCGAGCTGATCGTGATCAACAAGTCGGATGCGGCCGGCGAGGTGTCGTTGGCCCGCCTGCGGCACCTGCTGCCCGACGCACACGTGGTGTCCGCGCATTCCGGTGCCGGCGTCGAGAAGCTGATCGCGGCCCTCGCCGACCGGCTGCCCCGGCCGGACACCCTCGTGGACGTGCTGGTGCCGTACGCGCGCGGCGAGCTCGTCGCGCGGGCGCACGCCGACGGCGAGATCCTCACCGAGGAGCACACGGCCGACGGCACGCGACTCTGTGCCCGGGTCCACGCCGACCTCGCGGGTGCGTTGCAGCCCTACCGGATGAGCGCCGAACCGGCCGGCGACCCGGTGCGCTGACCGCGGTGCGGTTCCGGTGGACGGCGGTCGCGGCCGCCTGCCTGTTGACGGCTGGCACCGGTCTGTTCGGTGTCGCCGGCACGGCGGGGGCGGTACCCGCGCCCGCCGCGCCGGCGCCTGCTCCGGCCGCGCCTGCTGATCCGCCGGGTCCGCAGACGCAGTGCGCGTTGTCGGACCCGGTGCTCGACGAGGTGTCGGGCCTGGTCGCCGACGACGACCGGTGGTACGCGGTCAACGACGGCGGCGACGACCTGCGGTTGTACGAGCTCGACCACGGGTGCGGGCTGCGGGACGTGCTCGTCGACCCCGCGGTCCCGTACGACGTCGAGGACCTGGGCCGGACGGCCGACGGCACGTTCTGGTTGGCCGACATCGGCGACAACCGCGGCGCACGGGACACGGTCGCGATGCACGAGCTGCGGCCCGGTGAGCCGTCGACGCTGTACCGGCTCACCTATCCGGACGGTGCGCACGACGCGGAGGCGTTGCTGCTGGACCGGGACGGGACGCCGCACATCGTGACGAAGAGCTTCACCGGCCGCTCCGGGATCTACCGCCCCGCCGAGACCATGCGCAGCCCCGGGCCGACTCCCCTCGAGCGGGTCGGGGACGTACAGATGCGCCCGACGGGCACACCCGGCGGCCCGGTCGGCGCCATGGGGGCACTGCTCATCACCGGTGGTGCCGTCAGCCACGACGGCCGGGTCATCGCATTGCGCACGTACACCGACGCCTACCTCTACGCCGTGCCCGACGACGGGGACCTCGTCAGGGCGCTGACCGGTGCGGCGCCGGGTGGTGAGCCCGTGCGGGTGCCGCTGCCGGACGAACCGCAGGGCGAGGCGATCGCGTTCCAGCCGGACGGAACGCTGGTGTCCATGAGCGAGGGCGTCGGCACCGACGTCCGCGTCGTCCCGCGGGCGACGTCCTTGGTCACTGATGCCGAACGGGCCGAACCGTCGAGCGAGACCGCGTCCCCGGGCCCCTCCGGTCCGGCGCACGAGAACACGGGATCCGACGGCGCCGTTCCCGACGAGGGGGCCGAGCCCGACGACGCGGCCGGCCTCGGCGCCGGGACGTGGGCCGCCCTGGCGGCCGCGATCGGCGTCGCGGCCGCGGCCACGGTCGGCCTCGTCCGCCGCAGGCGGACCTGACGGCGGTGGCGACGCTCGGTCAGAGGCGGCGCAGGACGGCGACCACCTTGCCCAGGACCTGCGCGTCGTCACCCGGGATGGGTTCGTAGGCGTCGTTGTGCGGCATCAGCCAGATGTGGCCGTCCTTGCGCTTGAACGTCTTGACGGTCGCCTCGCCGTCGATCATCGCGGCCACGATCTCGCCGTTCTCCGCGTCTTCCTGCTGGCGCACCACGACCCAGTCGCCGTCGGTGATCGCCGCGTCGACCATCGAGTCGCCGGTGACGCTGAGCAGGAACAGCGCGCCTTCGCCGACGAGTTCCTTCGGCAGGGGGAAGACGTCCTCGATCGCCTGCTCGGCCAGGACGGGGCCGCCGGCGGCGATGCGGCCGAGGATCGGCACGAACGCCGGCGTCGGCCGGTCGTCGGCCGGGGAGACCTTGGAGATCGCGTCGGAGGTCAACATGCCCACGGCACGCGGCCGGTTCGGGTCGCGCCGCAGGAAGCCCTTCCGCTGCAGGGTCTGCAGCTGGTACGAGACCGACGATGTGGAGGTGAGCCCCACGGCCTCGCCGATCTCGCGCACGCTGGGCGGGTAGCCGTAGCGGTCGACCCACCAGCGGATGACCGCGAGGATGCGCTGCTGCCGCGGGGTCAGCGTCTCGTCGCTGACCTCCGGAAGGTCGTGGATGGTGCCACCGGCGGGGCTGCGCCTGTCACCGGTCTCGTCGTGCGTCGTGGGTGCCACCGTGTCGCCTCCCAGTTGTGGACGGTTCGACCCGTCCGGCTGTGTCGTCGCTCTTGCTTCTGTCGCGACCGTCGCGACCGGTGCACCGATGCCGATGCGGTGCTGAACCGCTGCATCGGTGCTCGGGTCCTCGGGTCGCCGTGTTCCGGCTGCGCCCCGGGTGGCGCATCCGGACCCCGGCGCCGCGTGGCACGGGCCGTGAGGGCCGTGTGGCTCGCCGTATACCCCCGACGCTAGCCTGCTCGCCGGCCAATCTCAAACGTTTGTTCGACGACACGCCGTGACGCTCTCGATTTTGTCGGACCCGGGTGGTACACATCGTACAGCCGTTCGATCGACCGCATGTTCGAGGAGGTGGCCATGTCGATGGTACTGCAGCGGACCGTCCCGCAGGGGGACGTCCCAGAAGGCCGTGAGCAGCGAGAACAGCTGCCGCAGAGGCGTCAGGGCCGAGTCGGGCCCGCACGCGCGGAGGCCGCACCGGCGGCACTTCCGGGTGCCCACCGGCGCGCCCCGGCCGATCCGGCCGGGGGCGACCGGGTTGGCCGGGTTGACCGGGTTCGACTCGTTCGGGTCGGCGAGGTGCGACGTCCACCCAATCGGGCGTATCCGGCGCCACCGGGTGGGCGCCTTCGGATGCGGCCGTGCGCGCCCGCGCGTGTGACACCGCCTCGTGCGTGGCGTTCGGCGTCCCGCGGTCGGGAGGTCCTGGTGCTGGCGGCGATCGCGCTCGCGGTGTTCCTGGGGGTGCTCGGCGTGGGCCTCACGGCGAACGCGCTCGCCGGCGCGGGTGTCGGCGACGCGGGGATCCCGTCCGGCACGGCGGTCGTGTCCGTCGGCGTGGGCGAGTCGCTGTGGGACGTCGCCGCGCGCACCGCGCCCGATGCGGAGCCGTCAGCCGTCGTGGCGAAGATCCAGGAGCTGAACAATATGACCGGTGGCGGGGTGGCGGCGGGCATGCCGCTCGTCGTTCCCGCCGAGCCGTGAGTCCCGCACTGCCCGCGGCGGACGAAAAGCTCCCCCGTAGCGGTGAGCTATGTCGGTGATCACGTGTCGGAGGGCTGTGTCAGCTTGCGCGACGCCTGGGTCCGCTCTTAAGGTCAACCCCCACATCTAGTAGTTACACGGCTGTAGTTGGTCCACAAGTTGGGGTACACTCGTCAGAGTTATCCACAGTTCGCTGGACTTCACCCACCGGGTATCCACACGTTGATCACCAGTCGCGAGGCCGGGTGATCGAGCACCGATCGAGTCAATCGGGGCCCGTTCGAGTCGGTTGAGTCGGCCGGGTGTCGGTACTGGCTGTGGATATGTCGCGATCACGGTGTCGAAACGGGGAAGGGGAGGTGTTCGGTCATGCGGTGTCCGTTCTGCAGGCATGCCGAGTCCCGCGTCGTCGACTCTCGTGAGGTGGACGAAGGACAGGCGATCCGGCGCCGGCGTTCGTGCTCGAAGTGCGGTCGCCGGTTCACGACCTCGGAGTCGATGGTGCTCGCCGTCGTCAAACGGTCCGGGGTCACGGAACAGTTCAGCAGGGACAAGGTGGTTCGGGGAGTGCGCCGGGCCTGCCAGGGCCGGCCCGTCGACGACGATGCGTTGCAGCAGCTCGCGCAGCGCGTCGAGGAGTCGGTGCGGGCGGCCGGTGTGGCGGAGATTCCGAGCCACGAGGTCGGACTGGCGATCCTCGGTCCGTTGCAGGAACTGGACGCTGTGGCATATCTGCGCTTCGCGAGCGTGTACCGCGCGTTCTCCTCCATCGAGGACTTCGAGAAGGAGATCACGGACCTGCGTCAGGCGATTGCGGATTCGATCGACTGAGTCGTCTCAGCCGGTCAGCGGGAAGAACGCGGACGACGACTGACGTCGCCGCTTGGTGTCAATCGCGGGAGTGGGAGTCATGACAGAAACGGTCGGGGCCGAGGCCGCCAAGACAGCGAAGAAGCGGTCAGGCAGTGGCGCGCGCAAGGGGCTGAAGGTCGAGCGCGTGTTCACGACCGAGGGGGTTCACCCGTATGACGAGGTCGCGTGGGAGAAGCGCGACGTCGTCATGACCAACTGGCGGGACGGGACGGTGAACTTCGAGCAGCGGGGCGTGGAGTTCCCCGAGACCTGGTCGATCAACGCCACGAACATCGTCACCAGCAAGTACTTCCGGGGCGCCGTCGGCAGCCCCGAGCGGGAAGGCAGCCTCAAGCAGCTGATCGACCGGGTCGTGAAGACCTACGTCGCATCCGGCACGGAGAACGGCTACTTCGCGTCGCAGACCGACGCGGAGATCTTCGAACACGAGCTGACCTGGATGCTGCTGAACCAGGTGTTCAGCTTCAACTCGCCGGTCTGGTTCAACGTGGGCACCTCGTCGAAGCAGCAGGTCTCGGCGTGCTTCATCCTCTCGGTCGACGACACGATGGAGTCGATCCTCGACTGGTACAAGGAAGAGGGCCGCATCTTCAAGGGCGGTTCCGGTGCGGGCCTGAACCTGTCCCGCATCCGCTCGTCGAAGGAACTGCTCTCCTCCGGCGGCACCGCCTCCGGCCCGGTGTCGTTCATGCGCGGCGCCGACGCCTCCGCGGGCACCATCAAGTCCGGCGGTGCGACGCGCCGGGCCGCGAAGATGGTCGTTCTCGACGTCGACCACCCGGACGTCGAGGAGTTCATCGAGACGAAGGCCAAGGAGGAGCACAAGATCCGCGTGCTCCGCGACGGCGGCTTCGACATGGACCTCGGCGGCGCCGACATCGCCTCGGTGCAGTACCAGAACGCGAACAACTCGGTGCGCGTGTCCGACGAATTCATGCGCGCCGTCGAATCCGGCGACGACTTCGGCCTGCGCGCCCGCACCACCGGCGAGGTCATCGAGCGGACCGACGCCAAGCCGCTGTTCCGTAAGATGGCCAAGGCCGCCTGGGAGTGCGCCGACCCGGGCATGCAGTACGACGACACCATCAACGACTGGCACACCTGCCCCGAGTCCGGCCGGATCACCGCGTCCAACCCGTGCTCGGAGTACATGCACCTCGACAACTCGAGCTGCAACCTGGCGTCGCTGAACCTGCTGAAGTTCCTGTCCGACGACGGCTCGTTCGACGCGAAGCTGTTCGCCAAGGCCGTCGAGGTCGTCATCACCGCGATGGACATCTCGATCTGCTTCGCGGACTTCCCGACCGAGACGATCGGCGAGACCACCCGCAAGTATCGCCAGCTGGGCATCGGCTACGCCAACCTCGGCGCCCTGCTGATGGCCACGGGTCACGCCTACGACTCCGACGGCGGCCGCGCGCTCGCCGCGTCGATCACCTCGCTCATGACGGCGGTGTCCTACCGCCGCTCGGCCGAGCTCGCCGGCGTCGTCGGCCCGTACGAGGGCTACGCCCGCAACGCCGACGGCCACAAGCGGGTCATGCGCAAGCACGCCGCGGCCAACGAGCTGGTGCGCACCCTCCACGAGAACGACGCCAACGTGCGTGCACTGGCGACGGACGAGTGGAAGCGCACCATCGAGATCGGTGAGCGCTCCGGCTGGCGCAACGCGCAGGCCAGCGTGCTCGCCCCGACCGGCACCATCGGCTTCATGATGGACTGCGACACGACTGGCATCGAGCCGGATTTCTCGCTGGTGAAGTTCAAGAAGCTCGTCGGCGGCGGCTCGATGCAGATCGTCAACAACGCCATCCCGCGCGCCCTGCGTGCCCTGGGCTACCAGGAGGAGCAGGTCGAGGCGATCGTCGACTACATCGCACAGAACGGGCACGTCATCGACGCGCCGGGCCTGCGGACCGAGCACTACGAGGTGTTCGACTGCGCGGTCGGCGAGCGTTCGATCGCGCCCATGGGCCACGTGCGCATGATGGCCGCGGTGCAGCCGTTCATCTCCGGCGCCATCTCCAAGACCGTCAACATGCCGGAGTCGGCGACGATCGAGGACGTCGAGGAGATCTACTTCGAGGGCTGGAAGCTCGGTCTGAAGGCGCTCGCGATCTACCGCGACAACTGCAAGGTGGGCCAGCCGCTGTCCTCCGGCAAGAACGAGAAGGCCGAGGCCGAGCCGGAGAAGGTCATCGAGTACCGGCCGGTGCGCAAGCGTCTGCCGAAGAAGCGTCCGAGCCAGACCGTGTCGTTCACGGTCGCCGGCGCCGAGGGTTACCTGACTGCCGGGTCCTACCCGGACGACGGCCTCGGCGAGATGTTCGTCAAGCTCGGCAAGCAGGGCTCGACGCTCGCCGGCGTCATGGACGCCTTCTCGATGTCGATCTCGGTGGGTCTGCAGTACGGCATTCCGCTCGAGTTCTACGTGCAGAAGTTCCAGAACCTGCGCTTCGAGCCGGCGGGCATGACCGACGACCCGGACGTGCGGATGGCCACCAGCGTGCTGGACTACCTGTTCCGCAGGCTCGCGCTGGACTACCTGCCGTACGAGAAGCGGGCCCAGCTGGGCATCTTCACCGCCGACGAGCGGTCGGCCCAGGTCGAGTCCGACTACAACGGCGGCGGATCCGACGTCGCGACGCAGGGCGATGGTGTCGACCTCGACGCGCTGCGCAGCACGGTCGACTCCGGATCGGCGACGACGGCCGACACGCCCGCTCCGGCGCGGCAGTCGGAGACGAACGACGGTACGGCGCACACCACGACCGAGCTCGTGGAACTGCAACTCGGCAAGGCCGCCGACGCTCCGCTGTGCATGACCTGCGGAACGAAGATGCGTCCCGCCGGTTCGTGCTACGCCTGCGAAGGCTGCGGTGCGACCTCGGGCTGCAGCTGAGTCGCTTGAGCTGAGCCGGTGACGGTCCGACCGGAACCGCGCCCGACCCGAACGCGGGCAGGGGATCGACATGCGATCCCCTGCCCGCGTTTCGTTGTCTCGGGGCGGTGCGCGTACGGGCGCACGGGTACACGGCCCGGTGGTCCACGCCGTCCGGCGGGATCCCGACAAGCGGACCGAAACCGGGCTCGAACGGGTGCAATACCTGCCCATTCGGGTGAGTTTTTCCCGGTGCGGCTTCTGCGGGTAAGGAACTTTCGTGTGTATTCGTCGGGGGTCGGTCGCCCATAGCGTGAGGGCGGTCACGGCATCGGCGGTTGACGACTCCACGGAGTGACCACCGATGGCGGGGCTCGAGCACGTCACTTCACCTGCTCGTAGGACAACCCCACCTATGGAAGGGACGGCATGAGAAAACGGACAACCGGGCTGCTCGCCGGTCTGGCTGTGTTGGGCATGACGCTGGGCATGGCGGCACCGGCGGCGGCCGGCGAGGGCACCGGCCACGGCACCACCGACTACGAGGCCCTGTTGGCGCCGGGTACGCACGTGCCGGCGACCGAGGGCTCGGTGCACATGAACTGTGAGATCCCGCCGGACGCGACGACGACGTCCTCGTCACCATCGAGACGGTGCTCGACGAGGAGGACGCCACGGACAAGGTGCGCCTGGCCACCTACGAGGCGGCCTGGGTCGAATCGCGCGCCAACGACCTCGACTGCGGCGACAAGTCGTCGATCGGTGTCTTCCAGCAGCGGCCCGACTTCGGCTGGGTCAACGCCGGCGACCCCGAACTGGCGACGTACGACTTCCTGCACGGGAACCCGTCCGACAGGACGCCTGGGGCCATCGACATCGACGCGGACAACCCGGACTTCACCGCCGGTGAGGTCGCGCAGGCCGTGCAGCGGTCGGCCTTCCCCGACCGGTACGACGAGGCCGAGGAGATCGCGCGCGACCTCGAGGAGCGGGCCCAGGAGCTGATCGGCTCGTCGGCGTCCTGACCCGACGTAGCGGATGCAGGACACCCGCAGAGTGCACACATAACGAGAACCCCGACGTGACACGGGCCGGGAGCCACCAGCGTGGTCCCCGGCCCGTGTCCGTGTCGTCGGTGCCCGGGTGTCGGTGCCGTCAGCCGCCGAGGCGTTCCCACAGGAACTCGTAGGCGAGTGCGGACTTGAAGGCGAGCTGGGCGTTGTCGGCCGCGCCGCCGTGGCCCCCTTCGACGTTCTCGTAGTAGCGGACGTCGTCGGGGGAGTAGCCCTCGGCGAGCAGACGGGCGACCATCTTGCGGGCGTGACCCGGGTGCACGCGGTCGTCCCGGGTGGAGGTGAGCATCAGCAGCGGCGGATACGGCTGCCCGCTCCGGACGTGGTGGTACGGCGAGTAGGCGCCGATGTAGGACCACTGCTCGGGGTCGTCCGGGTCGCCGTACTCGGCCATCCACGACGCGCCCGCGAGCAGCAGGTGGTAGCGCCGCATGTCGAGCAGCGGCACCTGGCACACGATCGCTCCGAACAGCTCGGGGTAGCGGGTGAGCATCACGCCCATCAGCAGGCCGCCGTTGCTGCCGCCCTGGATGCCGAGGCGGGCCGGGGTGGTGATGTCGCGTTCGGACAGATCGCGCGCCACGGCGGCGAAGTCCTCGTACACGCGATGGCGGTGCTCCTTGATCGCCTGGTTGTGCCAGTCCGGGCCGTACTCGCCGCCACCGCGGATGTTGGCCAGCACGTACGTTCCTCCGCGCGCCAGCCATGCCCGGCCGATCACGGCGCTGTAGTAGGGCGTCTGCGACACCTCGAAGCCGCCGTAGCCGCCGAGCAGCGTCGGTCCCGGCTCTGCTCCGGCCCGGCGGACCACGAAGTAGGGGATGCGCGTGCCATCGGCTGACACGGCGAAATGCTGCTCGGTGGTCAGCCCGTCGGCGTCGAAGCGTGCGGGCGCCTGCTTGAGCGGCTCCCGCTCGCCGCCACCGGCGGCGTCGACGATGCCGCGCACGAGCGACGACGGCTGGGTGAAGCCGGTCACCTCGAGCAGGAACTCGTCGTCGGCGTCCGGTTCGGTGTCGACGAGGTCGACGGTGCCCACGTCGGGCAGACCGGCGAGGGGTTCGTCGCGCCAGGTGTCGCCGTCGGGGGTCAGCACCCGCAGTCGGGTCTTCACGTCGTGGAGCGTGCCGAGGATCAGGTGGTGGCGGGTCCAGGCGTAGTAGTCGAGCGAGGTGTGGGCGTCCGGTTCGAACAACACCGTCATCGTGCGGTCGCCGGCCATGAACTCGTCGAACCGGGCGGCGAGCAGCGCTCCGGCGGGATGCTCGCCCCACGGAGTGCGGGTGCGCACCAGCAGCCACTCGCGGTGCACCGACGCGACCGCGTCGTCGGGCACGTCGACACGGGTCAGCCTGCCGCCGGACAGCAGGTACAGCTCGCTGCGGTAGAACTCGATGTTCCGGCGGACGAAATCGCGTTCCCAGCCCTCGGTCGGATCGTGGAACGCGCGCACCGACACGTCGTCGGGTTTGCCCTCGAAGACGGTCTCGGCCTCGGCCAGCGGCGTGCCGCGGCGCCAGCGCTGCACCACGCGCGGATATCCCGAGTCGGTGAGCGAGCCCTCGCCGGTGTCGGTGCCGACGTAGATGTGGTCGGCGTCGATCCAGCTCACGGAGCTCTTGGCCTCCGGGAGGCCGAAGCCGTCGGCGACGAACTCGCGGCGCCGCAGGTCGAACTCGCGCACCACGGTGGCGTCGGCGCCCCCGCGGGACAGTTCGACGAGGCAGCGGTCGAGCTCGGGCCGCAGCACCGCGGCACCCTGCCAGACCCAGTTCTCGTCCTCGGCCTCGGCGAGCGCGTCCACGTCGATCAGCACGTCCCAGTCGGGGGTGGCCGTGCGGTACTCGGCGAGTGTGGTGCGGCGCCACAGGCCGCGCGGGTGCTGTGCGTCGCGCCAGAAGTTGTAGAGGTACTCGCCGCGCCGGCGCACGTAGGGGATCCGGTCGTCGGCGTCGAGCGCCTCGCGGATCTCGTCGCGCAGGGCGAGGAACCGCGGCCGTTCGGTGTAGGTCGCGGTCGTCTCTGCGTTGCGGGCGTGCACCCACTCGAGTGCGTCGTCGCCCGTGACGTCCTCGAGCCACAGATGCGGGTCGTCCGCGGCCGGGTTCTCGCGCGTGGTGCTGCCGGGAGCTGGGTCGGTCATGTCGCCAGTGTGCCAGCGCCGGCCGGTCCGCGGCCGGGAACGGGCGCGGCGGCGCGTCCCCCGGTCGTGGGCCGACCGCCGGTGCGGGGATACGTCCGTTCGGATCGCGACGTTCGTCGGTCATTTTCCTGTCATATCAGGGACAACGCCCGTTCTTGACACCTCGGGCGGATCCGGGAAAAGTCGACGCGTTCGCAGGCCAGGGTTCGTTCGGCCGTGTCCCGTCCCACGATCCATCGAGGTGTTCGCGTTGAGATCCAGGCGTCTCGTTCCCGTCCTCGCTCCACTCCTGGCCGCGGTCGTCGCGGTGCCGTTGACGGCACCGGCCGTCCAGGCGAGTCCCGTCGACCGGCCCGTGTTCGAGGGCGGTGCGGCACAGCCGGTGTTCGACCCGTCCGACGTCGTACGCGACGAACTGTGGGTGCGCGCCCCGGTCGACAGCGACGGCGACGGCGCCGACGACGAGGTCCATGTCCAGGTCGTCCGCCCGAAGGCCACCGAGCACGGACTCGACGTCCCGGTGGTCTACACCGCGAGTCCGTACTTCGCGGGCGGCAACGAGGTGGAGAACCACAACGTCGACGTCGAGCTGTACGTCCCGCGCGCCCAGATGAGCACCGTGTACGAGGAGTACCTGCTCGCGCGGGGGTTCGCCGTGGTGTACGCGGACTCGCTCGGCACGGGCGGGTCGACCGGATGTCCCACCACCGGCGGCGAGAACGAGACGATCGGCGCGAAGTCCGTTGTGGACTGGCTGAATGGACGCGCCGACGCGCGCACCGAGTCGGGCGAGGCGATCGAGGCCGACTGGACCACCGGGAAGACCGCGATGATGGGCGTGTCCTACAACGGCACCCTGCCCAACGCCGTGGCCGGCACCGGCGTCGAGGGGTTGGAGACGATCGTGCCCATCGCGGCCATCTCCGAGTGGTACGGCTACTACCGGGAGAACGGTACGGTCGTCGCGCCCGGCGGTTACCAGGGCGAGGACGCCGACGTGCTCGCCGAGTACGTCTACACGCGGCAGGACCGCGAGATCTGCCGTCCCGTGATCGACGAGCTCGCCGAACGGCAGGACCGGATCACCGGTGACGACAGCGAGTTCTGGCAGGAGCGTTCGTACCTGGACAAGGCGGAGAACGTGCGGGCGTCGGTGCTGGCGGTGCACGGCCTCGACGACTGGAACGTCAAGGTCGCGCAGACCGCGCAGTGGTACGAGGCGCTCGCCGAGCACGGCGTCGACCGCAAGATCTGGCTGCACCAGTTCGACCACACCGACCCGTACCGGGTGCACCGGGACGCCTGGCTGCAGACCCTGAACCGCTGGTTCTCGCACTACCTGTACGGCATCGACAACGGGATCGACCGCGAACCGCGTGCCACGATCCAGCGCGAGGACGAGACCTGGCACGACGAGGCCGACTGGCCGGCGCCGGGTGCCGCCGACGTCACGCTGCACCCGCGGCCCGGCGGCGAGGGCGTCGGCGGACTCACCCCCGGCGGGCACGCGCCCGGACGTCCGGTGGTCGAGTCGCTGACCGACGACGCCACGGAGAAGGTCGAGGACCTCGTCGACGCCGACGCCTCACCGCATCGCCTGCGCTACGCCACCGAGCCCGCCGCCGATGCCGTGCGCCTGAGCGGAACCCCGTCGGTGGACCTGCGGGTGGCGTTCGACCGGCCCGCGGCGAACGTGACGGGCGTGCTCGTGGACCGTGCGCCCGACGGCACCGCACACGTCATCACCCGTGGGCACGCCGATCCGCAGAATCGGCATGACCGGGCGGAGACGACACCGATCCGGCCGGGCAAGGACTACCGGCTCTCGTTCGACCTGCAGCCGCAGGACTACATCCTGCAGGCCGGCCACCGGCTCGAGTTCGTCGCGTTGTCGAGCGATCACGACTTCACACTGCGACCCGAGCCCGGGGCCGGGATCGCGATGAACGTGAAGCACTCCTCGGTGACCGTCCCGGTCGTCGGCGGAGCGGAGGCCGTGCGCGTCGGCGGCTGACCCGCCGGGTGTCGGTGGTGCGGTCGGTGCGGCGGGTCGGTGATGTGGGTGGTGCGGTGTCCGTGCGCGGCGCGGCATCGTACCGCCCACCACCGACACCGCCGTGCCGCCGCCGGTATCACCGGGCGAGTTGTCCACATCGGATCCCGGCATCCACAGATTTCGCCTGCCCCCGCCCACGGCCCCGGTTCGGCCCCATCGTGGAGGCATGACCACTTCGTCGACCTCCCAGCCGTCCACCTCCTTCCCACCGCCCACGCCCCGCACCACGATCACGTTGCGCGGCCCGGGCGAGATCATCGCCGCGGTGCCGTACCTCCTGGGGTTCCATCCCCGAGACTCGGTCGTCCTCGTCGCCCATGCCGGCAGGTCACCCTCGGCCCGTGGCCCCGGTGCGGACCGGGCCGACGTCGGCCATGTCCTGCGCATGGACATCCCGCCCGAGGACATGGTCGTCGAGTTGCGGGCCGACCTCGAGGCGACGCTGCGTCCGTCGTTGGCGGAAGCCACCGCCGTGACCGTCGTGATCGTCGGCGGCGTGGCCGAGCCCGGTGGCGGGCCGGCGCACCAGGCCCTGATGACCGAGCTCGCGTCGTTGCTGACCGCGGTCGGCGTGCCCATCGCCCGTGCACTGTGGACACCCGAGATCACCAAGGGCGCGCCGTGGTGCGATTACGCGAGGTCCGATTCAGCGGGGTCCGGTCCCGCGGACCGCGACGGCGTGGTGCCCGATCCGTGGGCGTCCACCCTGGCCGCCGCCAGCGCGCATGCCGGTCACATCACCTATCCCAGCCGTGAGGCGATGGAACGCAGCCTCGAGTCCGACGACCCCGAACTGCTGATGCGCAGATCGGCGCTGTTGGAGCTCGCCGCGTCCCGCGACGAGGTGGAGCGCGGCGACGGCAGGTCCGGGACCGACGACGTCGGCGCCGAGCGGATCGTCGAGGCCGTCGGGGTCGTGCGGGACGCACTCGGCCGGTTCCGCAGGGGCCTGCGCGAATCGGCGGCGTGTGTCCTGTCCGATCAGCAGGTCGTGGATCTGGCGCGGGCGTGAGCCGGCACGACGTGCGTGACATGTGCCTGGGCGAGGCGTGGCCGGCCGGTACGCCGCGCGCGTTGGCCGCGGAACGGCTGTGGCGGGTGCTGGTGCGGGCGACCCCGGACCCGGAACGGGCCGAGCCGGCGGCGTTGCTGGCCTACTCGGCGTACCTTCGCGGGGAAGGGGCGTTGGCGAGCATGGCCGTCGCGAAGGCGCGCCAGGCCGATCCCGGGCATCTGCTGGCGACACTGCTCGAACAGGTGGTGGCGCGCGGCATGCCGCCGGAACAGCTGGCCGGGTTGGCGCAGTCCTACGCGGCGCCCGACCTGCTGGGAACCGCGTCGGGTGGCGACGACGCTACGCGCGGCGGTCCTGCGTGAACCGCCAGGCGTCCGACACGATGCCCTGCAGATCGGTGTGCCGGGGCTTCCAGCCGAGCTCGGCGCGCGCCTTCTCCGCCGACGCCACCAGCACGGCCGGGTCGCCGGAACGACGCGGTGCGACGGCGGCGGGGATCTCGTGCCCGGTCACCGCACGGCAGGCGTCGATCACCTCGCGTACCGAGAACCCGGTGCCGTTGCCGAGGTTGTAGATCTCGTGCGTACCCGCCGTGGCGTGCTCGAGCGCAAGCAGGTGCGCATCGGCCAGGTCGCTGACGTGGATGTAATCGCGTACGGCCGTGCCGTCGGCGGTGGGGTAGTCCTCGCCGTAGATCTGCACCTGCTCGCGGTCGCCCGTGGCGACCTGCAGCACGATCGGGATCAGGTGCGTCTCGGTGGCGTGCCGCTCGCCGTAGGGGCCGTAGGCGCCGGCGACGTTGAAGTAGCGCAGGCTCGTCGCCGCGAGGCCGTGGGCGCGGGCGTAACTGGTGATCGCATAGTCGATCGCCAACTTGGTGGCGCCGTAGGTGTTCGTCGGACCGGTCGGGGCCGTCTCGGGGATCGGGCTGACGTCCGGTTCGCCGTAGGTCGCGGCCGTGGACGAGAACACCAGGCGCGGGGTGTTGTGCTTGCGCATCGCCTCGAGCAGCCGGAGGGAGGTGAGGACGTTGCCCCGCCAGTAGAGCCCCGGGTCTTGCATGGACTCGCCGACCAGTGACTTCGCGGCGAAGTGCAGCACACCGTCGAATCCCTGGCTCAGGAGCGTCTCCGCGACCTCCGCGGCGTCGCCCTGCACGAACCGCACCCCGTCGGGCACCGCGTCGGCGTGGCCCGTCGAGAGGTCGTCGACGACGGTGACGTCGTGCCCGGCCTCGACGAGGCGGGCGGCGCACACACTGCCGACGTAACCGGCGCCGCCGGTGACGACCAGCTTCATGGGTGCGGGGGACGTGGCCGTGTCGGTCATGCTCAGGGCCTTCCTGATCGGACGGGTAGCGCGTGTGGCGGGGACAGTGTGCCGCACCCCGAACCGGTCAGGCGTCGCGGCCCGCACCCGCGGACGGGACGGCGACGAACAGCCGGGGAGCGCGGTAGCCGGCGGCCTCGAACGCGGTCGTCACGGCCGTCTCGACGGTGCGGCGGTCGGACTCGCGCACGAGTGCGATCGCCGAGCCGCCGAACCCGCCACCGGTCATACGGGCGCCGAGCGCCCCGGCGGTGCGGGCCGTGTCCACGGCGAGGTCGAGCTCCGGGCAGGAGATGCGGTAGTCGTCGCGCATGCTCACGTGCGAGGCGTCCAGGACCGGTCCGATGTCGGCGATCCTGCCGTGGCGCAGGTGCTCGACCGATTCGAGGACCCGCTCGTTCTCGGTGACGACGTGGCGCACCAGCGGGACGAGGTCGTCGGGAAGTCGGCCGAGGGCGTCGTCGAGGGTGTCGGGGGCGACATCGCGCAGGGCGTCGAGGCCGAGCACATGTGCCGCCCGCTCGGTGCTCTGCCGTCGGTCGCCGTAGCCGGAGTCGCCCAGAGAGTGCTTGACGCGCGTGTCGATGACCAGCACCGACAGCCCGGCGCCGGCGGCGTTGAACGGCACCTGTTCGGTCCGGCCCGAACGCACGTCGAGGAACAGCACGTGGCCGTCGACGCAGCACATCGACGCGGTCTGGTCGAGCACGCCCGTGGGCACGCCGACGAACTCGTTCTCCGCCCGTTGGCACCAACGGGCGAGCTCCGCACGACGAGCGGCGTCCTGGTCGTCCTCACCGCCGAGGCCCAGCAGCGCCATGGCCGAGCGCATTCGAGGGCGGCCGACGACGACAGCCCCGCACCCGTCGGCACGTCACCGGCGATCACGAGATCGGCGCCGTGGTCGAGCACGCCCTGCTCGCGCAACACCCACGCGACGCCCGCCGGGTAGGCGGCCCAGTCCTCGGGGTTGCCGGGCTTGAGCTCGTCGAGACCGATCGGCTCCTCGACGTGCACCCGGCCGTCGTCACCGACGGTCGCGACGCCGAGCATGCGGTCGTCGCGGGGAGCGGCGGCCGCGGCCAGGCGATGCGGCAGCGCGAACGGCAGCACGAACCCGTCGTTGTAATCGGTGTGCTCGCCGATGAGATTGACCCGACCGGGTGCCGACCACACGCCGACCGGCGGCCCGCCGTGGACGGACCGGAAGGCGCCGGCAGCGATCTCCGAAGGACGTTCGCCCGTCACCGCGTCTGAGCCAGGACCGCGTGCAGGACGCTCGTGGTGACCGTCCCGGTCGAGGCGTCGTCGGACACCTCGACGGAGGTGCCCGCGTTCTTGCCGACGTGCACGGTCTGCCCCGGCACGATGCCGACCGCCTTGAGCTGCGACATCAGCGCCTCGTCGCTCTGCACGTGCTCGGCGATGCGGCGGATCTCGACCTTGCCGCCGCCCGCGCGGGCCACGTCGTCGAGCCGCACGAGATCCGATTCGGCCGGCGGCGCGGGCTGCCCGCCGTCGCCCAGCTTGTCCAGGCCCGGGATCGGGTTGCCGTACGGCGACGTCGTCGGGTGGTCCAGCAGCGCGACCAGCTTGCGCTCCACCGCCTCGCTCATCACGTGCTCCCAGCGGCACGCCTCGGAGTGGACGTGCTCCCACTCCAGGCCGATGACGTCGACGAGCAGGCGCTCGGCGAGCCGGTGCTTACGCATCACCGCGATCGCCAGCTCCCGGCCGTGCTCGGTCAGCTGCAGATGCCGGTCGTCCGCGACGACGACCAGGCCGTCCCGCTCCATGCGCGCCACGGTCTGGCTGACCGTCGGCCCGCTCTGCTCGAGCCGCTCCGCGATCCGCGCGCGCAGCGGCGTGACACCTTCCTCTTCGAGCTCGAAGATGGTGCGCAAGTACATCTCGGTGGTGTCGATGAGATCGTTCACGCCTGTCCCCTTTGTTCGCCAAACTCATGGTAGTCGCTCCCGGTGACGGAACAGGCAGCCGTCACGCACCGGGTGGAGGTCCACGCCGGGTGCCGCCGTGGCGCATGGCCACCGGTGTGAACTGCGGCGGACCTTCCGCGAACTCCCGTGCGCGGTCCCGGCGCCGCGACCGCGGTTGGGCATAGGGTTGACGGCGTTACCGCGGTGACACCGCTCCCAGGTAAGGAACGTCACGGAGGGCCGACAGTATGCCCGAGTACAGCGCATCCCGCCATGCCGGCGAACCCGGCGGAACCACCGAAATCGGCGAATCGACCTCCGCTGCTGCCGCTGTTGTCGAGGCTGCCGACGCTTCGGTCGTCACCGTCGCGGAGCTGGCCGCGGTGCTGGACGGCGCCGAACACGACACGACCGGTCGTCCCGTGGTGCTGGACGTGCGGTGGCGGCTGCTCGGCCCGCCCGGCATCGAGTCGTACCGCGAGGGGCACGTGCCCGGCGCCGTGTTCGTCGACATCGACACCGAACTCGCCGGCCGACCCGGCCCGGAGGGCAGGCATCCGCTCCCCGAACCGGCGGACCTGCAGCGGGTGCTGCGCGCCGCCGGCATGCGCGCGGACCGCCCGGTGGTCGTCTACGACGACGCCGACTCCTCGGTCGCCGCGCGGGCCTGGTGGCTGCTGCGCTGGGCGGGGCACGAGCGGGTCGCCGTCCTCGACGGCGGGTTCGCCGCCTGGCAGGCCGAGGGCAGGCCGGTCACCACGGAGACGCCACAGCCCGCCGAGGGCGATGTCACGGTGCGCCCCGGTGGCATGCCCGTGCTCGACGCCGACGAGGCGGCCGCCCTCGCGCGCGAGGGTGTGCTGCTCGACGCCCGCGCCCCCGAGCGCTACACCGGCGAGCACGAACCGGTCGACCCGCGCGGCGGACACGTTCCCGGCGCCCGCAACGCACCGTTCGCCGCGAACACCGACGCCGACGGGCGCTGGCTGCCGCCCGAGCAGCTCCGCGAGCACTTCGCCGCGCTGGGCATCACCCGGTTCACCGACACCGAGGCCGAGACCGGCGCCGGCGACAGGGCCACGGCCGCCGCGCCGGAGGTCGGGGTGTACTGCGGTTCGGGGATCACGGCGAGCTCGGTCGTGCTCGCGCTGCACCGTGCCGGGCTGTCCCGGCCGGCCGCCCTGTACGCCGGGTCGTGGTCGAACTGGTCGGCCGACCCCGCCCGCCCGGCGGCCACCGGCGACGACGCTGGCTGAGACGCCGCCCACCGAGTCCCGCCCGACAGCCCGCGCCGACCAACCCGGCCCGACAAGCTCACCCACGAAGATCACTGCGGAGCGGCGCCGAGCACGTATTCTCTGGCCATGTCTCCCTCCGCCGTCGTCTGGGACTCCGCGCTGCTCGCCTACGACCTGGGCGAAGGACATCCGTTCAACCCGGTGCGGTTGCAGCTGACGATGCGGCTGGCCACGGCGTTGGGGGTCCTCGACGACGCGCCGGTGCTGGCCCCGGAGCCGGCGGGCGCCGTCGACCTCTACCGGGCGCATTCGGCGGAGTACCTCGAATCGGTCCGCGCGGCGCCGATGGCGGGCTGGGACGTGGGGCACGGTCTGGGCACCGACGACAACCCGATCTTCGCCGACATGCACGACGCGGCCTCGCTCGTCGTCGGCTCGACCCTGGTGGGTGCGCGGTGTATCGCGGAGGGCAAGGCGCTGCGGGCGGTCAATATCGCCGGCGGGCACCATCATGCGATGCGCGACCGGGCGGCCGGGTTCTGCGTCTACAACGACTGCTCGGTCGCGATCTCGTGGCTGCTCGACCAGGGATACGACCGCATCGCCTACGTCGACACCGACGTTCACCACGGCGACGGCGTCCAGGCGGCGTTCGCCGGGGACCCTCGGGTGCTGACGGTGTCGCTGCACCAGCATCCGTTCACGCTCTTTCCCGGCACGGGGTACTCGGCCGAGGTGGGCGCCGAGGGGGCCGAGGGTAGTGCCGTGAACGTGCCGCTGCCGCCCTCGACGAAGGACGCCGGCTGGCTGCGCGCCTTCCACGCGGTCGTGCCGTCGCTGCTGACGGAGTTCCGGCCGCAGATCCTCGTCACGCAGTGCGGGGTCGACTCCCACGAGGAGGACCCGTTGGCCGATCTGTCGTTGAGCGTCGACGGGCATCGGGCCATCTACCGTGAACTGCGCGCACTGGCCGACCGGCACACCGACGGGCGGTGGCTCGCCGTCGGCGGTGGCGGCTACCAGCTGCTGCGGGTGGTGCCGCGGTCGTGGACGCACCTGATGGCGACCGTGCTGGACCGGGACATCGACCCCGACACCCCGCTGCCCGCGGAGTGGACGGACATGGTGCGTGACGTCGCGCCGTCCGCCGAGCTTCCGCCGACGATGTCCGACGGCGGGGACACCGGGTACTCGCCGTGGGGCGACGGCATGGACGACGCCGTCGACATCGCCGTACGCGACACCCGTCGCGCCGTGTTCCCGTTGCACGGGCTGGATCCCGACGACCCGCGGGATTGAGTGAGGGGACTGACCATGACCGAGCAGACCACCGACGGCCCCGACGGCCCCGACGACACGGACACCGAGGCGACCGAGGCTGCCGACACGGCGGAGCCGGACCCGTTCGACTACCCCCACGGGTGGGAGGCCGACGTGGTGCTGTCGGACGGCGGCACCGTGCACCTGCGGCCGATCGTGCCGAGCGACGCCGACCGCATCGTCGCGCTGCACAGCCGGCTCTCGGAGCGCACGCGGTACCTGCGGTACTTCGGTGCCTATCCGCGGATCCCGGCGCGGGACCTCAAACGGTTCACGACGGTCGATCACGCCAAGCGGGTCGCGTTCGTGGCGCTGCTCGGCGACGATGCGGTCGCGGTGGGCCGGTACGAGGGCCTCGACAGCGACTCGGCGGAGGTGGCGTTCGTCGTCGACGACGCGCATCAGGGCCGCGGTCTCGGTTCGATCCTGCTCGAGCATCTCGCGGCGGCCGCGCGGGAATCGGGGCTGCGTCGGTTCGTGGCGGAGGTGATGGCGGAGAACTCGGCGATGGTGCGCGTGTTCCGGGACGCCGGTTACCAGGTCAGTCGCGCCTTCGAGGAGGGCGTGCTGCACCTCGAGTTCGACATCGACCCCACCGAGGACTCCCTCGAGGTCGCCCGCGCGCGCGAACAGGCCGCGGAGGCGCGCAGCGTGCACAACCTGCTGCATCCGCGGTCGGTGGCGGTCATCGGCGCCTCGACCGATCCGACGAAGATCGGCTACGCCGTGCTGACGAACCTGCTGGGCGCCGACTTCTCCGGACCGGTGTTCCCGGTCAACGCCGAGCATCCGTCGGTGCGGGGGGTGCGCGCGTACCGGTCGGTCCTCGACATTCCCGATCCCGTCGACCTGGCCGTCGTCGCCGTGCCCGCCGATCAGGTCGAGGCCGTGTTGGACGGGGCGTTGGCCAAGGAGGTCAAGACGCTCGTCATCGTGTCGTCCGGCTTCGCCGAGGCCGGTCCGCACGGTCTGCACGCGGAGCTGCAGCTCGTGGGCGAGGCCAGGGCGCACGGGATGCGTGTGGTCGGGCCGAACGCGCTGGGCGTGCTCAACACCGACCGGAGGGTGCGGCTGAACGCGACGTTGGCGCCGCGGCTGCCGAAACCGGGCCGCACGGGGTTCTTCTGCCAGTCCGGTTCGCTGGGCACGGCCATCCTCGCCGACGCCGAGTCGCGCGGTCTGGGGCTCTCGACGTTCGTGTCCGCGGGCAACCGCGCCGACGTCTCCGGCAACGACCTGCTGCAGTACTGGGAGACCGATCCGAACACCGACGTCGTGCTGCTGTATCTCGAATCGTTCGGCAACCCGCGCAAGTTCGCGCGGCTCGCGCGGCGGCTCGCGCGCACGAAGCCGATCGTGGCCGTGAAATCCGGCCGGCACGCGGTGCGTCCGCAGCTGGCGGCGACCTCGACCGAGATCGACGAGTCGAGCGTGCAGGCGCTGTTCGAGCAGGCGGGCGTCGTGCGGGTCGACTCGCTGGCGCAGCTGTTCGACACGGCACTGGTCTTCGCGCACCAGCCGTTGCCGGCCGGGGCACGGGTGGCGATCGTCGGCAACTCGAGCGCGATCGGCCTGCTGGCAGCCGACACGGCGCGCGCCAACGGACTCGAACTCGGCATCGACCCCGTCGACATCGGACCGCAGTCCTCTCCCGAGGAGTTCGCCACCGCCATCGGAGAGGCGCTCGACTCCCCGGAGGTGGACGCGCTCGTGGCGGTGTTCGCCCCGCCGGTGGCGATCCCGGGGACGGCGTACGCGCGTGCGTTGCGGGAGGTGGTGCGCGCGCGGGGGAGCGCGGACAAGCCGATCGTCTCGACGTTCCTGGCCGCCGAGGGCGTGCCCGCGGAACTGGCGTTGGTGGGCGAGCACGACGAGCCCGTGTTCGGCTCCATCCCGAGCTATCCGAGTCCGGAGCGGGCGGTCAACGCGCTGGCCCGGGTCGTGCGGTACGCGCAGTGGCGGGAACGTCCACAGGGGACGGCCGTGGTCCCGCAGGGGGTGCACACCGAACGCGCCCGCGGTCTCGTGCGGCAGTGGTACCACGAGGGATCCGAGCGAGACACCGTCACGTTGACCGACGAGGAACTGGTGCAGCTGCTGGACTGCTACGGCATCGACGTCGTGCCGTTCCGGGTCGTGTCCACGGAGGACGATGCCGCCGCGGTCGCCGACGAACTGGGCTACCCGGTGACGCTGAAGGCCTACGACGACGGTCTGCGTGGCCGCCCCGACCTCGCGGGCGTGCGGTTGGACCTGGCGTCCGAGCACGCGGTGCGCAGCGGGTACCGCGACCTGTGCCGCACGTCCGGTTCGGACGACGTGTACGTGCAGCGCATGGCACCCAAGGGGATCTCGTGCGTGATCGGCCTCCAGGACGACCCGTCATTCGGCACGCTGCTGTCGTTCGGCTTGTCGGGCGTGGTCAGCACCCTGTTGGGGGACCGGGCCTTCCGCGCGGTGCCACTGACCGATGTGGACGCCGCGACCCTGGTTCGGGAACCGCGGACCGCCCCGTTGCTCACCGGTTATCGCGGCGACGAGCCTGCCGACCTCGAGGCGTTGCAGGACCTGATGCTGCGGGTCGCGGTGCTGGCCGAGGACAACCCGGAGGTGCGGTCGTTGGCGCTGGACCCCATCCTCGCCTCGCCCGAGGGCGTGTTCGTGACCAATGCGCGGATCGTGCTCGGATCGCCCCCGTCCCGGCCCGACAGCGGACCGCGGCGGTTGCGGCAGATCAACGCTCCCCGGGCATGACGGGTCGATAGGTGCCGGCCGCGTTGGCGTCCGCGTCGTGGCCGTCGGCGCGCCACACGGGGTCGGCGCAGTCCGATCCCTCGGCGGCGAGGGCGCGTTTGACGACCTTGAACGTCGCCGTCCGCGGCAGGGACCGGGTGATCCGGATGTGGCGGGGTCGTTGCTTCGGGCCGAGATCGTCCTGCCGCGCCAGGAACGCGGAGAATTCGGCCGGGTCCAGCTGCGCGTCGGCTGCGGGGACGAGGGCGGCCATCACTTCGTCGCCCACGCGCGCGCGGACGGCGTACACGGCCGCCTCGGCGACGTCGGGGTGTCGGGTGAGGATGCGCTCGATCGGTGCGGTGCCGAGGTTCTCCCCGTCCACGCGCACCCAGTCCGCGGTGCGGCCGGCGAAGTAGACGTAGCCGTCGGCGTCGGCGTAGGCCAGGTCGCCGGTGTGATAGCGGCCGCCGCGCAGGCGCTCGGCGTCGGAGTCGGGGTCGTTGTAGTAGCCCGCGAACCAGCCCGCACCGCTGACGTTGACGAGCTCGCCGACGGCTTCGGCGGCGTTGCACACGCTGCCGTCCTGCGCGAACTCCGCGGGAGGACACGGAAGACCGGTGTCCGGGTGCAGGATGCGTACGTCGTCGGTGAGCCTGCCGAGCGATCCGGCCGGGGTGTCGGGGGTGCGCGCGAAGCCGACCCCGCCCTCGGTGGAGCCGAACGCGTCGACCACGTGGCAGCCGAATCGCCGCGCGAACGCGGCGAGGTCCTCCTCGGCACCCTCGTTGCCGTAGACGATCCGCAGCGGATTGTCGGCATCGTCGGGGCGGTCCGGGGTGGCGAGCACATAGGACAGCGGGGTGCCGACGTAGTTGGCGTAGGTCGCGCCGAACCGGCGCACGTCCGGCAGGAACCCGCTCGCCGAGAACCGCGGGGCGAGCGCGACGGCGGCGCCCGCGGCCAGCCCCACCGCCCAGCCTGCCATGATCGCGTTCGAGTGGAACATGGGCATCGCGACGTACACCGTGTCCGAGGTGGACAGTCCGAATCGCTCGGCGAGCATGCGTCCGGGGAATGCGATCTTGCCGTGGGTGCAGCGCACGGCCTTCGGGTCGCCGCTGGTGCCGGACGTGAAGATCAACATCAGCAGGTCGTCCGGGGTCGTGGGCACCGGATCGGGCACGGCGCGCGCGTGCTCGGCCAGCAGGTCCGTCCACTCCGGACCATCGAGGTCCACGACGGGAACGTCGACGTCGCCGAGGAGATGCCGGTAGGAGGGCTGGGCGAGCACGACGCCGCAGTCGGCGGTCCGCACGTCCCTGGCGAGCGCAGTGCCCCGGCGGGTCGGGTTGAGGCCTACCAGCACCGACCCCGACAGCGCGGCGCCGCCCAGCAGGAACGCGAACTCCGGGCCGTTGTCGGCGAGCACGCCGACGTGCGCGGGCCCGGGGCCGGCACGCCCCGTGTGCCGGCACCGGTCGAGGAGGGCACGCGCCGCAGCCCCGTGCACCGCGGACGCGCGGACGACCTCGTCCCACGACCGCTCGGCATCGCCGAACCTCAGCCCCGGCGCGGTCCGACCGAGCTGCGCGGTCAGCAGCTCCGTGACGGTCGGTACCGGGGTCGTGGCCGCGCCGGTCATGGGTGCCGTCCCGCCGGGGCAGGCAGGGCCAGCAGGTCGCCGAGCCGGTGCAGATGTGCGCTCGCGCCGCCGAAGGCGAACTCGCCGCGCTTGGCCACGACGAAGTACCGGTGCACCTCGTGCTCGACGTCGATGCCCACGCCGCCGTGGACGTGCACCGCCGTGTGGGCGACGCGGTGTCCCGCCTCGGCCGCCCAGTACTTCGCCGTCGCGATCGCGGCGTCGAGCTCGGTGCCGACTGTCTCGGACGTGTCGGTCCCGTGGGCCGGTTCGGTGGTGGCGTGCTCGGCGAGCAGCCACGCGGCCTGCCACAGGGTGAGGCGGACCGCGTCGACGTCGAGGTAGGCGTCGGCGAGTCGGTGCCGCACCGCCTGGAACCCGCCGATCGGCTTGCCGAACTGCGTGCGTTCGGCCGCGTAGGCCGCGGTGAGCTCGAGGGCGCGTTCGAGCACGCCGAGCTGTCGCGCGCACGCGCCGAGCACGCCGCGCCTGCGCAGCCACGGCACCGATGCCGGCGGCAGAACGGCGTCCGGGCGCACGTCGGTGGCGTGCACGAGCGCCGCGTCGGCGTGGTCGACGAGCTGCTGGCGTTCGACCCGCAGGCCGGGTGCGTCGGCGGCGACGAGTGCGAGCACGTCCCCGTCGGCCGAGGAGGCCTGCAGCAGGAAGCCGTCGGCGAACGCGCCCGCCTCGACGGCGGTGGCCTGCCCCGACACGGTCGCAAAGCCGTGACCGTTCTCGGTGAGCGTGAACGACACGGGGGCGCCGGTCTCGGGGAGTGCGGGGGCGACGATGCGGGCGCCGCGCACGATCGGCACGAGCCAGCGTTCGAGGGTCTCGCCGTCGGCGTGCTCGGCGAGCGTGGTGGCGGCCATGGTGATCGTCGGCAGATAGGGCACGGCGGCGACGGCGCGGCCGAGTTCGGCGAGCACGGAGCACTGTTCGGCCACGCCGAACCCGCCGCCCCCGACGTGCGCGGGCAACGCGGCGTCGAGGACCCCGGCGCCGCCGAGCGCCGTCCACAGGTTCCGGTCGAACCCGCCGGAACCCACCGGCTCGGCGGGCGGGTGGTCGGCGGCGATGCGTCGGGTCAGTTCGGCGAGGTCACGCTGGGCCTCGGTGGGCGTGAAGTCCATCGATGCGACTCCCTGGTCGGCAGTTCCGGAACGTGGGCGGGGGAGCTTTCAGCGGGTGACGGGGAGGTTCAGGGCGGTGGCGCCGATGATGTCGCGCTGGATCTCGTTGGTGCCGCCGCCGAAGGTGAGGATCAGCGCGGACCGGTGCGCCCGTTCGATGCGCCCGCGCAGTAGGGCGCCGGGCGAGTCCTCGCGCACCAGGCCGCCTGCGCCGAGCACCTCCAACAGCAGGCGGTAGCGTCGGTGGCGAACTCGGTGCCGAACACCTTCGTCGCGGAGGCGTCCGCCGGGGTCAGCGCGGCGGAGTCGGCGGCCGAGGCGATCTTCCAGTTGCGCAGCGTCAGGTAGGAGGTGTGGGCGTGCACACGGGCGAGGTGCCCGCGGACCCAGTGCTCGTCGATGACGCGGGTGCCGTCCGCGCGTTCGGCCTCCCGAGCCCAGGAGAGCACGTCGTCGAGCGCGGCCCGCAGGGGTGCGGCGGAGGTCAGGGCGACGCGTTCGTGGTTGAGCTGGTTGGTGATGAGCGACCAGCCCGCGTTCTCCTCGGCGATCCGGGCGGTGACCGGAACGCGCACGTCGGAGTAGTAGGTGGCGCTGGTTCCGGGCCCCGCGACGGTGTGGACCTTGGTCCACGAGAACCCCTCGGCCGACGTCGGTACGGCCAGCACGCTGATGCCCTTGTGCCGCGCGGCGTCGGGGTCGGTGCGGGCGGCCAGCCAGACGTAGTCGGCGTACTCGATGAGGCTGGTCCACATCTTCTGCCCGTTGATCACGTAGTCGTCGCCGTCGCGGACGGCGCGGGTGCGCAGCGCGGCCAGGTCGGTTCCGGCCTCGGGTTCGGAGTAGCCGATGGCGAAGTGCAGGCGGCCCCCTGCGATCCGCGGCAGGAAGTGCTCCTTCTGCTCGTCGGTGCCGTAGCGCATGATCGTGGGGCCGACCGTGTTGATCGTCAGGAACGGCACGGGCACGCCCGCGACGGCAGCCTCGTCGGTGAAGATCAGCTGGTCGAACATCGATCCGCCGCGGCCGCCGTACTCGGGTGGCCAGCCGAGCGCGAGCCAGCGGTCCTCGCCGAGTCTGCGGACGATCTCGGTGTAGGCCTTGCCGTCGCCGTACTCGCCCCCGTCCGTGCGCAGACCCTCCCTGAGCTCGGGTGTCATCAGCTCGGCGAAGTACGCGCGGAGCTCGTCGCGCAGGCGTCGTTGCTCCGTCGTGTACGCGATCCGCATCCGATCCTCCTGTTGACCGTTGGACAAGTACGGACCCGGTGCGACCCCGGCGCCGTCGCGGTGCCGGCGCGGAGTGGGCCACCCCGGCAGCACTCGGCCGTTGATTGTAGAACAAGTTCTATTTAACGGAAGGGCTCTCAGCGTCGTAGTTGTCGGACGACTGTGTGTCGTGGCCGCTCAAAGGTGATGTCAATCAGGTCAGGCCGCTTGATAAACGGTGTGAACTGGCTCTTGCGGGTGACGAGAACAAATTCTATTGTCGGGTCTCACGTGAGCTACGCGACACCGACGTCCACCGGCACGCTTCGACGAGGAGGCAGCACGTGAGAGCCGCCGTTCTGCACGAGATCGGTACCGACAAGCTCGACCTGCGCGACGACGTCACCGTCGTCGGGCCCGGCCCCGGTGAGGTGCGCGTGCGGGTGCGTGCCTCCGGTATCTGCCACAGCGACCTGTCCGCGATGGACGGCACGCTGCCCGCGATGGCACCCGGCGTGGTCGGCCACGAGGCGCCGGCGAGATCGTCGCCGTCGGCGACGGGGTCGACCATCTCGCGGTCGGCGACCACGTCACCGTGTCGTTCGTGCCGCCGTGCGGGCATTGCCCGGATTGCCTGCGCGGCGAGCTGAACCTGTGCGCCGTGCACGTCATCTCGGCGTTCACCACGGCCCGGTTCCGGATCGGCGAGGAGCAGCTGTTCGGGTTCTCCGGCCTCGGCACGTTCGCCGAGGAGCTGGTGATTCCCGCGCCGGCCGCGGTGAAGGTGGACCCGGACGTCCCGTTCGAGACCGCCGCCCTGATCGCCTGCGGCGTGCTGACCGGCGTCGGCGCGGTGCTGAACACGGCGGCGGTGCGACCCGGTTCGACGGCCGTCGTCTTCGGCTGCGGCGGCGTCGGCATCTCGGTGATCCAGGGCCTGCGCATCGCCGGTGCGACGACGATCGTCGCGGTCGACCCGGTGCAGGACAAGCACGCCGTGGCCAAGCGGTTCGGCGCCACGCATGCGGTGACCCCCGACGAGGTCGAGGGGATCAAGCACGAGCTGACGGCCTCCCAGGGCTTCGACTACGCCTTCGACGTCGTCGGCGCTCCCGCCACCATCCGCGCGGGCTGGGACCACGCGCGCCGAGGCGGTTCGGTGATCGTCGTGGGCGCGGGCAGGGCCGACGCCATGGTCGAGTTCAGCGCACAGGAACTGTTCCTGCACGACAAGAAGATCCTCGGCTCGCTGTACGGCTCGACGCACGTCGAACGCGACACCGCGGCGATGATCCGGTTCTGGCGGGCGGGCCTGCTCGACCTGGACGGCATGATCTCCCGCCGCATCGACTTCGGGGACCTCAACGGCGGGCTCGACGTCCTCCGCGCCGGCGGCGGCGACGTGATCCGCCAGGTGGTGACGCTGGAGTGAGCGCGGAGAACCTGTCCCTCGACGGCCGCGTTGCGATCGTGACCGGTGCTGGCGGGGGTCTCGGCAGGGCCGAGGCGCTCGAACTCGCCCGCCACGGCGCGTCGGTCGTCGTGGGCGACATCGACCCCGATACCGCGGGCGACACGGCGGCCGCCGTCGAACAGCTCGGCGGCAAGGCCGTGGCCGTGACCGGCGACGTCGGCGAGCGGGAGACCACCGACGCGCTGCTGGCCGCCGCGACCGAGCGGCTCGGCGGTCTCGACGTCGTCGTCAACAACGCGGGTCTCGTGCGCGACAAGATGCTGTTCAACCTCACCGACGACGACTGGGACACGGTGCTGCGGGTCCACCTGCGCGGGCACTTCCTGCTGTGCCGGGGTGCGCTGCAGCACTGGCGCGGCGAGTCCAAGGCCCACGGCGGTCCGGTGTACGGGCGGATCGTCAACACCTCGTCGGAGGCGTTCCTGTCCGGACCGGCCGGGCAGGCCAACTACGGGGCGGCCAAGGCGGGCATCACGTCGCTGACCGTGTCGACGGCCCGGGCCGGCGGCCGCTACGGCGTGCGGGCCAACGCGATCTGTCCCCGCGCGCGGACGGCGATGACCGCGGGCACGTTCGGCACCGACGCCCCGCCCGGGGTCGACCCGCTGTCGACCGGTCACGTCGCCCCGCTGGTCGCCTATCTGGCCGCACCCGCATCGGACGCGATCAACGGACAGGTGTTCGTCGTCCACGGGGGACACGTCGCATTGCTGCGACCACCGTCCATCGACCGGGACTTCGTGACCGGCGGCGACTTCTGGACCGTCGCCGAACTCGACGACCGACTGGGACGCCACTTCGAGGCCTACGACACCGACCCGCCCGGACGGATGTTCTCCGCGAGCGACGTGCTGGAGCTGGGCCAACCCGGACAGGAGACCTGCTGATGACCCTGACCATGCAGACGCACCGCGAGGAGCTCGGCATCAAGCCGGGCCTGCTGTACATCGACGGCGAATGGGGCGCCGCCGCAGGTGGCGCGACCTGGACCCACCACCATCCGGCGACGGGGGAGGAGATCGGCGAGCTCGCCGTCGCCTCGGTGTCCGATGTGGATGCTGCCGTGGCCACGGCCCGCCGGGTGTTCGACGCCGGCGAGTGGTCGAACATGCGGGCACAGCAACGCATCGCGCTGCTCCGGCGGTGCGGGGCGCTGCTGCGCGAGCACGCCGACGAGCTGCGCGGACTGCAGGCGCTGGACAACTCGGTGCCCGTCGCTTCGGTGCCGGCGTGTACGCCGTGTCGGTCGAGGTGGCCGGGGACGTGTTCGACCACCACGCGGGCTGGGTCGACAAGCTCGGTGGCGAGACCCTCACGCCCTACCAGGGCGGCGACCACCTGGCGATGACGTTCCGCGAGCCGGTCGGCGTCGTCGCGGCGATCCTGCCGTGGAACGCGCCGTTCCTGCTGTTCGCGCAGAAGATCGCACCGGCGCTCGCGACCGGGTGCACCGTGGTGCTCAAGCCCTCGGAGTACTGCACGTTCAGCGTGCTGCGCATGGTCGAACTGCTCGTCGAGGCCGGCGTCCCGGCCGGGGTGCTCAACGTGGTCACCGGTCCCGGCGATCCGACCGGCGAGCGGCTCATCACCCACCCCGACGTCGACAAGGTCAGCTTCACCGGGTCGCGGGCGGTCGGCGGCCGCATCGTGGAGGCCTCCGCCTCGACGATGAAGCGCGTGTCGCTCGAGCTCGGCGGCAAGAGCCCGGCCGTGGTCTTCGAGGACGCGGCCGACGTCGGCCTCGCCGCCGCGACCACCATCGGCGCCGTCACGCTCGGCCTGTCCGGGCAGGCGTGCGTCGCCAACACCCGGGCGCTCGTGCACCGCAGCGTGTACGACGAGTTCATCGCCGCCGCGCAGGGTGTGGCCGGCATGGTCAGTTACGGCGATCCGTTCGACCCCGCCGTGATGTCCGCGCCGCTGATCAACGGCAAGCAGCTCGACCGCGTGCTCGGCTACATCGAGAAGGGCACCGCGGAAGGGGCGCGGCTCGTCACCGGCGGCGAGCGGCTCGACGGCGACTACGCGAACGGCAACTTCGTCGCCCCGACGATCTTCGCCGACGTCGACAACTCCTCGACGTTGGCACAGGAGGAGATCTTCGGACCGGTGCTGGCGGTCGTGCCGTTCGACGACGAGGAGGAAGCCGTCGCGATGGCCAACGACACCGAGTACGGCCTCGGTGCGAGCGTGTTCAGCGCCAACGGGGCGCGCTCGTTCCGGATGGCACGTCGGCTCCGCGCGGGCACGGTGTGCATCAACGGCTTCCAGATCGAACCGCACCTGCCCTTCGGCGGCTTCAAGCAGTCGGGCCTCGGTCGCGAGGGCGGCCGGTCGTCGATCGAGGCCTACACCGAGCTCAAGACCGTGCTCATGCCGCTCGGCGACGAGATGATGTGACGGGACAGGCCATGACACGACTCGAGGGCAAGGTCGCCCTGATCACCGGTGCCGCGCGCGGCCAGGGTGCCGCGTTCGCGCGGCGACTGGCCGCCGACGGGGCACGCGTCCTGGTCACCGACGTCAACGACGAGGGCGGCGCGGAGACGGTCGAGCGGATCTGCGCACAACGTCCGGGCGCGGCCGTCTACCAACGGCTCGACGTGTCGTCCGAAGAGGACTGGGCGGCGGCGATCGAGCGCGTGGCGGCGGAGTTCGGAACGTTGAACGTGCTGGTCAACAACGCGGGTCTGCTGCACTTCGCGCCGCTGGCCGAGCACACGTTGGCCGACTACGAGCGGCTGCTGCGGGTCAACCAGATCGGCACGTTCCTCGGCATGCGGGCCGCGGTCGCGCCGATGACCGAGGCGGGCGGCGGGTCGATCATCAACCTCTCGTCCGTCGAGGGGCTCGGCGGGATGCCGGCCGTGACCGCCTACACGGCCACGAAGTTCGCCATCCGCGGCATGACGAAGGTGGCGGCGCTCGAACTCGGCGAGAAGGGGATCCGGGTCAACTCCGTCCATCCCGGAATGATCGACACCGCCATGATCCGCCAGTTCACCGGCGAGGACACCGACCTCTCGCCGATCGGCAAGAAGGTCGCGTTGGGCAGGGTCGCCGGCCGGAGGAGATCGCCGGTCTCGTCGCGTTCCTGGCCAGCGACGACAGCTCGTACAGCACGGGTGCCGAGTTCGTCGCCGACGGAGGTGCGACCGCCACTCATGCGCTGAAGGTGTAGGGAACGCGAGCCGGCCGAGGTTGGAGGTGGCATGAGCACACGAGCGGGGGCCTTCCGGGTACCGGCGCGCTCAGCCAGGTCGGCCGGCTCGCGACCCTGTCGTGGGAAGTGCTCGTCGCGATCCCGCGCAGGCCCTTCCAATGGCGGGAGTGGATCCAGCAGTGTTGGTTCTTCGCGAGCGTGACGATCCTGCCGACCGCGCTGGTGGCCATCCCGTTCGGCGCGGTGATCGCGCTGCAACTCGGATCGTTGACCCAGCAGATCGGCGCGCAGTCGTTCACCGGTGCCGCGAGTGCGCTCGCGATCGTGCAGCAGGCGAGTCCGTTGATCACGGCGTTGCTCGTCGCGGGTGCGGGCGGCAGCGCGGTGTGCGCGGACATCGGCGCGCGGAAGATCCGCGAGGAGATCGACGCGATGGAGGTGCTCGGGGTCAACCCGATCCAGCGCCTCATCGTGCCGCGGGTGCTGGCCGCGATCGTCGTGTCGGTGCTGCTCAACGGACTCGTCAGCGTCGTCGGCGTACTGGGCGGCTATTTCTTCAACGTCGTCATGCAGGGCGGTACGCCGGGTGCCTACCTCGCGAGTTTCAACGCGCTGGCCCAACTGCCGGACCTGTGGGTCAGCGAGCTCAAGGCCGTGATCTACGGATTCTTCGCCGGCGTCGTCGCCGCGTTCCGCGGACTGAACCCGTCGGGCGGTCCGAAGGGCGTCGGCGACGCGGTGAACCAGGCCGTCGTGATCACGTTCCTGTTGTTGTTCCTCATCAACGTCGTCATCACGGCCGTGTACCTGCAGATCGTTCCGCCGAAGGCGCTGTGATCGGCCATGACACAGCAGAAGCAGGACGTCGACGAGCTCGAGCGCACCCTTCGGGAACGTGCCGACGGGCGCCGTACGCCGGACGCCGAGCGCCGGCGCGACGACGAGCGCGTGCTCGAGTACATCGCCCGGCCCGGTGCGATGCTCGAGGGCCTCGGTTCGCAGTTGTTGTTCTACGGCAAGGTGCTGGCGTCGGTGCCGCGCACGCTTCGCCGCTACAGCAGGGAGACCCTGCGGCTGCTGACCGAGGTCTGCTTCGGCACGGGCGGGCTGGCGGTCATCGGCGGCACGCTCGGTGTGATGATCGGGATGACGCTGTTCACCGGTCTCATCGTGGGCATGCAGGGCTATGCCGCGCTCGATCAGCTCGGCACGGCCGCGTTGACCGGCTTCATCTCCGCCTACTTCAACACGCGGGAGGTGGCGCCGCTGGCCGCCGGTCTCGCGCTGTCGTCCACCGTGGGGTGCGGATTCACGGCCCAGCTCGGCGCGATGCGGATCTCCGAGGAGATCGACGCGATGGAGGTCATGGCCGTCCCGAGCCTGCCGTACCTCGTGACCACGCGGGTGATCGCGGGCGTGGTGGCGGTGATCCCGCTCTACGCCGTCGGGCTGCTCTCGTCCTACCTGGCCGCGCGGCAGGTGACGATCTGGATGTACGGCCAGTCGGCCGGCACCTACGACCACTACTTCCACCTGTTCCTACCACCGGAGGACGTGCTGTGGTCGTTCGGCAAGGTGATCATCTTCGCCGCGGTCGTGATCATGTCGCACTGCTTCTACGGCTACTTCGCGCGCGGTGGGCCCGCGGGTGTGGGCGTGGCCGTCGGTAGGGCCGTGCGGACGTCGATCGTGCTGGTCGCGGTCCTCGACTTCTTCCTCAGTCTGGCGATCTGGGGTTCGAGCACGACGGTGAGGTTGTCGGGATGAGCAACGTGCGTGCGGAGTTGTTGCGCAGACTCGGGTTGCAGGCGCTCGGGGTCGTGTTCCTCGTCGCGGCGGTCGCGTTCGTCGCCACGACCGTCGCGATCTACAACAAGGCCTTCTCCCGTGACGCATCGGTGCGGCTGGAAACCGACACGGCCGGCAACCAGATGCGCGAGGGCGCCGACGTCAAGGTGCGCGGCGTGCTGGTCGGCGAGGTGCGCTCGATCAGCACCGACTCCGAGAAGGCCGTGCTCGACCTGGCGATCGACCCCGAGCGGATCGACGCCATTCCCTCGACCGTGTCGGCCCGGCTCCTGCCGAAGACCCTGTTCGGCGAGCGCTACGTCGCGCTGCAGCTGCCCGAGCCCAGCGACGGCGTGGAGCCGCTCGCGGCGGGCGACGTCATCCCGCAGGACCGCAGCGAGTCCGCGGTCGAGCTCGAACGGGTGCTGTCCAATGTGCTCCCGCTCGTGCAGGCCGTGGAACCGCAGAAGCTCTCGAGCACCCTCTCGGCGGTGTCGACGGCGCTCGAGGGACGCGGGGAGCAGCTCGGCGACACGCTCGTCGAACTGTCGGAGTACCTGCGCGACGTCCAACCGCAGCTGCCCGACCTGACCTATGCCATGGACGCCGTGGCCGACGTGGCCCACACCTACGACGAGGCCGCACCCGACTTCCTGGCTGCGATGCGGGACCTGACCACGACCACCCGCACGATCGTCGAGAAGCGGGAGAGTCTCGCCGGGGTGTACGAGAGCGTGACCGGCACGTCCGGCGACCTGGAGCGGTTCCTCGCGGCCAACGAGCGCAACATCATCGGCCTCACCACGAGTGCACAGTCCACTCTGGACATTCTGGCCAAGTACGCCCCGCAGTACCCCTGCATGTTTCGGCAGTTCGCCGATTCCGTGCCGCACGCCAAGGCCGCGTTCGGCTACGGCGAGGAGGAGATGAACAACGTCGTGATCCGGCTCCTGGGCGACAACCGGGGCCGCTACGAACCCGGTGTCGACGAGCCCCGGTTCGACGACAAGCGCGGTCCGCGCTGCTATCCGCAGATGGAGCCGCCGGACCGGTTCCCGCAGTACCCGCCGGAGGGTCCGCTGCGGGACGGATCGACGCATCCGGCACCGTCGCGGAACTCGGGTCCGCTGCCCGGCCCGGTGCTCGGCTACGACATGCCGTTCCCCGCCGACGGCGACCACCAGGGCGCGCTGTACGGCTCCGCGCAGGGTGACCAGGCGCAGGCAGAGCGACCGCAGGGTGGCGGTGCGGCCGGGCAGGGCCGGGTGTCCTCGCCGGTCAACTCGCCGGAGGAGCTGCGGCTGATCGGCGTGCTGCAGTCGCCCGAGACGGGCATCGCCCCCGACGAGCTGCCCGGTTGGGGCGGGGTGCTCCTCGGACCGCTGTACCGCGGCACGACGGTGGAGCTGCAATGAGGAGCTTCGTTCCCGCGCTGATCAAGATCGGGGTGTTCGCGGCGGTCACCGTGCTGCTGACGGGCATCCTCGCCGCGACGATCGCCAATACGAACTTCGGGCCCTCCGCGCAATACACGGCCCACATCGTCGACGCATCGGGCCTGCGCGAGGGCGACGACGTCCGCATGTCGGGCGTGAAGATCGGCCAGGTGCAGCGGATCGACGTGGGCGAGGGCGAGGCTGCAGAGTCCGGCGGCGACGCCCACGCCGAGATCCACTTCGACATCCACGGCGAGCGCGACCTGCCCGGCCTGGTGACCGCGACCGTCAAGTACCGCAACCTCATCGGCCAGCGTTATCTGTCCCTGGACGCCGCCGTGCCCGAGTCGGAGCCGCTCGAACCGGGCAGCACCATCCCCGTCGAGCGCACGCAGCCGGCGCTGAACCTGACCGTGCTGTTCAACGGATTCCAACCGCTGTTGCGGGCCCTCGAACCGGAGCAGGTCAACCAGCTGTCCTACGAGATCATCCGCGTGTTCCAGGGCGAGGGCGGCACCGTGCGCAGCCTGTTGTCGCACACCGCGTCGCTCACCTCGACGCTCGCCGAACGCGACGAGGTCATCGGGCAGACCGTCGACAACCTGAACCAGGTCCTGACCACGGTCAACAACCGCACGCCGCAGGTGCAGAACCTGCTGTCCACGACGCAGGAACTCGTGTCCGGACTGGCCGAGCAGCGCAAACCGATCGGCGAGGCCGTCGAGGGCCTCGGCGAACTCACCGAGGCGACCAGCGGACTGCTCGCCGACGCGCGCGAACCCTTGCGCGACGACGTCGCGGGACTGCGCGACCTCGCGGGCGGTCTGGCCGATTCGAGCGAGCTCATCGACGAGGTGCTCACGATGCTGCCCGGACACCTGAACAAGTTCACCCGCACCGTCAGCTACGGCAGCTGGTTCAACTACTTCCTGTGTGACCTCAGCGGTTCGGTCGGCATCTCGTCGCTGAACGTCGAACTGCCGATCCTGCCGCTGCCCGCGACCCAGATGCCAGAGAGGTGCCAGGTCGAATGAAGCCCCTCAAGGAGCGCAACCAGGCGGCCGTCGGACTGGTCACCGTCACGCTCGTGGTCCTGTCGATCACGACGGCCTACCGGTTCGACGACATCCCGATCCTGCACGACCGGACGACGTATTCGGCGCACTTCGCCGAATCGGCCGGGCTCGCCGAGGGCAACGAGGTGCAACTGGCGGGGGTGCAGGTCGGCACGGTCGACGAGGTCGTCCTGGACGGCACGCACGTGCGCGCGACGTTCTCCGTCGACGACATCGACCCCTCGCGCATCGGCGCCGAGACGACGGCCTCGATCGAGATCAAGACGCTGCTCGGGGAGAAGTACCTGGCGCTGCGGCCGCAGGGGCAGGAGCCGCAGGATCCCGGTGCGCCGATCCCGGTGGAGCGCACCGAGACGCCGTTCGAACTGCAGGACGCGTTCGACCAGCTGTCGACGACGGTGGAGGACATCGACACCGACCAGCTGGCCCGCAGTTTCGACGTGGTGGCCGAGACGTTCGCCGACACCCCGGAGCCGATGCAGGAGGCGTTGACCGGACTGTCGGCGCTGTCGGAGACGGTGTCCTCCCGCGACGAGGAACTGTCCCGGCTGCTGTCGAACACCCGGCAGATCACCGGAACACTCAACAGCCGCAACACCGAACTGCGCGCGGTGATCGAGGACGGCAACCTGCTGCTGTCCGAACTGCAGTCCCGGCGCGCGGCCATCAAGCAGCTGCTGCAGGGAACGCAGCAGGTCTCGCAGCAGCTCTCCGGCGTCGTGGCCGACAACCGGGAGCAGATCGGTCCGGCGCTGCGCGAGCTCGGCACGGTCACCGAGGTGCTGCAACGCAACCAGAACAACCTCGACCGCGGGCTCGAACTGCTGGCCCCGTTCACGCGTATGGGCACCAACGTCACCGGCAACGGACGCTGGTTCGAGGGCTACATCTGCGGGATGCTGCCGCCGACGATCAACACCGGCACCGGATACGAATACAACTCCGAAGGCTGCGTCGGCGACATCGCCGCACCCGACCAGGGCGTGGGAGGTCGCTGATGACCAACCTGCTGACCGGCGACACGCGCGCGGGCCGCAACCTCTACCGGTGGCTCGCGACGGGCTGCGTCGTCGCGTTGTTGCTCAGCGGCGGACTGTGGTGGGTCCTCAAGGAACGCACCGGTCTGCAGCTGACCGCGCACTTCGACCGGGCCGTCGGACTGTACGCCGGGTCGACGGTGCGGGTGCTGGGGATCGAGGTCGGTGAGATCACGCGGGTCGAGCCCCGCGGACAGCAGGTCGTCGTCGACATGACGATCGACGAGGGGGTGCAGGTCCCCGCGGACGCCGGCGCCGTCGTGGTGCCGCCGAGCCTCGTCAGCGACCGGTACGTGCAGCTCACGCCCGTCTACGACGGCGGACCGGAAATGCGGTCGGCGTCGACGATCCCGGCCGAGCGCACCGCGACGCCGATGGAGATCGACGACCTCTACGGCAGCCTCGACGAGCTGTCGACCGCGCTAGGCCCGGACGGGGCGAACCGGGACGGTGCCCTGTCCCGCGCGCTCGACACCACGGCCGCGAACCTCGAGGGAACGGGCGAGAACCTCAACACGACCGTCACGCGACTGTCCGAACTGGCCACCACGATGGACGACTCGTCCGACGACCTGTTCGGCACCGTGCGGAACCTGCAGCAGTTCACCAAGCTCCTGTCCGACAGCGACGCGCAGCTGAACGAGTTCTTCTCGCGCCTGAACGAGGTCAGCGGGTTCCTGTCCGAGGACTCCGACGACGTCGGCGCAGCGCTGTCGTCGCTCGGCACGGCGCTCGGTGACGTCAAGGAGTTCGTGGGCGAGAACCGGGAGGCCCTCGGCACCAACATCGAGCGGCTGGAGGGCGTGACCCAGGTGCTGGTGGACCAGCGCGCCGCGCTCGCCGAGGTCGCCGACGTCGCGCCGCTGGGACTGTCGAACTTCATCAACTCCTACGACGCGGCGTCCGGGTCGATCGCCATCCGCTACAACCTCAACGAGGTGACCAATCCGCTGCTGACGACGGCGTGCCAGCTGACCAACTCGCTCGCCGACAACCGGCTCCCCGAGTCGTTGCTGTCGCTGTGTGACGCGCTCCAGCCGGTCGTCGACGGGGTCGCGAAGATCCCCTCGGTGTCCCAGATACTCGCGTCGATCCAAAGCGGGGAGCTGCCCCCGCTGCCGCTGCCCTCGATCATCGCTCCCGGCGCCATCTCCGAATCCACGCCCGGCGCGGCCCCGAACGATCCCGCCGCGGCAGGCGGCGCGGGTGGACCGGACGCGGCCCCGGACGGGCAGCGGGGAGGTGGCTCATGACGCGCGCGGCGAGCACGACCGGCCCGCGGCGCAGCCGCACGCGCGGGGTGCGACTGACGCTCGTGTGCCTGTTGCTGCTGGTGGCAGGCTGCGGTGACGGCGGTTTCTCGGGGCTGTACAACGCACCGCTGCCGGGCGGGGCCGATCTGGGTCCGGATCCGTACCGGGTCACGGTCGAGTTCGACGACGTGCTCGACCTGGTGCCCCAGGCGACGGTGAAGGTCAACGACGTCGACGTCGGCCGGGTCGATCGCGTCCGCCTGTCCGAGGACGGCAAGCAGGCGCTGGTGGACCTGACGGTCAACGGCGACATCCGGTTGCCGGCCAACGCCTCGGCGCAACTGCGGCAGTCCAGCCTGATGGGGGAGAAGTTCGTCGAGCTCGCCCCACCCGGTGAGGGGGCGCGGGGGTCGCTGGACGACGGTGCGGTCATCCCGGTCGAGCGGACCAACCGCAACCCCGAGGTCGAGGAGGTCCTCGGAGCATTGTCGCTGCTGCTCAACGGCGGTGGCGTGGAACAGTTGCGCGACATCGTCGGCGAGCTCAACGACGCCCTCACCGGGAACGCACCGGAGATCAGGGCGCTGCTGTCGCGGGTCGACCATCTCGCGACCACATTGGACGATCAGCGCGAGGACATCGTGCGCGCGATCGACGGGGTGCACGCTCTGTCCGGCACGCTCGTCGACCAGCGTGACGACCTCGCCACGGCCCTGGAGGACCTGGAACCGGGTCTGGAGGTCGTGTCCGGGCAGCGGGAACAGCTCGTGGGCATGCTCGAATCGCTGGGCGAGTTGTCGGGCACCGGCACGCGCGTGGTCAACGCCAGCAGGGACAGCCTCGTCGCGAACCTGCGTTCGCTGACCCCCACACTGGAGAAACTCGCCGAGGCCGGCTCCGACCTGCCCGAGGCGATGCAGTTGCTGCCGAGCTATCCGATCCCGGTGTTCGGCAACTCCATCGTGCACGGCGACTACGCGAACGTGAGTGTGCGGCTCGAACTGGAGCTCGACACGATCCTGGAGAACATCCTCAACGCGCGCCGCCCACCGGTGCAGCTGCCCCATGACGGCGGAACGGGCGCCGAGGGTGCGATCCCGTTCAACGACGGCACCGCCCCGCCGCCGCTGCCACTGCCGGACCCCGGCGCGCCGCTGTCGCGGCCGGCCGGGTCGGTGCCGCAGGGCCCGGGTGACGGGTCGGCGGGCGGCGGGCTGAACGACCTGCTCGGCGGCCTGGTGGGAGGTGGCGGCTGATGCGGCTGCAACGCAAGAACCGGATCCAGCTGGTGGTGTTCGGGCTGATCTCGCTGCTGGCCGTGGGCTATGCCGGCGGCACGTACGCCGGTCTGGACCGGCTGCTGCTCGGCCAGCGGGGCTACCTCGTGCACGTCAGCCTCGACGAGTCGGGTGGGATCTTCGAGAACGCGGAGGTCTCCTACCGCGGTGTGACCGTCGGCCGGGTCGCCGAACTGCACCTGGCCGACACCGGAGTGACGGTCGACCTCGACATCGAGGACGGGGCGCCACCGATCCCGGCAGACACCGACGCCGTCGTGGCGAACCGCTCGGCCGTCGGCGAGCAGTACGTCGACCTGCGGCCGACCTCCGACGAGGGCCCGTACCTGCAGGCCGGATCGCGGATCGACAGCAGCCGCACCGACACCCCCGTGTCCCCGGACCGGCTGCTGGCCAATCTGGATCGCCTGGTGTCCAGTGTGGATCCCCGGTCGTTGACGACCGTGGTCGACGAACTGGACACCGCGTTCTCCGGCGCCGGACCGGAACTGGGCCGGTTGCTGGACGCGGCCGGGTCACTGACGACCGAGGCCCGGCAGCACCTGCCGAACACCGCGGAGCTGTTGGCCGACAGTCGCACCGTCCTCGACACCCAACGTCGCAACTCCGAGCAGATCACGTCGATCGCGAGCGGGTTCCGGGACATCGCGGGGCAGCTGAAGGACTCCGACGGCGATCTGCGGACCGTCGTCGACGAGGCGCCCGAGGCGAGCCGTGAGATCTCGACGCTGCTGGCCGATTCGGGCACGAGCCTGAGCGTGCTCATCGCCAACCTGCTGACCACGTCACAGGTGCTCGAACCGCGCGACGACGCGCTCGAGCACATGATGGTCGCGCTGCCCATGGTGTCGGGTTTCTCGCGGTCGGTGGTGTCCAACGGCGAGGGGCACCTGGGATTCGTGCCGACGTTCTTCGACCCGCACAGCTGCACCAAGGGGTACGAGGGCACCGATCGCCGGTCCGCCGCCGAGACGCAGGACGTCGAGCCCAACACCGATGCCTACTGCGCCGAGCCGCCGGGCAGTCGCAGTAGCGTGCGCGGTGCGCAGAACGCGCCGGTCGCGGGGGAGCCGGCACCGATCCCCGGTGCGGGCGACGAGAACGCCGGCGGTGGTTCGGAGCGGCCGGAGGGCGACGCCGAGGGCGAGCGGCGCCGCCTGCCGGGGCTGTTGGATCTCACCGGCGAGGACCGGGGCGGTTCCGGCGGCTTCGGTGACCTGCTGGGGGTGGGCCGATGAGCGCGCCGCTGCGCACCAGGGTCAGGTCCTGGAGGCGCGCACCGCTGCGGGCAGCACTGCGGGCCGTGCGTGCCTGGCGCGGGGATCGCACGGTGGCCGCGTTGGCCGTGGTCGCGGTGCTGACCCTCGTGTGCCTCGCGGGCCTCGGCGTTCGCTGGTGGGCGATGTCCGGTAGCGCGGAGGCGCAGGTCGCGGCGGCACGGGACACCGCCCTCGAGCACGGAACGCAGGCACTCGAGGTGCTCAACGCGATCGACCACCGCACCGCCGGATCCGATGTGGACCGCTGGCTCCAGGTGACCGACGGCTCGTTGCACCAGCAGCTGAAAGGAGACCGCGACGAGCACGTCGCCCGCGCGAGGACCAGGAGATGGTGGCCACGGCGACGACGTCCCGCGCGGCGCTGTCCGATCTGGACGAGGCCCGCGGCACCGCACGCCTGCTCGCCGTGGTGAAAGTGCAGGTGCACGGCGGTCCGGACGGCGGCGGCGAGGGCGGGCAGCCGGAGTCGCGGCGCAGCGGCGTGCTGGCCGACCTGACGCGGGACGGCGACACGTGGAAGGTGTCCGCGGTGCAGGAGGCCGGGTCATGAGCGACGACGAGCGACCCGCACCGGCCGGCGCGCGCCGGGACGCCCGCCGGGCGACGGTGCTGAGCGTGCTGACCGCGGTGTGCGTGCTGTTCGGCGCGGCCGCGGTGTGGGTGGGCGTGCACGGCGCGACGTCGGCGTCCGACGACCTCGCCTACGTCGACCGCAGGGCCACGGAGCGGGTGTCGAACGAGATCCGCGCCGGGGTGTCGGCCGTGCTGTCGTACGACCCGGCCGACCTCGACCGCACCGGCCGGGCCGCCGATCGGGTGCTGGCCGATGCGGCGTTGTCGGAGCACCGCACGACGTTCGCCGAGGTGGAACGGCACGCCCGCGAGCAGCCCGCCGTGCGCTCGACGACGGTGCGCTCGGTGGGCCTGCGGACGCTGACGGAGGACCGCGTCGAGGCGCTGGTGCTCGCCGATCAACGCGTGCTGGGCGCGGACATGCGACCGCGGGAGTCCTCGGCACTGTGGATCTCCGTCGTGGCCGTGCGTTCCGACGGCACGTGGCGGATCACCGAGATGACACCCGAATGAGTTGAAACATGTTCTAGTTTTGGGCATGATGGGCCGAGTACGGAGACCGTGCGCGACACGGCAGTGGTGGAGCGAGGAACGGGGCGGGCGATGACGGGGAACCGCGATCGCGGAGCCGGTATTTCCGGAACCGGTTCCTGGGATGCCGAGGCCGACGTGGTGGTGGTCGGATTCGGCGGTGCGGGCGCCTGCGCGGCCATCGAGGCCTCCGACCGCGGCGCCGACGTGCTCGTGCTCGACCGGTTCGGCGGCGGCGGTGCCACGGCCATCAGTGGCGGCGTCGTCTACGCCGGCGGCGGCACGGAACACCAGCACGCCGCGGGACACACCGACAGCGTCGAGGCGATGCTCGAGTACCTGCGGCTCGAGACGGCGGGCGTCGTCTCCGACGAGACGTTGACCCGGTTCTGCAAGGAGAGCGTCGACAACCTGCGGTGGCTCGAACGGCACGGGGTGCCGTTCGAGGGCAGCATGGCGCCGCGGAAGACCTCGTACCCGACCAACGAGTACTACCTGTACTACTCGGGCAACGAACTGGCTCCGCCGTTCTCCGACACCGCCGCGCCCGCACCGCGCGGCCACCGCGCGAAGGGCAAGGGTGTGTCCGGCAAACCGCTGTTCGCCGGACTGCGATCTGCGGTGCGCAGGCGGCCGATCGGCGTGCGCACCCAAACCAGGGTGACCCGGCTGATCACCGACGACGACCGGGTGATCGGGGTCGAGGCGGAGGAGATCCGCGGCGGCCCCGCGCGCTGGGCGCACCGCGTGCTGTCGGCGGCCAACCTCAAGCTCAACATCTACTACCGGCCGCTGGGCCGCATGCTGGACCGGCCGATCCGCGCCATCGAACGCCGATCCGTGGTGCGGCGCCGTTTCCGGGCCCGCCGCGGGGTCGTGCTCGCTGCGGGCGGATTCGTGTTCAACCGCCGACTGCTGGCCGAGCGCGCGCCCGCGTACCGGCGCGGCTCCTCGCTCGGCACGATCGGCGACGACGGCAGCGGGATCGCGTTGGGCGCCGAGGTGGGCGGAGCCACCGACCGGATGGACCGCGTGTCGGCATGGCGGTTCTACAACCCGCCGCTCGCCCTGGTCGACGGGGTGCTCGTGAACAACCGGGGCGAACGGATCTGCAACGAGACCTACTACGCGCCCGCATCGGCGACCACGTCGCCCGGCAACCCGACTCCGAGGCCTACCTCGTCATCGACGAACGGGTCCGGGCCGAGGCGAAGAAGCAGGCGCCGCGTCAGACGTTGTGGTTCCAGCGGCTGCAGGCCGAGTACGTGCTGCGGATGGGCCACGAGAAGGCCCACGACCTGGCGACGCTGGCGCAGCGCCGGGGGATCGATCCGTACGGACTCGTCGACACCGTCGAGCGGTACAACGCCGACGCCCGCTCCGGGACGGGGGACCGGATGGGCAAGGACCCCGCGCACGTGCGGCCGCTGGAGACGGGTCCGTTCTACGCGATCGACTGCTCGCTGCGCACCCAACCGGGATTCCCCGCACCGATGATCACCCTCGGTGGGTTGACGGTCGACGAGTCGACCGGCGCGGTCACCCGCGACGACGGCACCGCGGTGCCCGGGCTCTACGCCGCGGGCCGCACCGCCGTCGGCGTGTGCTCGGAGTCCTACGTCAGCGGACTGTCCATTGCGGACTGCGTGTTCTCGGGCCGGCGCGCGGCCGTCGCCGTGACGGCCCGGCAGGCGGCAGAACCGAAGCAGGAGAAGGAGGAGACGTGAGGATCGTCGTCGACTGGGATCTGTGCGAGGCCAACGGCATCTGCGAGGCCGTCGCGCCCGACGTCTTCGAGCTGGACGAGGACGAGAACCTGCTGATCAAGGCCGAACCGGACGCGGAGAACCTCGCCGGCATCCGGCAGGCCGTCGCCTCGTGCCCCAAGACGGCCCTGTCCCTGGACGAGTCGGGGCAGGCGTGACCGGGGCCGGTGTGAACGAGACCGCTGTGAACGGGGTCGAGGAGTTCGACGTCGTCGTGGTCGGCAGCGGCGCCGCGGGCATGACCGCCGCCCTGCGCGCCGCCCACAGTGGACTGTCGGTGGTGGTGCTGGAGAAGGCGCCGACCTTCGGCGGATCGACCGCCCGGTCCGGGGGCGGCGTGTGGGTGCCCGGCAACGACGCCCTGCGACGGGCGGGCGTGGCGGACACGCCCGAGGAGGCGCGCAAGTACCTGCACGCCATCGTCGGCGACGCCGCGGAACCGGACCGCATCGACACCTACCTGGACCGTGGACCCGAGGTGCTCGGCTTCGTCGAACGCACCACCCCGCTGCGCCTGCGGTGGGTGCGCGGCTACTCCGACTACTACCCCGAGGCGCCCGGCGGCAAGGTGGGCGGGCGATCGGCCGAACCGAAACCCGTCGACGCGCGACTGCTCGGCGACCTGCGGGACACCCTCGAACCGCCGTACAGCGCGCCGCCGCTCGGCGTTCCCCTCGGCCAGGCCGACTTCCGCTGGCTGAGTCTGATCGCCCGCCACCCGCGCGGGGTGGTGACGCTCGTCAGCCTCGGCCTGCGCTGGCTCGCCGGTCTGGCCCGCGGGCGCCGACAGCTCACGATGGGCCAGGCCATCGCCGCCGCGCTGCGCGTCGGCCTGCTGCGGGCCGGCGTCGAGGTGCGGCTCGCCACGCCCCTCGTGCGGCTCGACGGCGGTGACGGTGGGCGGGTGTCGGGCGTCGTCGTCGACTCCGACGGCACCGAGACCGTGATCCGGGCGCGCCGCGGCGTCGTCCTCGCCGCGGGCGGATTCGAGCAGAACGCCGAACTGCGGCGCAAATACCAACGTGAACCCATCGGCACCGACTGGACCGTCGGCGCCAAGGCCAACACCGGCGACGCCATCACCGCCGCCATGGACGTCGGCGCCGCCGTCGACCTCATGGACGACGCCTGGTGGGGGCCGTCGATCCCGCTGCCCGGCGGGCCCTGGTTCGCCCTCGCCGAACGATCCCGGCCCGGCTGCGTCATGGTCAACGACCGCGGACAGCGGTTCGCCAACGAATCCGCCCCCTACGTCGACGCCGTCCACGCCATGTACGGCGGCCGGCACGGACGCGGCGACGGCCCCGGCGAGAACATCCCCACGTGGCTCGTGTTCGACCAGCGCTACCGCAACCGCTACATGTTCACCGGACTCGGACCACGCCAAGCCCTCCCCGGGCGCTGGTACAAACACGGCGTCGTCGTCAAGGCCGACACCCTCGCCGAACTCGCCGACCACATGGGCGTGCCCGCCGACGCCCTCGACGCCACCGTCGAACGTTTCAACGGATTCGCCCGCGCCGGCGAGGACCGCGACTTCGGCCGCGGCACCAGCCGCTACGACCACTACTACGGCGACCCCCGCAACAAACCGAACCCCAGCCTCGGCGAGGTCAACCAGGCCCCCTACTACGCCGTGAAAATGGTCCCCGGTGACCTCGGCACCAAGGGCGGCGTGCGGACCGACTCCCGCGCCCGGGTGCTGCGCGAGGACGGCTCCGTCATTCCCGGGCTCTACGCCGCCGGCAACACCAGCGCCGCCGTCATGGGCCACACCTACGCCGGCCCCGGCGCCACCATCGGCCCCGCCATGGTCTTCGGCTACCTCGCCGTCGAAGACGCCGCAGGAGGTTAGGTTCGGGGCCCGTCGGGGCCCTTGGGGCCGTGGGGCCCGTGCGGTGCGGGTTGGGTGCCGTGTCAGCACCCCACGTCGCCGTGTCAGCATTCTGCGTCACCGTGTCCGCAGTTCACGTCGCTGTGTTGGCATTTCGGGCGCGGGATCTGTGCTTGGGGTGAGCGGTGCCTCGCCGGCGGGCAGGTCTCTGGGATGTTCGGGCGGCGTTGCCGCTGCTCCGTGTCATCCCGTCGACCTCTCGTTTCGTTTATCACGCTCCAGGCAGGGTGCAAGGTTTTCGGTGCTGCGTGGCGGTTTTGTTGGTGGTTGCGCCCTGCCTGGAGCGTGATGGTTGCTGTTTTAGGTCGACGGGATGACACTCCGGGGCCGGGGTTTGTTTGGGTTGTTTGGGTGGTTGGGTTTCGGGACGTGGCGGGAGTCTTTGCTTCGCTCGACCTCGGGTTGGTTTCAGGTTGACTGTTGGTTGTTGGTCGAACTGGTGTTTGGTATTATGGAGCTGTGACCAGCGGTGATTCCCTTGCTCGGGCTGTGCAGTCGCTTCGTTGGCGGCGGGCACGGATTGATGCTGAGGAGATGAGGGCGTTGGCCTCGCTGCGCCATCGGATGAGGGGGAGTTGTCGTGGTTTGCCGAGTCGCTTGTGCCGGAGTATCGGGCTTCTCGGGAGTTCGTTCTCGGGCGCGTGCATACCGCGGTGTCACTTGTTTCGCGGATGCCTCGACTGCTGTCTCTGATGGACGACGGGAAGGTCGAGTACTACGCCGCCTCTCGTGTTGTTGACGTGACCGGCGTGTTGACCGACTCGCATGCCCGCGAGGTGGACTCGTTGTTGGCCGACAAACTTTCCTCCGCCGCCGAGACCATGTGGTTGCCGCACAACCTGGTGCGGGCGGTGCGTCGACTGGTCGACAAGGTCGATCCCGCCGGTCGGGTTGAGCGCGCCCGGAAGGCCGACCAGGGACGCAAGGTCACCTTGGAGCACGGCGAGAACTGCCAGTCCCGCATCGTGACCACGATGCGATCCGAGGTCGCCGCCGCTTGCTACGCCCGCGTCGACTCGCTCGCCCGGCAACGCAAACGCGACGGCCACACACGCACCTACGACCAACTCCGCGCCGACATCGTCGCCGACCTGCTTCTCGGCAACGACCCCGGCGCGAAGACTCCCCAGGCTTCCGCGGTCGTCTACGTCCACATGCCCGTCGACACCGCGCTGTCCATCTCCGAAACAGGGGCCGAACTCTCCGGCTACGGACCCATCCCCGGCGCCATCGGCCGCGAGATCGCCGCCAACCCCACATCCACCTGGCGCAAGGTCCTCTGCGACCCCGCCACCGCGCCCCACTCGACCTCGGCCGCAGCCGCTACCGGCCCACCGCCACCCTCCGCGAAGCCGTCCAGGTCCGCGACCGCGAATGCGTCATCCCGTGGTGCCACCGGCCCGCCCGGCACTGCGACACCGACCACCAACAGGAATGGTCGAAAGACCACGGCCCGACCGCGTTGCACAACCTCGCGCCCGCTGCCGACGCCACCACCGGATGAAAAACGCCACCGGCTGGACCACCGAACACAGCCCCCGCCACGGCATCACCACCGTGACCACACCGTTCGACATCACCTACACCGGACACGCCGAACCGATCCTCCCGCCCACACCCGCCACCACAACCGGTCCGCACCCCGCACCCGACCCGGACCCGCCACCCTTCTGACCCGGCCGGCGACACGCAGGCCGACACACCCGGCGAACCCGGTCGGGGGAGGCGCACGCCCCGCGTACCCAGGCGCTCACCCGGCGCCGTGCACTGCTCGTCAACGCGCCGCCGGGCGCTGCGCGAACCGCGCCCGGGCGTGGGTAACCTTCCCGCGTGTCTGTCAACAAGCACGAGCAGGGACCCGCCAAGGCACGTCCCGCGCCGCCACGCCCGGCGCACACCGAACCGGTCCCCGTGACGACGCTCGTGGCCCGCTCCGCGCCCGGCTCATCGCCGGCCCCGCCAACTCGGCGCCACCCGAAACCGCCGTCACCGGCGCCACCCTGCGCGGCCAGGACGTGCGCCCCGGCGACCTGTTCGCCGCCCTGCCCGCGCCCGCGTACACGGCGCCGACTTCGCCGCCGACGCCATCGCCGCCGGCGCCGCCGCCGTCCTCACCGACGAAGCCGGCGCCGAACGCCCCGCCCTCCGCGACACCGACCTGCCCGTGCTCGTCCACCCCGAACCGCGTGCCGTCCTCGGCGAAATCGCGGCCTGGATCTACGGCGAACCCTCCCTGCAGCTCAGCGTCCTCGGCGTCACCGGCACCTCCGGCAAAACCACCACCTCGTACCTCGTCGAATCCGGCCTCCGCGCCGCCGGCCACCACACCGGCCTCATCGGCACCGTCGAAACCCGGATCGGCGACGAACGCCTCGCCAGCGCCTTCACCACCCCCGAGGCCCCCGACCTCCAAGCACTCCTCGCCCTCATGGCCGAACAAGGCGTCACCCACGTCCCCATGGAAGTGTCCAGCCACGCCCTCAGCCTCGGCCGCGTCAACGGCACCCGCTTCGCCGTCGGCGCCTTCACCAACCTCTCCCAGGACCACCTCGACTTCCACCGCGACATGCAGGAGTACTTCGACGCCAAAGCACTCCTGTTCGACGGACGCTCCACCAGCGAAGTCGTCGTCACCGACAGCGCATGGGGCCAACAGCTCGTCACCCCCCACACCGTCACCGTCGCCACCCAACCCGACGTCGACGCCACCTGGCGCGCCGGCGACATCGAATCCACGCCCACCGGCGAACAGGTCTTCACGCTCCACCACCCCGACGGCCGCACCGCCCGCGCCCGCATCCCGCTGCCGGGCGAGTTCAACGTCGCCAACGCCGTCCTCGCCGCCGCCATCCTCGACACCGTCGACATCGACCTCGACACCATCGTCACCGGCCTCGCATCCGTCGAGTCCCCGGTCGCATGGAACGCGTCGCCGTCGGCCAGGCCTACACCGCCGTCGTCGACTACGCCCACAAACCCGCCGCCGTCACCGAAGCCCTCCGCGCCCTGCGCGCCCGCACCGAAGGGCGCATCATCACCGTGCTCGGCTGTGGCGCGACCGCGACACCGCCAAACGCCCCATCATGGGCGAAGCCGCCGTCCGCGGCAGCGAACTCGTCATCGCCACCGACGACAACCCCCGCAGCGAGGACCCGGCCGCCATTCGCGCCGCCATGCTCCAGCGCCCGCGCCGTCAGCCCCGCCGAAGCCGGCGAGATCCGCGAGATCGGCGACCGCCGCGCCGCCATCGCCGCCGCCGTGGCCGAGGCCCGCCCCGGCGACGTCGTCCTCATCGCCGGCAAAGGACACGAACGCGGCCAGGACATCGGCGGCGTCGTCCACCCCTTCTCCGACCGCGACGAACTCGAAGCCGCGATCCGCCACACACTCGAGGTGAACCAGTGATCGAGATGACCCTCGCCGAGATCGCCGAGGTCACCGGCGGCCGGCTGCACCACGCCGACGGCAGCGAACGCGTCACCGCAGGCGTCGAGTTCGACTCCCGCCAACTCGCCACCGGCGGCCTTTTCGTCGCCCTGCCCGGCGAACGCGTCGACGGCCACGACTTCGCCGCCAAGGCCGTCGCCGACGGCGCCGCAGGCGTCCTCGCCGGCCGCGACGTCGACGCCCCCGCCGTCATCGCCCCGCCCGTCGACACCGGCGAGACCAACGCCATGGTGTTCGCCGGCGACACCGACGCTCCGGCGCCGCCGTCCTCGCCGCCCTCGCCCGCCTCGCCCGCCACGTCGTCGACCGCCTCACCGCCGACGGCCTCTTCGTCGTCGGCGTCACCGGCTCCTCCGGCAAGACCTCCACCAAGGACCTCATCGCCCAACTACTCGAGCCCCTCGGCCCGACCGTCGCGCCCCCCGGCTCGTTCAACAACGAACTCGGCCACCCCTGGACCGCGCTGCGCGCCGACACCACCACCCGGCACCTCGTGCTCGAACTGTCCGCCCGCGGCCCCGGCCACATCGCCGAACTCGCCCGCATCGCCCCGCCCACCATCGGCGCCGTCCTCACGTCGGCAGCGCCCACGTCGGCGAATTCGCTCCCGCGAAGGCATCGCGAAGACCAAGGGCGAACTCGTCGAAGCGCTCCCGTCCGACGGCGTCGCCGTCCTCACGCCGACGACCCGCTCGTCGCCGCCATGGCCTCCCGCACCTCCGCCCGCGTCGTGTTCGTCGGCGAAAGCCCCGACGCCACCGTGCGCGCCGAGGACGTCCGCCTCGACGACGAGGCCCGCGCCTCGTTCCGCCTCGTCGCCCCCCAAGGCACCGCCGACGTCACCCTCGCCCTGCACGGCGAACACCACGTCGGCAACGCCCTCACCGCGGCCGCCATCGCCCTCGAGGCCGGCACCCCCGTCGACCAGGTCGCCGCACGGCTGTCCACCGCCGAACGCCGCTCCGCCCGCCGCATGGAGGTCAGCACCCGCGCCACCGACGGCGTCACCGTGCTCAACGACTCCTACAACGCCAACCCCGAATCCATGAAGGCCGCGCTCAAGACACTCGCCTCCATGGCCCGCCCCGGCGGCCGCCGCTCCTGGGCGGTCCTGTCGGAGATGGGGGAACTGGGTACCGATAGCGTGTCCGCGCACGACGAGATCGGCAGGCTCGCGGTACGCCTGAACATCAACAGGCTCGTGGTGGTCGGAGATGCGGCCGCCCCGATGCACACCGGAGCCAGCCACGAAGGTTCTTGGGGAGAGGAGTCGGTTCTGGTTCCCGACACCGACGCGGCCATCGCCCTGCTGCGCGATGAACTGCGTCCCGACGACGTCGTTCTGGTCAAGGCCTCCAAGGTCGCCGAACTGTGGCGCGTGGCCGACGCCCTCCTGCAGGGCACCGAGCTGGAGGGCGCCGAGTGATCAGCATCCTGATCGCAGCCTCGGTGGGGCTGCTGATCTCCATCCTGCTGACCCCCTACCTCATCCGGGTGTTCTCGAGGCAGGGCTTCGGGCAGGAGATCCGCGAGGAGGGCCCGCAGGGCCACCAGTCCAAACGCGGCACGCCGACCATGGGCGGCGTCGCGATCATCGTCGCGATGGTCGTCGCCTACTTCGTGGCGCACCTCGTCGACCTGATTCGCGACTCGACGAACTCAGGACCCACCGCATCCGGGCTGCTCGTGCTGTTCCTGGCCGTCGGACTGGGCATCGTCGGATTCCTCGACGACTTCATCAAGATCCGCAAACAGCGCAACCTGGGCCTGAACAAGACCGCCAAACTCGTCGGACAGCTCGTCGTCGCGGTCATCTTCGGCATCCTGGTGCTGCAGTTCGCCGACGAGCACGGACTCACCCCGGCCTCGCAGCACCTGTCGTACGTGCGCGACCTGTCGCTGATCTTCTTCCCGATCCCCGTGTTCATCCTGTTCTGCTACCTGCTGATCTCGGCATGGTCGAACGCGGTGAACTTCACCGACGGGCTCGACGGCCTCGCCGGCGGCGCCGGCGCGATGGTGCTCGTGACCTACGTCGTCATCGCCTTCTGGCAGGCCCGGCTCAGCTGCGTCGAAACGCCCCAGGCCGCCTGCTACGACGTGCGTGACCCGCTCGACCTGGCCGTCGTCGCCGCAGCCGCCGCAGGCGCGTGCGTCGGGTTCCTCTGGTGGAACGCGGCACCGGCGAAGATCTTCATGGGCGACACCGGCTCGCTCGCCCTCGGTGGTCTCATCGCCGGTCTGTCCATGACCACCAAGACCGAACTGCTCGCCATCGTCATCGGCGGTCTGTTCGTCGTCGAGATGGTCTCGGTCGTCCTGCAGATCGCTGTGTTCCGCACCACCGGCAAACGCCTGTTCCGCATGGCGCCGTTCCATCACCACTTCGAACTCGCCGGCTGGGCCGAAACCACCGTGATCATCCGGTTCTGGCTGCTCGCCGCCGTGTGCTGCATGTTCGGCCTCGGCCTGTTCTACAGTGAACAGCTCGGACTCGGCGGGGGCTGATCCGTGAAGCTGGCTGCAACCCGCGTGCTGGTCGCCGGCGCAGGGGTGACCGGCAGATCCGTGACGGAGGCGCTCACCGAACTGGGCGCCCACGTCACCGTCACCGACGGCAACGCCGACCGGCTCGCCGAACTCGACGGCCTCGGCGCCACGCTGGCCCCCGGCCTCGACACCCCGCCCGCGGGCACCGAACTCGTCGTCACCAGCCCCGGCTGGCGGCCCACCGCGCCGCTGCTCGTCGCCGCCGCCGAGGCCGGCATCGAGATCATCGGCGACGTCGAACTGGCCTGGCGGCTCGGCCAGGAACGGGAGCGCCCGCCCGCCTGGCTCGTCGTCACCGGCACCAACGGCAAGACCACGACCGTCGGCATGCTCGAATCGATGCTGCGCGCCGGCGCGCCGACGCCGTGGCCTGCGGCAACGTCGGCTTCGCCGTCCTCGACGCCGTCCGCGCCGGACACGACGTGCTGGCCGTCGAACTGTCGAGCTTCCAACTGCACTGGTCCAGCACGCTCGCCCCGCGCGCGTCCGTCGTGCTCAACGTCGCCGAGGACCACCTCGACTGGCACGGTGGCCTCGACGCCTACGCCGCGGCCAAGGGCACCGTGCACGCGCGCGCCGGCACCGTCGTGCACAACGCGGGCGAGGCCTGGTCGCAGCGCCTCGCCGACGAGTACGCCCCCGCCGGGCCCGCCGCGTCGGCTTCCGCCTCGACACGCCCCGCCCCGGCGAGCTGGGCATCGTCGAGGACCTGCTCGTCGACCGCGCCTACGTCGCCGACCCGGTGCAGGGCGCCGAGGAACTGGCCACGCTCGCCGACATCCGCCCCATCGGCCCGCACAACGTCGCCAACGCGCTCGCCGCCGCCGCGCTCGCCCGCGCCCACGGCGCCCCGTCGGCCGCGATCGCCGAGGGCCTGCGCACCTTCAGCCCCGGCGCCCACCGCGCCGTCGTCGTCGGCGACGTCGACGGGGTGCGCTACGTCAACGACTCCAAGGCCACCAACCCGCACGCCGCCGCAGGATCGCTGCTCGCGCAGGACGGCGTCGTGTGGGTCGCAGGCGGCCAACTGAAGGGCGCGTCCGTCGACGAACTCGTCGCGGGCGTGGCCCCGCGGTTACGCGGCGTGGTCCTGCTCGGGGCCGACGCCGACGTGATCGCCGCCGCTGTTGCGCGACACGCGCCCGATATTCCCCTCACACGCGTCGATCCGGGAGAGCATGATCCCATGACATCGGCGGTGAACGCAGCTCACGCGCTCGCGAAGGCGGGCGACTCGGTGGTGCTGGCCCCTGCAGCGGCGTCGCTGGACATGTTCCGCGACTACGCCGCGAGGGGCGATGCGTTCACGGCAGCCGTGGACGCGTTGAGACGGGAACGACTCGGTGACGGCGGTTGACGACACCAGGTCCGGTTCCGGCGGCCCTGCGCGGCGGGGCGGCGACGGGAGTGGGGAAGGCCGGAAGACGCGAGCCGAACGGGGCCTGAAGGCCGTCCGCACCGCGTTGACGGCGTGGCTCTCACGTCCGCTGGCCGACTTCCACCTCATCCTCGCGGTCACCGGCCTGCTGGCCGTGATCGGCGTCGTGATGGTGCTGTCCTCGTCGTCGGTCATCTCCTACAACCCCGACGACGCGGGCAGCGTGTACGCGGTGTTCCAGCGGCACCTCGTGTTCCTGCTCATCGGGCTCGTCGTGTTCTGGATCGGGTTACGGCTCCCGCTGCCGACGGTGCGTTCGTGGTCGAACCCGGCGCTGGCCGTCTCAATCGTCCTGCTCGCGCTGGTGCTCACACCGCTCGGTGACGAGCAGGAGGGTTCGCAGCGCTGGTTCGTGATCGGCCCGATCTCGGTGCAGCCCGTCGAGGTCGCCAAGGTCATGTTGGTCCTGTGGGGCGCGCACATCCTCGTGACCAAGCAGAACGTGCTCCACCAGTGGCGGCACCTGCTCGTGCCGCTGCTGCCCGTGGCGCTGCTCATGTGCGCGCTCGTGCTGGCCCAGCCCGACCTCGGCAGCACGATCCCGCTCGGCATCATCCTCGTCTCGCTGCTGTGGTTCGCCGGGGCGGCCAAACGGCTCTTCGCCGTGATCGCCGGCGCGGGCGTCGCCGCCGCCGTCGTCCTCGCGCTCACCGCCGACTACCGCCTCGACCGGGTGATGACGTTCCTCAACCCGGGCTCGGACCCGCAGGGCAAGGGACTGCAGGCCAGCCAGGCCCTGTACGCCCTCGCCGACGGCGGCCTGTTCGGCAAGGGACTCGGCCAGGGCCAGTCCAAGTGGATGTACCTGCCGAACGTCGAACACGACTTCATCTTCGCCCTCGTGGGCGAGGAACTGGGCTTCGTGGGCTGCCTGGTCGTCATCGGCCTGTACGGCCTGCTGGCCTTCGTGGGCATGCGGATCGCGGTGCGTAACCTGGACCCGTGGATCCGGATCGTCGCCGGAACCCTGACGGTCTCGTGCGTGTCGCACGCCGCCATCAACATCGGCTACGTCGTCGGCCTGCTGCCCATCACGGGCCTGACCCTGCCGCTGATCTCCTACGGCGGCACGTCGTTGCTGATGACGATGCTCCTGCTCGGCCTGCTGGCCAACTGCGCGCGACACGAACCCGAGGCCGTCGCGGCGCTGCGCAGCCAGGGGCCGGGTAAGTTCGGTCGTCTGCTGCGGTTGCCCGCACCGGAGCCGTACCAGCCGCCGGTCGCGAGCCGCCGCAGCGGCACCGGCAGCGTGGCGGCCCGCGTGGCCAGGGCGGGGGACGTCCCGCACCGCGCGGCGCGCGCTCCGCCTCGGTCCCCGAACGACGCAAGTCGGCACCGGAGTACGGTCGCGCGCCCGGACGGACACCGGGCGCACCGGGGAACGCCGGCGGGGGCCGGACCGGTCCACGGGAGCCAGTCGAACGACACGGAGAGGACGCAGGTGAGCCAGCCCGACACCGGGGCGGAGAAGGCACCGGCACGCAAGGCACCGACCGTCGTGGTCGCAGGCGGCGGCACGGCGGGACACATCGAGCCCGCGATGGCACTGGCCGACGCGGTCACCCGGCTGCGCCCGGACGCCACCGTGGTCGCGTTGGGAACCGAACGCGGCCTCGAGACCACGCTCGTGCCCGAGCGCGGATATCCGCTCGAACTCATCCCGCCGGTGCCCATGCCGCGCAAACCCACCCCCGAGCTGCTGCGGCTGCCGTTGAAGGTGCGCGAATCGGTGAAGCGCACCAGGGAGGTCCTCGATCGCGTGGGCGCGGACGTCGTCGTCGGCTTCGGCGGCTACGTGTCGCTGCCCGCCTACCTCGCGGCCAGGGGACGGGTGCCGATCGTCGTGCACGAGGCCAACAAGCACCCGGGCATCGCCAACAAGGTCGGCGCCCGCTTCGCCGCGAAGGTCGCCGCCGCCGTGCCCGGCACGCCGCTGCCCGGCGCCGAGGTCGTCGGCATCCCGCTGCGCCACTCGATCACCTCGCTGGACCGAGCCGCACTGCGCGCCGAGGCGCGCGCCCACTTCGGCCTCGACCCGGACGCGCCGACCGTTCTCGCGTTCGGCGGCTCGCAGGCGCGCGGTCGATCAACGAGGCAACCTCGGGCGCTGCGCAGGCGTTCGCCGAGGCCGGCGTGGGGGTGCTGCACGCGCACGGGCCGAAGAACACGGTCGCGGTGCGCGAGTTCCCCGACGCCCCGCCGTACGTGCCGGTGCCCTACCTCGAACGCATGGACCTCGCCTACGCCGCGGCAGACCTGGTGCTGTGCCGGTCGGGTGCGATGACCGTCGCGGAGGTGTCCGCGGTCGGACTGCCGTCGGTGTTCGTCCCCCTGCCGCACGGCAACGGCGAGCAGGCCCTCAACGTCGAACCGGCGGTGCGCGTGGGCGCGGGCCTGCTGGTGCAGGACCACGAGCTGACGCCGGAGTACGTGGCCGAGCGGGTCATCCCGCTGGCGACCGACTCCGAGCGGCTCGCGAAAATGAGCGCGGCAGCCGTCGGCCTCGGTCACGGCGAGGCCGACGAGACATTGGCCAGGATGGTTCTGGAGGCCGGCGGACATGGCAGCGGAGACAGTGACGGAGACGTCCGAGGCGGAGCAGATGGCTGAGCAGACACCGGCGGCGGAACTGCCCGAGATTCTCGGACGCGCGCACCTCATCGGCATCGGCGGCGCGGGGATGAGCGGCATCGGCCGCATCCTGCTGGCGCGCGGTGCGCAGGTGTCCGGTTCGGACGCCAAGGAATCGCGCGCATTCCTCACCCTGCGGGCGCAGGGCGCGCACATCGCCGTCGAGCAGGCGGCGGAGAACCTCCTGCTGAGCGGCGCCGAGCCGACGGCCGTGGTCGTCTCGACCGCGATCAGGGAGGACAACCCCGAGCTCGTCGCGGCCCGCGAGCGCGGCATCCCCGTGCTGCACCGCGCCGAGGCGCTCGCCGCGCTGATGGAGGGCCACCGCGTCGCCTGCATCGCCGGGACGCACGGCAAGACGTCCACGACATCGATGCTCACCGTGGCGCTGCAGCACTGCCGCCTCGACCCGTCGTTCGCCATCGGCGGCGACCTCAACGAGTCCGGCGCCAACGCCCACCACGGCGAGGGCGGACTGTTCGTCGCCGAGGCCGACGAGAGCGACGGCTCGTTCCTCAGCTACACCCCCGACGTCGCCGTGGTGACCAACGTCGAACCCGACCACCTCGACCACCACGGCACCGTCGAGGCCTACGTGTCGGTGTTCAGCGAGTTCGTCGACCGGATCTCGCCCGGCGGCGCGCTCGTGGTGTGCGCCGACGACGCGGCGGCCGCCGAACTGGCCGAACGCGCCGAGACCGCGGGCGTGCGCGTGCTGCGCTACGGACGGTCGGCGACAGGGGAGCACGACGCGCGCGTCGTGTCCTACGCGCCCGCCGACGAGGGCGGCACCGTGCGGCTCGCCCTCGGCGGTGAGGAGCTCGAGGTGCGGGTGACCGTGCCCGGCGAGCACATGGCGTTCAACGCCGTCGCGGCCCTGCTGGCCGGACTCGAACTCGGCGCCCCGCTGGAGGGGCTGCTGGCCGGGCTCGCCGTGTTCGGCGGCGTGCGGAGGCGGTTCGAGTTCAAGGGCAGGGCCGGCGACGTGCGCGTGTACGACGACTACGCGCACCACCCCACCGAGGTCGACGCGCAGCTGCGCGCCGTGCGGCACGCCGCGCACGACGGCCGGGTCGTCGTGGTGTTCCAGCCGCACCTGTACTCGCGCACCGAGGCGTTCGCCGACGAGTTCGCCGCCGCGCTCGGCCTGGCCGACGAGGTCATCCTCCTCGACGTCTACGGCGCGCGGGAGGAACCGAAACCGGGTGTGACCGGCGAACTGATCGCCGAACGCATCACCGGCGCCACCGTGCACTACGAGCCGGCGTTCGACCGGGCGTCGACGCTCGCCGCCGACCTGGTCAAGCCCGGCGACCTGCTCGTCACGATGGGCGCAGGCGACGTGACGCAGCTCGGCCCGGAGATCCTCGCCGAGCTCGACCGCCGGCGCTGACGACCGCCGAGGCGACCGAGGCGGGAGGTGACGGCATGGTGACCAGGCAGAGCCGCGGCGGACGCGGGAACGGGCGCGCCCGTTCCCGCCGCACGTCGTCGCGCCGCCGGGTTCCGTTGCTGCGCCGCCTGTCCTTCCGGCGCCGTGGCGGTGGTCGGGACCGGCGGCGCGTGCCGAAACCCGCCGTTCCCAAGGGGGATGTGGCCTCGCGCGGGCGGGTGTTGCGGCGGCGGTGGATCGCGGTGCTCAGCGTGGTGACGGTCGTCGGGTTGGCCTACGTCCTGTTGTTCACGTCGCTGCTCGGTGTCCGGTCGGTGGAGGTCGCCGGTGCGCGCGACGTTCCGGAGGAACAGATTCTGGATCGGGCCCAGGTTCCGGATCTGCGGCCGATGTTGCGACTCGACACCGGCGCGATCGCCGAGCGCGTGGCCGAGATTCCCGGCATCGCCACGGTGGACGTGTCGCGGTCGTTGCCGTCGACCGTCGAGATCGCCGTCACCGAACGCACGCCCGCGGGCGTGTACGACACCGGTTCGCAGCTGTACCTCGTCGACGTCGGCGGCGTGGTGTACAAGGAGATTTCCGAGCCCCCGCAAGGACTTCCCGAGTTCTCACTGTCCGAAGTGGCCCCGAACAATCCGGAGACGCGGGCCGTGATCCAGGTGCGGGAGGCGTTGCCGGAGGATCTGGCGGCGCGGGTGACGGAGTGGCGCGCCGAGACGCCGGGCAGCGTGGAGTTCACCCTGCGCAGCGGCAAGACGGTGCGCTGGGGCAATGCCGACGACAGTGAACGCAAGGCGCAGGTGCTCGGTGCGCTCATGACACGCGACGGCAAGACCTACGACGTGTCGAGTCCCGAACTGCCGACCGTGTCGTAGACACGTATGCCCGCCGCGTCGTAGACGCGCATGTCGCGAGCGTCGTGGACACGAATGCCGCGAGCGTCGTGGACGCGCATGTCATTTCCTTGGGGGACAAGCGGTCCCGGGTCGGGAGTGGGTCGGGGTGTCCGGGATTGTGGCGTAAACATCCAGGCGACACGCGGCGTGGCGCCTGGATTCGGACGCTCGTGATGCCTACCGTCCTGTCGCAACGTTGGTAGTTGACATAAGTCTAACCTTCAAGTTTAGGTTGAGGGTTTCCCGTGGTCGACATCCAGCGAGCCAGGGACAAGCACCACGATCAGGAAGGCGAACCCGATGACGCCCCCGCACAATTACCTCGCGGTGATCAAGGTCGTCGGTATCGGCGGCGGCGGCGTGAACGCCGTGAACCGCATGATCGAGGTCGGCCTCAAAGGTGTCGAGTTCATCGCGGTGAACACCGATGCCCAGGCATTGCTGATGTCCGACGCGGACGTCAAGCTCGACATCGGCCGGGAACTGACCCGCGGCCTCGGTGCGGGTGCCGCACCCGAGGTGGGCCAGCAGGCCGCCGAGGACCACCGGGAGGAGATCGAGGAGGTCCTCAAGGGCGCCGACATGGTGTTCGTGACCGCCGGTGAGGGTGGCGGCACGGGCACGGGCGGTGCGCCGGTCGTGGCGCAGATCGCCCGCAAGCTCGGCGCGCTGACGATCGGCGTGGTCACGCGGCCGTTCTCGTTCGAGGGCAAGCGCCGCGGCAAGCAGGCCGAGGACGGGATCCAGGAGCTGCGCAACGAGTGCGACACGCTCATCGTCATCCCCAACGACCGGCTGCTGCAGCTCGGCGACATCGGCGTCTCGCTGATGGACGCGTTCCGCTCGGCCGACGAGGTGCTGCTGTCCGGTGTCCAGGGCATCACCGACCTCATCACCACGCCGGGTTTGATCAACCTCGACTTCGCCGACGTCAAGAGCGTGATGTCAGGAGCGGGCAGCGCACTCATGGGTATCGGCTCGGCGCGTGGTGAGGGTCGCGCCGTGCAAGCCGCGGAGAAGGCGATCAACTCGCCGCTGCTCGAGGCGTCCATGGACGGTGCGCACGGCGCGCTGCTGTCGATCGCGGGCGGGTCCGACCTGGGCCTGTTCGAGATCAACGAGGCGGCGTCGCTGGTGCAGGAGTCGGCGCACCCCGAGGCGAACATCATCTTCGGAACGATCATCGACGACTCGCTCGGCGACGAGGTCCGGGTCACGGTGATCGCCGCCGGGTTCGACGCCGGGACCCCGACGCACAAGAAGCTCGACCCGGGCACGCTGACCTCCGCCGGGGCGACGGCCAGCGCCGAGGCCGGTGAGGTCAAGGCGCCCCAGCCGCCCCAGGGCAATCCGGCGCCGCAGGGCAACCCGGCCGCGCAGACGGGGCCGATCCAGGCGCAGAACGGTGCGGCCGGCAACGGCGCCGCGGGCAACGGGGCGGCCGGCAACGCCGGTGGCAGCGCTGCCGGCGGTAACGGCTCGGCCCCGCAGGCCGGGGCGCAGCCGGTGCCGAGCGCCCAGCCGACACCGCAGCCCAAGCAGGCGTCCGGTCAGGCGCCGCCACAGCCCTCCGCGCCCCGCGCGCAGGCGGGCCTGCCCGGCGGCACCCAGCCGGTCACCGAGGACCCGGCCGACGACGAGGTCGACGTCCCGCCCTTCATGCGCCGCTGACACCCGTGACCGGACGTCCCTTTGGTCGGAGTGTGGGGGTGACGGCCTAAGCTCGGGGTGCTCAACCGAGGGCCCGATGGTCGCGTTCGGCGCGACGAATGTTCCCTCGGCGGACGGCTCGAGTGAAGGGACCCATCCGTGCGCATCCGGCGCGTGATCACGACGAGGGCGGGCGGCCGGTCGAAGCCCCCGTACGACACGTTCAACCTCGGCCTGCACGTCGGCGACGATCCTGAGGCCGTCCGCGCCAACCGCGCGCGCCTCGCCACCGAACTCGGGCTCACCGAGGACCGGCTGGCATGGATGGAACAGGTCCACGGCCGCACCGCGACGATCGTCGACGGCACCGAGACCGAACCCGCCGAGGCCACCGACGCGCTCGTCACCGCGACCCCGGGCGTCGTGCCCGTCGTCCTGGTCGCCGACTGCGTGCCCGTGCTGCTCGGCGACGCCGAGGCCGGCGTGGTCGCCGCCGTGCACGCCGGACGCGTGGGCGCGCGGGTCGGGGTCGTCCCGGCCGCGATCGAGGCGATGCGGTCCGTCGGCGCCGAACCGTCCCGCATCGAGGCGCTGCTCGGACCGTCCGTGTGCGGATCCTGCTACGAGGTGCCCGCCGACATGGCCGACGACGTCGAGGCCCACCTGCCGGGCAGTCGCTGCACCAGCTCCAAGGGCACCGCGGCGCTCGACCTGCGCGCCGGCCTGTGGCGCCAGCTCGCCGACCTTGACGTCGGCAAGATCGGCGTCGACCCGCGCTGCACCGTCGAGGACGAGACGCTGTTCAGCCATCGCCGTGACCAGCCTTCCGGCCGCCTCGCCGCGCTGACCTGGATCGAGGCATGAACGCGGTGGACGAGCAGGCGCGCCGCGCCGAACTGGCCGAGTCCCTCGCCGAGGTTCGCGCCCGCATCGACGCGGCCTGCGCGGCCGCCGGACGCGCCCCCGACGAGGTGCGACTGCTGGCCGTCACCAAGACCTTCCCCGCCTCCGACGCCGCGCTGCTGAGCGACCTCGGCATGACCGACCTCGCCGAGAACCGCGACCAGGAGGCCGGCCCGAAGGCCGACGAACTGGCCGGGCTGCGCCCCGAGGCCGCCGTGCGCTGGCACATGGTGGGCAGGTTGCAGCGCAACAAGGCCAAGTCCGTCGTGCGCTGGGCCGACGAGGTCCAGTCGGTCGACTCGCCCCGCCTCGCCGAGGCGCTCGCGAAGGCCGTCCACACCGCCCAGGAACGCGGCGAGCGCTCCGGCCCCCTCGACGTGCTCATCCAGGCGAGCCTCGACGCCCCCGAGGAGGCCGGACACCGCGGTGGCTGCCCGTTGCCGGACGTCCCGCAGCTCGCCGACATCATCGCCCGGTCGGGTGAGCAGTTGCGGTTGCGGGGAGTCATGGCGGTGGCCCCGTTGGGGCAGGATCCGGAGCCGGCGTTCGCGCGACTCGCCGAGACCCACGCGAGGGTGAGGCGTGATCATCCCGACGCGACGGAACTATCGGCCGGTATGAGCGGAGATCTGGAACAGGCCGTGGCTCACGGGTCGAGTTGTGTGCGTGTCGGAACCGCGTTGCTCGGCGGGCGCCGTCTAGCCTCGCCATAGAGAGGTTCACCCACAGTGGCGTTCGTCGGTGACTCAGCGTCAAGGGTGGGGGCGAGACCGTGCGGGCGAGGGAGAGGCATGAGCACGCTGCACAAGCTGAAGGCCTACTTCGGAATGGTCCCTGCCGAGGACGAGTACTACGACGACTACCGGCGGGGCTACTCCGACGGCGGCCGTGATCCGTACGACTCCTACGACGAGTACGCCGACTACGACGCCTACGAGGGGTACGAGCGCGCCGAGCGGGCCGACTACCGGGACGCCGACTACGACGAACCGCCGCGTCGGGGCCGTTCGCGCTACCACGTCATGGACGAGTTCGACGAGCCCGAGCAGCCGCCGATGCGTACGCGGCGTCCGGTGTCGCCCGCAGGCGGCTCAGGACAGTCGGAGGCGTCAGTGCACGGTTCCCTCGCCGTCGACCGTCAGCCGGAGCCCGTGGCGCGCCTCAGGCCCGCTCCGCCGGCCCCGGAGCAGCCCGTGCGCCAGCCCGCGGCGGCCCGCGACCCGCTGAGCCGGATCCGGACGCTGCACCCGACGAGCTACACCGAGGCGCGGGAGATCGGCGAGGCGTACCGCGACGGCACGCCCGTGATCATCAATCTGACCGAAATGGACAATGCGGACGCCAAGCGGGTCGTCGACTTCGCGGCCGGATTGGCGTTCGCGCTCCGCGGCTCGATGGACCGGGTCACCAACAAGGTGTTCTTGCTCTCACCACCGGATGTCGACGTCTCGGCGGAGGATCGCAGGCGGATCGCCGAGGGTGGTTTGTTCCTCAGGCGGTGACGCGTGCATCCCGGTGGCCGACAAGTGCGGCCCTTGTGGCTAGAGTGTCGGCGTGGATGCGGTCCGGATGGTCTTTTATTGGCTGCTCTTTGTCTTCTGGCTCTTGCTCACGGCGCGGATCGTCGTCGAGCTCGTACGGGCTTTCGCTCGCGAATGGCGACCCATGGGAGGGGTTGCGGTCGCGGTCGAGAGCATCTACACAGTGACAGACCCACCGGTCAAGGCTGTCCGCCGGATTATTCCGATCGTGCGGATAGGCGGCGTGGGGCTGGACCTATCGATTATGGTGCTGCTGTTGGTTGTGTTCATACTGATGCAACTGGCGCTACCCGGGTGACGGGGAACCCGGATCGTCCTGCAGCCCATGGAGTGCGTGAGGTGATCTGATGTCGTTGACCCCTGCTGACGTGCATAACGTCGCGTTCAGCAAGCCGCCCATCGGCAAGCGGGGCTACAACGAGGACGAGGTGGATGCGTTCCTCGACCTGGTGGAGACTGAACTTGCCCGGTTGATCGAGGACAACAACGAGCTGCGCCAGCAGGTGGAGCAGCTCGACGCCGAGCTGGAGTCGACCCGCGGGGAGCTGGAGTCGGCCAAGGCCGGTGCCTCCTCCGCGGCGCAGCCGCTGCGCCCCAGCGTGACGAGGCCCCCTCTCGGCGGCTTGCCCCGGTGCCGCCCCCGTCGTCGACCGAGCAGACGCAGGCCACGGCCGCGGGCCTGCTCGGCGGAGAGAACGGCGAGCCCAACGTCCAGGCTGCGAAGGTGCTCGGCCTGGCCCAGGAGATGGCCGACCGGCTGACCGCCGAGGCCAAGACCGAGTCCGACGGCATGCTCGCCGAGGCCAGGACGAAGTCCGAGCAGTTGCTCTCCGACGCCCGCTCCAAGGCGGACTCGATGGTCAACGAGGCGCGTACGCGCGCCGAGAGCATGCTCAACGACGCGAGGACCCGGGCGGAGACGCTCGAGCGTCAGGCGCGCGACAAGGCGACCACGTTGGATCGCGAGGCGCAGCGCAAGTACACCGAGACGATGAACAACCTGAACACCGAGAAGGGCGCGCTCAACAAGAAGATCGAGGAGCTGCGCACCATAGAGCGGGAGTACCGCACTCGGCTCAGGGGCTTTTTGGAGTCGCAGCTGCGCGAGCTGGACGACCGCGGCTCCGCCGCACCGGCGTCGGCCTCGACGTCCTCGTCGGACAGCTCGAGCAGCTCCAGCAGCTCCGGCAGCAGCAGCTCGTCGAGCAGCGGCCAGGGCTACTCGTTCGGTCCGCGCGCCGAGGCCGGCTGACCGGCCGACGGCACATCGTGTTCACTCAGCGAGACGGTTCCGGCACCCTGCGGAAGGGTCCGGAACCGTCTCGCTCTGTCTCGTGTTGTAATTCACTGTGCTCTACATCGTTCTGATTCTCGTGCTGGGCGCGCTCGGCCTCGTGGTCGCCGCCCTGATCACCGCCGACTCGCTGTGGGCGTGGATCTCGCTCGGCGTCTCCGTCGTCGCCGGCATTCTGCTGCTGATCGACTGGTGGCGTCGCCGCAAGGCCGCGAAGGCCGCCGCAGGGGCGGCGGCCACCAAGGACGCCGAGGGCAGTGACGTGGCTGACGCAGCCGACAAGGCTGACACCACCGACGAGGCCGACACGTCCGATTCGGACGCCGACGCCGATTCGGCCGACTCCGCCGAGACAGACGAGGAGCTCGACGAGGTCCTCGCCGTCGAGTCGACCGAGCTGATGGGCGCCTCCGGGGAGCTGGCCGACCCGGACGCCGAACCTGCCGAGGAACAGGCCCCCGCCGAGGACGTCCGCGCGGTAGCCGTGCTCGAGGATGAAGTGGTGGTCGTCGACGAGCGGCCGCGCTACCACCTCACCGAATGCACGTGGCTCGAAACGCGCGAGACGATCCCGCTGCCCGTGCGCGAGGCGCGCGAACTGGGCTTCAGCCCGTGCGGCCGCTGCTGGCCCGACGCCACCCTCGCCCGCCGCAGCCGCGAACGCGCCGAGGCGTGACCCACCGCCGACCGCGCTGAGCACGGCCGCGCCGGCAGCGCCCGAAGAAACCCCGCTCGTCGTCTTCCCCCACGCGGGTGAGCTGTGTCGTTCCGCGTCGTATCGTGAGCCGACGGTTGCTCTACTGGGCTGTCGACAGTTCTCACCTCGGGGGAGGGGATTCACTGTGCGTAGACCGCGGTACAGCACCGAGGCGGCCGCGGTGGAGCCGGAGGTCACGGTCGCGGTATCGCGACCGGTACTTGGTGCGGAGATGACCGAGGAGGCGCCGCAAGTCGTCTACGTTCCGACGGCTGCGCCGCTGCGAGGCGGCGACCTGTCCGTGGTGTTGCGTGAACTGGAGGGCGACACGACGGCCCTGCTGGTGTACTCCTCGCTGAGGTCGCTGGTCGACGGGTGCGGTGAGGACCAGCCGTGGACGGCGTTCTACACCGCCGCACTGGAAGAGCTCCAGGTTCAGGTCGGAGCGGATCTCGTGCTGTGGGACATGACCCTTGCACCGGAGATCCGACAGCACGGCGAGTACGGGGAGGGCGAGCAATGAGCGGTGGCTATCGCGTCGAAGCCGAGACGATCGGTGAGGTGTCGAGGGCATTCCATATGGCGGCCGAAAACCTGACCAACACGGACGATCCTCCCGAGAAGGTGGAAGCCGGTGAGCCGAGCGCGGCGATCGCCGCGGTGGTCGCGCATCTGGCCGAGCAGTCGAGTCAACTGGTCGCCGGCTTGCATTCGATCGGTGACTCCGTGGAGCAGAGTCGAACCGAGTACGACGCGCAGGAGCTGTGGTCGGTCGACCACCTGCCGAAGCCCGGCGCAGGCGGCAGCCGACCGGTTTGACGCTGCCTTGAGTGGTTATCGAGGGGGTAGCCATGTCGTTGAACATCGAGGTCGAGGCGAAGCCGGACAGCATGCGCTCGCTGGCGCGCTGGCTGCGCCGTACCGGCCGTGCGGTATCCAACCGGCACGACGACGTCACGAAGGCGTCGGAGCGTTCCGAAGACGGGTGGGAAGGTGGCGGAGCCCGCGCGTTCCGCCGGAGCATGGGCTCCTTGACGCCCAAAATTGACGAGCTGAGCGGTGGCTATGGCGGCTTGGCCAATGCGATCGACCTGCACGCCGCCGACATCGATACGACGAAGGCCCGCATGGAGCAGGCGGTCGAGATCGCGAGGGAGGGCGGGCTGACCGTCACCGACAAGGAGATCAAGGAGCCCGGCGAGCCGCCGGCGAAACCGGACCCTCCGCACCGGCACCCCAAAAGCGGCGCGGTCAGCGGCGCCGACAAGGAACGTTTCGACGCCCAATGGGAGGTTTACGGGGCGTGGATGAAGAAGGCCAAGGCTTATGCCGAGGCCGGAGTGGTCGTCACCGAGGCCAGGAAGATCGAGACGGACTCGCAGAACCTGCTGCTCGACTACCTGGAGAACGTCGGTGAGAAGTGGTACATCAACGTGCCCGACTTCGGTACCGGCCTGGCGGCGGCGCACATTGCTGCGCACAACAGCTTCAAGACCCACGCCTCACATTTCCGCCAGCTCGGGTCCCACCTCGGCGAGCTTGCGGGCGATATGAAGCACGGTGCGCAGACCCAGGCCAGGTACATGATGACCGGGTTGATGGCGACATCCAGGGCCAACGTCCACGCAGCACAGGCCAACAGTAGGAAGTTCGGCCGATGGCTGAACGGCTTGCCGAAGCCGGTTCGAGGTGCGCTCACGGCGAATCTTGGCCGGTATATCCCGGCCAATGCGAAGTATCTGTCGGGTGCCAAGCCGTTGTTGTCGAAGCTGCCGGTGCTGGGAACTGCACTCGGGGGTGGCAGCATGATTGCCGACCTGGCCAGCGGGAAAGATCCGACTGTGACCGTCCTGTCGACCGGAGGGAGCATCGTCGCAGGAGCCGCTGCCGGTGGCGCGGTGGGCGGTGTGCCCGGAGCTGTTGTGGGTTTTGTCGCCGCAACCGGCACCGGATTCCTCATCGAGAACGCCGCGAGCGACGACGTGAAGGCAGCCATCGAGGTCGCGTCGGAAACCGACGACGTCGGCGGTCTCGGTTTCGACCTGTCGCGCTTCTCCAGGTTCGTCACCGGTAACTGGTAGAAGTATCGCCGTGACCGTTGAGCTGCCGCCGAAGCCGGACGCGGAGACGGGTGAGCCGCGTCCGCCGCGTGCTCCGGGGTATCGGAACGAGGGGTGGCGGCGTCAGCCGTTCCGGTCGGGCAAGGTGCCGACCGGGCCCAGTCCTGTGCTGGAGTGGACGTACAGCACGCGCGCCACGAGTTGGGGTTACGCGGCCACCGCAGTGATCGTCCTGGTCGGGTTCCTGTTTCTCAGATCCGGCATGGACTGGCTCGGGACGTGGCAGCTCTGGGTTTTCGTCGTCGCGGTGGGGGTGCTGTTCTGGTTCATGCCTCGAGGCGACCGGATGTCGGCGGGTGCGGATTGGGTCGACGCCGGTAGGCACGGGTCGGTCAGAACGTACGATCTCGTGTCCATCGATATCAGAGGGACGGTCGGTAGTCATCAGCTCATCCTTCGTGATCGCGATGGTGGCACGATCGACCATGACCTGAATGACTTCCGGGAGAACCCGTTCCTGTGGGACTTGGTGTTCAACGGGATTCGGCATTCGTTGGCGGGTGGTGCGGAGATCACGCCGGAGGCGCATCGGGTGTTGCAGATCGGCGAGGTGGGTATCGGCCCGCCGTGACGTCGCGGTAGGGCCTGGTCGTCGGGGTTTCGCGGGAGGCGTTAACCTGGACACACGGCGTTGATCCGGCCATCACCGGGGAGCTTCCGGAAGAACGGGCGTCAGCCTCAGTAGAACCGGACGGCAGCGGCCCGTCACAGCCGCCGAACGAGAGGCCCGCGCAGCTGCGCGTGGGCAAGCGGGGTGGTACCGCGGAACGTGCGCCTGACGGCGCCGGTTCGTCCCCGTGTGGGCCGATTCAGGCCCGTACGGCAACACGGACTTTTCCGCGAGGAGCACACCGGATGTACCCCAAGGCGTCCGTCGGCAACCAGCCCGCCGACGAGGTTCCCTCCCAGCCGTCGTTCCCCGCCCTCGAGCGGGACGTGCTGAACTACTGGGAGAGCGACCGCACCTTCCAGGCCACCGTCGAGGCGCGGGACGCCGGAACCAACGGCGACAACGAGTACGTCTTCTACGACGGCCCGCCCTTCGCCAACGGGCTCCCGCACTACGGCCACCTGCTCACCGGGTACGTCAAGGACATCGTTCCCCGCTACCAGACGATGCGCGGCAAGCGGGTCGAACGCCGCTTCGGCTGGGACACCCACGGCCTGCCCGCCGAACTCGAGGCCGAACGGCAGCTCGGCATCACCGACAAGTCGCAGATCGACGACATGGGCATCGCCGCGTTCAACGACGCCTGCCGCGAATCGGTCCTGCGCTACACCAACGAGTGGCAGGACTACGTCACCCGCCAGGCTCGCTGGGTCGACTTCGACAACGACTACAAGACGCTCGACGTCACCTACATGGAATCGGTGATCTGGGCGTTCAAGCAGCTGTGGGACTCCGACCTGGTCTACGAGGGCTACCGCGTCCTGCCGTACTGCTGGCGCGACGAAACCCCGCTGTCCAACCACGAGCTGCGCATGGACGACGACGTCTACCAGTCGCGGCAGGACCCCGCCGTCACCGTCGGCTACCGCATCGAGGGCAACGGCTCAGAGGGCAACGACTCCGACCTCGACGGCAGCTACCTGCTCATCTGGACCACGACGCCGTGGACCGTGCCGTCCAACCTGGCCACCGCGGTGCACCCCGACGTGGACTACGTCCAGGTCGCCGACGCCGAGGGCAGGCGGTTCGTGCTCGCCGAGGCTCGGGTCAGCGCCTACGCGAAGGAACTCGGCGAACAGCCGTCCGTCGTGGCCCGGTACAAGGGCTCCGACCTGCTCGGCACCCGCTACGCGCCGCCGTTCCCGTACTTCACCGGCCGGGAGAACGCGCACCGGGTGCTGTCGGCCGACTACGTCACCACCGACGACGGCACGGGCATCGTGCACATCGCGCCGGCCTACGGTGAGGAGGACAAGGTCGTCACCGACGCGGCAGGCATCACGCCGGTCACCCCGGTGGACGCGAAGGGCCGCTTCGACGACCAGGTCCCGGACTACGCGGGTCAGCAGGTGTTCGAGGCCAACCCGAACATCATCCGCGACCTCAAGAACGGCACCGGCTCGGCCGCCGAGCAGGGCGCGATCCTGCTGCGTCACGAGACCTACGAGCACAGCTACCCGCACTGCTGGCGGTGCCGGAACCCGCTGATCTACCGCGCCGTGTCGTCGTGGTTCGTGGCGGTCACCCGGTTCAAGGACCGCATGGTCGAGCTGAACCAGCAGATCACCTGGTACCCGGAGCACGTCAAGGACGGCCAGTTCGGCAAGTGGCTCGAGAACGCGCGCGACTGGTCGATCTCCCGCAACCGCTACTGGGGCACGCCGATCCCCGTGTGGACCTCGGACGACCCGAACTATCCGCGCATCGACGTCTACGGCTCGCTCGACGAGCTCGAACGTGACTTCGGGGTGCGACCCGCCGACCTGCACCGGCCGTACATCGACGAGCTGACCCGCCCCAACCCGGACGACCCGACGGGCAACTCGACCATGCGCCGCGTGCCCGACGTGCTCGACGTGTGGTTCGACTCCGGGTCGATGCCGTACGCCCAGGTGCACTACCCGTTCGAGAACGCCGACTGGTTCGAGCACCACTATCCGGGCGACTTCATCGTCGAATACATCGGCCAGACCCGCGGGTGGTTCTACACGCTGCACGTGCTGGCCACGGCGCTGTTCGACCGGCCGGCGTTCCGCACGTGCGTCTCGCACGGCATCGTGCTCGGCTCCGACGGGCAGAAGATGTCGAAGTCGCTGCGCAACTACCCGGACGTCAACGAGGTGTTCGACCGCGACGGCTCCGATGCCATGCGCTGGTACCTCATGTCCAGCCCCATCCTGCGTGGCGGGAACCTCGTCGTCACCGAGAAGGGCATCCGCGACGCGGTGCGCCAGGCCGTGCTGCCACTGTGGAACTCGTACTACTTCCTGGCGCTGTACGCGCGGGCCGAGGGCGTCGAGGGAACATCGGTCACCGATGCTGAAGCGATGGCTCGGGCCTGCAAGCAGCCCTCGCGGCACGTGCTCGACCGCTATGTCCTCGCCAAGACGCGGGAACTGGTCGCCGCCGTGCAGGCCGCGCTCGACGACTGCGACGTCGCGGGCGCCTGCGCGACGCTGCGCGACTACCTGGAGGTGCTCACCAACTGGTACGTGCGCCGCTCGCGCGACCGGTTCTGGGCCGGCGACCAGGACGCGATCGACACCCTGCACACCGTGCTCGAGGTGGTGTGTCGCACGGCCGCGCCGCTGCTGCCGATGACGACCGAGGCCGTGTGGCGCGGGCTGACCGGCGGCCGTTCGGTGCACCTGGCCGATTGGCCCGACGTCACGACGCTGCCCGAGGACGCCGCGCTGGTCACGGCGATGGATCGGGTGCGTCAGGTGTGCTCGTCGGCGTTGTCGCTGCGCAAGGCGAACAAGCTGCGTGTGCGGCTGCCGCTGGCCTCCCTCGTCGTGGCCGCCGACGACGCGGAGGCGCTGCGCCCGTTCGCCGACATCGTCGCCGACGAGGTCAACGTCAAGTCCGTCGAGCTGACCACGGACGTCGCCGCGCACGGCGGGTTCGAGGTGGCCGTCAACGCCAGGGCCGCCGGACCGCGGCTCGGTAAGGACGTGCAGACCGTCATCAAGGCGGTCAAGGCGGGCGACTGGACGACCACCCCCGAAGGCGCGGTCGTCGCGGCGGGCATCGAGCTCGTCGAGGGCGAGTACGAGCGCAGGCTGGTCGCCTCCGGTGACGGCGTCGCGGGCGAGCTGCCCGGCGGCTCCGGGCTGGTGCTGCTCGACACCGACGTCACCCCGGAACTGGCCGCCGAGGGCGTCGCCCGTGACCTGGTGCGCGTCGTGCAGCAGGCCCGCCGGGACGCCGGCTTCGACGTCGCCGACCGCATCGCGCTCACCGTCGACGCGCCGGAGACGGTGGCCAAGGCCGCGGCCGCGCACGAGGAGTTCCTGGCCTCCGAGACGCTGGCGGTCGAGGTCGTGTACGCACCCGTGCCCGAGTCCGACGGGTCCGCCGGCACCGTCGGCGACGGCGACACCGTTCGGGTGGCGGTGGCGACGCGGGACGCCTGACCTGCTCGCGCCGACGACCCGGATGGGCCAGGATGAGGACTCCTTCATCTGCGGCTCATCCGGGTTTCGTCGTCCGAGAGGAAGGTGGAGCCCATGAAACTGACACCGCGAGCGCTTGCGCTCGTCGCCGTGCTGGCGGTGCCCGCTGCGGCGATCGTGGTGATTCTGCTGCTGCGCAGCCCCGACCAGCCGCCGTCGGAGGCCCCGGTGGTGCGGATCGGGGGGTCGGAGACTCGCAGACCGAGCCGTCGGAGTCACGGGACGAGTCGACGACCAAACCCGAACCGAAGCCCGAACCGAAGCCGCAGCCGCAACCACAGCCGCAGCCGCAGCCGGAACCGCAACCGAAGCCGACACGCGATGTCGTCCCACCACCGCCGCCAGTGGACGACGACGACTGGGACGACGACGATGACGACGATGACGATGACTGGGATGACGACTGACCGGGCGGCTCGGCCCGCCCGGCCAGGCCGGTGCGGTGTCTGATGCCCGACGTCTTCGTCACCCAGGAGAACCCCGTCCCCGGTGAACGGCCCACCGAGCCCGCCGCCAAAACCCCCGCGCAGAAGCCGCGCCGCCAGCGGGGCACGCGCATCCCCGCCCGCGTGCAGATCATGGGCTGGCTGGTCCTCGTCATGACCGCGGGCCTGGCGACCGTCGTCGTGCTGGTCGCCGAGTTCGAGTACCGCGCCATCGACCAGCGGGTCAACTCCGGCCTGGCGCAGGACTCCCAGGAGTTCCGCCAGTTCGCCGCCGCGGGCACCGACCCGGCCACGGGCGAGGCCGTCGCCGACACGTGGGACCTGTTCGACCGGCATCTGAGCAGCCAGTACCCGGACCGCGCCGAGGTGCTGCTCGGCATCGAGGCGGCCGGGGAGGGCAACTTCAACTCGCTGCAGCAGGCCGACGAGTCGCTGCGGCACGTGCAGCTCGACGACCAGGTGCTGAGCCGCATCGTCGAGGCGCCGCAGACGAGCGGCACGGTCGACACGACCGCCGGTGAGCTGCGCTGGCTGCGGGTGGACGTGCTGCCCCGCGGCGGCGGTGACCAGCCGAACGCGTGGTTCGTCAGCGGCTACTTCGTCGACGAGGCCCGCTCCGAGGCCAACGACACCGTGCGCACGCTGGCGGTCATCAGCATGGTCGCGCTCGTGCTGGCCGCGGGGGTGTCGTGGATCGTCGCCGGGCAGATCCTCGCCCCGGTCAACACGGTGCGCAAGGCCGCCGCCCGGCTCACCGAGGCCGACCTGACCCGCCGGATCCGCGTGCAGGGCCGCGACGACATCGCGGCGCTGGCCGACCAGTTCAACTCGATGCTCGACCGGCTCGAACGGGCCTTCGACACGCGCAGGCAGTTCCTCGACGACGCCGGCCACGAACTGCGCACCCCGATCACGATCGTGCGCGGCCACCTCGAGCTGATGGGTGACGACCCGGAGGAACGGGCCGAGGTCGTCCGCCTGTGCACCGACGAACTCGACCGCATGGCGCGGATCGTGGACGACCTGCTGCTGCTGGCGAAGGCCGAGCAGCCCGACTTCGTGCGTCCGGAGTGGACGTCGGTGCCGGAGCTGACGAGCGACATCGACGCCAAGGTACGGGCGATCGCACCGCGGGCCTGGTCGCTCGAGGCCATGGGCGAGGGCGATGCCCATGTGGACGCCCAGCGCGTCACGCAGGCGATGGTGCAGCTGGCGCAGAACGCCGTGCAGCACACGCAACCGGGGGCGGCGATCCGCATCGGCTCGTCGATCGGGCCGGAGACGGTATCGTTCTGGGTCACCGACAGCGGCCCCGGACTGTCGCCGGGCGACGAGGCGCGGATCTTCGACCGCTTCGTCCGCGGCGAATCGGGTGCGCGGGACGGCACCGGCGCCGGGCTCGGCCTGGCCATCGTCAAGGCCATCGCCGTGGCCCACCACGGAGAGGTGCGCGTGTTGTCGCAGCCGGGGCAGGGTGCGACGTTCGGATTCGAGTTGCCGTTGCGGGGAGGAGAGGAATGAGCCGCATCCTGATCGCCGAGGACGAGGCACGCATCGCGTCGTTCATCGACAAGGGCTTGCGCGCCAACGGGTTCACGACCACGGTCGTCGACGACGGGGATGCAGCGCTCGCCCAGATCGTCGCGGGGGAGTTCGACCTCGTCGTCCTCGACCTCGGACTGCCCAAACGCGACGGGTTCGCGGTGCTCCAGGCGATGCGCCGGGCACACGTGCAGGTGCCCGTGGTGATCCTGACCGCGCGGGACACGGTGCACGACACGGTCGCCGGCCTCGAGGGCGGCGCCGACGACTACATGACCAAGCCGTTCCGGTTCGAGGAGCTGCTGGCGCGGGTGCGGCTGCGGCTGCGTTCGTCGGAACGCGGGCCCGAGGTCACCGTGCTGCGGCACGAGGACCTCTCCCTGGACCTGCGCACCCGCCGCGCCGAGACACCCGAGGGCATGGTCGACCTGACCGCGCGCGAGTTCTCACTGCTGGAGCTGTTCCTGCGCCATCCGCGCCAGGTGCTGTCCCGCGAGCAGATGCTCTCGCACGTGTGGGGTTACGACTTCGACCCCGGTTCGAACGTTGTCGACGTGTACGTCCGCACCCTGCGGCGCAAGATCGGCCAGGACCGCATCGTCACCGTGCGCGGGATGGGCTACCGCCTGGAATGACCGCGGCGCCGGCCGTCCGGTGACCCCGGGTGACCCGGTGATCTCGGTAACCCCGGTGACCCCGGCGGAGCCGCCGGGCGGCTCCGTGTCCTGCGTGTCCATTACCGTGTCCCCACGTCGACCGGCGAGTGAGGGGCACGGGAATGGATGAGCTTCCGATCATCCTGGGCCTGGGTGCCGTCGTCCTGCTCGCGTCCGCGTTCGCGGTCCGCTTCTCGATCCGGCTGGGCCTGCCGTCGCTGCTGATCTACCTCGGCATCGGCGTCCTGATCGGAGAGTACGGACTCGGCGTCGAGTTCGACAATCCGGAGCTCACGCAGAGCCTCGGCATCGCGGCGCTGGTGATGATCCTGGCCGAGGGCGGCCTGACGACGCGGTGGCAATCGGTCCGTCCCGCACTGGGTCCCGGCATCGCACTGTCCACAGTGGCCATCGTGGTCACGGTGCTGGTGACGGGCGCGGCGTTGCACTGGCTGCTGGCCCTGGACTGGCAGGTCGCGTTGCTGTGGGGCGCGTGCTGGCCAGTACGGACGCGGCCGCCGTGTTCTCCATGCTGCGGGGTTCGGGCATCAACCGGCGGCTGTCGGGCACGCTCGAACTCGAATCCGGTCTCAACGACGCGCCCGCCTACATCGCCGTGATCATCCTGGCGAGTGGTACGGCCGTGAACTGGTCGCTGCCGTTCCAGGTCGTGTACCAGCTCGTGGCGGGCGCGGCGATCGGGTTGGCGCTCGGCTGGCTCGGCGCCCAGGCGATGCGCCGGATCGCGCTGCCCGCGACGGGCCTGTACCCGCTGGCGACGTTCGCCGTGTGCGTCGTGGCCTTCGCCGCCGGGCAGCTGGCCGAGGCGTCCGGCCTGCTCGCGACGTACCTGGCCGGGTTGGTGCTGGGCAACGCCAACCTGCCGCACCGCGCCGACACACGTTCGTTCGCGGAGGGGCTCGGCTGGATCGCCCAGATCGGCCTGTTCGTGCTGCTGGGCCTGTTCGCCTCGCCGGAGCGGCTCGTCGACAGCATCGTGCCGGGTCTCGTCGCGGGCGCGTGGTGCTGGTGCTGGCGCGGCCGGCTTCGGTGCTGGTGTCGATGCTGCCGTTCCGGCTGCCGTGGCGCGAGCAGGTGTTCCTGTCGTGGGCGGGCCTGCGCGGCGCGGTGCCCATCGTGCTCGCGACGATCCCGCTGGCCCAGGGCGTCCCCGGTGCGCAGCGCCTGCTGGACGCGGTGTTCGTGATCGTCATCGTGTTCACGCTGGTCCAGGGCGCACTGCTGGGCCCCGTGGCCAGGCTCCTCGGTCTGAGCAGCGCCTCCGAACCGCAGGAGATCGAGGTCGACGCCGCGCCGCTCGACGAGCTCGGCGCCGTGCTGCTGCAGGTCTCCATCCACGGCGACTCGCGGCTGCACGGCGTGTACCTGCGGGAACTGCGGCTGCCGAAGGGTGCTGGCGTCAGCCTCGTCGTGCGGGACGGCAGCAGTTTCACGCCGGACTCGCGGACACGGCTGCAGGCCGGTGACCGGATGCTCATCATCACCACGACCCAGGCGCAGGCCGCCGCCGAACGCCGCATCCGCGCCGTCGACCGGGCCGGTCCGCTGGCGAAGTGGAAGGGCGAGTCAGGGGACTGAGTCGCCTGCGTCCGCAGGGGTGGACAATGGGCAGGTGAACACCGACCGTGAAGCCCACGAGCCACCTCGTCCGCCGCGCAGGGTCCTGCTGCTGGCGGTCGTCGCCGCCGTCGCCTACGTCGTCGACGTGCTGACCAAGGTCGTCGCGACGGCCGGGCTCGAGGGCGAGGAGCCGGTGCGCATCCTCGGCGGCGCCGTGTACCTGCAGTTGCTGCGCAACCCGTACGCCGCGTTCGGCATGGACTTCGGCGGCACGTGGCTGCTGGCACTGGTGGCGATCATCGTCGTCGGTGCGATCATCTGGTTCGCGCGCAAGCTGCGGTCGACCGGCTGGGCCATCGGTCTCGGTCTGATCCTCGCGGGTGCGCTCGGCAACCTCACCGATCGGCTGTTCCGCGCCCCCGGCCCGATGCAGGGCCACGTCGTGGACTTCGTGTCCGTGTTCGGCCCCGACGGGCGCTACTTCCCGGTGTTCAACGCCGCCGACTCCGCCATCACGGTCGGCGCGATCCTCATCGTCCTGCTGACGTTCCTCGGCCGCGACTACGACGGCACCATCACCCGCGGCCCGAAGAAGAACGTCGACGACGACAACGAGAACGACAGCGACGGAGACAGCGCTGACGCCAGCGCCGACACCGACACCAGCGAGAACGACACCAGCGGGCGTTCGTCGTGAGCGCGCGGATGCTGCCCGTGCCGGACGGGCTCGACGGGATGCGGGTCGACGCGGGTCTGGCGAAGCTGCTCGGCCTGTCGCGCACGGTCGTCGCCGAGCTCGCGGGCGCGGGGAACGTGCTGCTGGACGGCGCTCCGGCGGGCAAGTCGGATCGCTCGTGGCGGGCGGCCTGCTCGAGGTGACGTTGCCGGAGCCGGAGGAGCCGCCGCAGGTGGTGGCCGAGCCGGTGGACGGTTTGGTGGTGCTGCACGAGGACGACGACATCGTCGTGGTCGACAAGCCGGTCGGGGTGGCGGTGCATCCGAGCCCGGGCTGGGAGGGGCCGACGGTGATCGGCGGTCTCGCGGCGGCGGGTCTGCGGATCTCCACGTCGGGCGCGCCGAGCGGCAGGGCGTGGTGCACCGGCTGGACGCGGGGACCACCGGGGTGATGGTGGTGGCCAAGAGCGAGCACGCCTACACGGTGTTGAAGCGGGCGTTCAAGGAACGCACCGTGGACAAGCGCTATCACGCCCTGGTGCAGGGGCATCCCGATCCGATGCGGGGCACGATCGACGCGCCGATCGACCGGCATCCGAAGCACGACTACAAGTTCGCGGTCGTCGCGGGCGGGCGTCCGTCGGTGACGCATTACGAGGTGATCGAGGCGTTCCGGGCCGCGTCACTGGCCGACGTCAAGTTGGAGACGGGCCGTACCCATCAGATCCGCGTGCATTTCTCGGCGTTGCGGCATCCGTGCGTGGGTGATCTGACCTACGGCGCCGATCCGGTGTTGGCGCGCAGGCTCGGCGTGACGCGGCAGTGGTTGCACGCGCGGGGGCTCGGGTTCGCCCATCCCGCGGACGGCAGGTGGGTCGAGTTCACGACCGACTACCCGGACGATCTCGAGCACGCGCTCGGCATCCTGCGGTCGGAGTCGTAGGTTCGGCCACCCGGCTGACCCGTCGAAATCTGCTCAGCCGGATGGCGTCGGTGTGGTTATGCTCGGCGCTCATGGATGACGTCGTGGCGCTCGCCGATGAGTACATGGACCTGACGTTCGATGCCGACCCGGTGACTCCTGCGGTGCTCGGGCTCGATCCGGAGCGGACCGGGCTGGAGGATCTGGGCGAGGAGGCCGAGCTGCGCCTGTGGCGGGCGCTCACCGACATCGTCACGCGAGTCCGCGCGATCGATCCGTCGCGGTTGTCCGACCAGGACCGCACGACTCGCGATGTGCTGCTCACGTCGGCGCAGGCCCAGTTGGAGTCGCTGGACGCGAAGACGGTGGAGTTCTGTGTCAGCGACGGTATGCAGGCCCCGGCGTCGAGCATCCTGACGGTGTTGCCGATGATCCCGGTGACGACGCCGGCGCAGGCCGCGGCGCATCTGGAGCGGTTGCGCCAGTTGCCGACGTACCTGGAGCAGGCCGCGGAGCGGCACCGGGTGGGCATCATCTCCGGCAGGCGGCCGGTGGCGCGTGGAGTGCGGGACGCGATCGGGCATGTCGACCGGTATCTGGCGCATCCGCAGTCCGATCCGTTGTTGCGGCAGGTGGCGCCGGAGGGCGCGGTCGATTTCGACCAGGAGCGCGCCCGGATTCTGGCGGAGCGGGTGCGGCCGGCGTTCCGGCGGTATCGGGACGTGCTGGAGACGGAGATCCTGCCGAAGGGCCGGCCGGACGAGGAGGTCGGGCTGTGTCACATCCCGGGTGGGGACACGATCTACCGCTCGTTGATCCGGGTGCACACGACGTCGGATCGCACGGCTGACGATCTGCACGACACGGGGCTGCGGCTGATCGGCGAGTTGGCGCGGGAGTACCGCGAGGTCGGTGCACGCGTGTTCGGTACCGATGATTTGCGGGAGATCTTCCGCAGGTTGCGGACCGATCCGGAGTTGCGGTGGGGCGATGGCGGCGAGTTGTTGGATGCGGCCAGGGCGGCGGTGTCGCGGGCCGAGCAGGTGACGTCGGAGTGGTTCGGGTTGATCCCGTCGCAGCAGTGTGTGGTGGAGCCGGTTCCGGAGGCGGAGAGTCCGGGTGCTCCGCCCGCGTTCTACATGCAGCCCGCGGCGGATGGTTCGCGGCCGGGGACGTATTTCGCCAACACGTACAAGGCGGGGGAGCGGTTCCGGCACACGGCGGAGGCGACGGCGTTCCACGAGGCGGTGCCGGGGCATCATTTCCAGTTGAGCTTGGCGTTGGGGTTGACCGATTTGCCGTTGTTGCGGCGGTTGGGCAGGTTCACGGCGTACGCCGAGGGGTGGGGGTTGTATTCGGAGCGGCTTGCGGACGAGATGGGCCTGTATTCGGGTGACGTCGCGTTGTTGGGGATGTTGAGCAACGATTCGATGCGCGCGGGCAGGTTGGTGGTGGACACCGGGTTGCATGCGAAGGGGTGGAGCCGGCAGCAGGCGATCGACTACCTGGTGGAGAACACGCCGATGGCCGAGGTGGAGATCGTCTCGGAGGTCGATCGGTACATCAATTGGCCTGGTCAGGCGTTGGCGTACATGGTGGGCCGGTTGGAGATCGAGCGGGTGCGCAAGCAGGCCGAGGAGTCGTTGGGGGAGCGGTTCGACATTCGCGCGTTCCACGACGTCGTGTTGGGTGGCGGCGCGTTGCCGTTGTCGGTGTTGGCCGATGTGGTGCAGGCGTGGACGTCGTCGGGGGTTGCTGCGGCGTCGAGGTGAGTTATTCGGCGCCGGTCTGGACGCATACGCCGTTGGCTTTGGCGGTCATGTCGTCGGGGCAGGTGTGGTCGTGGCCGGGGCCGATGAGGATGCCGGCGGTGACGAGGGCGGCGAGCACGAGCAGGGAGGGTGTGCCGACCAGGCTCCACCAGCGGCGTAGGCAGGTGGGTTTGCCGCAGGCGGGCATGTGTTCGGCGAACGAGGACGCCTCGCCGCATTGGCACGGCGGCCATATCCGCTGACGTCGTTTGCCCACGCCGCGAAGGATAGTCGCCGGGTTCGCCGGTCCGGTGGGTGACATGGTGGGCGGGTTGCGGGTACACCTCGACTATGCGCGATCACCGTCAGCCCGACCGTTCCCCGTTCGAGGACGACCAGGACCAGGAGCAGCATCCGGCTCCGCCGTTGTCGCCGGACGTGCCCACCCCGCCGAACCGCGACGTGCTGGGTGGCACCGAGGACGTCCCGGAGCCGCCGAACCGCGACGACATCACGCCGGATCTGCCGGGTGATCAGGGTGAGGGTGTAGGGCGGTCGGTGCGGGAGGACGACGACGTCACCCATGACGCGGGCGCGGTCGAACCACCGGACTGACTGGAACGGCGGGGTTCGGGTCGAGCACCGTGTGGTGGGTGGAGGTGTAGGTGACGCCGAGTGGCGTCGTGACCGATGACGTCCCGTGGTCCAACGTGACCTTCCGCCTTTCATGAGCCATGCGAGCAGCGGCGGTCTCGGCACCAGGATCGACCTGCTGGACGATTCGCGAAGCGTGCCAGGCCGTATTCCGCGGTTGCCACGCCGTAAGCGACAGCCGGGAAAGTTTCTCTTCGAGTAGCCGATCGACCTCGAGAGTATCGGAGTCGGAAACCGGTGCAACAACGTTCAGCACTCGCTCCGTGCAATACCGATCCACCTGCCCCTCGCGCATGGCCTGCAATAGTCGCGGCATGCGATAGGTCAACGCCAGCGCGGTGTGAATCCGATCCCAAACCCCCTGAGGTGGCAGTCGAAGCTCAGGAGCCAATGCCTCAGCCAACGACCGTCGCTCCAGCGAATCAGACTCGGACCCGGAGTCGAGCGAAGCAAGAAACTCCACCTCGGCAGCATCAGCCCGAGCCCGCAAGGCAAGCACCGAACGAGCGCGATCGACAATTTCCTCAATGCCTGTCGCGCAACCATAATACCGAACAAATGGTCGACAGCGATCACCCACAAGCATGACAAAGAACCCCCATGCAAAGTAACCCCACCACCGTCACCCCAAATACCGAACCTGCCGAAGCGAAGCAAGGCCAAACCCGCCCCGCCCACAAGTCACCCACAAATCCGCCCACCATCTCGGAGACCTGCCCAGCCGGCGAGGCGGTTCACCCCCAAGCAACAACACGACGACGCAGCCTGCTGACACGGCGCCGCGAGATGCCAACACGGCGACGCGAGATGCCAACACGGCCGCGCGAAACGCTGACACGGCGACGCAGAACGCCAACACGACGCCACACGGCCCCCGGCCCCCTCGCGGGGACCCCCGGGCTAGGCCACCGGGCGGCCTGCGCCGGCGTAGGAGTCGCCGCTGGAGCGGTAGTTGTGGACCTGGACGGCCTGGCCGAAGGTGGGGGCGTCGATCATCTGTTGGTTGCCGATGTAGATGCCGACGTGGTGGATCTTGGTGTCGGGGTTGCCGTAGAAGATGAGGTCGCCGAGGCGGGGTTCCTCGTCGGGGCCGATGAGGGGTACCTGTCCGTACTGCCAGTGGGCGGTCCGCTGGAGGGATACGCCGGCGGAGCCGTAGGCGGCGGTGGTGAGGCCGGAGCAGTCGAAGCCTGCGTGGCCTTGTTCCTGGCCGTTGCCGCCCCACACGTAGGGCAGGCCGATCTGCTCGATGGCGAACGTGACGGCCTGGATGACCTTCTCGTTGGGCGGTTCGCCCTCCATGCCGACGGTGCCGTAGACGTTGGCGGTGGCGAGCACGCGGTGCAGGAACAGTGGTTCGTCGTGGAGTGCGGAGACGCCGGCGAGCCAGTGTTCGCCCTGGTCGAGGTCGCGGCCGCTGTCGCAGAGGGCGCGGCCGGCGGTGAGTGCGGCGTCCTCGAGGTTCTGGATGTTGGGTGCGTCGCCGGAGGCGGTGTCCGACACGGCCGCCCACTGCTCCCACACGGCGGGGGAGAGTTGCATGGGCCCGGCGGCACCGGCCTGCGAGATGACGTCGCCGTCGAAGTTGCGCAGTTCGATGGTGTCGATCGGCTCGGTGGGGGTGCCGTCGTCGGTGATGTGTCCGCCGCCGGTGCGGCCGTGGTCGCTGGCGGTGCGTCCGATGCCGGCGAGGGTGACCCACGAGAGGTTGCACTCGGGTTGCTCGTCGCCCATGCGCACGGTGGCCGAGGCGTAGGCGTGCATGGCGTTGCGGGGGATGTCGAGCCAACCGGCGACGTCGTCGACCCACTGCTCGAACTGCGGGCCGTCGTTGCCGTCGGGGACCTGCTGTTCGGGTTGGGCCCCGGCGCCGGCCTCGGCGCCCCGGGGCGGGGTCGGCTGAGGTGTCGACGGGTCGCCGCCGGGCGCGGCGGCGCGCGCACCGGCGGCCATGCCGTCGGAGGCGGCCGCGGTCGACACCCCATCCTGGTCGACGGGGGACAGCTGGACCACCGTGACCACGCCCGCGGCCATGACGACCGCGGTCGCGACGGCGAGCAGTGCGGCGAAGCGGCTGTGGCCGTGTGCGTTGGTCACGTGCGTCGACTCCGTTGTCTCGAGAGCGGTCAGTGCCGTCGTTTCGGTATCGGTTGTCCGGGCTGCCGGTTCCGTTCCCCAATGCCCTGTGTCACAGAGTACGGAGCGGATCTTCGCCCGGCACCCTCGAGTTCACACGCAAGGCCGAAAGCAACTGCGCGCGCAGGCCGTCGAGGTCGGTGTCGACGGCGACGTCGATCTCGGGGGCGGCGTCCGGTTCGGCCGACGAGGCGCGCAGCGCGGGCAGCCTGCGGTCGGCGTGGGTGGCGCCGCGTCCGGGTCCGAAACCGCATTCGACCTGCACGGGAAGTCGTTCGGTCTGCAGCGTGCCGGGGCGGATCGCCTCGGCGACGGCGACCGCGTCGTGCAGCACCATGCCGTCCCAGCCGAGTGCGCCGCGGTAGTGCTCGCGGTAGTCGGGGGTGAGCGCGTCGAGCGCCGCGCCGATCGGTCCGGACCCGGCGAGTTCGGTCATCCAGACCGCGTCGACCGCGCAGCGATAGGTCAGGTCCATCGGCACGAGCACGCACGGAGCCTGGCCGCCGGCCAGTACGCGGTGGGCGGCCTCCGGGTCGCTCCAGATGTTGAACTCGGCGGCGGCGGTGCTGTTGCCGTGCCCGAGCGCACCGCCCATGATCACGATGCGCGCGATCTTCCCGGCCAGCCGTGGATGCGCGGCCAGCAGCGTGGCGATGTTGGTCAACGGTCCGATCGGCGCGATCGTGACCGGCTCGTCGGCGGCGTCCAACAGGTCGGCCAGCAGGGTGACCGCGTCGCGTTCGTCGAGGTCGCGGGTCGGTTCGGGCAGGGCGTGCGAACGGCCCGACAGGCCGTCGGCCCCGTGGACGTAGCGGGCCTCGTTCGGATGGCGGTGCACCAGAGGACGCTCCGCCCCGGCCGCCACCGGTACGTCGTGCCGTCCGCACAGGGCCAGCACCCGGCGGGCGTTGATCGTCGTCGCCGACAGCGGGACGTTGCCGTACACCGACGTCACACCGAGCAGCTCGACGTCGTCGGCGAGGGCGGCCAGCGCGATGGCGAAGGCGTCGTCCACGCCGGGATCGGTGTCGATGATCAACTTCGTGGGCACGTGTTCTCCTCGCTCGCCTCAAGGGTGTTTCGTCGATCAGGCTATGCGGGCCGCTACTCTCGGCCGCATGACGTCGATGTGGGGTTCGCCGGTGCTGCATCGGGTGCAGGCCTGGCGCCGGACGCGCAACGATCCCAACCAGGCCCGTTTTCTGACCAAGGAGTCCCTGCGCTGGGTCCTGCGTCATCGTGCCTACACCCCGTGGTACCTCGTGCGGTACTGGCGGCTGCTGAAGTTCCGCCTCACGAACCCGCACATCGTGCTGCGCGGCATGGTGTTCCTCGGCAAGGACGTCGAGATCCACGCGCGCGCCGGGTACGGGCGGATGGAGATCGGCCGGTGGGTCCACATCGGTGACGGGAACGCGATCCGCTGCCACGAGGGTTCGCTGCGCATCGGCGACAAGACCGTGTTCGGCCGGCAGAACGTGCTCAACGGCTACCTCGACATCGAGGTCGGCGGGTCGTCGATCATCGCCGACTGGGTGTACATCACCGATTTCGACCACGTGACCACCGACATCAACCTGCCGATCAAGGATCAGGGCATCGTCAAGGCGCCCGTGCGGGTCGGCCCGGACACGTGGATCGGCACGAAGGTGTCGGTGCTGAAGGGGACCCGGGTGGGTCGCGGGTGCGTGCTCGGCGCGCACGCGGTCGTCCGCGGCGACATCCCGGACTACGGCATCGCCGTCGGCGCGCCCGCGCGCGTGGTGCGCGACCGCAGGGCCGACTACGAGGCCGACGCCGAACGCAGGGAAGCGGTCCGCGACATGGCCCGCAAGGCCGACGAGGCACTCCGCCAGACCCTCGACGAGTCGTAACCCCGCTCCGTAACCCCGCCGCGCTCCCAGCGCAGTGCCTGGTTCGTTGTGGACCGGATCGGTTACGGCGATGGGGTGTTCGGCGGAGGTGGTTTGTCGCGATTCGGACGTCGCGTCTCTTCCGCGGCAGATGGTTAGCTGTTATAACTAACGTTCACGGTGGCGCCACCACTCATATCCGTGCTCGATCCCGCGGCCGGCCCGCGGGATCGGCCGATCATGTGTGAGGAGTGCCGTGCCCAGATCCACACGTTCGTCGGCGGCCGTGCTCGCCGGGGTCACCGCGTTGACCCTGGCCACCGCGCGCCCGCGACGGCGCAGCAGCTGAACCCCACCCAGCAGCCGGGCGGCGGCCCGCCCGCTGCGGGCAACTGCAGCGACGAGCCGCAGGACCTGCCCATCAACGAGTTCACCGACCACCGTGAACTCGGCATCGAGCTCGACCGCATCGAGAGGGTCTCCGACGGGGTCGTCGAGGTCGAGGAGATCGCCAGGAGCAACCGCGACCGGGAGATCTGGTCCGCGCGCGTCGGCGACGGACCCAAGTCCGTTCTGATCACCAGCGAGATCCACGGCAACGAGAAGGTCGGCACGGACGCGATCCTGCGCCTGCTCGACTACGTCGGCACGAGCGACAGCCCCAAGGCCCAGGCGTGGCGCGAGGAGCTGACGATCGTCGCGGTGCCGAAGATGAACCCCGACGGCGCCGAGCTCAACCGCCGTGCCAACGACATGACCTGGGACGAGGTCGTCGAGGACTTCCCGCAGCTGGCCGACTCCGAGCCCGCGTGGAACTACTACACCGAACCGCGGCAGGGACACGACTACTCCGAGCGGCACGGCTTCGACATCAACCGGGACTACAACCCGGACCTGACGTACGAACCGCAGCCCGAGGACTTCCCCGGGGACTCCGCCTCGACCGGTTGGTTCCTGTCGCCGGAGACGCAGGCCGTGCGTGACCTCTACGTCGACCTGTCCGACGAGTTCGGCAACGTCGACACCTACGTCGACCTGCACCACCAGGCGCCTGCTACGTCATGCCGGACGACCCGAACAAGTGGGTCACGCTGTCGCTGTCGGGCAAGTTCGTCGACGACCCGGCCACCACGCCGGGCTACGAGCAGTACGCCGACGACTACGACCTCGACTACGCCAAGCAGCTCAACGTCGCCACCTACGACGCCCTGCAGGACAAGTCGGACAAGAACCCGCTGTTCGGCAACATCACGCTGTACCCGCAGGACATCAACCTGCCCGGTACGGGCCTGGGCTCGTTCGCGCTGAACGGCAGCGGCTCGGTGCTGTACGAGGTCCGCGGTCAGACGCAGACCCTCGGCCAGAAGTACCGCGAGCAGCTGACGCAGACCGTCAACACCGGTCTCGACGGCATGCTGACCTCGATCGCCACCGGTGAGGTCGAGAAGCTCGACCCGGCCGACTACGACGCGATCCCGCCGCGCGGGCCGAGCATCGGCAGCACGGCCACCACGGTCGACGAGCCGTAACGCACCGCTGGAACCAGGGCGGGGCGGTGCACCGGAAACCCGGAGCGCCGCCCCGCCCGTCCGTGGGCTACTAACGCGTTGCGTGTGCATACGCGGCGCGTTAGTATGGCTTCGGTGATCCGATCGTTCGCCGACAAGCGCACCGAACAGGTGTGGAATCGCCAACGGGTTCGCGGTCTTCCGCCTGAGGTGCAACGAGTCGGGCACCGGAAGCTTCGTCAGCTCGATGTCGTGGACAGGCTCATCGAACTGCGGGTACCGCCTGGGAACCAGCTCGAACAGCTCAAAGGTGATCGTGCCGGGATGTACAGCATCCGCATCGATCGTCAGTGGCGCATCTGTTTTCGCTGGACATATGACGGACCGGAAGGAGTTGAGATCGTTGACTACCACCGATAAGGCTCACGACCCGATTCACCCGGGTGAGATCCTGCGCGAGGACTTCCTCGTCCCGATGGGGATCAGCGCGTACGCGCTGGCCAAGGCCATTCGCGTGCCCGAGTCGCGGATCGGCGAGATCCTCAAGGAGCGGCGCGCGATCACGGCCGACACCGGTCTGCGGCTGTCGCGGTACTTCGGTCTCGGTGAGCACTACTGGACGCGGCTCCAGGAGTCCTACGACGTCGACGTCGCCCGCGACGCGCTCGGGGAGCAGCTCGACGACATCGAGCCGATCGCGGCTGCGTGACCTGCCCCGCCCCGTCCGTGTGGGCGGGTTATGTGGGCAGGCCGGTTGTCGAGGTGATGTGGTCGGGTACCTCGCCGTCGTAGTCGCCGGTGCTCAGTGTTCCTGTCGGTTCGAGCAGCAGGATCGACGCGCCGTCGGGCGACTCCGGGCGGTGTTCGACGCCGCGCGGCACGACGAACACGTCGTGCCGCGCGAGGTGCACCACCGATTCCGTGCCGTCCTGGCGCAGCCGGATGTCGAGCCGCCCGTCGAGCACGACGAACAACTCGTCGGTGTCCGGGTGGGAGTGCCACACGAAGGTGCCCTCCACCTTCGCCACGCGGACGTCGTAGTCGTTGACCTGTGTGAGGATCCGCGGGCTCCACCGCTGCTGGAAGGAAGCCAGTACCGCGTCGATGTTCGCGGGAGCGTTCGCCATGCCTCGATCCTGCTGCCGCGCACGGTGCGCGGCAAGGCGGGTGCCGTGCTCATTCCTCCGGTTTGGGTACGGCGGGGTAGGGGACGAACGTGCTGGTGTTCTCGTCGACGGTCAGCTGCTTGCCGATGTGCGGGAAGGCGCGCTGTGGGCAGGCCGGGCGTTCGCAGACCTTGCAGCCCATGCCGATCGGCGTGGCGGCCGAGCGGTCGTCGAGGTCGAGGCCGGCCGAGTACACGAGCCGCCGCGCATGCCGCAGCTCGCAGCCGAGGCCCACGGAGAACGTCTTGCCGGGGCTGGCGTACCCGCCGACGTTGCGCGAGATCGTGCGCGCGATCCAGAAGTAGCTCTTGCCGTCGGGCAGTGTCGCGACCTGCGTGATGACCTTGCCCGGCGAGGTGAACGCCTCGTAGATGTTCCACAGCGGGCACGCCCCGCCGACGCGGGAGAAGTGGAACCCCGCCGCCGACTGCCGCTTCGACATGTTGCCCGCCCGGTCGACGCGCACGAACGAGAACGGCACGCCACGGGCCTTCGGCCGCTGCAACGTCGACAGCCGGTGGCACACCGTCTCGAAGCCCACGCCGAACTCGTCGCAGAGCCGTTCGATGTCGTAGCGGTACTTCTCGGCCATCGACAGGAACGGCCCGTACGGCAGGATCAGCGCACCCGCGAAGTAGTTGGCCAGCCCGACCCGGCCCAGTGAGCGCGCCGCGGGGCCGGAGAACGCCCACGAGTCGGCGAGCTCGGTGATCAGGTCGTCGTACTCGAGCAGGGCGATCTGCGAGGCCATCCGGAACGCGCGCTGTCCGATGCGCAGGCTCGGCGCGAGTCGCAGCACCTTCGCATCCGGTTCGTACCGGTGCTGCTGACCGGCCGATTCGTCGATGCCGTCGCTGGTGACCTGCACGCCGTAGTGGTCGGTGAGCCGGTCCAGCAGCGTGCGGTGCACGGTCTCGCCGCGCCTCAGCCCCATGTCGGCGGCCATGCGTTCGGCGCGTTCGTCGAGCTCGCCGACGTAGTTCTCCCGCTCGTAGAAGAAGTCGCGGACCTCCTCGTGGGGCAGGGGAGCGGCGGCGCTGCCGTGCTGGCCCATGCCGTTCTCGGTGACCAGCGCGGCCGTGGTCTCTACGGCGTTGCGGTAGTTGCGGTGCAGCTTGACCAGCGCCGAGGCCACGTTGGGCAGGTTGGAGGCCAGTTCGTTGAGCTCGCTGGTCGTGGCCTCCACCCCGATCGCCTCGTCGAGCAGGGCTTCCTTGACGTCGGCGACCAGTCGCGCGGTGTCGGTGTTGGAGAAGAACTCCGTGTCGACCCCGAACGCCTCGGTGATGCGCAGGAGCACCGGAACCGTCAGCGGACGGGAGTTGTGCTCGATCTGATTGAGGTAGCTGGGGGAGATTTCGAGCAGTCTGGCCATGTCCGCCTGGCTCATCGAGCGGCTCTCCCGCAGATGACGCAGCTTCCCGCCGGCGAAAGTCTTGTCCACCGCAGCCTCACGTTCCGTAGATCTTCCGGACCGAAACGGTCAAGTAACCGGTTCAGTCGCTGCCTTTTCCCGATGGTGTGAACGCTCCGTTCACAACCTTCGCAACATCCTACGGAAACTTCGCATAAATTTGCAAATTGGATATGTGGCGGAGTTTTCGCAGCGCATGTCATGGTCCTTCTACACAGCGAGTCAATCGCAAAGTTCGCAAAGGTGGAGAGTTTGATGGCACAGAACCTGGAGCAGCTGGCTGCAGAGCTGCAGAAGAAGTGGGAGACCGACCCCCGCTGGAAGGGCGTGGAGCGTACCTACTCCGCTGCCGAGGTCGCCAAGCTGCGCGGCAGCGTGATCGAGGAGAACACCCTCGCCCGCCGCGGTTCCGAGAAGCTGTGGGACCTCCTGCACACCGAGGACTACGTGCACGCCCTCGGCGCGCTCACCGGTAACCAGGCCGTCCAGCAGATCCGCGCCGGCCTGAAGGCGATCTACCTGTCCGGCTGGCAGGTCGCGGCCGACGCCAACCTCTCCGGCCAGACCTACCCGGACCAGAGCCTCTACCCGGCCAACTCGGTGCCGGCCGTCGTGCGCCGCATCAACAACGCGCTGGGCCGCGCCGACCAGATCACCTGGGCCGAGGGCGACACCAGCATCGACTGGTTCGCGCCGATCGTCGCCGACGCCGAGGCGGGCTTCGGTGGCCCGCTCAACGCGTTCGAGCTGATGAAGGGCATGATCAACGCCGGTGCGGCGGGTGTGCACTGGGAGGACCAGCTGGCCTCCGAGAAGAAGTGCGGCCACCTGGGCGGCAAGGTGCTGATCCCGACGAAGCAGCACGTGCGGACGCTGAACGCCGCGCGACTCGCCTCGGACGCATGGACGTGCCGTCGCTGATCATCGCCCGTACCGACGCCGAGGCCGCGACGCTGATGACCAGCGACGTGGACGAGCGCGACCAGCAGTTCATCACCGGTGAGCGCACGTCGGAGGCTTCTACAAGGTCCGCAACGGCATCGAGCCCTGCATCGAGCGTGCCAAGGCCTACGCGCCGTACTCCGACCTCATCTGGATGGAGACCGGCACGCCGGACCTCGAGGTCGCCCGCAAGTTCGCCGAGGCGGTCAAGGCCGAGTACCCGGACCAGATGCTGGCCTACAACTGCTCGCCGTCGTTCAACTGGAAGAAGCACCTCGACGACGACACGATCGCGCGTTTCCAGCGCGAGCTCGGCGCCATGGGCTTCAAGTTCCAGTTCATCACGCTGGCCGGCTTCCACGCGCTGAACTACTCCATGTTCGACCTGGCCCACGGCTACGCCCGCAACGGCATGTCGGCCTACGTCGACCTCCAGGAGAAGGAGTTCGGCTCGGAGGAGCGCGGCTACACCGCCACCAAGCACCAGCGTGAGGTCGGCACCGGTTGGTTCGACCTGGTCTCCACGGCCCTCAACCCGGAGAGCTCCACCACGGCGCTCACCGGTTCGACCGAGGAAGCGCAGTTCTGAGGTAACACCCCCTAGTGCGGGGTGGGCCGGTCACGTCCACCGGACCGGCCCACCCCGGCTATTTCCCACCACTGCCCGAGTACGTGACGTACCCGCCCAGTGCCCGCCCGAGAGGGGTCCGATCATGGCTGACAGGTTCGACCACAGGCTGACCGTCACCGGCGAGACTGCCGAACGGTTCGACGAGATCCTCACCCCCGGCGCCCTTGCGTTCGTCGCGAAGCTGGACAACGCCTTCGCCGAGCGCCGCAGGGAACTGCTCGACGAGCGGCGCCGCCGCCGCGAGCGGATCGCCGCCGGCGAGGAGAAGCTCGACTTCCTGCCGGAGACCGCCGCGATCCGTGAGGACTCCTCCTGGCAGGTAGCAGCTCCGGCCCCGGGCCTCGAGGACCGCCGGGTCGAGATCACCGGGCCTCCCGGGCGGCGGACCACGGTCAACGCGCTCAACTCGGGCGCGAGGTGTGGCTGGCGGACTTCGAGGACGCGACGTCGCCGACCTGGCACAACGTCGTCGGCGGTCAGCTGAACCTCTACGACGCGATCCGCCGGGACATCGACTTCGAGGCCGACGGCAAGCGCTACATCATCGGCGAGAGCCCGGCCACGCCCGTCACGCGGCCGCGTGGCTGGCACCTGGTGGAGAAGCACGTCCGCATCGACGGGCGGCCCGTGTCGGCGAGCCTGTTCGACTTCGGCCTGTACTTCTTCCACAACGCCAAGAGGCTCGTCGCCAAGGGCCTCGGCCCGTACTTCTACCTGCCGAAGCTCGAGAGCCACCACGAGGCACGGCTGTGGAACGACGTGTTCCGCCTCGCCCAGCGCGAGATCGGACTGCCCCAGGGCACCATCCGCGCGACGGTGATCATCGAGACTGTCACCGCGGCGTTCGAGATGGACGAGATCCTCTACGAGCTGCGCGAGCACTCGGCCGGACTGAACGCGGGCCGCTGGGACTACATCTTCTCGATGGTCAAGACCTTCGCCCACGCCGGCGCGGACTTCGTCCTGCCCGACCGCGGCGACGTCACGATGACCGTGCCGTTCATGCGCGCCTACACCGAGCGGCTGGTGCAGACCTGCCACCGGCGCGGGGCGCACGCGATCGGCGGCATGACCGCGGTTGCGCCGAGCAAGGACCCGGAGGCCGGTGCGACCGCACTGGAACTGGCCCGCCAGGACCAGGCCCGCGAGGCCGCCGAGGGCTACGACGGTTCGTGGGTCGGGCACCCCGACCTGGTCCCGACGTGCCGTGCGGTGTTCGACGGCGTGCTCGGCGACGCGCCGAACCAGCTCGACGTGCTGCGTGACGACGTCGACGTCACGGCGGAGGACCTGCTCGACGTCGCCAGCGCGGGCGGCGAGGTCACCGAGGAGGGCGTGCGCGGCAACATCAACGTCGCGCTGCGGTACCTGGACGCGTGGCTGCGCGGCACGGGTTCCGTCGCCGTCCACGGGTTGATGGAGGACGCGGCCACGGCGGAGATCGCCCGTTGCCAGGTGTGGCAGTGGCTGCGGCACGACACCAAGCTCACCGACGGCACCGCGCTGACGGCCGAGCTGGTCACGGAGTGGCTCGACGAGGAACTCGCAGCGGTGCGTGTCGTTCTTGGGGATGAGAACCGGCTGCCGCACGCTCGCGAGATCTTCGTCGAGACCGCGCTCGGGGAGAAGCTTCCGAGCTTCCTCACTACGGGTGCGTACGCGCGCTATTTGACCAACGCCACGGTCTGAGCAGCGCGACCCCCAGGGGCACCGTCTGCCGCGCCCGCCTCGCGGCAGACGGTGCCCCTTCTCCTTGTCCGAACCGGTGGCGATGCGGCGGTTAGCCTGGGGGCATGGCACGACGAGCAGACCGGGTCCGGCCCACTCCGTGGCAGTGGCTGCGGTACTCGGTCGGCGGACGGTTGCCGGAGCACCTGGCCCCGTGGGTGCTGCGGGACGCGACCGCCCGCGGCTGGCGCTGGCGCCTCGCCGCGCGCAACTGCGTGTACGTCGTGCGCTCGCGGCGGTGTGGCTGCTGCTGCCGGGGCCGCTCGGGTTGCGGCTGTCGCTGGCGCTGATGGCGATCATCGTCGGCGTGTTCTACTCGCAGGCCTACGGGGACGAGAGCATCGAGCTGCGGGTCGCCAAGCACGGCTATGCCTACGGCCAGGCGCGGGCGATCCGTCGCGAGAACGCCAAGAAGGCCGACGCGCAGACCTGGGCCGACTACGAGGCGATCTACCGGTCCTGATTCCGTGCCGGCCGGGTGGCCGGCCGGGTGCTGTCCGTTTTGTGGGGACTTTCGGTGTGGTGTGAACGTGCCGTTCACGTCGGCCGAGCGTGGCACACGTGATCCATTTCGCGTCACGCCGTCGCACGGGCCCGGCTGTCGAAGGATGCGCGTTGCGCTGCCCCTGACCAGCGGATTCGGGTCAGGATTCGGTGATAAGCACATTTCCTCGGTGCAGGCAATGCCCTGTTTTGCCACTACTTACGTCGCTTGTCGGGCTCGGATTTTTGCGTTGCCATGGCTGCGCGGTCAGTGACTTTCCCTCTGGCCGGCCACACGGACAATCCACCCGGCCCTCATCGATGGAGGTACCACCCATGGCTCGAAGCGCACGCACGTTGGCCCGCACCGCGGGCGTGGGCGTGGCGGCCCTCGCCCTCGCCCTCGGACTCGGCTCGCTGGCCACAGCCAACGCGGCCGGCGCGGACGAGACCGACACCGGCGCGGGCGGGGTCCAGCCGTACGTCGTCGGCGGTTCGCCCGCGGACATCGCCGACTTCCCGTACGCCGTCGCGCTCACCACCCCGCAGCTTCCAGTTCTGCGGCGGTTCGCTCATCGACGACAACAAGGTGCTCACCGCGGCGCACTGCGTCGACGGCGACTCCCCGTCGGACGTCACGGCCGTCACCGGCCGCACCGACCTCACCACGAGCGAGGGCACCGAGACCTCCGTCAGCGACATCTGGGTGCACCCGGACTACAGCTCCGTCACCGCGGGCGCGACGTGGCCGTGCTGACCCTCTCGTCCGCGCCGGCCGACGCCGAGCCGATCGAACTGGCCTCGAGCGCGGACGCCCCGGTCTACAGCCCGGGAACCGACGCGACCGTCGCCGGCTGGGGCACCACGTCCGAGGGCGGCCAGAGCTCCGACAGCCTGCTGCAGGCAACCGTGCCGATCACCTCCGACGAGGACTGCGCGTCGTCCTACAGCGGCGAGTACGACCCCGCGAGCATGGTGTGCGCCGGCCTGCCCGAGGGCGGCGTGGACGCGTGCCAGGGCGACTCGGGTGGTCCGCTGGTCGCCGACGGTGTGCTGGTCGGCGTCGTGTCGTGGGGCCAGGCTGCGCCCGGCCCGACTACCCGGGTGTCTACGCCCGGGTCGGCAGCTACGCCGACGAGATCGGCCAGCAGCTGCGCTGATCGACGCCGGGCCGGTCGGGTGGGGCGCCCGGTGCGTTCCCGCCCGGCCGGCGTGGTCGGTCAGCCCTGTGCCAGCCTTGGGTCAGCGCTGCTCGAGGTCGAAGACGTTGCCCGTGGGGATCTTCGGACGGCTGAAGTCCTGGGCCCCGCCGGGGGTGCTGCGCCGGTAGACGTCGGTGGTGCGCTCGGCGATCCGAGCCCAGTCGAAGTCGACGGCCAGCCGCGACTGGGCGGCGATCGCGCGCCGCTCGGCGGCGCCGGTGTCGGCGAGGACGGTGTTGACGGCCTGCGTGATGGCCGGGACGTCACCGGGCGTGAACGCCAGGCCCGTCTCGCCGTCGAGGACGACCTCGCCGAGACCGCCCGCGGTCGAGGCGACCAGGGGCCTGCGGGCCGCCGCGGCCTCGAGCGCGACGATCCCGAACGGTTCGTACCGGCTGGGCAGCACCACGCGTCGGCGGCGGCGAGCACGGCGCGCAGTCGCCGATCGGACAGGTGGCCCACGAAGTCGACCTGCTCGGCCATGTCGAGCCGCGCGGCCTGGTCGACGAGTTCGTCGTGGTGCCTGCCGACGCCGGCGACCACCAGCCGGGTGCCCTCGTGCCGGGCCCGTACGCCGGTCAGGGCGTCCAGCAGGTCCTGCACGCCCTTCTCCCACTCGAGGCGGCCGAAGTACAGCAGCAGCGGGCCGCCGTCGGGACTGTGCCGGGTGCGGGCGGTGGCGATCTCCTCGTCGGAGACCTGCCAGCTGCGTTCCTCGATGCCGTTGTGGATGACGCTGATCGTCTCGGGGTCGAGGTCGAACAGCCGGGCCACCTCGGTGCGCATGGCGCGGCTGCAGGTGATGAGGCGTCGGCCCGATTGGCCAGCCACCATTCGACCGAATGGACCTGCTGGTTGAGCGGATGGGACAGCCATCCCGAGTGCCGGCCCGCCTCGGTGGCGTGGATCGTGCCCACCAGCGGCACGCCGGCGGCGTCGGCCAGCGCCACCGCGGGGTTGGTGACCAGCCAGTCGTGCGCGTGCACCACGTCGGGCTGCCAATCCTTGAGCAGGCCGTAGCCGGCGCGGGTCATCGCATGACCCATCGACAGGGTCCAGGCGACGAGGTCGCGTTCGAACGTGACGTGCAGCGGGTCCTCGGCGACCCGCACGATGCGCACCCCGTCGACGACCTGCCGGGACGTCGGGTGGGTCGTGGCGTCGGTGCCCGCGACGTGCCGGCACAGCACCGTCACGTCATGTCCTGCGGCCACGAGATGCCTGGCCAGGGCGTGGACATGCCGGGAGAGCCCACCGACGACGACCGGTGGGTACTCCCACGAGAGCATCAACACGCGCATGGTTGGGGAGGTTACTCGCGAGTCGGTAGTCGTGGTGTCCGGACCGCGGGTGAGAATCGGCGCCGATGAGTGTCGAAGACGCCGAACCCGTGAACCAGCCCCTGTCGTCGACGAGCCGGCCGGCCGGGACGCCGCCCGTTCCGCCGCTGTCGACGCCGTGGACCGACGACCTCGACCCGGACGCGCCGCTGCCCGAGCACCCGCGTCCGCAACTGACCCGCGGCGACCGGTGGCGCTCGCTCAACGGCAGGTGGGAGTTCACCAGCCTCGCCGTCGACGGCACCACGCACGACCCGACCGCGACCGCGAATGCAGACCCCTCGCCGGCGGGCACGGTGCGCCGCGAGGAGATCGTCGTGCCGTTCCCGCCCGAGTCGGCACTGTCCGGAATCGGCCGTCGGGTGGAGCTGATGTGGTATCGCCGGACGTTCGAGGTGCCGGACGACTGGCGCAGCGGACGCGTCCTGGTGCACTTCGGCGCGGTCGACCAGGTGGCGACCGTGTGGGTCAACAACCAGTTCGTGACGCGGCACGAGGGCGGATACACGCCGTTCGACGTCGACGTCACCGGCGTGCTGCGCGCGAGCGGCGACCAGGAGCTCGTCGTGCGGGTGGAGGACACCGGCAACCGGGGCACGTTCCCCGTGGGCAAGCAGGCCAACCAGCCCGGCGGGATCCTCTACACCGGCGCGTCCGGAATCTGGCAGACCGTGTGGCTCGAAGCGGTGCCCACCCGCGGGGTCCGCAGGCTCGACGTCACCCCCGATCTGACCGGCTTCGACCTCACCGCCGAGCTGTACGACGGCACCGATCCGGCCGGCCCGGCCGATCTCGTCGTCGAGTACACGGTGGCGGGGGTGACGGTGACGGCGGCGTCCGGACAGCGGGGCCGGGTGGACGTTCCGGAGCCGCGGCCGTGGAGTCCGGACGATCCGCACCTGTACGACATCACGGCACGCGTGCGCACCGCCGGCGGCGAGGTGCTCGACGAGGTGCGCAGTTACGGCGGTCTGCGCACGATCGGTCTGGCCCCGGACGCCGAGGGCAGGCCGCGGATCACCCTCAACGGCCGCGTCACGTTCCTGCACGGCCCGCTCGATCAGGGTTATTGGCCGGACGGCATCTACACCGCGCCCACCGACGAGGCGCTGCGGTTCGACCTCGAACAGACGAAGGCCTACGGGTTCAACACCGTGCGCAAACACGTCAAGGTCGAACCGGCCCGCTGGTACTACTGGGCGGATCGCCTCGGTCTCCTGGTGTGGCAGGACATGCCGTCGCTGCCGGTGGTGCTCGACAACCCGCCCGGACCGCAGGCCCCGCCCGTTCCGGAGGCGCGCACCCGGTTCGAGGCGGAACTGGCCGAGCTCGTCGCGGCGCTGCGGTCGGTCACGTCGTTGGTGGTGTGGACGCCGTTCAACGAGGGCTGGGGCGAGTACGACACGGCGCGGATCACGGGGGAGCTGATGGCGGCGGACCCGAGCAGGCTCGTCGTCGCCGACAGCGGGGTGAACTGCTGTCATTCCCATCCCGACACCGGCACCGGGCACATCTACGACGACCACACCTACGTCGGCCCCGGACGCCCCCGCGCCGTCGACCACCGCGCCACGGCCGCCGGCGAGTACGGCGGTCTCGGCCTCGTCGTCGACAGCCATCTGTGGCCGGGTTATCCGATCGCCTACGAGATGACGTCCGATCCCGACCAGCTGACCCGCCGGTACCGCGAGGTCAGCGCCGATCTCCTCGGTGTGGTGCGGGATCTGGGCCTGTCGGCCGCGATCTACACCCAGACCACCGACGTGGAGAACGAGGTGAACGGCCTGCTCACCTACGACCGCCGAGTGTTCAAAGTGGACGTCGAAGCCGCGGCCGCGGGCAACCGCGCGGTCATCGAGGCAGGTTCGGACGCCGGTTCGGACTGACGTGCGCGGCGGTGGTGTGCTCGACCCGGATGTCGTCATAGGTGCCCGTTCCCACCGGGGTGGGCAGTCCGGATCGTTGGGTGTCCGATGTGGACTTCTGCGGATCGGTGTCGCCGGTGGTCTCGACGTGCGGGCGCGGCTGTTCGAGGAACGTGATCCGTCGCGCCCGCACCGCGGCGTGCACGGTCACATCCGGTCGGCCTTGCGTGCTCATGATCCGATGTTCTCGGCGGCGTTGCCGGCACCCGAGCCGAGCTGCTCCACCCCGGAGCCCGCGCCCTCACCGACGTTCTCGACCGCGCTGCCGGCGCCCGATCCGACCTCGCGCACTGCCTCGCCCGCGCCGGAGCCGACGTTGTCGACGGCATCGCCGGTGCCTTCGCCGATGTTGCGGACCGCCGATCCGGCTCCCTGACCGACTTCCTCGGCCGCTCTGCCCAGACCCTGGGTGAGGTGTTCGAGGATCTGCGGATTGCGGTCGATGGTTGCCAGCACGCGCGCGAGGATGCCGGCGACGTTGTCGAGTCGGACGGTCAGTTGTGCCTGCGCCTCGACGCCCGTGATCTGCAACGCCACCCGCCCGAGTTCGGCGTCGACGCCGACGTTGAGCTTGAGCAGGTCGAGCACCTCGGCCTGCAGGGACACCTTGGCCCGCAGATTCTCCACCTCGAGACTGATCTCGTCGACCTTCACCTGCGGAACGTCCAGATAGACGTCCGGGAACTCCGCGCTCGACCCGGTGGGGACGTCGGCGTCGGATACCTGCTCGGCGGCGTCCTCGGATTCCTCCGATTCCTCCGCCTCGTCGCGGTCGGCCATACCCACCTCGCCCTCGCTCGTCGACCCGGTCGTGTGGAGGGTCTCCCGACTGTGCGCCGGTGAAACGCGAGCCACGGGAAACAGTTGCCCGGCGGGGATTCTCCGATTCCGATGTCGTGGTTGGACAGCGGCCCACGGGGGTACGTCTGCCTCATCGCGGCAGCAGGAGGTTGACGATGAAGCAGGCACCTCGCACCGCCCTGGCGATGGCGGTCGGTTATGCGCTGGGGCGCAGTCGCCGCATGAAACTGGCACTCATGGCCGGTGGTGTCCTGGTCGGCCGCCGACTGTCGAGCGGTGGTTCGCGTGCGGACGGCGACGGCGGGTCCGCTGCGGGAGCGGTCGGCGGGGAAGTCACGCATGCCCTGCGCGATCGGCTCGTCGGCGCGGCCCGGACGGCGGCCGTCGCCGCGGCGAGCGACGGCATCGACTCGCTGGGCAACAGCCTGACCGAGCGTGCCAACCGCATCCGCGGCGGACCCGACGCCGACACCGATATCGACGACACCGATACCGGAACCGCGGACGACCCGGCTACGGACTCCGACTCCGGCGCCGACTCCGGTCCCGCCGACTCCGATGATGCCGGCGACTCGGCAGAGTCGGGTGGCCGTGCGCAGCGCAAGCCGCGTGCGCCGCGGACTCCGGGGCGCACGGCCGGATCCGGCTCGGGCAAGCGCGGTGCGAGCAAGGCAGGGAGTGGGCGATGAGCGAGGACGACCGGAACAAGGGGTCCTCCGGTGCCGTACGGGGCGGTGTCCTGGAGGAACTGCCGCTCGACCGGCTCACGGACGCGGGGCAGGACCTGCTCGAGGCCGTGGTGTCGCGTGCGGTGGGGTCGCTGACCGGCCGGGTGACCGACCTGGCCGGAAAGCTGACGTCCGGCGGCGGTTCGGGCGCGGGGTGGGTGCGGCGTTGGCTGGTGTGAAGGGTCTTGCTGAAGGGAAGGGCCCGCTGAAGGCCGCGCTCGGGGCGGGCGCGGGTCGGGTGAAGGACACGGTGACCGACACGGTGAAGCAGGCCGTCGGCGGCGGGAGCACGAAGAGCGGTGGCAAGGTCGTCAACATCGTCGAGGAATGCGACATCGGCCTGCCGTTGAGCGTCACCTACAACCAGTGGACCGCGTTCGAGGACTATCCGAGCTTCACCAGGAAGGTCGAGAAGGTGGAGCAGGAGTCCGAGGAGAAGCTCAGGTGGCGGGCGCAGATCTTCCTCTCGCATCGCGATTGGGAGTCGACGATCGTGGAGCAGGTTCCGGACGAGCGCATCGTGTGGAAGTCCTCCGGCGCCAAGGGGTATGTCGACGGTGCTGTGACCTTCCACGAGCTCGCGCCCACCCTGACACGGATCGTGCTGGTGCTCGAGTACTACCCGCAGGGTTTCGTGGAGAAGACGGCCAATCTGTGGCGCGCGCAGGGTCGGCGGGTGCGGTTGGAGGTCAAGCACATCAAACGGCACATGATGACCCGCACCATCCTCGACCAGGACGGCGAGCAGGGGTGGCGCGGCGAGATCCGCGACGGTGCGGTCGTCGACGAGGGCGACGCCGACGAGGGGAGCGGGTCGGAACAGTCCTGACGGCCTCCGAAAGTTCCTTGTGTCCGATTCACGTGGGGCGCGACAATTTCGCGGCGAAGGAACCGAAGGAGCGCCTATGTCTGCACGCCGTCCGCGCACCCGAGTGCTGGCCGTTCTGTCCACCGTGGCCGTGGGGGCCGGGGTTGTCGTCGCGAGTTCCGCCAGTGCGGCGGACCCGGTGGACCCGGCGGCGGCCGGGGTCGGCGCGTCGGAGCGGGGTAAGCAGGACAAGCAGTGGGTCGCCGAGGGGCACGGCGGTGCGGTGAGTTCGGTCGATGCCGACGCGACCGAGGTGGGTATCGAGGTGCTCCGTAACGGTGGCAACGCCACGGACGCGGCGGTCGCGACGGCTGCCGCGCTGGGGGTCACCGAGCCGTACAGCCTCGGGATCGGCGGCGGCGGGTTCTTCGTGCATTACGACGCGGCGAGCGACACGGTCGAGACGATCGACGGCCGGGAGACGGCGCCTGCGGCGATGCCGAAGGACGCGTTCATCGATCCGGCGACAGGGGAGACGTACACGTTCTTCCCGGACATGGTCACCAGCGGCGCCTCGGTCGGCGTGCCGGGAACGCCCGCCACGTGGCAGGCCGCGTTGGATTCGTGGGGCAGCGGTTCGTTGGCGGATGCGTTGGAGCCGGCGGCGACGTTGGCGGAGGACGGGTTCGAGGTCGACGAGACGTTCCATCGGATGACGGCGAACAACCAGGAACGGTTCGCGGCGATCTCGTCGACGGCGGAGTTGTTCCTGCCCGGCGGGGAGCCGCCCGCGGTCGGTTCGACGTTCCGCAATCCGGATCTCGCGGAGACGTACCGGTTGATGGCGCGCGAGGGGATGGACGGCTTCTACCAGGGCGCCTTGGCGGAGGAGATCGCCGCCACCGTGCAGAGTCCGCCGGTCGTGGAGGGTACGGAGCTGCCGGTACCTCCTGGCGAGATGACGACGGAGGACATCGCCGAGTACGCGGTGAACACGCCGGAGCCGACGAGCCACGAGTATCGCGGTTACGAGATCTACGGGATGGCGCCGCCGTCCAGTGGTGGGCACACGTCGGCGGAGACGTTGAACATTCTCGAGCAGTTCGATGTGCCGTCGATGTCCGAGGCGGACGCGATGCACCACTATCTCGAGGCGTCGGCGTTGGCGTATGCCGACCGTGCGGCCTACAGCGGTGACACGGATTTCGTGGACATGCCGTTGGAGGAGTTGTTGTCGGACGAGTTCGCGGCCGAGCGGGCGTGCGAGCTGGATCCGAACCGGGCCGCGGACAAGCCGGTGGCGTCGGGCGATGCCGACGGCGACTACTCGACGCCGTGTGACGGGGCGGAGGGCCCGCGTGCCGATCGGCCCAACTCGGAGGGCCCGTCGACGACGCACCTGAGTGTCACCGACCGTTGGGGCAACGTCGTGTCGTACACCCTCACGATCGAGCAGACCGGTGGCAGCGGGATCACCGTGCCGGACCGGGGTTTCATCCTGAACAACGAGCTGACCGACTTCAGCCACGTGTACGACGAGACCGACCCGAACCGCATCGAGGGCGGTAAGCGGCCGCGGTCGTCGATGACGCCGACGATCGTGTTCGAGGACGGCAAGCCGTGGTTGGCGGTGGGTTCGCCGGGTGGTTCGACGATCATCACGACGGTCACGCAGACGATGTTGAACCGCATGGATCTCGGCATGGATCTGCCGTCGGCGGTGGCGGCGCCGCGGGCGTACCAGCACAACACGGCCGAGGTCACGGCCGAGCCCGGTTTCGTCGACGCCTACGGTGACGAGCTCACGGCCCTCGGCCACGAGCTGTCGGAGACGTCGTCGATCGGTGTGGTGGCCGCGATCGAGCTCCTGCCCGGTGGCAGGGCGCAAGCGGTTGCGGAGCCGGAACGGCAGGGCGGTGGTTCGGCGGCCGTCGTGTCGCCGACCCGCCGCTGGTAACGCCCCGCTGCCGCCCGACACGGCGATCCGCTGGAACGGCGACCGGCTGGAACGGCGGTTCGTTGGTCGCCGTGTCGTCGCCACAGAACGCTGACACGGCGACGCAGGATGCTGACACGCCCGCGTGGGGTGCTGACACGGCGCCCGCGGCACCCGCGCCCCTGACCGGGGTCAGAGGCTTCGGGGGTCCAGGCGGCCGAAGGGGGCGGCACGCCGGAACCGCTCGGCCAGGCCGGCCACGGCCGGGTCGCCGGTCGCGTACCCGGCGGCCAGTCGGTCGAAGCGGTCGGTGTGTTCGTGGGCGCGTCGGCGGGCGTAGTCGGCGGCGGAGTCCTTGGTGACCATGAAGGCCCAGTCGCTGGACAGGGCGAGGAGCGCCTCGCGGACGGCCTGGTCGGCGACGGGGTCGCGGCGGGTGCGGGGGATGTCCATGGCGAGCAGGCGGCGTTGGAGTGCGGTGTTCGCCTCGACCATGTCGGCGACCTGTTCGCCGTCCCAGACTCGCCAGTCCTTGCCGGAGCCCCAGGACGATGCGGGCAGGTCGACGGGGCCGGCGACGTGGCCGGCGTCGGCGGCTCCGCGCAGCGTGGTGACGTGCACGCCGGCCTCGGGCAGGGCGCGGAGGACGCCTTCGAGCCATTGTGGACCTTCGTGCCACCAGTGCCCGAACAGTTCGGTGTCGTAGGCGGCGACGACGAGCGCCTTCCGGCCGTCGCGTTCGCGCAGCGAGCGCAGGCGCGCGACCACGGTGTCGACGAAGTCCTTGACGTGCATGCCGACGGTGTCGGCGGCGCGGGCCGGTTCGTAGGGGGCCTTGGCGTGCGGCGGGATCTCCTTGCCGGTGACGCGAGAGGCCTTGATGCCGACCTCGCCGGCCCACGTGTGGAAATCGCGGTAGTGCGCGTGTCCCGGGTAGCCCGATTTGGGCGACCACACGCGGTAGGTCACCTCGAGGTCGCGGCCGAAGCAGACGACGTCGGAGTCGCCGACGGTGCGTGCGGCGGCGGTGTCGCCGCGCAACGAGGGCCCGTCGACGAGGAATCGTTCCACCCCGGCGGCGGCGTAGCCGGCCTCCATGCCCGGGGCGTAGCCGCATTCGGGTGCCCAGATGCCGCGGGGTCGCGTGCCGAGTCGCAACTCGGTGTCTGCCAGTCCTTCCGACAGCGCGAACGAGCGCACCCGGTCGTCGAGCAGCGGTTGGAACGGGTGGGTCAGCGGGCCACCCAGCAGCTCGATCGTGTCACCGTCCACAAGCGACCGAAGGAGCGGGGAGAATCCGTGCCGCCACGTTGTCCCGAAATCATCCAGCGCGCCGGCGGCGGCGCGGTACTCGTAGGCCGCGAGGTCGGAGCGCGTCTCGTCATCGCCCCACAGTGTGGCGGCGTGCTCGGCGCGCAGGCGCCACGTGCCGAGCCAGTCGTGCATCGCGCGCAGGGCGTACGGATCGTCGAGCTGCGCGGCGAGCACGGGGGTGACGCCGAGGGTCAGCACGTCGCGCCTGCCCTCGTCGGCGAACCGGCGCAGCAGATCGACCACGGGCAGGTACGAATGCGCCCACGCCTGGTAGAGCCATTCCTCGCCGACCGGCCAGATGCCGTGATGCGGAAGCCACGGCAGATGGCTGTGCAGCACCAGGCAGAAGGTGCCCTCGGAGCCGGTGTCGGGCGTGGTCACGGGCGGACCGCCACGGCGATCAGGTCGAGGCTCGCGTCGAGGTCCCGGTCGTGGATGTCGAAGTCGTCGGCGGTGATCGCCGCGACGTCGGCCAGGAGCTGTTCCGGCCATTGCGCCTGGCCGGGCAGGCTGCCCATGACGACCTCCAGCTGCGCGTCGATGATCGACCCGCCGTAGCGCTCGTCGAGTTCACGTACGCCGGCACCGTGGTGCAGGCCGTCCAGGCGCTGCACCGTGAACCCGCCTCGCGCAGCATCTCGTCCAGTTCGGACGGCGAGAGTTCCCGGGTGTGGTACGGATTCAGCGGAACGTCGCTGTCGGGCGTGAACGTGAGCCGGTTCGGCGTGGTCACGACGAGCGTGCCGCCGGGGCGCAGCACGCGCCGGCATTCGGCGAGGAATCCGTACTGGTCCCACAGGTGCTCGAGCACCTGGAGGTTGGCGACGACGTCGATGCTCGCGTCGGCCAGGGGCAGGTGGGCGAGGTTGCCGCGCACCGTGGCCGCGTCCGGGTACACCCGCGCGACGTGCTCGGTGGTCACCTCGTCGTAGTCGAGGGCGATGACCCGGGCGGCGTGCGCACCGAGCAGGGCCGCCCCGTAGCCCTCGCCGCAGCCGGCCTCCAGTACGGCCGCACCGGCGCAGTAGGGCGTCACCACGTGGTAGGCCGCCTCGTGCCGCCGGTACCAGTAGTTCTCCTCGGCGACCCCGGGCACCGTGCGCTCACCGGTGAGATGCAGGGCCTCGGCGCGACTCGTGTCCACGCCGAGAGCCTATCCGCCGCGGCGCGGCGCCGTACTCACCGGTAGCCGTGCCGCTACCAGCGGGTCGTGGTCGCGGCGGCGTCACCGACCGGCAGGCGGCTGGGGCCCACCGCTGGGGCCACCTGCGTCGCCGCCGCTGCCGCCCCGGCCACCGTTGCCACCCTTGTTGCGGATCTTGTCGAAGGCCTCCTTGGCCTGCTGGCGGGTGCGCGGGTCCTGGGCGAGCCGCTTGGCCTCGTAGAAGGCGCGCCTGCCCGCGGCGCTCTTGGCGAAGCGGAGTGCGCTCTTCATCAGGGACATGCCGGTTCCTCTCACTCGGGCGACGTTGCCAGGATAGCGCCGAAAACCCCCGCCGTAGGGCGCCGATCTACAGGGCGGGGGCGATGGTGATGCCCAGGGCGCCGGGGCCGACGTGGGCGCCGATCACGCTGCTGCCGTTCACGAGCATCAGCTCGCGCAGTTGCGGGAGCCTCCTGCGGAGCTCGCCGGAGACCCGTTGCTCCCGTTCGCCGGGTTCGGCGCAGGTGATCGCGACGTCCACGGCCTGCTGGCCTGCGCGTTCCACGGCGATGTCGACCATCTTGTTCAGGGCTCGCTTGGCCCCGGGCACGCGCGCGAGGGGAGCGACCTCGCCGTCGGCGACCGTCAGCAACGGGCGGATCGAGAGCGCCGTGCCGAGCAGTGCGGCGGCCGAGCCGATGCGTCCGCCCCTGCGTAGGTACTCGAGGGTGTCGACGTAGATGAGTTCGCTGCTGCCGCGGATGCGGCTGTCGGCGGCGGCCATCACGCGTTCCACCGGGCGCCCGACGCGGCCGTGCGGGCCGCGGACATGGCGGCGAACCCGAGGCTCATGTTCGTCGTCCCGCTGTCGAGCACATAGACGGGTACCCGCACCTGTTGGGCGGCCTCGCGGGCGGCCTCGGCCGTGGCGGACAGCTTGCTGGACAGATGCAGGCAGACGATGGCCGTCGCTCCGGCGCTGATGGCGTCCTGAAAGGTCCAGAAGAAGGCGCCGGGGTCGGGCGGCTGGGTGCTGATGTTCTCCTGCGCGTGCAGGCGGCGCAGGAGTTCCTGGCGGTCCCAGCGGTTCTCGTCGTCCACCTGGTCGCCCACGACGACTTGCACCGGCACGACCGAGATGTCCCATTGCTTGGCGACCTTGTCCGGAAGGCTGGCGGTGGAGTCGGTAATGACGGCAACAGGCACGGTCGACAGGTTAACGCCCGCTTCCATCGTTGACACCCATTAGGGTGACCTTGCTGCGACATTCGGACAAAAGCCGTGTGCATGGTGTAGTGACGAAGTTGGATCCGCCAGTTATCTGAACGATCGTCCCACTAAATCGCGATTCCGGGTGAACGTGGTCACCTCAGGACGCGTACCAGTGGGTTTGCGCATAATCTACCGCTCAGTAACGCCCTGCATTGCGCCTAAAGGAGTTCCATGACCAACATCGTTGTCCTGGTCAAGCAGGTGCCGGACACGTACTCGGAGCGCAAGCTCAACGAGAGTGACCACACCCTGGACCGTGAGTCCGCCGACGCCGTGATCGACGAGATCAACGAGCGCGCCGTCGAGGAGGCGCTCAAGATCAAGGAGGCCGGTGAGGGCGAGGTGACCGTCCTGTGCGTCGGTCCCGACCGCGCCACCGACGCCATCCGCAAGGCCCTGTCCATGGGCGCCGACAAGGCCATCCACGTCTCCGACGAGGCCTTGCAGGGCTCGGACCTGATCGCCACGGCGAAGGTCATCGCCGGCGCCCTCGGCAAGGTCGACGGCTACGACCTGGTCATCGCCGGTAACGAGGCCTCGGACGGCCGCGGCGGCGCCATCCCGGCGATGATCGCCGAGCTGGCCGGCCTGCCGCAGCTGACGCACGCCCGCGAGGTCACCGTCGACGGCTCGACCATCAAGGTCGTCCGCGAGACCGAGGACGGTCTGACCAACCTCGAGGCGAGCCTGCCCGCCGTCGTGAGCGTCACCGAGAAGATCAACGAGCCGCGGTACCCGTCCTTCAAGGGCATCATGGCCGCCAAGAAGAAGCCGGTGGAGACCCTCACCGTGGGCGACCTCGGCGTCGACACCGCCGATCTGGGCCTGTCCGGTGCCGCCTCGACCGTGCTCGAGGCCGCGCCGAAGCCGCCGCGTGCGGCCGGTGAGCGGGTCGAGGACGACGGCGACGGCGGCACCAAGGTCGCCGAGTACCTGGTCGGCCAGAAGCTCATCTGAGACAGACCTCATTCCATTCAAGGAGACGAACCATGGCTGAAGTACTCGTGCTCGTCGACCAGGTCGACGGTGAGGTCAAGAAGTCCACATTCGAGCTGCTCACCGCCGCTCGCGCGCTGGGTGAGGCGTCCGCGGTCGTCGTGGCCGCCCCCGGCACGGCCGGCAAGGTGAAGGACGCGCTCGCGTCCTACGGCGCGGCGAAGGTGTACGTCGCCGAGTCCGACGACGCCACCGGCTACCTCGTGACGCCCAAGGTCGACGCGCTCGCCACCGTCGCGGGTCAGGCCTCGCCGGCCGCCGTGCTGGTGTCGGCCACGGCCGAGGGCAAGGAGGTCGCGGGCCGGCTCGCCATCCGCATCGGCGGCGGCGTGCTCGTCGACGCGGTCGGCGTCAACGCCGACGGCTCGGTCGACCAGTCCATCTTCGGTGGCGCCTTCTCCGTGAAGGCCAAGGCCGCCAAGGGCACCCCGGTCGTGTCGCTGCGCCCCGGCGCCGTCGAGGCCGAGGAGGCCGCCGGTGCCGCCGCGGAGGAGACCGTGGCGCTGCCCGCGGTGGACGCCGCCAAGGCCGCCAAGGTGACCGGTGTCGAGCCGGTCGTGGGCGGGGACCGCCCCGAGCTGACCGAGGCGTCGGTCGTCGTGGCCGGTGGCCGCGGCGTCGGCTCGGCGGAGAAGTTCGAGGTCGTCGAGAAGCTGGCCGACTCGCTCGGCGCGGCCGTCGGTGCCTCCCGTGCCGCCGTCGACTCGGGCTACTACCCGGCGCAGTTCCAGGTCGGTCAGACCGGTAAGACGGTCTCGCCGCAGCTGTACGTCGCGCTGGGCATCTCCGGTGCGATCCAGCACCGCGCCGGCATGCAGACGTCGAAGACGATCGTCGCCGTCAACAAGGACGCCGAGGCCCCGATCTTCGAGATCGCCGACTTCGGTGTCGTGGGCGACCTGTTCGACGTCGCCCCGCAGCTGACCGACGAGGTCGGCAAGCGCAAGGGCTGAGTGCCCACCGGTGCCGGCGGCCCTCCCGCCGGGCGCCGGACCCTGTTTCACCGGGACGGCCGTCCTTCCCCACGGGGAGGGGCGGCCGTGCCGCGTGTGTGTGAGGCGGGTGTGAACGGGCTGTTCACCGGGTGTGCAGCCGTCGGCCACGGTCGATGTCGGCCGGGGTTTGCCTGGCGGGGCGAGCATCCCTGTCATGACGCGGTCACAGCTACTGCTCAGTACGGACCGGAGCGACGGTGACATGCCGCGCTACTCGTTGCGGGTCGCCTCCGACCCCGACGAGGTGCTCGCGGCACAGCGCCTGCGCCACCGGGTGTTCGCCGAGGAGATGGGCGCCCAGCTCGAACCCGGATCGGACGGCCTCGACGTCGACCACTACGACGAGTTCTGCGATCACCTCGTCGTCATCGACGACGCGACCGACGAGATCGTCGGCACGTATCGCATGCTGCCGCCGGACCGGGCGCGGGACGCGGGTGGGCTGTACTCCGACACGGAGTTCCACCTCGGCAACCTCGACCCGTTGAGAGGCTCGCTCGTCGAGACCGGACGGTCCTGTGTGGACGCCCGGCATCGCACCGGCGCGGTCGTGAGCCTCGTGTGGGCCGGGATCGCGCGCTACATGCTGCTGTCCGGCCACCGCTACCTCGCGGGCTGCGCCTCGGTGCCGCTGTCCGACGGGGGCGCGCTGGCCGCGGGCGTGTGGGACATCGTGCGCAGCAAGCACTTCGCCGACGAGGCGCACCGCGTGAGCCCGCGTCACGCGTGGGACGGCGACGAGATCGCCCGCCCGGCGCGGCCGGTGCTGCCGCCGCTGCTGCGCGGGTACGTCCGGCTCGGCGCCCAGGTGTGCGGAGCCCCGGCGCACGATCCGGCGTTCGGCGTCGCCGACTTCTTCGTCCTGCTCGACCTGCAGCGGGTGGACGAGCGTTACCTCAAGTTCTTCCTCGGGATCGGCTCATGAGCCACGCGTGGATGCCGGCCTCGCCGTGCGGCGACGCGTGCCTGACGCACGACGAGGCCACCGTGGGCCGGGTTCGCCGGGCGCTGCGGATGGCCGGCGCGGTGGGTGTGCTCGTCGCCGCGGCCCTGATCGTGCCGATCCTGGCGGTGCTGCCGGGACGGGACCGCGTGGTGCGGACCGTGTTCCGCACCCTGTTGCGCGCCTTGGGGATCCGGCTCGTCGTGCGCGGCGACCTCGACGGCAGCGGTCGCGGTGGGCTCGTGGTCAGCAACCACATCTCGTTCGTCGACATCATGGGCCTCAGCGCGGTGCGTCCGATGCGGGCCCTGGCCAAGCGGGAGATCGCGAGCTGGCCGGTGCTCGGCACGCTCGTGTCCCGCGCGGGCACCGTGTTCCTCGACCGTGAACGGCTGTCGACGTTGCCGGCGGCCGTCGCCGAACTCGCCGACACGATGCGGTCGGGCTCGCTCGTCACCGTCAACCCGGAGGGCACCACGTGGTGCGGTGCGGCGTCCGGGCGGTTCGCACCGGCGACGTTCCAGGCGGCCATCGACGCCGGCGTCCCCGTCCGGCCGGTCGCGCTGCGCTACCTCGCCGGCGGCCGGGAGACGACCCGCGCCGCGTTCATCGGCCCCGAGACGCTCATCGCCTCCCTGCGCCGCGTCGTGGCGCTGCGGGACCTCACCCTGGAACTGACCGTGTGCCCCGAGATCGCCCCCGGTCGGGCCGCCGACCGCGGGGAGCTGGCCGCGCTCGCCCAGGCCGCGGTCGGGTCGGCGCTCGGCACGGTCACCGTCGTCCCGGGCGCCGCGGTACCGGCGCAGGTCCGGCGGCGCACGACCGACGTCGCTTCCCCCGAGGTGCGTGCCGGTCTATCTTGACCGACAGGCGGTGTGGCCTGCGGTGACCCCGCAGGCGCCACGCCGTGGCAGTACCGCACCCAGTACCCGGCCGCGCCCACAGGTCGGCCGGGAGGAACGACAAGGGAGTCACAACCGTGACCGACGGTGTATTCGGCCGCGAGAGCGGCCACGAGCAGGTTGTCCACTGTCATGACCGTGCCACCGGTCTGAAGGCCATCATCGCGGTGTACTCGACCGCGCTCGGGCCCGCGCTCGGCGGCACCCGCTTCTACCCGTACCCCGACGAGCACTCCGCACTCGACGACGTGCTGGCGCTGTCGAAGGGCATGGCCTACAAGAACGCGCTCGCCGGGCTCGACCTCGGCGGCGGCAAGGCCGTCATCATCGGCGACCCGGCGACGGCGAAGTCGGAGGCGTTGTTGCGCGCCTACGGCCGATTCGTCCAGTCCCTCGGCGGCCGCTACATCACCGCCTGCGACGTCGGCACCTACGTGCCCGACATGGACGTCATCGCCCGCGAGACCTCGTTCGCCACCGGCCGCTCCCGCGAGGAGGGCGGCGCGGGCGACTCCTCCGAGCTGACCGCGTTCGGCGTGTACCAGGGCATGCGCGCCTCCGCCGAGCACACCTGGGGCAGCCCCGAGCTGAAGGGCAGGCGCGTCGGGGTCGAGGGCGTCGGCAAGGTCGGGCGGCTGCTGGTCGGCCATCTCGTGGAGGCCGGCGCCGAGATCGTGCTGACCGACGTCGACGAACGTGCCGTGGACCGCGTGCGGGCCGTGCATCCGTCCGTCGAGGTGGTCGACGACACCGCCACGCTGCTGGCGTCCGATGTGGACATCTTCGCGCCGTGCGCCCTCGGCGGCGTGCTCGACGACGACACCGTCGACGTACTGCGGGCCAAGGTCGTGTGCGGCGCGGCCAACAACCAGCTCGCACACGCCGGGGTCGAGAAGCTCCTGCACGACCGTGGGGTGCTGTTCGCACCCGACTACCTGGTCAACGCGGGCGGCACCATCCAGGTCAGCGACGAGCTGCGCGGTTTCGACCCGGATCGGGCCCGGTTGCGGGCGACGTCGTTGTACGACACGGCGAAGGCCGTGTTCGCACTCGCCGACGAGGAGGGCGTGCCGCCGGTGACCGCCGCGGACCGGCTGGCCGAACGGCGGATGTCCGAGGTGTCGAACCTGCGCTCGATCCTCACGTTGCGCTGAGTCCCTGGCCGACGGAAAGGCGGGCCGGACCCCGATGGGTCCGGCCCGCCTCTCGTCGTGGTTCGTGCGACTACCGGTCGCGGCCGCCGCAGACGATCTTCGGCTGCGGGTTGTACCGCACCGTGCGCGCTTCCTCGCGGGTCGCGCCGGACTCGACGTCGCGCAGCACGCGCGTGTCGGTCACGGTGAAGCCGGGTGCGCCCTCACTCGGCGAGCAGTCGTCCCCGCGCGGACCCCGCTTGGTCTCCGGCGGCGTGACGTTGGTGCGATCGCCCGTGCGGGACTGCACGTCGTACTTCTTCGTGCCCCACAACTTGATCGTGATGCTGCTGGGCGTCCACTCGGTCTGGATCGCGACGCCGTTGGGCAGTTCGTTGGTGAACGCCAGGTCGATCACGCTGGCACCGTCGGCCGTCTGGTACACGGTCGCCTCGCGGCCCTCCGGGTACCGGCTGATGTAGTAGCTGTGCTCCTGGTGCCCCGCGTCGGTCATGCCCGCGAAGTAGGACGCGTTGTACAGCGTCGTCGCGAACTGCGAGATGCCACCGCCGACGGCCTTGCCCGGCGCGCCGTCCTCGATGATGCCCGCCTCGATGTAGCCCTGGGCGGCCGTGCGCGGACCGGTGTGCTGGTTGAGGCTGAACGTGTCACCCGGCTTGATGATCGTGCCGTTGACCTGCTCGGCGACGCGGCGGATGTTCACGCCGGAGTCGGAGGCGAAGTCGCCGGTCGAGAACTCGCCGATGACCTCCTTGACGCCGAGGCCCTCCGCCTCCTCGGTGGTGACCTCGGCCGGCTCCTCCTCGTACTCGGCCTGCAGCTCCCGCCGATCGGTCTGCTGGAGCACGTCCATCAGCGGTTCGAAGGTCTTGTCCCACTTGATGGTGTTGCCGTCCTCGTGCGGCTTGACCGTGGGCCGGCCGCCCTCGAACACGATCTCGGCGTCGCGACCCTCCTTGATCGTGTCGGACAGGTCGTCCTCGACGCCGGCGATCATCGCCTTGTGGTCGATCTTGGGGGTGAGCTTGCCGTCCTCCGGTTCGAAGCTCAGGCCCGCGGCGATCTCCTCCGGCTCGAGGGTGCCGTCGGCGCCCTCACCGCGGACGAGCACCGGCCCGGACACGGCCGGCTCGGCGACGTCCTTGAGCATCGTCTCGACGTCGTCCTTGCTGATCGACACGGGCGTGGCGTTCACCGGCAGGTCCAGCCGCCGGCCGTCGGCCCAGTTGCGCACGACGATGCCTTCGGCGCGCTCGACGTTCAGTTCCTGACCGTCCTCGGGTTCGATCGCCTTCGGCGTGGCGCCCTCGAATTCGATGCCACCCTCGACGGGCTCCCGGTCGGTCGTGTCCTGCATGCCGACGAGCGCGTTCTCGAGCTGGTTGCGCTCGGTGTCGGTCACCGGGTCGATGTCGCGGTCGGTGAAGAACGAGCTGATCCGCGTGACCGGGTTGAGCGGCTGATCGCCGGCCTCGGCGAGCGTCTCGGTCCAGTTCAGTCGCAACCCCGCCTCGCCGGGGTCGAACTCGCCCTCGACCTCGCCGGCGCGGTACTGCACGGGCTGGGTCATGCGGGGCTCGAGCTCGGAACGAAGCTTGTCCTCGGCCGCGCTCTGGCTCATGCCGCCGACCTCGACGCCCGCCACGACCGTGCCGCGCGGGACATCGCCCGAGGTGACGAACAGGTCCACCGCGTAGGCCACGGCGAGCACGCCGACGACGGCCGCCGCGATGAGCAGCGGCTTGCGGGCCTTGCCGCCCGAACGCTCGCCGCCGGAACCGTCGCCGTCGTCGACGGCGCTGACCCCGTCGGCAGCGCCGCCGCTGCCACCAGCGCCACTCGCCGCCGCGGCCGCACCGCCGTACGCGCCGCACCGGCGGCCGGCATCGCCGCGGTCATGTGCTGCGGCGTGGGGGAGTCGTCGGTCGGCACGGGCGCGATGTACTGCGTGGTCTCGTTGGCCGACTCGGCGCCGGTCTGCGCGGGCGCGGCCGGGGTCGTCGGCGCGTCCGCACCGCTCGCGGCGGTGGGACCGGCGACGTACTGCGTGGCCTCGGCGTCGGACTGCGGCCAGGCGATCTCCTGGGTGGCGTCCGAGTCGGCACCTGCACCCGCACCGGCCGCGCCGGCCGCGGGCAGGTACTGCGTGCTTTCCGCGTCGGAGGCCGCGTCATCGCCCGCAGAGGAGTCGACCGCAGAATCTTCCGCCGAAGACGTTCCCGGCGCGGTGGACGCGGAGGACGTGGCTCCGGCGGCGGATTCGGACGAACCGGCTGCGTCGCCCGCGCCGGTCTCGCCGGACCCACCGGCCGTCGATTCGGCGTCTCCCGTGCTCTTCGGCACGGCAGGCAGAATGTCGGTCTGCTCGATGTGCGACTCGGGCCACTCGTCCGGCTGAGATTCCGAAGGCTCTGGCCACCGAGGTTCCTGCGGCAAGACAACCCCTCCGCGCCCTGTGTATGTGATAACGGACCCCGACTACCGGGCCAAGATACGGCCCGTGCACAGCGCCGCTGTACGCGCCCCCGTATGTGTCGCCGGTGGCGTTTTCGCAGGCTGCGGCACTACTCCCGTCGTATGGCGCACTGCTCCGGATGGCTGACGGGGATTTCACACCGGGTATATGTGCCGGTCACCCGTGGCGGGGTCCGACGGCAATCCGAGTTCGCATCCGAACCGCGATGCCCGTGTCATCTGATCGTAGTAATGTGAAATTCGCACAAGCAAGCGGACGGATATGCGTGCTGCTTGCCTGGGCCGTGCTCGTGTCCAGGGTCAGGCTGGTGGTCGACGTCGTGGTCAGGGGTGGGTGATGGATCCGGTCAACGTGCTCCGGCAGATCGCGCTCCACCTGGAGCGCTCCGGTGAGCCGACGTACCGCGTGCGGGCGTTCCGCAACGCCGCGTCCGTCGTCGCCGATCTGTCGACGGACGAGCTCGCGCGCCGGGTCGCCCGCGGCACGTTGACGCAGCTGCCGGGTATCGGCAAGTCCACCGTCTCGGTCATCGCCGACGCGTCGAGGGCAGGGAGCCTGCGTACCTGACCGACCTCGAATCGCGCGGCGCGGGGGAGTTGCCCGACGGCGGGCCGCTGCGGGCGGCCCTGCGCGGCGACTGTCACACGCATTCGGACTGGTCGGACGGCGGCAGCTCGATCGAGGAGATGGCCGAGGCCGCCCGCACGCTCGGGCACGACTACATCGTCCTCACCGACCACTCGCCCCGGTTGACCGTGGCGCGTGGCCTGTCGGGCGAACGCCTGCGCAGGCAGCTCGACGTGGTCGCCGAGCTCAACGAGACGCTGGCCCCGTTCCGGATCCTCACCGGCATCGAGGTCGACATCCTCGACGACGGCTCCCTCGACCAGGAGCCCGAGTTGCTCGACCGGCTCGACGTCGTCGTGGCGAGCGTGCACTCGAAGCTGCGGATGCCCAAGCCGGAGATGACCGCGCGGATGCTGGCGGCGGTGGCGAATCCGCGGGTGAACATTCTCGGGCACTGCACCGGGCGTCTCGTCACGGGACGCGGCAGGCCGGAGTCGGAGTTCGATGCCGACGCCGTCTTCGCCGCGTGCCGGGACCGCGACGTGGCGGTGGAGATCAACGCCCGCCCCGAACGCCGCGATCCGCCGCGCCGGCTGCTGCGCACGGCCCAGGACGCGGGCTGCCGGTTCGCGATCGACACCGACGCGCACGCGCCGGGGCAGTTGGCGTGGCAGGCGTTCGGCTGCGTGCGGGCCGAGGAGTGCGGCGTACCGGCTGAGCGGATCGTCAACACCCTCTCCGCCGAGGACCTCGTCGCCTGGGCCGCCCGGCGATGACCGGCCGCGGCGGGCGGCCGGTGCGCAGGGTCTCACCCCCGGGTGCTGACAGAACTGTACGGACGTACTAGAACTGTCGCTATGTCTGCCGGCGGGTCGGAATCAGCGGGTGCCTCGCCCTGGCGGCACGGCCCGTTCCGGTTGTCGCTGGTGGCGACGGCGGTCGCGCTGTGCGGCTATGCGCTGCTGTTGCCGGTCGTTCCCCTGTGGGCCGTCAACCAGGGTGCGGGCACGTTCGCCGCCGGCGCCGCCACCGGCGTGTTCATGGCCAGCACCGTGGTCACCCAACTCGGCACCGGCGTGTTCGTACGGCGGTACGGCTACCGGATCGCGGTGTTGTGGGGGATCGCGTTCCTCGGCGTGCCGACGCCGCTGCTGATCGTGTGGACCTCCTCGCCCGGCATCCTGACCATCTCGCTGCTGCGCGGCATCGGTTTCGGCCTGCTCACCGTGTGCGGCAGCGCGCTGATCGCCGAACTGCTCCCGTCGTCCGCGGTGTCGTGCGGGTCGGGGATCTACGGGCTCGCGACGGGTATTCCCCAGCTGATCGGCCTGCCTGCCGGTCCGTGGCTCGCCGAGCACTGGGGCTTCGTCGCGGTGTTCGTGCTGTCGACGGCACTGCCTGCGCTGGCCGTGCTGCCGGCCTACCTGCTGCCGCCCGCACATCCGACCACCGAACCCGCGGGCGGGGGTGGCCTGCTCACGACCGCGCGGGTCACGTGGAAACCGTGGCTGCCGATGCTCGCCGCCTCCACCGGCCTCGGTGCGCTCACCACGTTCACCCCGATCGTGCTGCTGACCCCCGAGTCGTCGATCGCGCTGCTGCTGATGCCGCTGGCGACGACCCTGTCGCGGTGGGCGGCGGGCCGCATCGGCGCGCGGTCGGCGGGCCGGTTGCTGACGCCGGCGCTGGCGCTGGTCGGCGTCGGCCTCGCCGGGTACGCGGGTTTCGCCGAGACCGGGCCGATGTGGCTGGTCGTGGTGTCGATGGTCGTGTTCGGTATCGGCTTCGGCGCCGTGCAGAACGAGTCCCTCGTCGCCATGTTCCGCCGGACCTCGGCGGGCAAGGCGAGCATCTCCTGGAACGTCGCGTTCGACGCGGGCCAGGGCGTGGGCGCCGTCGCCGTCGGTGCCGTGGTGGCCGGCTCCACCTACGGGGTGGCGTTCGGCCTGCTCGCCGCGTCGTCGCTGGCGCTCCTGCCGGTGGCGATGTCGGCCCGGCGCAAGGGTTAACCTGGACCCGTGCCTTCTGTTGTGATTCTCGACTACGGATCCGGCAACCTCCGCAGCGCCGAACGCGCCGTCCAGCGCGCCGGCGCCGACGTCGAGGTGACCGCCGATCCGCATGCGGCCGTCGAGGCCGACGGGCTCGTCGTGCCCGGCGTCGGCGCGTTCGCCGCGTGCGCGGAAGGCCTGCGCTCGGTGCAGGGGGAGCGCATCATCGGCAAGCGGTTGTCCGGCGGCAGGCCCGTGCTGGGCATCTGCGTCGCATGCAGATCCTGTTCGACCGCGGCGTCGAGCACGGCGTCGAATCCGCGGGCACCGGCGAGTGGCCCGGCACGGTCGAACGGCTGCAGGCCGACATCCTGCCCCACATGGGCTGGAACACAGTCCGCGCGCCGGAGGGTTCGCAGCTGTTCACCGGGATCGACCCCGACGAGCGGTTCTACTTCGTGCACTCCTACGCGGTGCGCACCTGGAGCATGCAGTCCGAGCTCAGCGGTCAGCAGCCCCTCGTGACCTGGGCCAACCACGGCGAGGACTTCGTTGCCGCCGTCGAGAACGGCGCACTGTGCGCCACCCAGTTCCACCCCGAGAAGTCCGGCGACGCGGGCGCACAGCTGCTGCGGAACTGGCTCGGTCGCCTCTGAACCGCGTGCGGCGGTGAGTCGGACGTGCCGGTGAACGGCGGGTGTCGGACTCGCCCCTGTGGCCCGAACGGCCCAGCCGGGCCTTACAGTGGGCTCTCGTGACGCTGACACTTCTTCCGGCCGTTGATGTGGCCGATGGCCAGGCCGTGCGGCTCGTGCAGGGCGAGGCCGGCACCGAGACGTCCTACGGTTCCCCCCTCGAGGCTGCGCTGAACTGGCAGCGCGACGGCGCCGAGTGGGTGCATCTGGTGGACCTCGACGCCGCGTTCGGCAAGGGCTCCAACCGCGAGCTGCTCGCCGACGTCGTGGGGAAGCTCGACGTGGCGGTCGAACTGTCCGGCGGCATCCGCGACGACGAATCGCTGAAGGCGGCCCTGGCGACCGGGGCCCGGCGCGTGAACCTCGGCACCGCGGCGCTCGAATCGCCCGACTGGTGCGCCAAGGTCGTCTCCGAGTACGGCGACCGCGTCGCCATCGGCCTCGACGTGCGCATCGGCGAGGACGGCTACCGGCTCGCCGCGCGCGGCTGGACCCAGGACGGCGGCGACCTCTGGGAGGTCATGGAGCGGCTCGACACCGACGGGGCCGTGCGGTACGTCGTCACCGACGTCAGCAAGGACGGCACCCTCAAGGGCCCGAACCTCGGCCTGCTGCGCGAGGTCACCGCGCGCACCGACGCGGCCGTCATCGCCTCCGGCGGTGTGTCCAGTGTGGACGACCTGCGCGCACTGGCGACCCTCGAGTGCGACGGCGTCGAAGGGGCGATCGTCGGCAAGGCGCTCTACGCCCGCGCCTTCACCCTCCCCGAAGCCCTGGAAGCAGTAGCCTCCGCCTGATTTTTGGGGCCCTCGGGAGCTTTGGGGGCGTTACTCCGCGACGCGGATGGCGATGCCGACCGTGCGGTTCGTGCCGCCGCGCAGGCGGCTGCCGAACAGCACCAGCCGGCCGAACAGGCCGTACTTGCGGGCGATGGCCGTCCTGGTGCGCACGCTGCCCTCGTGGTCGAGCACGCGTGCCGTCCCGCGCACGGCCGGCCCGTGGGTCTTCGTGCCGCGCATGTCGCACGCGGTGAGCTCGACGTCGGCGCCGGCCCGGATCCGCTTGACCTTCCCCGCGTTGCGTTCGCTGAACACCACGAGCTCACCGTCGGACGGTGCGATCCACACCGGGGTCGGCACCGGTGTGCCCGACCGGCGGAACGTCGTCAGCAGCACGTACTTCTCGGCGCCGAGCTGCTCGGCCGTCGACGTCTCCGGTGTGTTCTCGGCCGATTCGCTCATGGCCGCACACTCTAGTCGGAACGCGGCGGGGTGGACCCGACGTGCATGGTGTCGCCGCAGGCGCGCAGCGGATCGTGCAGGTAGTTCATCAACGGCACGGTGACCTCGTCGGCGTAGTCGCGCACCCGCTGCAACGCCTCCCGGTTCGGCACGGCGTCCTTGCGGACCCAGTCGCCGTCCGGCCACGCATCGTCGCCCGGGAGTGCGTAGATCTGGTGATAGTCGCGCTGCAGTCGTTCGTCGTCCCGCAGGCTGTGCCACGGCAGTCGGGTGTGGATGAACGTCGGTCGGGTCTCCTCGAAGACGTAGTCGCGGATCTCGTCGTACTCGCGATCGCTGATCAGGTGCGCCATCTCGATGTTGGTGAGGCCGGCCATGTCGACGATCTCCAACCGGCTGGTCATCGACGAGCCGCCGAGGTCCGGCATGAACAGGCTCGCCTGTTGCAGGCCGAGCGTGTCGGCGTAGCCGTTGAACGCCCGTCCGTAGCGGTCGGCGACGTGGCAGGCCGACAGGGTCGGGTTGGCGCGGAAGTCGTTCGCGGCGTTGACGAACGTCGCCCCGGTGCCCACGAGCGCGACCACGAGCGCCACGATCGCGACGACCCGGCCGCGCACCCGCATCCGCCGGAACGCCTCGGTCGTGACGAGCACCGTGACGAGCGCGCCGAGGATCCAGATCGGCGTGGCGAATCGCAGCTCGCCCATCCAGTCCTCCTCGAGGACCGTGAACGCGGTCAACGCGAGCCCCAGCGGCACCAGTAGAGCGAGCAGCCCCGGCCGCCACCAGCGCCCGCGCGAGCACCAGGCCGGCCATCAGCACGACCAATACGATCGCCGGCGCCCCCGCATAGTCGACGATTTGTCCGATCTTCGTGAAGTCCTCGGGCGCGGGGAGGCTCTGCGATTTCGCGATCGACGGAGCCGACAACCATTCCCCGAACGTGACGCGTCGCCACGTGAAGTACGCGGTAACGGGCACCAGGAACGCGGTGACGGAGATCAGAATGTGCCGGATACTCGCGGTGAACGTGAACCGTCCCGTCGGCTGTTCGGCGGAATAATCACGGGATTGCCCGGCAGAACTCCACAGCATTCCGAGTACGACGATCGGATACACCCCGCCGTAAATCAGACCTTCCGGGCGGGTGAGCGCCGCGAGCGCGGCGAGGAGCCCGGTGGCGATCGCCAGTCGGCTGCGCAGCACCCTGCCGTCCAGGGCCGCGCGGAACACCAGTACGGCGAGTGTCGTGATGAGCAGGCCGTACAACGCGTTCTCGAGCCCGGACACGATCCAGATGACGAACGACGGCGTGCTCGCCAGCAACGCGCCCACCGCGAGCGTGCCGAGCCACGGCCGGCGCTGCACCTTCGACAGCGCCGCATGGCACGCCGTGAGGATTCCGGCGCACAGCACGAGAGCCAGCGCCTTCGGGAAGAACGCGTAGTCCGGCATCCCGAGGATCGTGCCGCGGTCGAACAGGCCGGCCAGCTTGCCGAGGGCCAACAGCAGCGTCCACGTGACGTTGGAGAACCCCTCGACGGGCTGCCCTCCGTCCTGCACGACCGGACCGAGGCCCTCGGCGAAGCTGCGCGCGTACGAGAACGAGATCGCCGCGTCGTCGATGATCCAGAAACCGTAGTGCTGGCCGTGGGCGGTGATCAGCGCGGTTCCGCCGAGGACGGACGCAACGGCCGAAATTCTCGTCCGCCACGAGCCGGCCCGGCGGGCGGGGCGCGGTTCGGGGACGTCCGCACGGTCCCCGAGCGAGGCGGTTCCGGGTGTTTCGGCCGGTTGCGTCGTGACCATTGATGGGTAGGTCGTCACAATTCTTGGATTCTACGGACGTACCGGTCCTAACGTGTGGCGGGATCTGTTCGGGGTAATTTTTACTGTTTTGCGTTTTTTTATTCCGGTGGATGGGTACGCTGGCGGCCGCACCGGCGTACCCACCGCCCGAACCGACGCGCTCCGCGCGACCTCTTACGCCCGCCCGTCTCCCACCGCCGCCCAAACGGACGCGCTGCGCGCGACCTCTTAGTCTTTAAACCATGTCCGTTGCTGTGAGGGTGATCCCGTGTCTGGACGTCGACGCGGGGCGAGTGGTCAAGGGCGTCAACTTCGTCGACCTGCGGGACGCGGGTGATCCCGTGGAGCTCGCGCGCGCCTACGACGCCGCCGGCGCCGACGAGCTGACGTTCCTGGACGTCACGGCCTCCTCCGGCGACCGCGAGACGACGTTCGACGTCGTCCGGCGCACGGCCGAGCAGGTGTTCATCCCGCTGACCGTCGGCGGCGGCGTGCGCAGTACCGAGGACGTCGACCGGCTGCTGCGAGCCGGCGCGGACAAGGTCAGCATCAACACGGCCGCCATCGCCCGCCCCGAACTGCTCCGGGAGGCCTCCGAGCGGTTCGGTGCCCAGTGCGTCGTGCTGTCGGTCGACGCGCGGCGCGTACCGGAGGGCGGCGAGCCGACGCGTCCGGGTTCGAGGTCACCACGCACGGCGGGCGCAAGGGCACGGGCACCGACGCGGTCGAGTGGGCGGCCCGTGGCGAGGAGCTGGGCGTGGGGGAGATCCTGCTCAACTCGATGGACGCCGACGGCACGAAGGCCGGGTTCGACCTCGAGCTGCTGCGACTGGTGCGCAAGGTGGTCCAGGTGCCGGTGATCGCCAGCGGCGGCGCGGGCGCGGTCGAGCACTTCCTGCCCGCGGTCGAGGCGGGCGCGGACGCAGTGCTGGCGGCGAGCGTGTTCCACTTCGGCGAGTTCACGATCGGCGATGTGAAGCAGGCGCTCCGTGCCGGGAACGTGGAGGTCCGATGAGCGACAATCGCGGAGCTTGCGGAGCTGCGCTCATCGGGACCGACCGGGTGCGGGTGTCCCGCAAGGCACTGGAGGTCCGATGAGCGACAATCGCGGAGCCGGTGGAGCCGGCGGTCTCGACCCGGGGATCGCGGGGCGGTTGAAGCGCAACGCCGACGGGCTGGTGTGTGCGGTGGTCGTGGACCACGCGACGTCGGACGTGCTGATGGTGGCGTGGATGGACGACGAGGCGCTCGCGCAGACCCTGGCGACGCGCCGGGCGACGTACTTCTCGCGCAGCCGCGGGCAGCTGTGGGTCAAGGGGGAGACGTCGGGCAACACGCAGTACGTGCGTGAGGTGCGCCTGGACTGCGATGCCGACACGCTGCTGTTGCGCGTCGACCAGACGGGGCCGGCGTGCCACACGGGTGCGCGCACGTGCTTCGACGCGGACCTGTTGCTGGCCGACCCGGCGTAACCCGCCGGGACCGCTTCACTCGCCGTCGATGTTCCCGGTGAGGTAGCGCTGCAGGGTCGGTCCGATCGCGGCGGCGAGGGTGTCGATGTCGGCCGAGTGGATGGGCTCGAGCTGGACGACGTAGCGGGCCATGCCGGTGCCGATGAGCTGGGTGGTGCACAGCGTGGCGCGCAGCTCGGGCCGGTCGGTGTCGATGGTGCTGGTGAGGCGGGCGAAGATCTGGCTGACGAACACCGTCTTGAGGACCTGCATCGCCTCGGGGTGGCTGGTGATGCTGCGGATGAGGGCGGTGAACCGTTCCCCGCCGACGCCGTCCCAGCGGTCGAGGAAGGTGCGCACGATGCGGTCGCCGACGTTGTCGGGTCCCTCGGCGGTGATGACGTCGATGACCTGGGCGATGTCGAACGGCACGTCGAGCACGGCCTTGGCGAACAGCTGTTCCTTGCTGCCGAACCAGTGGTTGACCATCGCGGGGTCCACGCCGGCGCGGCCGGCGATGGCGCGCACGGTGGCGCCGTCGTAGCCGTTCTCGCCGAACTCGGCCCTGGCGGCGGCCAGCAACGCGGCGCGCGTGTCCTCGCCGGCGGGCCTGCGGCCGCGCCTGCGCGGCGGGTCGTCGGCGCGTCCGGGGTGGTCGCGTGGTCGGTGTTCCCGGAGGCGTCTCCGGCGGCATTGTCACGGGCGGTCGACACCCCGCCATCATCACCCATGGCCGGTCCCCGGATCCCACCGCCGGGAGCGCCGGGCCTCAGCGGCACAATGAGAGCCATGGTCGCTGCCCATTCCGTCGAGGCCGCCCGGGTCGGCCTCGGCGCCGTGACGCCGTCGTCCGACGAGTTCCGCGCGCTGGCCGAGGACCGTCGGGTCATCCCGGTCGTGCGCCGGGTGCTCGCCGACGCCGACACGCCCGTCGCGCTGTACCGCAAGCTCGCCGACAACCGCCCGGGCACGTTCCTGCTCGAATCGGCGGAGAACGGCGAGTCGTGGTCGCGATGGTCGTTCATCGGCGTGCACAGCCCGTCGGCCTTGACGGTGCGCGACGGCAAGGCGGTGTGGACGGGCACCCCCGTCGCCGGGCTGCCCACCGAGGGCGACCCGTTGACGGTGCTGCGCGAGACCCTGCAGATGCTGCACACCGAACCGTTGCCCGGCATGCCCCCGTTGACGGGCGGCATGGTCGGCTACATCGGCTACGACGCGGTGCGCTGGCTCGAGCGGCTCCCCGAGATCGCCGAGCGCGACATCGACATCCCCGAGTTGACGATGCTGCTGGCGACCGATCTGGCGGCCTTCGACCACCACGAGGGCACCGTCACGCTCATCGCGAACGCGGTGAACTGGGACGACAGCCCCGAGCGGGTCGAGGCGGCCTACGCCGACGCGGTGCGCAGGCTCGATGCGATGACGGCCCAGCTGGCCGCGCCGCGCCCGCCACGAACGCGGTGTTCGACCGGCCCGCACCGGAGTTCGACCGGAGGCGCACCAAGGAGGACTTCCACGCGGCGGTCGAGGCGGCGCGGGAGGCCGTGCACGCCGGTGAGGCGTTCCAGATCGTGCCGTCGCAGCGGTTCGAGATGCGCACCGGTTCCGACGCGCTCGACATCTACCGGGTGCTGCGGACGTCCAACCCGAGCCCGTACATGTACCTGCTGCGCATGGACGGTTTCGACATCGTCGCTCGAGCCCCGAGTCGCTGGTCACCGTGCGGGACGGCAAGGCCACGACGCATCCGATCGCCGGTACGCGCTGGCGCGGGGCCGATCCGGAGGAGGACGCGCAGCTGGCCAAGGGGCTGCTCGCGGACGAGAAGGAACGTGCCGAGCACCTGATGCTCGTCGACCTCGGGCGCAACGACCTCGGCAAGGTATGCAAGCCGGGATCGGTGCAGGTGGTCGACTTCTTCGCCATCGAGCGCTACAGCCACGTGATGCACATCGTCTCGACCGTCACCGGCGAGCTGGCCGACGACAAGACGGCCTTCGACGCGGTCACCGCGTGCTTCCCCGCGGGCACCCTGTCCGGGGCGCCGAAGGTGCGGGCGATGGAGCTCATCGAGGAGCTCGAACCGACCCGGCGTGCGCTGTACGGCGGGGTCGTGGGCTACCTCGACTTCGCAGGCGACGCCGACACCGCCATCGCGATCCGCACCGCGCTCGTCAAGGACGGGGTTGCGCACGTGCAAGCCGGTGGGGGTGTGGTCGCCGACTCGGAGGCCGAGTACGAGGACAACGAATCGCTCAACAAGGCGCGCACGGTGTTGTCGGCGGTCGCCGCCGCCGGCACGCTGCGCGCCGCGACGGATGACGTCCGCCATGTCTGATCCCGCCACGTCCGAACAGGCCGACCAGACCGTGTGCGACCAGCCAGACCAGGCCGACCAGCTCGACCAGTCCGACCGGGCAGCGACGCCGAACGCCGGTGCCGACCGGCGGACGCTGTGGGTCGCGGTGGTGGCGCTGCTGCTCGGCGCGGCCGCGCTGTGGGGCGCATCGGCGCTGGTCTGGATCGACGTGCCGCGCGGCTTCACCGTCGACGGCCGCATGGTCGAGGAGCTGGCCGGGTCCGATCTCGTGCAGTGGCCCGTGCCGATCGCGCTGTTCGCGCTGGCGGCCGTCGCGGCGGCCGCCGCGGCCCCGGGGCTGCTGCGCCGGATCCTCGGGGTGCTGCTGCTGGCCGCCGGTGTGTGGACCGGGTACCTGGCGCTCGGCGGCGACGTCGGCGACCCCGAGTGGACCGGCTGGGCCGTCGGGTACGAGGGCTCCTCCGGCGAGCCGGAACGCACCGTGTGGGGTCCCGCGGCCGCGGTGGCGGGCGGGGCGCTCATCGCCGTGGCGGGCGCGCTGCTCGCCGCCAAGGGACACCGGATGGCGCGCATGGGTGCGAAATACGCCGCGCCGGGCACGCAGCGCGTCAAGCGCGACCCGGACACCGAACTGTGGGACGCGCTGTCCGAGGGCAATGATCCCACCGACGGCCCCACCGACGGCCCCACCGACGGCCCCACGGACGGGCGAACGGACGAGCGCGGGGGCACCGATGCCGGCGGGGTTGGTCCGAACGGACCTTCCGGTTCCGGCCAGGCGCGGTAGAACGACTGGTGGACAACGCGATTCCCGACCCGCGCCCGGTCTGGACGAGCCTGCGGGTTAGCATCGTTTCAGCGGGAAGGGGAAGGTTTTTGTGAGCCACCTTGCGAGTGAATCAACGGTCCCGACACCCGGTGAGGTCATTCGGTGAGCGTTCTCGAGGACATCGTCGCGGGCGTGCGAACCGACCTCGCCGAGCGTGAGTCGGCGCTGCCGTTCGACGAGTTGAAGAAGCGTGCCGCCGACGTGGCCGCTCCGCGGGACGTCATGGCGTCCCTGCAGGAGTCGGGCATCGGCGTCATCGCCGAGGTCAAGCGGAAGAGCCCGTCGAAGGGCGACCTGGCCGCCATCCACGATCCGGCCGCGCTGGCGAAGGATTACGAGGACGCGGGCGCGCGCGTCATCAGCGTGCTCACCGAGCAGCGCCGTTTCGGCGGCTCGCTCGACGACCTGGCGGCCGTGCGTGCCGCCGTCGACGTGCCGCTCCTGCGTAAGGACTTCATCGTCAGCCCGTACCAGGTGCACGAGGCGCGGCTGTACGGCGCCGACATGGTGCTGCTCATCGTCGCCGCGCTCGAGCAGAACGCGCTCGTCGCGCTGCTCGACCGGGTCGAGTCGCTGGGCATGACCGCCCTGGTCGAGGTGCACAACGCCGAGGAGTGCGACCGGGCCCTGGAGGCGGGCGCATCGGTGATCGGCGTCAACGCGCGCAACCTGCACACCCTCGAGGTGGACCGCGACGTGTTCGCCCGGCTGGCGCCCGGCCTGCCGATGGAGACGTTCAAGATCGCCGAGTCCGGGGTACGCGGACCGGGCGACCTGATGGCCTACGCGGGGCACGGCGCGGACGCCGTGCTCGTCGGCGAGGGCCTGGTCGCCACGGACGACCCGAAGGCGGCGCTCGTCCAGCTCGTCACCGCCGGGTCCCACCCGGCCTGCCCGCGACCCAGTCGCTGAGGAGAACCGAACCGAGTGAGTGAGACCTCGACCGACGGCGTGACGGAGCACGGCCCGGACGCGCGCGGCCACTTCGGCCCCTACGGCGGCCGGTTCCTGCCCGAGGCGCTGATGGGCGCGCTCGACGAACTGGCTGCCGAGTACGACAAGGCGCAGCACGACCCTGCGTTCACCGAGGAGTTCGCGCGGCTGCTGTCCGGTTACGCGGGCAGGCCGTCGCTGCTCACCGAGGCCCCGCGGTTCGCCGAGCACGCGGGCGGTGCCCGGGTCTTCCTCAAGCGCGAGGACCTGAACCACACCGGCTCGCACAAGATCAACAATGTGCTGGGGCAGGCGCTGCTCACCAAGCGGATGGGCAAGAAGCGCGTCATCGCCGAGACCGGCGCCGGCCAGCACGGTGTCGCGACGGCGACCGCGTGCGCGCTGCTCGACCTCGACTGTGTCGTCTACATGGGCGAGGTCGACACCGAGCGGCAGGCGTTGAACGTGGCGCGGATGCGGCTGTTGGGTGCCGAGGTGATCCCGGTGGGCACCGGGTCGCGGACGTGAAGGACGCGATCAACGAGGCGCTGCGCGACTGGGTCACGAACGTCGACACGACGCACTATCTGCTGGGCACGGCGGCCGGTGCGCATCCGTTCCCGGTGATGGTGCGCAACTTCCACAAGGTCATCGGCGAGGAGGCGCGCCGGCAGATCCTGGAGCAGGCGGGCCGGCTGCCGGACGCCGTCGCGGCGTGCGTCGGCGGCGGGTCGAACGCGATCGGCATCTTCCACGGGTTCCTCGACGACCCGGACGTGCGCCTGGTGGGCCTCGAGCCCGGCGGCCACGGCCTGGAGAGCGGCGAGCACGGCGCGACGCTGAGCCAGGGCACGCCCGGCACGTTGCACGGCGCGTTGTCGTACCTGCTGCAGGACGAGGACGGCCAGACCACCGAGGCGTACTCGATCTCGGCGGGCCTGGACTACCCGGGCGTGGGTCCGGAGCATTCGTACCTGAAGGACACCGGCCGCGCCGAGTATCGGGCGGTCACCGACGACGAGGCCATGGACGCCTTCCAACTGCTGTCGAAGACCGAGGGGATCATCCCGGCGATCGAGTCCTCCCACGCGCTGGCGGGCGCGTTGCAGCTGGGCCGGGAACTCGGGCCGGACGGTCTGCTCGTCGTGAGCCTGTCGGGGCGCGGCGACAAGGACGTCGACACGGCGGCTCGGTACTTCAATCTCGTGGAGGACGTGTGAGCCGCATCGACGAGCTGTTCGCGCAGACCCGTGCCGAGGGCCGGGGCGCGCTGATCGGCTACCTGCCGGCCGGGTATCCGACGGTGGACGAGTCGAAGGAGCTGTTGGCCGCGACGGTGGACGCCGGCGCGGACCTGGTGGAGGTCGGCTTCCCGTACTCGGACCCGGTGATGGACGGGCCGACGATCCAGGCGGCCGCGGACACGGCGCTGCGGAACGGTTTCCGGCTGAAGCATCTGTTCGAGGTCGTCGAGTCGGTGTCGAACCGGGGCGGCCGGGCCGTGGTGATGACGTACTGGAACCCGGTGTTCCACTACGGCGTCGACGCGTTCGCCAGGGACCTCGCCGCCGCCGGTGGCCTGGGCCTGATCACGCCGGATCTGACGCCGGATGCGGGCACGGACTGGGGCGAGGCCTCGGAGCGGCACGGATTGGACCGGATCTACCTGGTGGCGCCGTCCTCGTCGGACGAGCGGCTGGCGTTGACGGCGAAGGCGGCGACCGGCTTCGTGTACGCGACGGCGGTCATGGGTGTCACGGGCGCGCGCGAGAGCGTGGGCGCGGCGGCGCACGGCCTGGTGGAGCGGACGCGGCAGCACACGGATCTGCCGATCGGTGTGGGTCTGGGTGTGCGTTCGGGTGAGCAGGCCGCCGAGGTGGCCGGGTTCGCGGATGCCGTGATCGTGGGTTCGGCGCTGGTCACGAAGGCGGGGGAGAGCACGGCGGCGCTGACGGCGTTGACCGAGGAACTCGCCGAGGGTGTGCGCCGCCCGCGCGTGTGACGCGCCCGAGCCGGCACTGATCGGCCACGTTAGGGTGGCCGTGTGAGCATCGCCTCGTCTGTCTTCCTCGCGACCATTCCCAGTCCCGATCGTGGGGTCTGGGAGGTCGGACCGCTGTCGCTGCGCGCGTATGCGCTGTTCATCATCCTCGGCATCGTCGCCGCCATCTGGTTGGGCGAGCGGCGTTGGCAGGCCAGGGGCGGCAGCAAGGGCACGGTTGTCGACGTCGCGGTGTGGGCTGCGCCGATGGGTCTCATCGGTGGCCGGCTGTATCACGTGATCACCGACAACCAGCTGTACTTCGGTGAGGGCCGCGACCCGATCCGGGCGCTGTACATCTGGGAGGGCGGACTCGGCATCTGGGGCGCCATCGCCCTGGGTGCGGTGGGCGCGTGGATCGCGTGTCGCCGTAAGGGAATCCCGTTGCCGGCGTTCGCGGATGCGGTGGCGCCGGGCATCATCATCGGCCAGGCGATCGGCCGGATGGGCAACTACTTCAACCAGGAGTTGTACGGCGGGCCGACGGATCTGCCGTGGGGGTTGGAGATCTACCGGCGGGTGTCGCCGGACAGCCCGGGTATCGAGGACCCGCTGAACGGTGTGGCGCTGAACGATGTGCCGATCGAGATCGTGCATCCGACGTTCCTGTACGAGTTGTTGTGGAACCTCGGTATCGCGCTGCTGATCATCTGGCTGGACAAGAGGCTGCGCCTGGGTCACGGCCGGGTGTTCGCGTTGTACGTGGCGGGGTACACGGCGGGCCGCTTCTGGATCGAGCTGATGCGCACGGACCCGGCGAACGAGATCCTGGGCCAGCGTGTGAACGTCTGGGTGTCGGCGCTGCTGTTCGTGGGCGCGGTGGCCTACTTCGTGTTGGCGAGGTCGCGGGGCGACCGGGAGGCGCCGGAAACGTTGCGCTCCAACGACGACATCGACGACGAGCCGGACGCCAAGGACGACCGGGACGCCAAGGACGACGAGTCGGAGCGCGCGGACGAGAGTGCGCACGAGCAGGCGGAGACCTCGGAGACCTCGGAGACCTCGGACACGTCGGACCGGCCCGAGGGCAACCGCTGACGCTGCTGTCGCTGTCGGCACTGCCGCCGGCGGCGCCGTCATCGTGCGCCCGTTGAGTCGGGTGTGGACGGTCGCGGTGTGAGGACGGGTTCGGTGCGTCCGGTGTAGGCGATGCCGTGTGGTGTGGTCACGGTGGTCGTGCCGTTCGTGGGGGGAGCGGCGCGTGTTCCAGCGGGGGTTGTGTTTGAGCCGGTGGTGACGGCGGCACAGTGCGCTGCCGTTGTCCACCGACGTCCTGCCGCCGGAGCTCCAGGAGCGGGCGTGGTCCCAGTCGCAGTGCCGGGCGGGTCGGCGGCACCAGGGCACGACGCATTCGCGGTCGCGGATGCGGACCAGGTCGCGGATCGCGGCCGAGGATTGTCGGCGCGTGCGTCCGAGTGAGACAGGTGTGCCGGTGGTGGGATCGCAGAGGACTGTGCGCCGGGTGCTGCGTGGGTTGGTCATGATGTCGCGGGCGACGGCGGCGGGGATGGTTCCGTAGCCGTCGAGGTGGCAGCCGGTGTCGGTGATGCCGAGTGCGGTGGACGCGGGCAGGTGCAGGGACACGGTGGCGGCGGTGTCGGGTGCGGTGACGCCGAGGGAGCGGCCGAGGAGCAGGTCGGTGGTGACGTCGGCGCGGAGCTGGTCCATGGTGCGGGTGCGGTCGGTGCGGCGGAGTGCGCGGGCGAGTGAGTCGACGCGGGCGTAGATCGCGGATGCGGATTCGGTGGGCGCGGACAGGATGATGCGTGATACGACGTTCTCGTCGTGCACGATTTCCACTTTCCGTGCCGAGCGTGCGGCCCGTGTGCGCGCGGCGGCGGAATCGGGGTCGAGCCGGTCGGCGATTTTCCGGGTGTGTGCGGCGCGATTGTCGGGCATGAATGTGGTGGCCGGTGCGGCGGCGAGTTTGTCGGACAGCGCCGTGTCGACGGCCCGTGCCGAGGAGTCGGACATCCCCGAGGTGGCGGCGAGGATGCGGAGCGCCCCGTAGGAGTCGATCTCCCCGTGGAACATCCGCTGGAGCACCCGAGGGTGGCGGTCTTTCAGTGCCACAGCGCGAGAAACGCGTGCAGTGGCCTGCGCACGCGACACTCGCAGCACAGGCCGCAACGCGTCGACCAAGCTGGCCGAGCAGCGCTCCAGCGAGGCCGCCTGAGCAAGGATTGAGGCCTCACGGGCATCCAGTCGAGCCCGAGCGGCACGAACCGCGTCGAGCTCGAGAAGGACCCTTGACATCGCATCGGACATAACGCAATGATAACGAACAAGACAACGAAATGCACCACCCAAACGTGTAACCCGCCCCGAAGTGTCATCCCGTCGACCTGGGCGAAGCCCGATCGCGCTGATCCGAGGTGCAACCCACAGCAAGAACGGAAACGCAGAAACACAAACCTTGCGCCCTCGGATCAGCGTGATAGCCGTAAGGCAGGTCGACGGGATGACACTTCGGAACAGCGGCGCAGCCGCCCCCTTCATCCCGGAGACCTGCCGAGCCGGCGAGGCGCCCCCTCCATGTCCCAAACCGGCACCCAATCCAACCCCCAAACCTTGACCCCCACCCACCCCCAGTCGTATGTTCACTACAAGAACAATCGTGCGTACTGCGCACGGAACGCGAGGTAGGCAACGTGGCAGACATCGTGACTCTCGCCGAGGGGATCGGCGATCTGGTGGCCGACGGTGACACGGTCGCCATGGAGGGCTTCACGCACCTCATCCCGCATGCGGCGGGGCACGAGATCATCCGCCAGGGGCGTCGTGATCTCACGTTGGTGCGGATGACGCCGGACATCGTGTACGACCAGCTCATCGGTGCGGGCTGTGCGCGGAAGCTGATCTTCTCGTGGGGCGGGAATCCTGGTGTGGGTTCGCTGCACCGGTTCCGTGACGCCGTGCAGCGCGGTTGGCCGGTGCCGCTGGAGATCGAGGAGCACAGTCACGCGGGGATGGCGAACCGCTACGTGGCCGGGGCCAGCGGGCTGCCGTTCGCGGTGCTCCGCGGCTACCGCGGAACCGACCTGCCCGAGCACACGTCGACGATCAAGTGGGTCACGTGTCCGTTCACGGGTGAGGAACTGGCCGCGGTGCCGGCGATCAACCCGGACGTCACCGTCATTCACGCGCAGCGCGCCGACCGTGCGGGCAACGTGCAGATGTGGGGTCTCGTCGGTGTGCAGAAGGAGGCGGTGCTCGCCGCCGAACGCAGCCTCGTCACCGTCGAGGAGGTCGTGGACGAACTGGATCCCGTAGCGGGACAGGTGATCCTGCCGAGCTGGGCCGTCACGGCGGTCGCCGAGGTGCCGCGCGGCGCGCACCCGTCGTACGCGCAGGGCTATTACGACCGCGACAACGCCTACTACCGGCATTGGGACTCCATCGGCAGCGACCGGGAGGCGTTCGGCAACTGGGTGCGGGAGCTGGGCCAGGAGTCGGTGAAGGAGGCAACGCGATGACCGCGCCGGCGGACTGGACGTCCGACGAGATGATGTCGATCGCTGCGGCGCGCGCGTTGCGCGACGGCACCCGCTGTTTCGTGGGCATCGGCCTGCCGTCGACGGCGGCCAACGTCGCGCGCCGCACCCACGCGCCCGACCTGGTGCTCATCTACGAATCGGGCACGCTCGGGTCCAAACCGGACGTGTTGCCGTCGTCCATCGGCGACGGTGTGCTCGCCGAGACCGCGGACGCGGTGATCAGCGTCCCCGAGGTGTTCAACTACTGGCTCCAACCGGGGCGGATCGACGTCGGCTTCCTCGGCGCCGCGCAACTCGACCGGTTCGGCAACATCAACACCACCGTCATCGGTGACGACTACTCCGATCCGAAGGTGCGGCTGCCCGGAGCCGGGGGCGCGCCCGAGATCGCCGCGTCGTGCGGCGAGGTGTTCGTCGTCGTCCGGCAGAGCACGCGCAGCTTCGTCGAGAAGGTCGACTTCGTCACCTCGGTCGGGCACGGTGCGGGCAAGGGCGACCGGCAACGCCTCGGCCTGCCCGGGGCGGGTCCGACGCTCGTGATCACCGACCTCGGCATCCTGCGCCCGGATCCCGACACCTCGGAACTCGTCCTGACCGAACTGCACCCGGGCGTCGAGGTCGACGACGTGCGGGCGGCCACCGGCTGGGACCTCACCGTGGCACCCGACGTGGGCCGCACCGATGCGCCGACGTCGGAGGAACTGACCACCCTTCGGACCCTCAAGGAGGCGTCGGGATGACCGACGTGTTCGTGCTCGATGCCGTCCGCACCCCGTTCGGCAAGTACTCCGGCGGACTGGCCGGCCAACGGCCCGACGACCTTGCCGCGCACGTGCTCGCGGCGCTACGGGACCGCGGCGGGTTCGATCCGGCGACTGTGGACGAGGTGCTGTTCGGCGCCGCCAACCAGGCGGGGGAGGACAACCGCAACGTCGCCCGGATGGCCGCACTGCTGGCCGAGTGGCCGACGTCCGTGCCCGGCGCCACCGTCAACCGACTCTGCGGCTCCGGCCTCGACGCCGCGATGCAGGCGAGCCGCACGATCGCGACGGGCGATGCGTCGCTGGTCGTGGCGGGTGGGGTCGAATCGATGAGCCGCGCGCCGTGGGTGCTGCCGAAACCGGAGAAGGGGTTCCCCGCGGGGAACCAGACGTTGCACTCGACGACGCTCGGCTGGCGGCTGGTGAACCCGCGGATGCCGGAGCGGTGGACGATCTCGCTCGGCGAGGCGACCGAACGGCTCGCCGAGAAGTACGGCATCACGCGCGAGGCCCAGGACGCGTTCGCCGCTGCCAGCCACGTCAACGCGGCGCGGGCGTGGGACGCCGGCTTCTACGACGGCCACGTCGTACCGGTGCCGGGCACCGATGTCACGCGGGACGAGGGAATCCGCGGTGACTCCACAGTGGACAAGCTGGCGGGTCTGCGGCCGGCTTTCCGCGGCGACGGGACGATCACCGCGGGCAACGCCTCACCGCTCAACGACGGCGCATCGGCCGTGCTGCTCGGCGACCGGGCGGCGGCCGACCGAATCGGGGCGACACCTCTCGCGCGGATCGCGGGCCGCGGCGCCGCGGGCGTCGACCCGGACGTGTTCGGCATCGGACCGGTGGAGGCGGCGGAGATCGCGTTGCGCCGCGCGGGCATCGGCTGGTCGGACCTGGCGGCGGTGGAGCTGAACGAGGCGTTCGCGGCCCAGTCGCTCGCCTGCCTGGCCGACTGGCCCGAGCTGGACCCGGCGATCGTCAACGTCAACGGCGGGGCGATCGCCATCGGCCACCCGCTCGGCGCGTCCGGCGGCCGCATCCTGGGCACGCTCGCGCACGAACTCGCGCGCACGGGCGGCGGTTACGGTCTCGCCGTGATCTGCATCGGCGTCGGCCAGGGCCTGGCCGTCGTGCTGGAAGCGTGAGAGCCGGGCGAGGAGAAGCCATGCGCGTGCACAGTGTCGTGGAAGGACCCGCCGACGGTGAGGTCGTCGTGCTGTCGGGTTCGCTCGGCTCGAGCCTGGAGATGTGGGACCCGCAGGTGCCGGCGCTCGTCGCCGCCGGATACCGGGTGGTGCGCTACGACCACCGCGGGCACGGGCGCACCCCGGTTCCCGAGCATCCGGCGACGTTGGCCGACCTCGGCGGTGACGCCGTCGCCCTGCTCGACGACCTGGGCGCCGAACGGGCGCACGTCGTGGGCCTGTCGCTCGGCGGGATGACCGGCATGTGGCTCGGTGTCCACGCGCCGGAACGGATGCGCAGCCTCGTGCTGTGCTGCACGTCGGCGGCGCTCGGCACACCCGAGTCGTGGGCCGACCGCGCGCGGACCGCGCTGCAGGGCATGTCGACGATCGCCGACGACAGCGTCGGACGGTGGTTCACCGCGGGCTGGCTGGCCGACCATCCCGAGCAGCGGGCGTACTACCACCGCATGGTCGCCACGACACCCGCCGCCGGGTACGCCGCGTGCTGTCACGCCATCGGCGGCATGGACCTGCTCGACCGGCTGCCCGCCGTCACGGCACCGACGCTCGTGATCGCGACCGCCGACGACCCGGCCACGCCACCCGACGGGCACGGCAGCGTCATCGCCGACGCGTCCCGGGCGCGCGGCTCGAGGTCGTCGACGACGCCTCGCACCTGGGCAACGTCCAGCAGCCGGAGCGATTCACCGAGCTCATCACGACGCACCTGCGCGGAGCCTGACGGTGAACGGGCCGGGCGGCCAGTAGGTTGAGTGTCCTATGAGCACACCCCACGAGTCGGAACGCGCCACGCACCACGTGCAGTCGCTGGAGCGTGGCCTCGCGGTGATCCGGACGTTCGGCGCGGACACCCCGCAGCGCACGCTGAGCGAGGTCGCCAAGGAAACCGGGCTGACACGCGCGGCGGCGCGCCGGTTCCTGCTGACGCTGGCCGACCTCGGATACGTGCGCAGCGACGGCAAACACTTCTCGCTCACGGCGAAGGTGCTCGAACTGGGCTACGCGTTCCTGTCGAGCCTGTCGTTGCCGCAGCTCGCCCAACCGCACCTGGAATGGCTGTCGGGCGAGGTGAGCGAGTCGAGCTCCATGTCGGTGCTGGAGGGCACGGACATTGCGTACGTCGCGCGAGTCGCGGTGTCGCGGATCATGGCGGTGACGATCAGCGTGGGCACCCGGTTTCCCGCACACGCGACGTCGATGGGGCACGTGCTGCTGGCCGGTCTGTCCGATGAGGACCTCGCCGGATACCTCGACGCCGCGACGTTCCACCGGTTCACCGACCGCACCACCGACTCGGCCGCGGCGTTGCGGGCCGAACTGTCGGCCGTGCGGGAACAGGGGTACGCGCTCGTCGACCAGGAACTGGAGGACGGCCTGCGGTCGATCGCCGTGCCGGTGCGCGGATCCGACGGCCGGGTCGCCGCCGCGGTCAACCTGTCGACCCACGCCTCCCGCACCACGCCCGACCAGATGCGCCGGCGGTTGCTGCCACCGCTGCAGGAGGCGGCGCGGCGCATCGAGGCCGACCTGACGTCCGTCGCCCCGCCCGGCACATGACGGCGGGTCTCGTACTGGCCGCCGGCGAGGGCCGGCGCTTCGGCATGCCGAAAGCCCTCGCCACCCACCGCGGCGAACCGCTCGTCGCCCGCGCCGTGCGGGTACTGACCGAGGGGGGCTGCGACCCCGTGTTCGTCGTCCTCGGAGCACGCGCCGAGGAGGCCCGTCCACTGGTGCCGGAGTCCGGCATCGTGCTCGTCGCCGACGACTGGGCCGAGGGCATGGGCGCCTCCCTCCGCACGGGGCTCACGGCGCTCGAGGCCTGGCAGAGCGGGGAGGGGAGCCCTGGATCCTCGGTGGAAGCTGTGCTCGTGCAGTTGGTCGACCTGCCCGACGTCGGGGCCGGAGTTGTGTCGCGGATACGGGCGTGTGCCGGGGTCGACGCCGTCGTGCGGGCCGCCTACGACGGGGTTCCCGGGCATCCCGTGTTGTTCGGGCGACGGTGGTGGGGCGAGATCGCCGAACACGCTGTTGGTGACCAAGGTGCGCGTGGGTGGTTACGCGGGCGCACCGACGTCCGGGTCGTCGAGTGCGGCGACATCGCCACCGGCCGCGACGCCGACACCCCCGACGCCTGGAGTAACCCCCTTGGGGGTGGCGCGGGCCCGGTTTCGTGCCGTGTCAGCATTCTGCGTCGCCGTGTTGGCGTTCTGCGTCGCCGTGTTGGCATTTCGCGTCGTTGTGTTGGCGGTTTGGGCGTGGGATCTGCGCTTGGGGTGAGCGGTGCCTCGCCGGCGGGCAGGTCTC
>NZ_MKKE01000003.1 GCF_001942305.1 Saccharomonospora sp. CUA-673 | reverse complement strand
AATCTCAACGTCCACGGCCCCGAAGACCTCGAGCACGTCGCCCAGGAACTCAACGGCCGACCACGCAAAACGCTCGACTGGGACACCCCAGCCGAGCGCCTGCGTGCTCTACTGACGGCCACATAAACCACCAGGTGTTGCGACGACCCCTAGAAACCACCGTCGCGTTCAACGCGACCATGGGGCCCTTGGGTGCATGTGGCTGGTCTCTCCGGCGCGTCCCAGGAGGGTGGGGGACGCGCCGGAGACGCGTTCGGCTCACCCGGTCACGGGTGGGAGGTCAGGTATCCGCCCATGGTGCGGAAGAAATCGGTGCCGGCGTACTCGGTGCCGTCCTCGGTGCGCACGCGCTCGATGCGCAGCCCGTGGTTGCGGCCGAACCGCGCGTCGCGCCCGCGACGATCACGACACCCTTGCCCTCGGGGTAGAAGATGCGCCCCGGCGTCCCGCCGTACGTGCCGTCCGACACCGACGCCTCGATGATCCGGATCCGTTCGCCCTTGTAGTAGGCGTACGCGTTCGGATACGGATCGGCCAGCGCGCGCACGAACCGGTCGAGGTCCTCGGCGGGCCACGTCCAGTCGATGCGGCTGTCCTCGAGCGAGCGCTTGTGGAAGAAGCTGGCCTTCGAACGGTCCTGCGGAACCCAGTCCGTGCGCCCGGCGGCGATGAACTCGAGCGCCTCGGCCACGAGCGGTTCGATGAGGTCGACGGTGGCGTGGACCAGGTCGATCGCCGTGTCGCGCGGGCCGACGGGCACCGAACGCCGGCCGACGATCGGACCGGCGTCGAGCTCCTCGTTCATCATGTGCGCGGTGACGCCGACCTCGGACTCGCCGTTGATCATCGCCCAGATGACGGGGGAGAACCCGGCGTAGGCAGGCAGCAGCGAGTCGTGCACGTTGAGCGTGCCGTGCGTGGGCAGCGTGAAGATCTCCGGCGGCAGCCACGTGCGCCAGTTGTTCGCCACGATCAGGTCCGGCTCGACCGCGCGGAGCTTCTCGACGAGCTCCTGGTCGGGACGCTGGGCGAGCACCGCCTCGATGCCGTTCTCGGTGGCCAGGTCCTCGACCGAGTCGGCGAGGATCCGTTCGTAGGCATGGTCGGACTTCGGGTGCGTGACGACCATCGCCACCTCGTGCTCCGAATCGAGCAGCGCACGCAGGGTGCGATGCCCCCACGTCTGGTACCCGAACATGACGACCCGCATCGGTCCTCCGTAACGTCGCGTGCGAAACGTCGCACAGTTAAGCAAGGCTTGCCTAATCTGACAACCCGTACATACGGAGTCGAGGATCACCCCCGCAAGGCCTAACTGAGGCAGGCCTTAGTTAGGTTAGGGTTCCCTCTGTCGGGCTTCAACAGGCGATGGGACTTGTATGTCAGAGGGACTCGCAGGCGACACTCCGGTGTACGACCTGGTCGGCGTCGGCTTCGGGCCGTCGAATCTCGCGCTCGCGATCGCCGTGGCCGAGCACAACCGAGCAACCACCGGGGAGCCGGTGACGGCGCACTTCCTCGAGCGGCAGGGCTCGTTCGGCTGGCACCGCGGAATGCTGATCGACGACGCCACCATGCAGGTGTCGTTCCTGAAGGACCTGGTGACGCTGCGGAATCCGAGCAGTGAGTTCAGCTTCCTGTCCTACCTGCACGACCGCGGGCGGCTGGTCGAGTTCGTCAACCACAAGACGTTGTTCCCGCTGCGCGTCGAGTTCCACGACTACTTCGAGTGGTCGGCGGCGAAGGTCGAGGACATGGTGTCCTACGGCACCGAGGTCGTCGCCGTCGAGCCCGTGTTCGACGGCGACGAGATCGTCTACGTCGACGTGCGCGCGGCCTCCGGCGCGGTGATGCGGGCACGCAACGTCGTGCTGGCGACGGGACTGCGACCCCGGATCCCCGACGACGTCGAGCTGTCCGACCGCATCTGGCACAACAGCCAGCTGCTGCACCGGATGTCGTCGGCGCCGAACGATCCGCAGCGGTTCGTCGTCGTCGGCGCGGGCCAGAGCGCGGCCGAGACGACGGCGCATCTGCACTCGACGTTCCCGGACGCGAGGTGTGCTCGGTGTTCTCCCGGTTCGGCTACAGCCCGTCCGACGACAGCGGATTCGCCAACCGGATCTTCGACCCCGCGTCGGTCGACGAGTTCTACGGTGCGCCGCAGGACGTCAAGGACCGGCTGATGGAGTACCACGCCAACACCAACTACTCGGTCGTCGATCTCGAACTGATCGACGACCTGTACCGCAGGCTGTACCGCGAACGCGTGCTCGGCCGCGAGCGCCTGCGGTTCTTCCACGCCGCCCGCGCCACCGAGGTGGTCGAGACCGGTGACGTCGTGCGCACGACGGTGGAATCGTTGAGCACGGGCGACAAGACGGTCCTCGACGCCGACGTGGTCGTGTACGCCACCGGCTACCGCTCGGCCGACCTCGATGCCGAACTCGGCTCGCTCGCCCCGTACGTCGGCCGCGACGCCGAGGGACGTCCGCGGATCGAACGCGATTACCGCGTGCGCCCCGGGGGTGTGCTGTCGGCGGGCGTCTACGTGCAGGGCGGCGCGACCGAGCACACGCACGGCATCACGTCGTCGCTGTTGTCGAACAACGCGATCCGTTCCGGCGAGATCCTGGATTCCGTCGTGGCGCGGCGCCACAGCGGACTGGCTCTCGTCGCCAGTGGACAGTCCTGAGAGACAGGAGAGACTCGGATGAATCCCTTCGAGGACAACGAGGGCCGGTTCTACGTGCTCGTCAACGACGAGGGTCAGCACTCGCTGTGGCCGTCCTTCGTGGACGTTCCGGCCGGGTGGCGGACCGTGTTCGGTGAGGACACCCGCGAGGCCTGTCTGTCCTACATCGACACCGAATGGACCGACCTGCGCCCGCTGAGCATCCGCTAGCTCCGCGGGCCGGTGTCGCCGGCTGTCAGGACACGGTCTTGAGGCCGATGACGCAGCCGATGATCCCGGCGAGGAACAGCAGTTTCAGCACCGACGCGTGCTCGTCGCCGGTGATCATGGCGTAGCCGGCGGTGCCGACGGCGCCGATCGCGACCCACACGGCGTACGACGTGCCGGTCGGCAACTCGCGCATCGCGTACGCCAGGCCCGCCATGCTGATGGCCAGGCCGACGAAGAACACGACGGTCGGCCAGAGCTTGGTGAATCCGGCGGAACGGCCGAGGGCGGTGGCCCACACGGCCTCGAACAGCCCGGAGACGATCAACACGAGCCACGACATGACAGTCCCTTTCGTGGCCGTCTTGTCGCGCTTCCGGGTACGGCTCCCTCGTCCGGGAACCCGCTCGCCGGGTCCGGCGCCAGGATTACACGCCCGCGGCGACGAGGGCAGCGAGCCCGATCACGTTGGTGCTCGACACCACAGCCAGGCAGATGCACCCGTGGGCCCCATAGTCGCGTTGAGTGCGACTATGCCACGGGGGCTTGTTCCGGCGTGGGGATGCGCACATCGAGGTCGGCGGCTCGGATGGTTAGCCTTACCTCATGTCCTTGACCCGTGCCGGCACACCCTCCGGCCCTCCCGGCGGCTCGCGCGCGACGTCGGCCGCGTGGGCTCCGGCTCCGGTGGCTCCGGTGATCGGCGGGCGGCCGGGGTGGCGGCTCGGGGCGTGGGGCTGGTTGTGGCGGTCGGGGTGCTGGCCGTGTTGGCGCTCGCGAGTGTGTGGCTCGGGTCCAAGGACATCGCGTTCCTGCACACGTGGGACATCCTGTGGCAGCACGACGGGTCCGACGACGCCGTCGTCATCCACGAGTACCGCATCCCGCGCACGATCCTCGCCATGCTCGTCGGCGCGAGCCTCGGCCTCGCCGGTGCGCTCATGCAGGCCCTGACCCGCAATCCGCTCGCCGACCCGGGCCTGCTCGGCATCACGATGGGCGCCTCCACCGGCGTCGCGCTGGCGTTGACGTGGTTCGGCATCACCAGCGTGCTCGGCTACGTGTGGCTCGCGTTCGCCGGCGCGGCCGTGGCCAGCGTCGTCGTCTACGCGCTCGGCAGCGCGGGCGCGCGCAGCGCCACTCCGGAACGCCTCGTCGTCGCCGGCGCCGCCGTCACCGCCGTGCTGTTCGCCGTCAACAGCGGCTCATGCTCACCGCGCCCGACGCGTTCGAGGAGTTCCGCCGCTGGCAGGTCGGGTCCCTGTCCGGGCGCTACTACGACATCCTCCTGCCGGTGCTGCCGTTCATGGCCGTCGGCGTCGTCGCGGCGTTGCTGTTGGTGCGCCCGCTCAACGCCCTCGCCATGGGCGACGACCTCGGTCGCGCCCTCGGCGCTCACCCGAACCGCATCCGCGTCGCCGGCGCCGTCGCGATCACGCTGCTGTGCGGCGCCGCCACGGCCGCCGTCGGCCCGATCGGTTTCGTCGGCCTCGCCGTGCCGCACATCGCCCGGTTCATCGCCGGACCCGACCAACGCTGGGTGCTGCCGTACTCGCTCGTGCTCGCCCCGACCCTGCTCGTCGGTGCCGACCTCGTCGGCCGCATCATCGCCCCGCCCGCCGAGATCCAGGTCGGCATCGTCACCGCCGTCATCGGCGTGCCGGTGTTCCTTGCCCTGTGCCGCAAGCGAAAGCTGACGTCCCTGTGACCGCCCGGACCGACCACACACCCGGCACCGCGCCGATCAGCGGACGCGTCGTCCGCGTGGGCGGCTACTCGCTGCGCGTCGCGCCGCGCACCCTGGCCGTGTGCGTCGTCGTGGCGGTGCTGCTCACGGCCGTGTCGGTCGTGACGTTGACCGTCGGCGAATACTCGCTGACCCTCGGCCAGGTCCTGGCCTCGCTGGCCGGACGGGGCGACGAGACGGGCGACTTCGTCGTCTACACGTTGATGCTGCCGAGGCTGCTCGTGGCGTTGCTCGTCGGCGCGATGCTCGGCGTCAGCGGCGCGATCCTGCAGACCGTCACCCGCAACTCGCTCGGCAGCCCCGACGTCATCGGCTTCACCAGCGGCGCCGCCACCGGTGCGCTCATCGTGATCACCGTCGCCGGCGGCACGATGCTGCAGGTCTCGCTCGGTGCGCTCGCCGGCGGGATCACGGCGGCGCTGCTGATCTACGTCCTGGCGTATCACCGCGGGGTGAGCGGACTGCGGTTCGTGCTCATGGGCATCGGCATCAACGCCCTCGCCGTGGCCGCGAACTCGTTCCTCATCACCCGCGCCAGCCTGCACGACGCGCTCACCGCGCAGGCGTGGCTCGTCGGCAGCGTCAACTCACGCGGCTGGGAGCACGTCGTGGCCGCCGCGGTCACGTTCGCCGTGCTGCTGCCCGTGGCGCTCTCGCGGGCCCGGTCGCTGTCGATGATGGAACTCGGCGACGACACCGCGAGCGCCCTCGGCGTGCGTACCGCGCGGGACCGGACGGTGCTGCTCGTCGCGAGTGTCCTGCTCGCCGCGTTCGCCGTCGCCGCGGCCGGGCCGATCACGTTCGTCGCCCTCGCGGCCCCGCAGCTCGCACGCCGCCTCACCCGCTCGTCGGCTCCGGGGCTGGTGACGACCGCGCTCGTCGGCGCGCTGCTGCTGTCCACCGGGGATCTGCTGGTGCAGCAGCTGTTCCCGGCCGCGCAGCTGCCGGTGGGCACGGCGACGGGCTGTGTCGGCGGGCTGTATTTGATCTGGTTGTTGGCGTCCGAATGGCGCGGAAAGGGCAGGTACGCATGACGAGGCTGCGCGCCGAGGGCCTCACCCTCGCCTACGAACAGTCCACTGTGGCCACCGACCTGTCGGTCGACATCCCCGACGGCTCGTTCACCGTGATCATCGGCCCCAACGCCTGCGGCAAGTCGACCCTGCTCAAGGCGCTCGCCCGGATGCTCAAACCGACCGCGGGCACCGTGCACCTCGACGGCAAGGCCATCTCGGCCCAGCGGTCTAAGGACGTCGCCAAACGCCTCGGACTGCTGCCGCAGACCTCGACCGCACCCGGCGGCATCACCGTCGGCGACCTCGTCGCCCGCGGCCGCTACCCGCACCAGAGCGTGCTGCGCCAGTGGTCGGCCGACGACGAGGCCGTCGTCGCCGAGTCGATGCGCCTCACCGGTGTCGCCGACCTGGCCGGACGGGTCGTCGACGAACTGTCCGGCGGACAGCGGCAACGTGTGTGGCTGGCCATGGTGCTGGCCCAGCAGACGCCGATCATGCTGCTCGACGAACCGACGACGTTCCTCGACATCGCGCACCAGATCGAGGTGCTCGACCTGTGCGCCGATCTGCACGCCGGCGGCGCGCACACGCTCGTGGCCGTGCTGCACGACCTCAACCAGGCGTGCCGCTACGCCACGCACCTCGTCGTCATGCGCCCCGGCGGGATCATCGCCGCGCAGGGCGATCCCTCCGAGATCGTCACCGCCGAGCTCGTCGAGGACGTGTTCGGACTGCCGTGCCGCGTCATCGACGACCCCGAGACGGGAACGCCGATGATCGTCCCCGCCGCCCGCGCCCGCCGGACGCCGGACGGCGCCACCGAGAACGGCGCCTCAGAAAACCATGGTCCGGTTGCCGTGCACGAGGACGCGGCCCTCTAGGTGCCAGCGCAGGCCGCGGGCGAGCGTCACCTTCTCGACGTCGCGGCCCTTGCGCACCATGTCGTCCACCGAGTCGGTGTGGTCGACGCGCAGCACGTCCTGCTCGATGATCGGACCGGCGTCGAGGTCTGCGGTCACGTAGTGGCACGTCGCGCCGACCAGCTTCACGCCGCGGGCCGCGGCCTGGTGGTACGGCCGCGCGCCGATGAACGACGGCAGGAAGCTGTGGTGGATGTTGATCGCCCGGCCCGCCCACGCCTCGCACAGCTCCGGCGGCAGGATCTGCATGAACCGCGCCAGCACCACGGCGTGCGGGTCGTGCTCGTCGACGAGCTTGGCGACGTGGGAGAACGCCTCGGCCTTCTCCGCCGGATCGGAGCCGAACGGCACGTGGTGGAACGGGATGCCGTGTGCGCGCGTGATGTCGGCGAGGTTCTCGTGGTTGCCGATCACCGCGGAGATGTCGACGTCCAGTTCTCCGGAGGCGACCCGGCCCAGCAGGTCGTAGAGGCAGTGCCCCTCCTTCGACACGAGCACCACCATGCGGCGGCGCTCGGCGCTGTCGAACACCTTCCAGTTGGCCTCGGCTCCCAGCGACCGGGCGATGCCGGCGAAGCGGGCGCGCAGCTCGTCGACGTCGAACGGGATCGACTCGGCCGTCACGACCTGGCGCGTGAAGAACCAGCCGTGTCCGGGTCGGTGTGATACGCCGAGTCGGTGATCCACCCGCCGAGCTCGGCGAGGAACGACGAGATGCGGGCGACGATCCCCGTGCGGTCGGGGCAGCCGAAGGTGATGACGTACTTGCGGGTGTCGGGCACGGCTGACCATTATCGCGCGCGACGGCGTCGACCCAGGTCAGGGGGTCTCCAACGGGTCGAGCAGGCTCGCGTCGCCGGTGATCGACACGGTCGCCGGCCTGCGCCACAGCCGCTTGTACACCGCATCGGCGTCGCCGCTGAGCGTCGCGTCCGGTTCGGCCCGCTCGCCCAGGGTGGGCGGCTCGCCCGGGGTGAGCGTCAACGACCAGAGCTGCCGGGCGTCCTCGGCGTGCACCAGGACCGCTCCGCTCGCCTCGACGTCGGACCAGCCGCCGCGGCGCCGGTGGATGATCATCGTGAGGGCCTCGTCGACGCCGTCGGCGGCGAACGCCGCATCGAACGTCGCCGGCTCGGCGCCCGCGGCCAGTTCCGCGTCCAGCCGGTGCACGGCCACCTCGTGCGCCTGCCTGCGCGCCCACGAGGCCAGGTTCGGCGCGTAGAAGCCGAACATCATCTGGGCCGGGGTGTCCGGGCCCCGGTCGAACGCGGCGCGCAGCTCGGCGCGGCGCTCGTCCCACCACGGCAGCAGCTCGTCCCACTCCTTCGGCGGACGTTCGCCGCGCGCGTCGGAGCCGTGTGGATCGGCGATGCACGCCAGTACCCACGCATGCACCCCGGCCAGATGCCGCACCAGGCGCAGGACCGTCCACGTCGGACAGGTGGCGACGTCGGCGTCAGGGCCCGCCGTCAGTGCCGCCTTGCGAAACGCTGTGTTGTGGTCGTCGAACTCCGTCAGGAACCGCTCGTAGCTCACGTCGTTGTTGTCGCTGCCGTGCATGGCGCGACACTAGCCGCCTGCCGACCTCGATGAGAACCGTCAGCAGCAGGCCCACCGCCGACGCCACGACGAGGCCCGCGACCGGGTCGTCGGCGAACGTCGCCGCGCCCGCCGCGCCGATCAGCACCGCGTAGATCGACCACAGCGTCGTGCCGATGAGGGCGAGCAGGGCGAACTTGCCGAACGGATACCGCAGCGTGCCCGTGGCCAGCGCCGACGCGGCGCGTCCCCCCGGGATGTACCGGCCCGCGATGATCAGCACCACCGCGTGCCGGTGCAGCTTCTTCGTCGCCCACTCGTAGTTCCGTCTGCCGCGTTCCTTGCGGAGCAGGCGGGCGGTGGCGCGGGTGCCGAACGTGCGGCCCAACCAGTGTCCGCAGCAGTCGCCGGTCCACGCGCCGAGCGCGGACACGACGACGAGGGTCAACAGCCCCGTCAGGTCACCAGGGCCGAGCAGCACCGCGAGCGTGATCACGGTGGCCTCGCTCGGCATGAACGGCAGCAGCGCGTCGACCCCCGCGAACAGGAACACCAGCAGCCACAACCACGGGTCGTTCAGGTGGCTCTGCAGCAGCGAGGCGAGGTCGTTCAGGGCGTCAAACACGAACATGTGCGTCCCTGGAGGGTTCGCGAAGGACCACCCTGGCCGTGTCCGTCAGCCGGGTGGGATCGGAATGGGCAGGCTCGCCGGTCGACGGAGTCGATCCGGGCGTCGCGGTTCGCCGCACGGACTCCATCGTCGGCCCCCGGAGCAACCGATGCATGACGTAACGGAGAGTACACGGTGAACGTGGTCGTCACGGTTGGTTTCGCCGATTCGGCCCGAAAGTCGCTCGTCAGATGGGTGCCGGACCCGACGAAAGGTGGAGACCGGACGTCGTGGGACGCCAACACGGCGACGCAGGACGCTGACACGCCCGCGTGGATTGCTGACACGGCGGTTACGGGGTGACGGAGGTCCAGGGGACCGTGACCTCGCCCAGACGCCAGCGGGCCGGGCGGCCCAGCACGGGCCAGCCGGACTCGGCCAGCAGGCGCACCGTCTCGGTCCAGCGGGCGCGCGGGCCGAACGCGCGGTGCGGGGCGGCCGTCGCCCAGCACGCGTCGAGCCGCGTCAGCAGGGCGTGGATGCGCTCACCGGGCACGTTGCGGTGGATGAGCACCTTCGGCAGCCGTTCGGCCACGGTCGACGCCGGTCCAGCGTCGCGGGCCGGCACGACAGGGTCAGCGACACCGGTCCGCTGCGCGCGACGGTGACCCACGAGCAGATCCGGCCGATCTCGTCGCAGGTGCCGTCGACGAGCAGTCCGCCGGGCGCGAGACGTTCCAGCATCGCCCGCCACGACGGTTCGACGTCCGACTCGGCGTACTGGCGCAGCACGTTGAACGCGCGCACCAGCACCGGCCGGGTGCCGGCGAGCTCGAACCCGCCGCGGCGGAAGTCCAGCACCGGCGGGGCGGCCACCGCCGCGCCCGCCGCCACCCGCTGCTCGTCGAGCTCCAGCCCGAGCACCCGCACGTCGGGCACGTGCGCGCGCAGCCGCGCGGCCAGCTCGACGGTGGTCACGGGGGAGGCGCCGTAGCCGAGATCGACCACCAGCGGATCGGCGTGGGCGCGCAGCGCGCGGCGTACGGCCAGGTCGCGACCAGCCACCGGTCGATCCGGCGGAGGCGATTCGGGTTCGTGGTGCCGCGCGTCGGCGAACCGACGGGACGGCCGCGGTTCAGCTCCGCGTGAGCCACGACGTCGTGAACTCGGCCTCCCGCTCGAGCAGGGTCGTGACCTGCTCGGCGATGACGCCCTCGAGCTTGCCGCCGACGAGCGGGATGCGCACCGTCACCTCACCGCGCGTGACCTGCACGGCGGCGGCGGGGTCGCCGGGGTTCTCGGTGAACGACACGGTCGCCGTGATCTCCGCAGGAACGCCCTGGACCTCGGCGCGGATGTCGCCGGACGTCCCGGACACCGTGTGCTCCCTGCGCACCACCAGGTCGCCGGAGACGAACTTCTGCGCCACCGACGGAAGCTTGTCGACCGGCACCGCCTGGCGCAGCGTGTAGCGCACCCCGTCGCCCGTCACCTCGTGGGACTCGAGGGCGGCGTCGGGGCCGCCGATCTCGGCCAGCCGCGCCCGCAACGCGGCCTCGTCGGACTGGGCGGCGACGACGTCGGCGACGGAGGCAGGGAACGTCGCCCGGTGCTCGATACGGGAAGCCATGTGCAGGACAGTACCGTTGCGGGTTGTGAGCACTGCCGAAACGTCCACCTCCCACGACCTGCGCGCGTACACCACGCTGCGACTGGGCGGCCCCGCCCGCCGCTTCGTCGAGGCGTCCACGGCGGCCGACCTGGCGGCAACCGTCGGCGAACTCGACGCCGCCGGGGAACCGGTCCTGCTGCTCGGCGGCGGGTCGAACCTCGTCGTCGCCGACGCCGGGTTCGACGGGACCGTGGTCCGCATCGCCAACACCGGCTGGGAACTGCCCGGCGCCGCGGCTTCTGCTGATGGTTCCGCCGTGTCGACCGTCGAGGCGGGGCAGGACTGGGACGACTACGTCGCGGCGACCGTCGCCGCGGGCTTCGGCGGGCTCGAATGCCTGTCCGGCATCCCCGGATCGGCCGGGGCGACGCCGATCCAGAACGTCGGCGCCTACGGCTGCGAGGTCAGCGAGGTGCTGCACTCGGTCGAGCTCTACGACCGCGCCACCGGTCAGATCCGCACCGTGCCGGCCGCCGACCTCGGCTTCGCCTACCGCACGAGCGTGCTGAAGGGCACCGACGACGGGGTCGTGCTGTCGGTGCGCTTCGCCCTCCACGCCGACGGGCTGTCGGCGCCGATCCGCTACGCCGAACTGGCGCGCACGCTGGACGTCGAGGTCGGCGCGCGGGTGCCCGCGGCGCGGGCGCGCGAGGCCGTGCTGGACCTGCGGCGCCGCAAGGGCATGGTGCTCGACGCGGCCGACCACGACACGTGGAGCGCCGGGTCGTTCTTCACCAACCCGATCGTGCCGGAATCGCGGATCGACGACGTGCTGCGTGCCGTGGCCGACGTCGTCGGCGCCGATGTCGCCGTGCCGCAGTACCCGGCGGACGGCGGGGTGAAGCTGTCCGCGGCGTGGCTGATCGAGCGCGCCGGGTTCGGCAAGGGGCACACCGGTCCCGGCGGCCGGGTGTCACTGTCGACCAAGCACACCCTGGCGCTGACCAACCGCGGCGACGCCAGCACCGAGGACCTGCTCACCCTCGCCCGCGAGGTCGCAGGCGGGGTCCGCGCCACCTTCGGCGTCGACCTCCGCCCCGAACCCCTCCTCATCGCCTGCACCCTCTAACGCCGGGGGTGGTGCTTTCGCGGGGGTTATTCGCGGTGGAAGCGGCTGCCGTTGAGTTGGGCGCGCGGCTTCATGACGATCTGGTCGAGGTTGACGTGGGGCGGGCGGGTGGCGGCGAAGGTGATGACGTCGGCGACGTCCTCGGCGACCAGCGGCTCGTAGCCCTGGTACACCTTCGCGGCGCGGTCGGCGTCGCCGTCGAACCGGTTGACCGAGAACTCCGTCTCCACCGCTCCCGGCACGATCTCCGTCATCCGCACAGGGTCGCCCAGGTGCTCCGAACGCAACGTCCGGTGCAGCGCCGACTGCGCGTGCTTGGCCGACGTGTAGCCCGAACCGCCGTCGTAGACCTCGTGGCCCGCGATCGACGTCACCGTGATCACGTGCCCGTCCCCGGACGCCACCAGTTTCGGCAGCAGGGCCTTCGTGACGCGCATCGTGCCGAGCACGTTCGTCTCCCACATCCACCGCCAGTGGTCCTCGTCGGCGGCCTCGACGCGTTCGAGTCCTTTCGCGCCACCGGCGTTGTTCACCAACACGTGGCATTCCGGGATCTGCTCGACGAACGAGGCAACGGAATCGGCGTCCGTCACGTCCAGGGGCAGGGCGGTTCCGGAGGTCTGCCGCGCGAGTTGTTCGACGCGGTCGAGCCTGCGGGCCCCGAGAACGACGTGGAATCCGGCCTCGGCGAGTGACGTGGCGGTGGCCGCGCCGATCCCGGCGCTGGCTCCTGTGATGACTGCGGTTCGCGTGCTCATGGCGGGCATGCTCACACAGTAATGTTGGTCTGCTCGCGGGGGATCGGAAAAGGGGCAGGGAGGAACGAAACGTGCGTTTCGAAAAGAACTTCCACAACAGCGCCAACGGCGACAACGACGTTGATGCGAACACGGGAATCGCGCGTGTGGAAACCGGACGCGCGGCCATCGCGCGGAGCGTCGACCGCAGGCGGGTGCTCAAGGTCGCGGCGGTCACGGCGCCGGCGGTCGCGCTGGCCGCCTGCACCGGCGACGGCGACGCGGCCGGTGACGCCCCGGCCACCCAGGACTCCGGCCCGGCCGCGTCGATCACCGCACAGCCGAAACCCGACACCACCGACGTCGACGTGACCGCGCCCGTGACGCTCACCGTCACCGAGGGCACCTTCGACGACGTCCGCGTGACCAACGAGGACGGCGAGGCCGTGCAGGGCTCCCTCGACGAGGAACGGACCGAGTGGGTCAGTGGCGAGCCCCTCGGCTACGGCCGCACCTACACCTACGCCGCGAAGGCCACCGGCAGCGACGGCCGGAAGGCCAGTCTCGACGGCACGTTCGGCACCGTCCGCCCCGACGCGGTCGTGCGCGCCACGCTGTACCCGGGCGACGACGCCGAGGTGGGCGTCGGCCAGCCGGTCACCGTGAAGTTCGAGGCGCCGGTGCGCGACCGCGCGGCCGCCCAGCGCGCCCTGTCGGTGGAGACCTCCACCGACGTCGAGGGCGCGTGGGCGTGGCTCAACGACCAGCAGGTCGACTGGCGTCCGCGCGAGTACTGGCCCGCGCACACCGAGGTCACCGTCACGGCGAAGCTCTACGGGGTGCACTACGGCGGCGGCGCGTACGGCAAGGCCGACGTGACGACGTCGTTCCGCATCGGCCGCAACCAGGTGGTCACGGTGCACACGCCGGAACACCGGATGCGCGTGTACCGCGACGGCGCCGAGGTGGCGAACTATCCGTGCAGCAACGGCAAGGACGCCGACCCCGACCTCACCACGCCCAACGGCACGGTCATCGTCATGACCAAGGAGCCGACGTCGATCTTCGACAACGAGGAGTACGGCTACACCGACCTCGAGAAGACCTGGTGCTGCCGCATCTCCAACCACGGCGAGTACATCCACGAGAACGAGGAGAACGCCGCCAACATCGGCAGCGCCAACACCTCGCACGGCTGCGTGAACCTGCGGGCCGCGGACGCGAAGGCCTACTTCGACTCGGCGATGCTGGGCGACCCCGTCGAGGTCACCGGGTCCATCGCCGACTTCCCGACGACGTCGGACGTCATGGACTGGCTGCTCGACTGGGAGACCTGGAAGTCCAAGTCGGCCCTGTGAGCAGCCTGCTCAGTCCCTGTTGCCCTTGTTGCGCACCTCGATCAGCGATCCGGCCGTGATGATGGCGGCCAGGACGACGATCGCGATGATCACTATCTCGGCGACCATGGTCGGCTCCTCCGCGCTGAGGGCATGACCATGTCGATGCTACGCCTGGGTCTCGGCCTTCTCCTGCTCTTCCCGGCGGCGCGAGACGCGCAGGCTCATGAGCGTCACCGTGGTCAGCACACCGATGATCACCAGCAGCGACAGCGGCGTCGGGACCTCCGGAATGCCCGGCCACACCTCGTGCGCCCAGTGCAGCACCAGCTTCACACCGATGAACGCCAGGATGATCGCGAGACCGTGGTTGAGGTAGATCAGCTTGGCCAGCACGGCGTGCAGCACGAAGTACAGGGCACGCAGGCCGAGCAGGGCGAACGCGTTGGTGGCGAACACCAGGTACGGGTCCGAGGTGATGCCGTACACGGCGGGCACCGAGTCGACGGCGAACACGATGTCGGCGGCGAACACGGCGATCACGACGATCGCCAGCGGCGTCAGGGCGCGCTTGCCGGCCTCCCGGACGATCATCTTCGTGCCGCGGTAGTCGTCGGTGACCGGCATGAGCCGCCGCATCAGGCGCACCGAGCGCATCTCCGACGGGTCCTTCTCGTCCTGGTGGCCCTTGAGCGCCTCGAGCAGGATCTTCACCGCGGAGATGAACAGGATCAGGCCGAACACCAGGAACGCCCACTCGCCGGAGCTCAGCATGGCCGCGCCCATGGCGATGAAGATGCCGCGGAGCACGAGCGCACCGACGATGCCGTAGAGCAGCACGCGCTGCTGCACCGCCGCCGGTACGGCGAATCCGGTGAGGATCAGCATGAACACGAAGAGGTTGTCCACCGACAACGACTTCTCGACGACGAATCCGGTGACGAACTCGGTCGCCTCGGTGCCGCTGTGGCCCAGCCACACGTAGATGGCGAACACGAACGGCAGCGCCAGGTAGAAGACCGACCAGCCGACGGCCTCCTTCATGGAGACCTCGTGCGGTTTACGTGTGATGACGAAGTCGGCGACGAGCAGGGCGACCAGGACGGTGATGCTGATTGCCCAGAGGGCAGGGGAACCCACAAAGACCTCCACGAACGCATGACGAGACGTTCGAGGTCTCCTTCACCCGAGAAGAACGTTCGGGCGGCCTGCCGAGAACGCGATCGGTGCGTTCGTACTGACCGGCGAGGCCCAAGGCGGAAGTACTCCCCTCGAAGGACCAGTCTCGGCCATCCGCGGCCGTTGCGCCAGTCCTGGGTGGGCGAACACGGGGCGACCCTCGTCACGCCGGCATTCGCCCGAACCGGCCCGACCCGGCCGGATGAGAGACTGCCCCGGTGCGAACCGAGGTCAGAGGTGCAGACGGGGTCCGGATCGGCGTCCGCGTCGCCGGTGTCGGTGCTGCCGGCGGTGGTGCCGGACAGGTGGACGGGCCGGATCGGACACCGGTGGTCGTGTTCGTCCACGGCTGGGCCCAGTCGGCCGACGCGTGGCAGTTGCAGCTGTCCGACCCCCGGCTGACCACCGACTTCCGGCTCGTCGCGATGGACCTGCGCGGCCACGGCCGGTCGGAGGTGCCCGCCGACGGCTACGGCGACTCGCGCGTGTGGGCCGACGACCTGGCCGCCGTGCTGGAGTTCGCGGGCCGGCCGGCGGTCGTCGTCGGCTGGTCGTACGGCGGGCTCGTCGTCACCGACTACGTGCGCGTGCACGGCACGGCCGGTCTCGCCGGCATCGTCTACGCGGGCGCCATCACCGAACTGGGCCCCGACCTGCCCGGCGGCGCGGTCGGACCGGCCATGCGCGAGGCCCTGCCCGACGCGCTGTCGAACGACGTCGACGTCGCCCGCCCCGCGGTCCGGCGGCTGTGCGGCGGCATGACCGCCGACTCGGGTGGCGAATCCCTCGTCGACGGCATCCTCGCCGTGCCCGCGCACGTGCGCGCGGGGCTGTTCCGCAGGTCCGTGTCCTCGGCCGACGTGCTGAACGGCATCGACGTGCCGACGCTGATCGTGCACGGCGACCGGGACGCGGTTGTCGACATCACGGCCGCCGAATACGCCGCGGGGAAGATTCAGGGGGCCCGTACGCGTTGGTTGCCTGGGGTGGGTCATCTTCCGTTCGCAGAGGAATACGACGTCTTCGGCGAGGAGTTGGCGACCTTCACCCGCGACGCGTACAGAGAGGTGAACCGGTGACGATCTCCTGGTACCGGCAGGCTGCGACGACGCAGTCGGCTCGGGCGGCGAAACAGGCGCCGACGGTGCAGCCGAGGCAACAGCCGCGCCGGGTGGCGGTGCTGTCGGTGCACACCTCGCCGTTGGAGCAGCCGGGCACCGGGGACGCGGGCGGCATGAACGTCTACATCGCGCAGACCGCCCAGGAGATGGCGCGGCGCGGCGTCGAGGTCGAGGTGTTCACGCGCGCGACCGCGTCGGACCAGCCGCCCGTCGTCGAACTGCGCCCGGGGTGCTCGTGCGGCACATCCCGGCCGGGCCGTTCGAGCCGCTCTCGCGCGCGGAGCTGCCCGCGCAGTTGTGCGCGTTCACCAACGGCGTCCTGCGCACCGAGGCGTTCCACGAGCCGGGCTACTACGACCTGATCCATTCGCACTACTGGCTGTCCGGGCAGGTGGGCTGGCTGGCGCGCGACCGCTGGGGCGTTCCGTTGGTGCACACGGCGCACACGCTGGCGAAGGTGAAGAACGCGGCGCTCGCCGAGGGCGACACCCCCGAACCGCGCACGCGCGTGATCGGCGAGCAGCAGGTGGTCGACGAGGCGGACCAGCTGATCGTCAACACCGATGTCGAGGCCGAGCAGCTCGTCGACCTGTACGACGCCGACCGCCGTGCCGTGCGGACCGTGTCGCCGGGGGTCGACCTGGAGCGTTTCCGCCCGGGCGCGCGGGATGCGCAGGCGACCGCGCGGCGCCGGTTGGGTCTGTCGGGCGAGGCGATCGTGTTGGCGTTCGCGGGCCGCATCCAGCCGTTGAAGGCCCCGGACGTGTTGTTGCGGGCCGCGGCGGAGCTGGTCCGGACGCGGCCGGAGCTGCGCCGCCGGCTGGTGGTGCTGGTGGCGGGCGGCCCGTCGGGCACGGGCCTGGAGCAGCCGGAGTCGTTGAAGGCCCTGGCCGCGTCGTTGGGGATCGCCGACCTGACGCGATTCCTGCCGCCGCAGGGCGGGGACGGCCTGGTCGACGTCTACCGCGCGGCCGACGTGGTGGCCGTGCCGAGCCACAACGAGTCGTTCGGGTTGGTGGCGTTGGAGGCGCAGGCGTGCGGCACCCCGGTGGTGGCGGCGTCGGTGGGCGGACTGCCGGTGGCGGTGGCACACGGCGAGTCGGGGCTGCTGGTCGGTTCGCACCGGGCGCGGGACTGGGCGGACGCGCTGGCCGACGCGGCGTTGGCGCGGCGCGACGTGCTGGCCGAGGGTGCGGTGCGGCATGCGCGCCGGTTCTCGTGGCGGAGCACCACGGACGTGCTGTTGGGCAGCTATGCCGATGCGCGGGGCGCGTTCCGGCGTGCCGCGTTGGAGGTGGCGGTGTGAGTTCGCCGGAGGCCTCGGCGGCGACGGTGCAGGCGGCGTTGGAGGCGGCGGAGGTGCCGTACGACCGCCGCGGGGAAGGCGTCTTCTTCGTGACCCTGCCCGGCACGAAGAAGTTGCAGACGAACGCGTGGCTGGTGGTGCGGGAGCATTCGCTGGCCGTGGAGGCGTTCGTGTGCCGGCGGCCGGACGAGGCGCACGAGGACGTCTACCGGTTCCTGCTGCGCCGGAACGCCAAGCTCTACGGCGTGGCCTACACGATCGACGCCTCGGGCGACATCTACCTGGTGGGCCGGTTCGGTCTGGGCACGGTGTCGGCGGAGGAGGTCGACAAGATCCTCGGCCAGGTGCTGGAGACCTCGGACGGCGATTTCAACGCCCTGCTCGAGCTGGGTTTCGCGACGTCGATCCGACGCGAGTGGGACTGGCGCGTCAGCCGCGGCGAACCCCTGGCCAACCTGCAAGCCTTCAAGCACCTCATCGAGCCGAGCGCCGACCACACCCCGGGCTCCCTCACCGACGACCACTAGGGCCGCGACTCGCTGTCCATCCACCGAACGGTGGATGCGCGAATCAACCGCGGGGCAGCCGCTCCGGTCGAGGTCATGGGGCGGGTGCGCTCGTAACTTCGCCGTATGACGGCCTTGGAAGTACGACATCTGCACAAGCGTTACGGACGGCGCGTAGCCGTCGACGACGTCTCCTTCACCGTCGAGGAGGGGGAGATCTTCGGCATCATCGGGTCCAACGGCGCGGGCAAGACGACCACCGTCGAGAGCATCGCCGGGTTGCGCACGCCCGACTCGGGCTCGATCTCCGTGTTGGGGCTCGACCCGGTCGCGGACCGGGCGGAGGTGCGTGAGCGGCTCGGCGTGCAACTGCAGGAGAGCAGTTTCCCGGACGCGATCACGGTCGCGGAGGCGCTCGAGCTCTACGGTTCCTTCTACCGGGAGCCCGGCGACTGGCGTGAACTGATGGAACTCCTGGGGCTCACCGGGCAGCGCAATACGCGGTACAAGGCGCTCTCCGGTGGGCAGAAGCAGCGACTCTCGATCGCGCTGGCTCTGGTCGGCAGTCCGAAGGTGGCGATTCTCGACGAGCTCACGACCGGGCTGGACCCGCAGGCGCGGCGCGACACCTGGCGCCTGATCGAGCGGGTTCGTGACACGGGCGTCACGATCCTCCTCGTCACGCACTTCATGGACGAGGCGGAGCGCCTCAGCGATCGGATCGCCGTCATCGACGGCGGCCGGGTCGCCGCTGTGGACACGCCGGCGGGGCTGATCGCGCAGACGAGCGCGCTGCAGCAGGTTCGGTTCCGCGTGGACCAACCGCTGGACAAGACGGTTCTGACCGAGCTTCCCGACGTGAACCAGGTCGAGGTCGTCGAGGGTCGCTGGTCGGTCACGGGCACGGGGCAGCTGCTGAGCAGCGTCGCGGGGGCTCTTGCCAGGGCGGAGGTCGTGGCCCATGACCTCCGCGTCGACCAGGGCAATCTCGACGACGCGTTCCTGGCCTTCACCGGACGAGCCCCGGAATCCCCGGCACAGCTCCGGAAGGAGGGCTGACCATGTCCGCGCTGACCAACATGGTCAAGGTCGAGACGAAACTCTTCCTCCGAGACTCCACCACCGTCCTGTTCGGCGTGCTGTTCCCGGCGGGGCTCCTGCTCGCACTGGGGACGGTCCCGGCGCTCAGAGAGGCCTCGCCGGGCAACGGCGGGCTCCGGTCCATCGACATCTGGGCGCCGACCGCGCTGGTGTTCGGGATGGTGATGATCGCCGTGCAGCACGTCCCGGCGGTGATCGCGACGTATCGCGAGCGCAGCATCCTGCGCAGGCTGTCGACCACCCCCGCACACCCGCGGAGCGTCCTGCTCGCGCAGACGATCGTCGCCTCGGCCGCGGTGGTCGGCTCCGCGGCGCTCATGATCGTCGTCGCGTGGGCGCTCCTGGACATCGCGCCGCCCGAGCGGCCCCTCGAGTTCGGCGTCGCCTTCGTCGCCGGCTATGCGGCACTGCTCGGCATCGGCATGCTCTCCGCGGCCGTGGCCCGCACGAGCAGCGCGGCGAACCAGCTGGGCACCGTCCTGTTCGTGGCGCTGATGTTCTTCGGCGGGGCCTTCCTGCCCCGTGTCCTCATGCCCGACGTGCTGCGGGAGGTCGGCGAGTTCGTCCCGCCCGGGCTGCAGGCTCTCACCGCGGCGTGGTCCGCGGAGGCGGGCGAGATCACCGCCACCGCCGGTGGGCAGCCCTTCTGGCTGCAGATCGCCATAATGGCGGGTATCGCCGTGACCGCGACCGCGATCGCCGCAAAGCTCTTCCGCTGGGAGTAGGTGTCGATGATGCGGGATGCCGGGACCCGTGAGCGGCCGGACGCCGGGCCCCACGAAACCGCCGTCGAGGCAGAGGCCGAGATCGCGCATCGCTCCCGGTTGGCCTGGAAGAGGGAGCAGTTACGGGTCTGGGACCTGTTGCAGTTGAGCGCGCCGTGGGTGCTGCTGACGATCTCGACGGCGGTCTACTTCTCGTGGGCGCTCCCGGCCTCCGGCGCACCCTTCTGGCCCGAGGGCGCTGCCGTCCTCGGGCTGGTCGTGGCCTCGGTGGCGTGGATGCTGTTCGGGCACACCCTGCCCATCCGCAGGAGGACACTCCGACCGGCGCCGACGGGGATCTACTTCGTCGGACTGCTGGCCCTGTGCGTCACCTTCATGACGTACTCCGAGATCTTCCTGGTCTTCACCATCGCGGGTTTCTTCCACGCGTACCTGCTCAAGCCGTGGCCGTTGGGGGTGCTCGGAGTCCTGGCCACCTCCGTGGCCCTCAACGGTTCGGCCATGCGTGTGTGGACGAACCCGGCCCCGGACATGCTCGCGGAGTTCATCCTGATCGTCGCCGTGCAGACCGCGGCGATCGGAGTGGGCATTCTGCTGACGGCGCGCAGCGAACCGGTGGAACGCAAACGGGAGGAACTCGTCGAGCGACTCGAGGCGGCGCTGCACGAGAACGCCGGGCTCCATGCGCAACTGGTCGCCCAGGCCCGGGAATCCGGGGCACAGGACGAGCGGCAACGATTGGCGGGCGAAATCCACGACACGCTGGCCCAGGGCCTCGCCGGCATCATCACACAACTCCAGGCAGCGGAGCGTTCCGCGAGTGTGCAGGGCGAGACCGAGGAGCACATGGCGCGTGCGCTGCGGCTCGCACGCAGCAGTCTGGCCGAGGCCAGACGGTCCGTGCAGGCGCTCGCACCCCAGGAACTGGGGCGTGCGCACCTCCCCGACGCGCTGCGCACGCTGACCGAGCGATGGTCGCGGGACCACGGAATCAGCGCGCAGCTGGACGTCACCGGCACCCGAGAGTCGCTGAGCCCGGCGATCGAGGTGGCTCTCTTCCGGGTCGCGCAGGAATCACTGACCAACGTGGCGAAACACGCCCAGGCAGCGCGCGTCGGTGTCACGCTGTCGTACACGGGCACCGAGGTGCTGCTGGACGTGCGCGACGACGGGCGTGGTTGTGCGAAAGGGGGCGGCACCGGCTTCGGCCTGACGAGCATGCGCCATCGCATCAGAGGGGTCGGCGGCCACGTGGAGGTGCAGAGCGAACCGGGTGAAGGGACCTCGGTCAGTGCGCGTGTCCCGGCCATCGCACCCGGGCACACGAGAGCTGAGGGGCAGGACGACCGATGATCCGCCTGGTGGTTGTCGACGACCATCCGATCGTGCGAGGCGGCCTTCGCGACACCTTCGCGGATACCGAGGACATCGTCGTGGTCGGTGAGGCCGGGGACGGCGCGGAGGGCATCGACCTCGCGCAGCGGTCGGCAGCGGATGTCGTGCTGATGGACCTCCAGATGCCCGGGATGGACGGCGTCGCCGCGACCGCGGCCCTGCGCGATCAGGCCCCGAGCGTGCGGGTGCTGATCCTGACGACCTTCGACAGCGAGAGCGACGTACTGCCGGCGATCGAAGCGGGCGCGATCGGATATCTCCTGAAGGATGCCGTGCCCGACGAGCTGATGCGGGCCGTCCGAGCAGCCGCACGCGGAGAGTCGGTGCTCGCGCCCTCGGTGACCCAGCACCTCATGGGGCAGGTGCGCAGGCCCGGCGCCGGCACACTGACCGACCGGGAGAAGGAGGTGCTGCAGCTGATCGCCAACGGCAGTTCGAATCGGGATGCGGCGACGGCCCTGTTCATCGGCGAGGCGAGTATCAAGACCCACCTGCAACACATCTACGACAAGCTCGGCGTTCGTGACCGGGCCTCGGCCGTGGCCGAAGGGTATCGCCGTCGCCTGCTGACGTGACGTCCGAAACGTGGGGGAGGTGGTCGACGGGGCGGCTCGAGGGAGGGGGGAGTCGCGAACTCGAGCCGCCCCGTGGACCTTTCCCGCCTGTGGGGACCCGGTGACGAGGGGGATGCCAACGGGGCCGGCGGGCCGCAGCTCGGCAGGGGGGAGACGAGCTGCGATCTGTTCCCACGTGGGTCGGCCCGGGGAGTGCGTGGTTCCGGACCGCGTGGGTTCTGTGTCAACTTGTCAGACTCGGCAGGGTAACCACAAGACTACTGGATACTCTATTCGAGTGAATTTGTCCGCCACGTTGAACACACTGCGGTCTTGTTAACACCGTCGATACGGGGGAGTTCGCCCTGTTAGAGAGTTGGGTCCGTCTTTACCGCGCGTTGGCAACACTCTCTGTAGAGCACGTGGTAATGCGCCAGGTCGCGGTAGCGCAGTGCTGCAGTTGGCGCAGTGCAAGCTGCGTTTCGGTGGTTGTCGACGGCGACCTGGCCGACGGGACTGCTCCACGTGGTGTAGGTCGCGCTGGCGGTCTCCGTCTCCTCTGGCAGGCTTGCGGCCATGGCCGAACTTGGGACTCTCGTGCTGCTGCGGCACGGGCAGAGCACATGGAACGCGGAAAACCTGTTCACCGGCTGGGTCGACGTCGCGCTGTCGGACCAGGGTGAGGGTGAGGCCCGGCGAGGCGGGGAGCTGCTCGCCGAGGCCGGCCTGCTGCCGGACGTGGTGCACACGTCGTTGATGCGCAGGGCCATCTCGACGGCCAACCTCGCGCTCGACGCCGCCGACCGGCACTGGATCGACGTGCGGCGCAACTGGCGGCTCAACGAACGGCACTACGGCGCGCTGCAGGGCAAGAACAAGAAGGAGATCGCCGACGAGTTCGGCGAGGAGCAGTTCATGCTGTGGCGCCGGTCGTACGACACGCCGCCGCCCGAGATCGAGGTCGGCAGCGAGTTCAGCCAGGACGCCGACCCGCGGTACCAGGACATCGACGGCACGCTGCCGCTGACCGAGTGCCTGAAGGACGTCGTGGAGCGGCTGCTGCCGTACTGGGAACAGGCGATCGTGCCGGACCTGCGTGCGGGCAAGAACGTGCTGGTCGCGGCGCACGGCAACTCGCTGCGCGCGCTCGTCAAGCACCTCGACGGCATCTCGGAGGACGACATCGCGGGCCTGAACATCCCCACGGGCATCCCGCTGCGCTACGACCTCGACGCCGATCTCAAGCCCACCAACCCGGGCGGCACCTACCTCGACCCGGAGACGGCGGCGAAGGCCGCGGCCGCGGTCGCCAACCAGGGCCGCTGATCCGGCGGGCTACCAGGACGTGCCGGCAGAACGGGTCCGCGCTCACCGAGCGCGGACCCGTTCCCGCGTCAGGGGGAGGCCCGGGTCCGCGAGGGTGCGGGCTCAGCCGGTCTGCTGGAAGACCTCGCGCTCCAGCCTGGCGAGTCGTTCGGCGACCGTCAGGTTCCGCCCGCTTCCCGGTGCGTCATCCGGGGTGGCGCTGTCGCCGGCCTGGACGCGGTCGAGCGCCCACAGTCGCATCAGGGTCGACAGCGGCAGTCGTGCGTCGTCGGCGGCCTGCTGAAGTTGCTGGTGTTCCTCGGCCGTCAGCCGGACCGAGACCACGGTCGAGCGGCCGAGGTTGGGGCGGCTCGGCGTCGCGTGGTGGCGGGTGCGCTGCCCGTCGAACTGTTCCGCGGCTGCACCTTCCTCGGCGAGCAGCTTGTCGATGTCACTCATGGTGGACGCCAGTGTTCTCCCCGGGCAGGGGTTTGTCGTGGGCATTCGCGGGTGAGGTGGGTGACTCGTACGGGTGATCCCGTTCGTGGGGTTCTGCGTACGTCAGGTGAACTGGATCTTGCCTGGTAGCGAACACATGGCCCAGGAGTGTCAGGCCGGTCACGGGACGGCCGCCAAGACTAGGACAACTGCCCTCCCGGGTGCTTACGATGCGATGCGTGACGGCGTCCGGATCGGTCCTGCTGGCCACTGCCACCCTGGTGGTCGGCATCGCTGTCGGTTTCTTCTTCTTCCGCACCCGAGGCAGGGACGCGCCTCCGCCGGTCGGCCCGACCACCGCGGATCTGCTCCTGCGTTCGGTGCGTTCGTCGGAGACCGGCGTGGTGCTCCTCAATCGCTTCGGTGACCTGGTGCTGAGCAATGCGCGTGCGGAGGAGCTCGCGCTCCTGCGCGGCAGCCAGGTCGACTCGCGGGTGCGTGCCGCGGCGCGGCGCAGCGTCGAGAGCGGCGAACCCGTCGAGGTCGACATCTCGCCCGAGGAGGTGCGCGGTCGGCAGCCGGAGGCCGTCGTCGCCCACCTTCGAGGCCTGGGGGACGGCTTCACGATCGTGGAGGCCGTCGACCACTCCGAGGCCGCGCGGCTCGAGGCCACCCGCCGCGACTTCGTCGCCAACGTCAGCCACGAGCTCAAGACGCCCGTCGGCGCGATCGCGCTGCTCGCCGAGGCCGTGCTCGACGCCGACGACACCGACGAGTCCCGCCGGTTCAGCGAGAAGATCCTCCGCGAGTCGACCCGGCTGGGCAAGCTCGTCACCGAGCTCATCGCCCTCTCGCGACTCCAGGGCGCCGAGCGGCTGCCCGAGCTGACCGTCGTCGAGGTCGACGACGTCGTCACCGAGGCCCTCTCGCGCACCAAGCTCGCCGCCGAGACCGGTGAGATCACCGTGACCACCGACGGCCCGAGCGGACTGCAGGTGGAGGGTGACCGGACGTTGCTGGTCACGGCGCTGTCGAACCTGCTGGAGAACGCGATCGTCTACTCGCCGCAGGGCAGCCCCGTGTCGATCAGCAGCCGGATCACCGACGACCACGTCGAACTCGCCGTCACCGACCGCGGCATCGGCATCGCGCTCGACGAGCAGCAGCGCGTGTTCGAACGCTTCTACCGCGCCGACAAGGCCCGTTCCCGGGCCACCGGCGGCACCGGCCTGGGGTTGGCGATCGTCAAGCACGTGGCGGCCAACCACGGCGGCGAGGTGCGCCTCTGGAGCAGGCCGGGCGTCGGCTCGACGTTCACGGTGCGCATCCCGTCCACCGGCGCCGGCAGTGACCGCGCCGACCGCGCCGACCACGCCGACCATGCCGACCGCGCCGACCATGCCGAGGACGGCGAGCCCGCCGCGAACGACGCGGCGGACGACGCGGCCGCCGGTGATGCGCAGGCCGGGTCCCAGGCCGTGGCCCAGACCCCAGACCAGAGGCGCGGCTCGCGTGAGCAGTCGCTGGTCTCCAGCGTGCGGGAACGCACCGAACCGGGAGGATCAACGCAGTGACCAGGGTTCTGATCGTCGAGGACGAGGAGTCGTTCGCCGACCCCATGGCCTTCCTGCTCCGCAAGGAGGGCTTCACGGCCGCGCTCGCGACGACCGGTCAGCAGGCGCTCGAGGAGTTCGACCGCAACGGCGCCGACATCGTGCTGCTCGACCTGATGCTGCCGGGCATGAGCGGCACCGACGTGTGCAAGCAGCTGCGGGCGCGCTCGTCGGTCCCGGTGATCATGGTGACGGCACGCGACAGCGAGATCGACAAGGTCGTGGGCCTGGAACTGGGCGCCGACGACTACATCACCAAGCCGTACGCCGCGCGCGAACTGATCGCGCGGATTCGCGCGGTGCTGCGCCGCGGCGGCGAGGCGACCGCCGCCGAACCGGAGGCCGCGCCGCTCGTGCTGGCCGCGGGCCCGGTGCGGATGGACGTCGAGCGGCACGTCGTGACCGTCGACGGCGAGGACATCTCGCTGCCGCTCAAGGAGTTCGACCTGCTCGAGTACCTGCTGCGCAACGTCGGCCGGGTGCTGACCCGCAGCCAGCTGATCGACCGGGTGTGGGGCGCCGACTACGTCGGCGACACCAAGACCCTCGACGTGCACGTCAAGCGGTTGCGGTCGAAGCTCGAGCCCGACCCCGGCCAGCCCCAGCACCTGGTTACCGTCCGTGGTCTCGGTTACAAGTTCGAGGCGTGATCCGCGCGCCCGGTACCGTGGACTCCCGTGCGCCTAGGGGTTCTCGACGTCGGGTCCAACACCGTCCACCTGCTCGTGGTGGACGCGCACCGTGGCGGCCATCCCACGCCCATGCACTCCGAGAAGACGGTGCTGCGGCTGGCGGAACAGCTGAACTCCCGCGGTGAACTGACCAAACGCGGCATCACGACGCTGGTCGACGCGGTCGAATCGGCGACGGAGTCGGCGGAGCGGCGCGGCTGCGCCGACGTCATGGCGTTCGCCACCTCCGCGGTGCGCGAGGCCACCAACACCGAGGAGGTGCTGGCGACCCTCGCCGAGCGCACCGGGGTCGAGCTGCACGTGCTGAGCGGCGCCGACGAGGCGAAGCTGACGTTCCTCGCCGCCCGCCGGTGGTACGGCTGGTCGGCGGGCCGGTTGCTGGTGCTCGACATCGGCGGCGGTTCGCTCGAGGTCGCGATGGGCATCGACGAACGTCCCGATCTGGCCGAATCGCTGCCGTTGGGCGCCGGCCGCATCACCCGCACCCGCTTCTCGGACGACCCGCCGAAGCGCTCGGAGATCGTCGCCACGACGGCGTGGCTCGACGAGGAGCTGTCCGGTCTGGCCAAGCGGATCCGCAAGCTGGGTGAACCGGATCGGGTGGTCGCGACGTCGAAGACGTTCCGCTCACTCGCCCGGCTGACGGGTGCGGCGCCGTCGTCGGAGGGGCCGCGGGCGCTCCGTACCCTGACTGCGACGGGACTGCGGCAGCTGCTCTCGTTCATCACGCGGATGTCCTCGGACGACGTCGCCGAGCTGGAAGGAGTCGGGTCCAGCAGGGCGCATCAGCTCGTCGGTGGCGCGCTCGTCGCGGAGGCGACGATGCGGGCGCTGTCGCTCGAGCGGTTGGAAATCTGCCCGTGGGCACTGCGTGAGGGTGTGATTCTGCGCAGGCTGGACCTTTCGAACGGCGAAGACCAGACTGCGTTGGAGACCGGTCGGGGCCGGAGATGAGAAGCGTCCAGGTCACACTGGACGTAGACAACTGGCGACGGGCACGGTGGAAGGGATGACTCGAGACAGCGACGGCGGGCGGCAGCAGAAGACGGTTGCCGAATTGCTCGCCCTACACGGCGGACAGGCCGACGGTGGGAACGCTCCCCGCCGCCGGCGGCGTCGTGCTGCCGACGAAACGGGTGAGCAGCCGAGCATCACCGACACGGCTCCGCAGGCCATCATCGACCGGGTCCGCGGCGAGGGTTCCGCAGATCGGTCCGGGCAGCAGCCCCCGGCGGCGCGCCCAACGGCACCGGACGTCCCAACGGGGCGGCCCCGGCGAACGGAACACCTCCGCAGGCGGCCGGTGCGGCACCGCCCGCGGCGCCGCAGGGACGACCGCAGCAGCCGTCGCAGCCGATGCCTGCCCCGCCCCAGCAACCCGCCCAGCAGCCCTCGCAGCCGCAGCCGTTGCCGAGGCGCGGCCAGCAGCAGAGTTCTGGTGGGTACCCGGCGCCCGGCCCGCAACAGGCCCCGCCCGGGCCGCAGCAGCAGTCCGGTCCGCACGCCGCGCCGCCGGGCGAGGCGCCCGCGCCGCAGCAGTCGTCGGGCGGGTTCTTCTTCTCGCCGCAGAACGAGGACGACCCGGCGCAGACCGCCGTCCAACCGGCCGACGGTCAGGGCGGGGACGCGGGCGCGGCGCCGCAGGCTCCGCAGTCGCCCGCGCAGCAGCCTCCGGGGCAGAAGCCTCCGCAGCCGCCGTTGCGGCGCCGTCGCCCCTGGCGGGGCAGACAGCGCCCCCGCCCGCGACGTCGGAGTCGCACACCGAGCAGTTCCCCGCCGTCGCCGACGACCCGGACGCCGGGACGACGACGGCCCAGCCCGTCTCGCAGGGGCCGCCGCCCGGCCCCGTCCGCTCGGACGAGCCGCCTGCCGGCCTGGCCAACTGGCGTCGCAAGCGCCGCCAGGCGCAGGCGCGCGAACAGGCGCAGTCCGACGAACCGACCGAGGTCGGCGTCACGCCCGTCGTGCCGCCGAACCCGGCCGACGGAGCCGCCGGAGCGGGAGCGGCCGGAGTCGCCGGCGCCGCCGGGTCGTCGGCAGCGTCGGCTGCATCGGCCGAGGAGACCCAGGTCGCCGGTGCGCCGGTCGACGAGGTCCCGCCACCGGCCACTTCGTCCCGAACTTCGACGACGAGGACGACTCCGGTTCGGCCGGCGTGGGCACCGCTGCCGCCGCCGGAGCGGCGGGGGTCGCCGCCGCGGGTGCCGGCGCGGCCTACGCCGACCGGGCCTACGACAGCGGTTACCGCAACGGTCAGGACACCGGCTACGACGCGGGCTACGCGGACAACGGGTACGACACCGCCTACGACGACCGCGGCTATGACACGGCCTACGACACGGGCTACGACGACGGCTACGGCAGTGCGTACGACGACGGCTACGGCACCGCCTACGACGACCGCGCCTACGACGACGGTTACCGCGACGAGGACTACCGGGCCGAGGACTACCGCGACGAGGACTACGGCGACGGTGCGGCTGATGACGAGTACGCCGACCGGTACGCCTACGACGACGGCGTCGACGCCGACGACGAGCGCGACGCCGACGCGCGCGACGAGGACGAGGACGACGAGGAACTGTCCCCGGCCAAGCAGTGGCTCGTGCTCGCGGGCCAGCTCGCGCTCGGGGTCGCCGGCGGTGCCGCGGTGTGGCTCGGCTTCAACTGGCTGTGGGGCCAACTGCCCGCGGCCGCGCTCGTCGCGGCGCTCGTCGTGACCGTGTGCCTGGTTTTCATCGTGCGCAAGGTGCGTCGCGCCGACGACCTCCAGACCACGGTGCTGGCCCTGCTTGTCGGACTTGTCGTGACGGTCTCGCCCGCCGCGCTGTTGTTGGTGACGAAGTAGCGCGTGATCCCCGTCGGACTCTCCACGGCGTCGGTATGGCCGCTCCGCGCGCGCTCCGGCTTCGAACTCGCCGAGTCGCTGGGCTTCGACGGCGTCGAGGTCATGGTGTGGGCCGATCCCGAGAGCCAGGATCCCGCCGCGCTGCGCAGGCTCAGCAGGGACACCGGGGTGCCCGTGCTCGCCGTGCACGCGCCCTGTCTGCTGATCACCCAACGCGTGTGGTCGCCCGACCCCGTCGTGCGGCTGCGGCGCGCCGTCGAGGCCGCCCAGGACCTCGAGGCGCCCACCGTCGTGGTGCACCCGCCGTTCCGCTGGCAGCGCCGCTACGCGGCCGCGTTCCCCGATCTGGTCGCCGAGCTGGAGGAGACCGGCGGGGTGCGCATCGCCGTCGAGAACATGTTCCCCGTGCGCACGCCACGCGGGCGCACGGTGTCGGCGTTCCGGCCGTCGGTCGACCCGACCGACGTCGGCCACGACCACTACACGCTCGACCTGTCCCACACGGCCACCGCCGGCATGGACGCCCTCGAACTCGCCGAGCGGATGGGTGAGCAGCTGTCCCACGTGCACATGGGCGACGGCACCGGGCTGGCCAAGGACGAGCACCTGCTGCCCGGTCGCGGCACCCAGCCGTGCGCCGAACTGCTGGAGAAGCTCTCCGGCTCGGGCTTCGGGCTGCGCGGGGGACAGGTCGTGCTCGAGGTCAACACCCGCAGCTCCCGTACCGAGGCCGACCGGGCGAAGATGCTCAGCGAGGCGTTGCTGTTCACCCGACTCCACCTCGGGTGAGGCGGGTCGGCGCCGGCCGGACGGCTCCGTACGCACCGCTGATCGCCGTGTGGTGCGAACCACTCACCGCTCGTGACGAGCGGTGCAGGCCAATTTCAAGATCAACTTCGCGTCGGGTGGTGTGAACCGGCGGGGTGGGGGCCGTATGGTTTCGGCCGTGGAGCCGCTGCGTTCACTCGATCAGATCGCCGACCCGAGTGGCGTGGACACATTGGTCGGATCGGGTGTCCGCCCCGCGAACGGTGGGCAACATGCACATTCGCTGCCTATCCTTCGCGAGCACGGCCGCAGACAACGGGGTGCGAGCTTCGGTCGCGACGCGTCCCGGAAGACGGGCACAGTGCAGGCCGGCGGGGAAGGGGTGACCGTGCGCGACGTTCCGTCCGGTGTCGAGTGGGTCCTGTCGTGGGAACGCTTACCCGCCGTTCCCCCTGCGCAAGGGGTCGACCGGCTGCCCCGGCGGCTGGCCAGTCGCTGGTGAGCGCGCAGGACAGTGCCGCCTTCGGCTCCTCGTGCGTCGTCCGCTCATTGGGGGACGGCACGTTCACGGCCGACCTGCGGCAGGAATGGTGCATCGACACGCACCCGCACGGCGGGTTCCTGCTCGCGTTGCTCGCGAAGGCCGCGCTCGACGTCGTGCGCGAGACCGGCGAACCCGCGATCGACCCGCTCGTGGTGAGCGCGGAGTTCCTGCGCCCGCCCGCGATCGGACCGGTGCTGCTGCGCACCGACATCCGCAAGGTCGGCAGGCGCGCCACCGTCGTCGCCGTGACGATGGAACAGCGCGGACGCAGCTGTGTGGAGGGGCGTGTGACGGCGGGCAGGCTGCCCGCTCGCGCGCCCGACTGGCACGACGCGCCGCCCGCCCCCGTCGAACCGCCTGCGGGCGCTGTTCCCCTGGGAGGCGACGACGACGGTGAGGGCGTGTTCCACCTGGCCCGCGGCTGCGAGGTGCGCATCGACCCCGCGACCGCCGGCTACCTGTCCGGGCGCACCGGCGACCCGCCGCGGCTGAGGCTGTGGGTGCGACCGCGACACGGCGTCGTCGACCCGTACTTCGCGCTGCTCGCCGGCGACATCAACCCGCCCGTGGTGCTGAACCTCGGACGGACCGGATGGGCACCGACGGCCCAGCTGACCGCGCTCGTGCGCGCCAGACCCGCACCCGGCTGGCTGCGGCTGCACGTCGAGAGCCGTTCGGTGCACGAGGCTGGTTCGACTCCGACGCCCTCGTCGTCGACTCCCAGAACCGCATCATCTGCCAAGCCCGCCAACTGGCCCTGGCCCCCGCCGCCCGGTAGCAGCCCTCACGAGCTCGGGTGCTTAACCTGAGGGGCATGACTGTCGCTGTGCTGGGTGCCGGGAAGATCGGCGAGGCGTTGTTGTCGGGGCTGCTCGATGCCGGGTACGACGCGGGGAAGCTGCTGTTCACCGAGCGTCACCCGGAGCGCGCCGCCGAGCTCACCGAGCGCTACGGCGTCGCGGGTGTCGAGGTCGCCGAGGCGGCCGAGCGCGCCGACGTGCTGGTCGTCGCCGTCAAGCCGCAGGACATCGACCCGCTGCTGGACGAACTGTCCGGCCTCATCGGCCCGAGCACGCTCGTCGTGTCGATGTGCGCGGGCCTGCCGACGGCGCTGTTCGAACGTCGCCTCCCGGAGGGCACGCCCGTCATCCGCGTCATGCCGAACACTCCGATGCTGGTGGGCGCCGCGATGAGCGCCGTCTCGCCCGGTCGGCACGCCACCGACGAGCACCTGCGCACCGTCGAGGAGCTGCTGTCGTCGGTCGGCAAGGTGATCGTGCTGCCCGAGTCCCAGCAGGACGCCGTCACCGCGCTGTCCGGCTCCGGTCCGGCGTACTTCTTCTACCTCGTCGAGGCGATGATCGACGCGGGCATCCTGCTCGGGGTGCCGCGGAACGTGGCGCAGCAGCTGATCGTCCAGGCGGCCGTGGGCGCGGGCAAGATGCTCGACGAGGGCGGTCAGCACCCCGTGACCCTCCGGGAGAATGTCACCTCGCCGGGGGGCACGACCATCAGCGGCATCCGCGAGCTCGAGAAGCACGGCGTGCGCGCCGCCCTGCTCGACGCCATCGAATCGGCCCGGGATCGCTCCATCGAGCTAGGCAAGGCCCACGAGGAGTAACCCACTCGGCCGGGGTGATCGCCTCGACGGCCGTCGCATCTGCCACACCAGTCCCGTTACCCTCGCATTAGCACGTACGTGTCGAAGCCACCCGGAGGGGAAGCCGCGTGGCGGGACACGTGCCCGAAAAGGGACACGGTGAGACCTATGCCGGCGAAGAACAGCGAGGATCTGCCCGGACCACGGCAGGTCCAGTTTTTGACGGTCGCCGAGGTGGCGCAGCTGATGCGCGTCTCCAAGATGACCGTCTACCGCCTCGTGCATTCGGGAGAGTTGCCGGCCGTGAGGGTCGGCAAGTCGTTCCGGGTGCCGGAGAAGGCGGTGCACGATTATCTCGACAACGCCTACTTCGACGTCGGTTGAGGCGACCGGCTCGAGGGGCTCGGCCGGGCCCCGGGTAACCTGGTAGGCCGTGCGCGTGGTCGCCATGCACGCCGCTGCCGAATGCGGTCGTGTCGGTGGCGCCCGCGCATCATCACGATCTATCGGTTTGAAGGAGTTCGCCCGTGGGCTCGGTCATCAAGAAGCGTCGCAAGCGCATGTCCAAGAAGAAGCACCGCAAGCTTCTGCGTCGCACGCGCGTTCAGCGTCGCAAGCAGGGCAAGTGAGCCCAGACTCCTGCGCCCGCGCGTCGGCCGGTTTCACCCGGTCGGACGCGCGGGCCGGTGCAGGGGTCCGCATCGGCCCTGTCATCGGAGTCTCCCTGTCCGGGGTCCCGTGCCGTCGGAATCCGGCGTTTCCTCTCGCCCAGGCGACCACGATCGGTCAAGGTCGTTAATTACCTGTAAGCGCATGCCGGAACGGATCACCCGCCGCGTACGATCGGTGGCCAGCGCCGACTTTCGTCGCGTGACCAGCCGCCTACCCGGGGGGTTCGATGCCGACCACTGCGCCCGACGCCGCAGCGCCCGACATCGTCCTGGTGACCGGTGTCGCCGGTGAGTTGGGCAGCAGGCTGCTCGCGCGCCTCGGCAACAATCCCGATCTCGAACGGGTCATCGGCGTCGACACCGCACCGCCGCGTCCCGAGATCCTGCGCCGCGCCGGCCACGCCGAGTTCGTCCGCGCGGACATTCGCAACCCGCTGATCGCCAAGATCATCTCCTCGGCGAAGGTCGACACGGTCGTCCACGCCTCCACGCACGCGCACCCCGCGGGGCCGAGCCGCCGCGGCGCGGTCAAAGAGGTCAACGTCATCGGCACGATGCGGCTGCTCGCCGCCTGCCAGAAGTCGCCGCTCGTGCGCAAGCTCGTCGTCAAGTCGTCGGCCGCCGTGTACGGGGCGGGCGCGCGTTCGCCCGCCGTGTTCGGCGAGGACTCCGACCTCGGCCCCACCTCGCCGTCCGGCTACGCCAAGGACGCCGTCGAGATGGAGGGCTACGTGCGCGGGCTGTCGCGCCGCCGCCCCGACATCACGGTGACGATGGGTCGGTTCGCCAACATCGTCGGTCCCGACGTCGACACCGTGCTCACGCGCTACTTCGCCCTGCCCGTCGTGCCCACGGTGCTCGGTTTCGACTCGCGACTGCAGATGCTGCACTCGTCCGACGCGCTCGCCGCGCTCGAGATCGCCACGCTCGAGAACAAACCCGGCGTCTACAACGTCGCCGCCGACGGCGTGCTCACGCTCAGCCAGGCCATCCGCCGCGCGGGCCGCATCGAACTGCCGTTGCCGCGCAGCGCGCTGCCGTCGGTGGGCACGGTGCTGCGCAGCGCGCGCATCGTCGACTTCTCCGCCGACCAGGTGAGCCTGCTCAACTTCGGTCGGGTCATCGACACCGCGCGCCTCAGGAACGACTTCGGCTACACCCCGCGGTGGAGCACCCGCGACGCGTTCGACGACTACCTCTGCGGCCGGGGCATCCGCCCGGTCGTCGACGGCGAACGACTCGCGGACGCACTGGCCGTCGCGGGCAGACGGGCACGGGAGTGACGGGAGCAGACATGAACGGTGGTGGGTCGTCGGCGCAGGTCATCAGACTGCATCGCAGCGGCAAGGCCGACACGTCCGAACCCGAACCCACGCCCGACGGCGAGGCGTCGGTGGTCGAGCTGCCGAGGTCCGGTGCGGCCGACGGCGCCGACACCGACGGTGCCCCCGACCCGGACGACATCGCCGCCGGGCTCGCCGAGGCCGCCGGTGACGAGCACATCGTCGACCGGCTCCTGATGTTCCTGCGCCACCGCCTCACCGGCGACTACCCCGTCGACGAGTTCGGCTTCGACCCCGAACTGACCGACACCCTGCTGCTCCCGCCGCTACGGCTGCTGTACGAACAGTGGTTCCGGGTGACGACGCTCGGCGTCGAGAACCTGCCCACCGACGGCGGCGCGCTGCTCGTCGCCAACCACTCGGGCGTGCTGCCCATCGACGCCCTCATGACCGCCTTCGCCGTGCACGAGGAACACCCCGACCAGCGGCACCTGCGCATGCTCGGCGCCGATCTCGTGTTCAAGACGCCGTTTTTGAGCACGTTGGCGCGCAAGACCGGGCAGACCCTCGCGTGCAACCCCGACGCGGAACGCCTGCTGCGGGCCGGCGAACTGGTGGGCGTGTGGCCGGAGGGGTTCAAAGGCGTCGGCAAGCCGTTCTCGGCGCGCTACAAGCTGCAGCGGTTCGGCCGCGGCGGGTTCGCGTCGGCGGCGATGAAGACCGGTGTGCCGATCATCCCCGTCGCCATCGTCGGCGCCGAGGAGATCTACCCCAAGATCGGCGACATCAAGCCGTTGGCGCGGCTGCTGGGCCTGCCGTACTTCCCGGTGACGCCGTTCTTCCCGCTGCTGGGTCCGCTCGGGGCGATCCCGCTGCCGACGAAGTGGACGATCGAGTTCGGCGAGCCGATCTGCACCGCGGACTACGAGTCCGAGGCGGTCGACGACCCCATGCGGATGTTCAACCTCAACGACCAGGTGCGCGAGGGCATCCAGCAGATGCTGTACCGCCACCTGGCCAAACGCCGCAACGTCTTCCAGGCCTGACAGCGCCGGCTCAATGCACCCAACGGCCCCATGGCTGCGTTGAACGCGACTATGGGGCCCTCGGGAGCACTGGTCAGACGCGGCGGCGGTAGGCGACCGCGCCTGCGACGGCGCCGGCGACCGCGCCCGCACCGAGCACCGAGGGAACGCCGATCTTCGCCGCCTTCCGGCCCGTGCGGAAGTCGCGGATCTCCCAGCCGCGCGCCCGCGCGGTGTCGCGCAGGTCGCGTCCGGGTTGACGGCCACCGCCGTGCCGACCACCGACAGCATCGGCACGTCGTTCTGCGAGTCGGAGTAGGCCGTGCACCGGCGCAGGTTCAGACCTTCGCGCGCGGCCAGTGCGCGCACCGCGTGCGCCTTCGCCCGCCCGTGCAGCAGATCGCCGACGAGCCGTCCCGTGTAGACACCGTCGACGCTCTCGGCGACGGTGCCCAACGCGCCCGTCAGCCCGAGCCTGCGCGCGATGATCGCCGCGAGCTCGACGGGCGTGGCCGTCACGAGCCACACGCGCTGACCGGCGTCCAGATGCATCTGTGCCAGCGCGCGGGTGCCGGCCCAGATCCTGTCGGCCATCAGCTCGTCGTAGATCTCCTCGCCGGTCTCGGTGAGTTGCTCCACGGTCGCGCCGGCGACGAACGACAGCCCCTGTTCGCGGATGCCGTCGACGTTGCCCTCCTTGCCGCCGACGCGGAACTTCAGCTGCTGCAACGCGAATCCGGCGAGGTCGGAGGCGGTGAAGTACTTGCGGGCCGCCAGTCCGCGGGCGAAGTGGAAGATCGACGCGCCGACCATCATCGTGTTGTCGACGTCGAAGAAGGCCGCGGCCGTCAGGTCCGGCGGGGCGGGCGGGGGAGGCGGTTCGTCCCCGTCGGGGATCTGCGGTTCGCCCTCCGCCGCGGGGCTGTCCGGGTCGTGCTCGGCAGGGTCGGCGGCGCGGGCCGCCGCGGCCTGCTCGGCCGCCGCCGCTTCCGCTTCGGCCGCTTCGGCTTCCATGGCCACGGCGGCGTCGGCCGAGGCCTCACCTGCCAGGGCAGCGAGCCGTTCGCGTTCCTGTCCCTTATTGCGGGCCCGCCACAGCGACACGCACACCGCCTCCACGGTCGAGTTCGGCCTTCACCTGGCTGTGTACTGAAGTGGTCAGGATACCGGGTGGCGGCCGCGGGTCATCCGGTGCTCACCGCCTGCGATCCGCCCAATCCGCTCAGCAGTGTGCCCAGGACCGTCGACGGGTCGTCGTCGGCGGAACCGTCCGGCAGGCGCGGCCCGGTGTCGGGTTCCGGGACGTCGAGCGCCGCACGCGGCGCGGCCGGCGGTTCGGGCGGCGTCCAGCGGGGTGTGGGCCGCTGTTCCGCCATCTCCGTGGCGGCCGTGGTCGCCTCGGACGCCGCGTCCGCCGGTGCCCCGCCCGCGAGGGTCGCGGCGGGCGGGTCGGCCGGTTCGGCCGCGACGCCGCCGTCCGGGTCGCCGGGGTCGGGGTCGCCGTCTCCGTCGGTGTCGGGCGCCGCGGGCGGGTTCGGAGCGCCGAGCGGCAGCTGACAGGCGCCGGTCGCGGGCAGCGCACCCAGCTCGTCGCGTTCGCCGGAGGTGATCTGCGTGCACGACAACCGCTCGCTGAGCGCCGTCGTCCGCGCCTCGACGCGCCACAGCAGTTCCTGGGCCTCGGGGGGCAGGGCCACCACGTACGCGCCTTGCGCGTGGGCCCATTCGCCGAGCCGGTCGAGTTGGCTGCCGTCGGTGGACGTGCCGATGTCGGTCAGCGCGCTCGCCGCCGACCGCGTGTGCTGTTCGAAATCGACGAACCCCTCGGCGTAGGCGTCCGCGTCGGCCCCGGCGTCGAGGGCGCCTGCGGAGGTCAGGTCGGTCAGCTCGCCGAGCCGGTCGGAGGCGTAGCCGAGGTGCTTGTAGGCGCGCTCCTCGTCGTCCCAGGTCAGGCCGATGGCGGTGTGTTCGCTGAGCTGCTTGAGCCCGTACAGCGCATCGCCGGGCAGCGCGTTGTCGGCCGTCCACAGAGCCGCGGCGCCCACCCCGAGCACCCCGACGACACCCGCGGCGACCGCTCCCGTGGCCAGCGCCGGCCGTTTCCGGCGCGGCTCCTCCTGCGAAGACTCCGGGTCCTGATCGGGGACGGGTTCCGGTTCGGCGGCCGGGTTCAGCACCCGGTCGGTGACGCGCGCCCGACCCGCCGGGGGCAGCGCACCGTCGCGTGCGGTGTCCCGGCCGAGCTCGCGCAGGGCGGCCACGACCGCCAGTTCGCCGGCGAAGTCCGGGTCGTCACCGGAGTCGACCGCACGGGCGAACCGTTCGTGTTCCCGGCGCTCGGCGCGGGTGAGCCGGCCGGTGCGCGGGTCGCGCGCGCCGCTCCGGTCGTTTCGTGGAGGCTCCACGATGGCAACGCCTCCTGGGCCTGCCGCGTGGTGACGGCATGTGACGTGTCCTGATGGGATCGCCAGGATCCTTCGCCTCGACAACGATGTCGTGGTCGCAGCGGTTACGGCACGTCCGCCGTATGAGTGGCGCGCGTTACAGCGGGTGTTCGGCCAGGTGGCCTGCCGGGCAGGTCGAGCGGGTTCAGCAGGGTTCAGCGGAGATCAGCGGAGCGCGGTGGGCAGCAGCTTCGCGAGCCTGCGGATCGCTCGGTGCTGCAGGGCCTTCACCGCCCCCTCGCCTCGCTGCATGATCTGCGCCGTCTCGGCCACGGAGTAGCCCTGGATGAACCGCAGGATGATGCATTCGCGCTGGTCGTCGCCCAGATCGGCGATGCAGCGCACGAGCTCGTCGTTGGTGTCCCTGCTGATGATCTGCTGCTCCGGCCCCGGAGCGGCGGCCGCGCCGGCGACCGCGGACCCGGACGCCACCGGATCGGCGACCTCGTCGGTGACGACCTCCAACCGCGCCCGGCTCGACTTCACGTGGTCGAGCACCAGGTTGCGCGCGATGGTCGTGAACCAGGCGCCGACGTCGCGGCCCTGGTAGCTGATCGACGTGATCCGCCGCAGCGCGCGCAGGAACGTCTCGCTCGTGACGTCCTCGGCGAGGTGCCGATCACCCACTCGGAGGAGGACATAGCGGTAGACGCCGTCGACATATCGGTCGTAAAGACGGCCGAATGCGCTCCGGTCGCCGCCCTGAGCGGCGCGCACGAGATCCCAGTTCTCGGCCATCGGATCGACGGCCGCAGGCTCCGGATCGGGCACAACTCGGAGCGGAATGCGTGCTGGACCAGCAGCAACAGCGATTGGCAGGCTCATCGTGTTGCACCTCCTCCGGGGCCGTTCCCGGACGTATCCGTGATCGGAGTGATCACCGCCACTGCGTCGCTACGGGAGCATACGCGGGGCTACCGCCCGGTAGGTAGTGGTGTCGGCGTCTCAATCCGGAGACGGCCCGGATCGCCGGATATGACGCAGATCTCTCCCCGAGCTCGCGCATGGCCGACAATGTGCGAGTGGAGGAGGCTGCGGACATGACGAGTGGGGCAGGCGAACCCGGCGGCGCGGGGGACGGAGAGCCGGGGGTCGGCAGGCGGAACGTCGCCGATCTGGTCAGCGCCGCCGCGCATCGGGCCGGGGACGGCGACGGCATCGTCGACCCGTCGTCCGGGGTGTCGCTGAGCTGGGTGCAGACCGACCGGGCCGTCGACGCGTTCGCCCACCGGCTCCGCGCGGCCGGGGTCGAGCCGGGCGACCGGGTGGCACTGCGGATGCCGACGTCGGCCGAGTTCGTCGTCGGCCTGTTCGCCGCACTGCGGGTGGGCGGCGTCGTGGTGCCGCTGTCACCGTCCGCACCCGACACCGAGACGTGCGAGCTGCTCGAGTCCAGCGGGGCGCGCGTGCTCGTCGCCGCGGCGGCTCCCGACGGGGCGCGGGTCGAGGCGCTCGTGCCCGACCTCGAGGCCGGCGACGCGGGGGACCACGGAGTCGTCGATCCGGTGGCGCCGCGCACGGGCGGGGAGGACCTCGCGGCGATCTTCTACACGTCCGGCACGAGCGGACCCGCCCGCGGCGTCCTGCTGTCGCACCGCGCGCTGCTGGCCAACGTCGAGCAGTTCACGGCCGTCCTGCCGCCGACCGACCGCGACCGCACGCTGGTGGCCGTCCCGCTGCACCACATCTACGGCCTCGGCCCCGGCCTGCTCGGCGCGACCGCGCGCGCGGCCGGCGTGGTGCTCGCACAGCGGTTCGACGCCCGCGACACCCTCCACGCGTGCCGCACACACGCGATCACCCTCGTCGTGGGCGTGCCCGCGATGTACACCGACCTCGCCGCCCGGCCGCCGGAGGAGCTCGCCGACGCCATGGCCACGGTGCGGCACTTCCTGTCGGGCGCCGCGCCGCTGCATCCGCGCGTACTGACGACCATCGGCGACGTCACCGGCATCCCCGTCTACGAGGGGTACGGGCTCACCGAGGCCGCGCCCGTCGTCACGTCCACGCTGGCCAGCGGGTACGCCAAGGCCGGCTCGGTGGGCAAACCGCTGCCCGGCATCGAACTGCGGCTCGTGGACAGCGACGGTTCGGCCGCGCACGTCCCGCTCGACCCGGCAGACCCCGACGACGCCTTCGGCGACGACATCGGCCTCACCGGACTCGTGTCGATCCGCGGGGACAACCTGTTCAGCGGCTACTGGCCGGACGGCGACCACGGACCCGACGCCGACGGCTGGTACCGCACCGGCGACGTCGGCTACCTCGACGCCGACGGCGATCTGCACCTCGTCGACCGCGCCAACGACCTGATCATCGTCAACGGGTTCAACGTGTTCCCCCGCGAGGTCGAGGACGCGATCCGGACGCTGCCGGAGGTCGCCGAGGTCGCGGTCGTGGGCGTGCTCGACGACCGCACCGGCGAGGCCGTGCGGGCGTTCGTGCGGCCCGTGCCCGGGGCGTCGCTGTCGGCGCAGCAGGTCGTCGACGTCTGCGAGCGGCGGTTGGCGCGCTACAAGGTGCCCTCGTCGGTCGAGTTCGCCGACGAGCTCCCGCACACCGCCCTCGGCAAACTCCGCCGAGCCCAGCTCCGCCCCTGACCCCGCCAGGTCTGCACTCAGCTTTGCAAGTTCTGCACTCAGGGCCGCGAGGTCTGCGTTCAGGCGAGCGCGGCGCGGAGACGGTCCTCGTCGACGGTCCAGTAGCCGTGCTCGTCGCCGTCGACCAGCAGCACGGGCACGCGGTCGCCGTACTCGGCGCGGTCCTCGGGGTCGGCGTCGACGTCGACGGTCGACCACTCGACACCCAGGTCCCCGCAGATCCGCGCGACCTCGGCCTCGGCGACCTCGCAGGCGTGGCACCCGGTACGGGTCATGACGGTGACGTGATGCATCCCGGAATCCTCCCAAACCACCGTGGGGCGCGGCTTGCCGTCGTGTCCGCATCCTGCGTCGCCGTGTTGGCATTTCACGTCGTCGTGTTGGCACAAAGCGGCGACGTGGGGTGCTGACACGGACGAGCCTTGCCGCGTCAGGTGCGGGCGAGGGCGTCGCGGACGGCGTCCTCGGTGCGGCCGACGACCGCCGTGCCGTCGTCGGCCGTGATGATCGGGCGCTGGATCAGCTTCGGGTGCTCGGCGAGCGCGGCGATCCACCGGTCGCGGCCGGACGCGTCCCGCGGCCACTCGGTGCGGTCCTTGAGGTTCAGGTCCTTCGCGACCTGCTCCTGGGTGCGCGTGATGTCCCACGGCTCGAGGCCGAGCCGGTCGAGGACGTCGCGCAGCTCGGCCTCGGTCGGCACGTCGTCGAGGTACCTGCGCACCGTGTACTCGGCACCTTCCGCGTCGAGCACGGTCAGCGCGCTGCGGCACTTCGAGCACGCCGGGTTGATCCAGATCTCCATCGCTCGCTCGCCTTCGCCCGTGGTTCCTCCGGCGGCGAGCCTAGTGAACGCGAGATGCCAACACAGCGACGCAGATTGCTGACACGCCCGCGCGGGGTGCTGACACGGCGACGTGGGGTGCTGACACGCCGGGGTGCTGACACGGCGGGTTGTGACTCGGTGTCAGAAAGGTGGGGGCTGTGGCCCAGGTCAACGCCTTTACCAGCTACTTTGTGCACGCGTTCACAAATGAACTACCGTGTTCCCACCGGATGAGCGCGTGCATCGAACACGGTCGGTGGCTGTCCGGTCAAGGGTTTGACGCGAATTCGGTGACGGGAGTCCGGGCGTGAATGCACAGCGGGGCAGGCGCAACCTCGCCTCCTCGGTGCGCGGGCTCGCGCGCTCCCGTAAGGCCGCCAAATCCGACCCCAAGGACCCCAGCGACCCGACCGACGCCAAGGGCGCGAAAGGCTCGGCGAGCGCCAACGGCAAGGTGGACCCCAAGAAGGCCAAGACCGCGAAGGGTGCCGACGGCAAGGACTCCAAGGACGGCAAGGACCCCAAGAGCGGCACCGACGCCAAGGGCTCCAACGGGGACGCGAAGTCGATCCCCGAGGCCGCCGTCGGCCGGATGGCCGTCTACCTGCGGGTGCTGTCGAGCATGCAGGAGCAGGGCACCGCGTCGGTCTCGAGCGAGGAGCTGTCGGCCGCCGCGGGTGTGAATTCCGCCAAACTCCGCAAGGACCTGTCCTACATCGGTTCCTACGGCACGCGGGGCGTCGGATACGAGGTCGAGGTGCTGATCGGCCAGATCGAGCGCACCCTGGGACTCAACAGGCAGCAGCGCGTCGCCGTGGTGGGAATCGGTAACCTCGGACATGCGTTGGCAAACTACGGCGGATTCCCCGGACGCGGATTCCCTGTCGAGGCGCTCTTCGACATCGATCCGGATCTGATCGGGGTGCCGGTGGGCGGTCTGCCCGTGTCGCACCTGGACGACATTCCCGAGGTGTGCGCGGAGCGGGAGATCTCCATCGGGGTCATCGCGACACCGCCGACCGCGGCCCAGACGGTGTGCGACAGGCTCGTCGCAGGCGGAGTGCAGTGCATTCTGAACTTCGCGCCGGTGGTGCTGCAGGTCCCGGAACACATCGAGGTTCGGAAGGTGGATCTGGCTGTCGAGATGCAGATCCTCTCCTTCCACGTGGCGCGAAGGGCGGACGGCGAAGTGAACGGCCAGACGGCTGGGGCAGGCGACGAGGGCGCGAACACCGCGGCCCCGCAGGCGACCGAGGAGACCCCCGAGGTGGCTGAGGTGGCGACCCAGGCGGCTCCGGAGGCTTCGGCGTCTTCGGAAGCGGCGTCCGCTCAGGCGGTGGTGTCGCGATGAGCATCCTCGCGCTCGGACTGTCCCACCGGACGGCGGACCTGACCACGCTCGAGCGGGTGTCGATCCCGGCGCCCGAGGTGCCGAAGATCCTGCACGAACTGCAGCAGGCCGACCACGTCTCCGAGGTCATGGCCGTCTCGACGTGCAACCGCATCGAGGTCTACGCGGTGGTGGAGACGTTCCACGGCGGTCTCGGCGACATCTCGTCGGTGCTCGCCCGCCAGGCCGGCATGCGCCCGACGAGCTGTACGACAACTTCTACGTCCACTACGCGGGCGCGGCCGTCGAGCACCTGTTCAACGTCGCCTCCGGTCTCGACTCGATGGTCGTGGGCGAGACGCAGATCCTGGGCCAGGTGCGCGCCGCGTACGCCACCGCGCGCGACGCGGGCACCGTCGGCCGGACGTTGCACGAGCTGGTGCAGACGACGCTGCGCGTCGGCAAGCGCGTGCACACCGACACCGGCCTCGACCAGCTGGGCGCGTCGGTCGTGTCCGCGGCGCTGGCCGAGGCCGAGGACGCGGGCGGCAGCCTCGAGGGCAAGCGCGCCCTCGTCGTCGGCGCGGGGTCGATGGGCGCGCTCGCCGCGTCGCACCTGCGCAAGGCGGGGATCGCGAACGTCGTCGTGGCCAACCGCACGCACGCCAACGCCGAACGGCTCGCCGAGTCGGTCGCCGAACAGGGTGTGCCGGCCACGGCCGTGCCGCTGGCCGAGCTCGCCGACGCCGTGTCCGGCGCCGACGTCGCGTTCGTGTGCACCGGTGCGAAGGGCGCCGTGCTCGAGGCGCGGCACGTCGCGCCGCGCACCACGCCGCTGGTCGTGGCCGACCTCGGCCTGCCGCGGGACGTCGAACCCGAGGTCGGCGCGTCGACGGCGTGCACCTCGTGGACCTCGACACCGTGCGGCACCGGATGAACTCGTCCGGCAGCGGCACCACCGAGAAGCAGACCGCCAAGGCCGCGGGCATCGTCCTGGACGAGGTCCGCTCCTACCTGGCGGGACAGCGCAGCGCCGCCGTCACCCCGACGGTGACGGCGTTGCGCAAGCGGGCGGCCGAGGTCGTCGACGCCGAGATGCTCAGGCTCGACCGGCGGCTGCCCGAGATCGACGCCGACGTCCGCGAGGAGGTCGGCCGCACGGTCCAGCGCGTGGTGGACAAGCTCTTGCACGCCCCGACCGTGCGCGTGAAGCAACTCGCGGCCGAGACCAACGACACCGACTACGCGACCGCGCTGCGCGAGCTGTTCGAGCTCGACCCGCAGGCGCCGAAGACGGTGTCGAGCCCCTCGGTCCCCATGACCCCCACCGACCAGATCGACGGTGACAATCCGTGACCAAGAGCCCGATCCGTATCGGCACCCGCGGCAGCAAACTGGCCGTGGCGCAGACCCGGACCATCGCGAACATGCTCGTCGAGGCCGGTCAGGAGGTCGAGATCGTCACGGTCTCGACCCCGGGTGACCGCTCGAGCGCGCCCATCGCGGAGATCGGCGTCGGCGTGTTCACGTCGGCGCTGCGCGAGGCGTTGCTCGCCGACGAGATCGACGTCGCGATCCACTCGTACAAGGACCTGCCCACGGCGCCCGAACCGGGCCTCGTGCTGGCGGCCGTGCCGCCGCGGGAGGACCCGCGGGACGCGCTCATCGCCCGCGACGGCCTGACGCTCGGCGAACTGCCGCCCGGGTCGACCGTCGGCACCGGTTCGCCGCGCCGGATCGCCCAGCTGAAGGCCCTCGGGCTCGGTTTGACCGTCGTGCCGATTCGCGGCAACATCGACACCCGGATCGGCAAGGTGACGTCCGGTGAACTGGACGCGGTGGTGCTGGCACGGGCGGGCCTTGCCCGCGTCGACCGGGCCGACGAGATCACCGAGACCATCGACCCGCTTCAGATGCTGCCCGCTCCCGCGCAGGGGGCGCTGGCCGTGGAGACGCGAGTCGAGGACGTCGAGAGCGAACGTCTCCTCCGGTCCATTGTGGATGACGAGGTGACGAGGGTGGCCGTGCGCGCCGAGCGCGCCATGCTGGCCGCACTCGAAGCCGGTTGCAGCGCACCGGTCGGAGCGCTGGCCGACGTCGTGGAGGACCTCGACAGCGAGGGCAGGGTCGTCGACCGCATCTCGCTGCGCGGCGTCGCCGCGGCGGGCGAGGATGGAGTCGAAGGCGACTCCGTGCAGATCCTCCGGGCCTCCGCCGTCGCCGAGACGAAGGACGCCGACGAACTGGGCCGTGGGCTGGCCGCCGAGCTGCTCGAGCTCGGCGCGGGCGCACTGTCGTCCTGACCCCCGGCGCCGGTGAACCGGGCGTGCGCGCCCGCGTCGCCGGCACCGAACCCCGCTAAGCGCACTGTAAGTACGAATTGGGCCGCATACCTCGGTGTGGCCGCTGCTAGAGGAGAAACGAAGCACATGACCCCCGCAACCAAGACCACGGGGCGCGTCGCCTTCGTGGGCTCGGGCCCGGGCGACGCAGGCCTGCTCACGGTCCGCGCCCAGGAGCTGCTGGCCAAGGCCGACGTCGTCGTGACCGACCCGGACGTGCCCTCCGGCGCCTGGCCCACGCCCGCGAGGAGGCCGAGGTCCGTCCCGCGGTCGGTGAGCCGGGGGACGTCGCCAAGGACCTGGCCGCCGAGGCCGAGTCGGGCCGGGTCGTGCTGCGCCTCGTCGCCGGCGACCCGCTCACCCAGCCCGCGGTGGTGTCCGAGGTGCAGGCCGTGTCGAAGACCGAGGTCGTCTTCGACGTCGTGCCCGGTGTCACGCCGAGCACCGCGGTGCCCGCGTACGCCGGTCTGCCGCTCGGGGGCAACCACACCGAGGTCGACCTGACCCGCGACGTCGACTGGAAGGGCGTCGCGCAGGCGCAGGGCCCGATCGTGCTGCACGGCACGTCCAGCCACCTGGCCGAGGCGGCCTCGCAGCTGATCGACAACGGCATCGAGGCGGACACGCCCGTGGCCGTCACGTCGAACGGCACGATCAACACCCAGCGCACGATCGAGACGACGCTCGGCTCGCTCGGCGCGGACGCCGGTGAGCTCGCCGGCGCGCTGATCGTCACCGTCGGCGCGATCGTCTCCGACCGCAAGCAGCTGTCCTGGTGGGAGTCGCGCGCCCTGTACGGCTGGAAGGTGCTCGTGCCGCGCACGAAGGACCAGGCCGGTGACATGGCCGAGCGGCTGCGCAGCCACGGTGCGACGTCGCACGAGGTGCCGACGATCTCCGTCGAGCCGCCGCGCAGCCCCGCGCAGATGGAACGCGCCGTGAAGGGCCTCGTCGACGGCCGCTTCCAGTGGATCGTGTTCACCTCCGCCAACGCGGTGAAGGCCGTGTGGGAGAAGTTCAACGAGTTCGGCCTCGACGCCCGCGCGTTCTCCGGCGTGAAGATCGCCTGCGTCGGCGAGGCGACGGCCGAGAAGGTGCGTTCGTTCGGCATCCAGCCGGAGCTCGTGCCCGAGGGAGAGCAGTCCAGCGAGGGCATGCTCAAGGAGTTCCCGCCGTACGACGAGATCCTCGACCCGGTGAACCGCGTGCTGCTGCCGCGCGCCGACATCGCCACCGAGACCCTGTCGGCCGGGCTGACCGACGCGGGCTGGGAGGTCGACGACGTCACGGCCTACCGCACCGTGCGCGCCGCGCCGCCGCCCGCCGAGACCCGCGAGATGATCAAGACGGGCGGGTTCGACGCCGTGTGCTTCACGTCGTCGTCGACCGTGCGGAACCTGGTCGGCATCGCGGGCAAGCCGCACGCGCGGACGCTCGTGGCGTGCATCGGGCCGAAGACGGCAGAGACGGCGACGGAGTTCGGCCTGCGCGTCGACGTCCAGCCGGAGTCGCCGAACGCGGTCGTGCTGGTCGACGCCCTCGCCGCCCACGCGGCGAAGCTCCGCGCCGAGGGTGCCCTGCCGCCCCCGAAGAAGGCCAAGCGCACCCGCCGCTCGTAGTCCCGTTTTCAAGCTCCCAAGGGCCCCATAGTTGCGCGGAATCGAACACTGCCACGCGGAGCGTGTCCGTTTGGGTGGTGGTGGGAGACGGGTGGGCGCGACCAAAGGGCCCTTGGGAGCTTTTACGTCGAGGGGTGTTCCGTGCGCCGGCCGCCGGTTCGGGGCGAGTAGCCTGACGGCGTGTTCCCCGAGCATCGTCCCCGCAGGTTGCGCACCACCCCGGCCGTGCGCCGGCTCGTCGCCGAGACCACGGTGCGCCCGCGGCAGCTGATCCTGCCCATGTTCGTCGCCGAAGGGCTGTCGGAGCCGCGTCCCATCGGGAGCATGCCCGGCGTCGTGCAGCACACGCGCGAGTCGTTGCGGAAGGCGGCGACCGAGGCCGTGGAGGCGGGCGCGGCGGGCTGATGCTGTTCGGCGTGCCCGAGACGCGCGACGCGACCGGGTCGGGGGCGACCGACGAGGACGGCATCCTCAACGTCGCGCTGCGCGATCTGCGCGCCGAACTGGGCGACGACACGGTGCTGATGGCCGACACGTGCCTCGACGAGTTCACCGACCACGGCCACTGCGGCGTCCTCGACGCCGACGGCGGCGTCGACAACGACGCCACGTTGCAGCGCTACGCCGAGATGGCGCTCGCGCAGGCGCGCGCGGGCGCGCACTGGCTCGGGCCGAGCGGAATGATGGACGGCCAGGTCGGCGTGATCCGCAGGGCGCTCGACGACGCCGGGTTCACCGACACCGCGATCCTGGCGTACTCGGCGAAGTACGCGAGCGCGTTCTACGGCCCGTTCCGCGAGGCCGTCGACTCGCAGCTGCAGGGCGACCGCAACACCTACCAGCAGGACCCGGCGAACCCGCGCGAAGCCGTGCGGGAGATCGAACTCGACATCGCCGAGGGCGCGGACGCCGTCATGGTCAAGCCCGCGCTGTCGTACCTGGACGTGATCCGCGCGGCCGCGGAGGTCTCGTCCGTGCCGGTCGCGGCGTACAACATCTCCGGTGAGTACGCGATGATCGAGGGCGCCGCCGCCAACGGCTGGGTCGACCGGCAGCGCACGATTCTCGAGGTCCTGACGTCGATCCGCCGCGCAGGCGCCGACCTGGTCCTCACCTACTGGGCCGCCGAAGCCGCCACCTGGCTCGACTGACCACCCCGGCCAGAGCTCCCAAGGGCCCCATAGTCGCGTTGAACGCAACTTTTCTTCCCATCGCGCCTGCTTGAGTGCGAAGGGAAGATTGGTCGCGTTGAACGCGACCATGGGGCCCACGGGAGCTACCACCTCTCAACGTGTGGGGCTATGCCACCTACCCTTCTGGGGCATGAGCGAAGCCGACGAAAGCGACGACCAGCGCCGGGCACGCGGGCTGCCTCCCGAACCGCGGCGGCCGGGGGATCCCGAGCCGGAGGCGCCGAAACCGGTGCATGTCGCCTACTGGCTGCTCGTCGCCGCCGCGGTGGTGCTGACGTTGGCCTTCGTGGTCGACCTGCTCAACCGTGAGGCGTTCACCGCCGCGCTGATCGAGCGCAACACCGAGGACGGCATCGCCGACGAGCAGATCGCGGCGGGCGTCGAGTCGATGCTGTGGTCGCTGATCGTCGGCGCCGCGGCCGTCGGCGCGCTGCTCGTGCTGTTCGGCTGGAAGGCCCGCCAGGGCACCCGGTCGGCCCGTACCGTCGTCACGGTGCTCGTCGTGCTGATGGCCCTGTTCTCCCTGCTCGGCGGCGGCTACCTGGTGATCGTCGCGGTGCTGCTCGCACTTGCTGGCTCGGCACTGATGTACCTGCCGAGCGTCGACCACTACTTCCCGAAGGTGCTCAAGCGACCGTGACCGACACCAACGACACCCCGGACACCAACGACACCAACGACGGCACCCCGGACACGCCGAAGCAGCAGGAGACCGTCCACTACCAGGAGGTGGGCGCGTCCTACTGGCGGATCTGGCTCGGCCCCGGACTCGCCGCGCTCGGCGCGCTCACGCAGGTGCTGCTCGGCGACCGGCCGCACTGGCTGATGTGGATCATCACCGGTGTCGGCCTGATGTGGCTCAATGCCGTGTGGGTGCTGGCGCGCCGCCGGTTCCTGCGGGTCCGCGTCACCGACAGCGTGCTCGTGCAGGGCACCGAACGGGTCCCCATGTCCGACATCGCCTCCGTGCTGACCCGCGAACCCCGCCAGGGCACCCGCGTGCTCGGCGGCGGTCCGGCGGTGCCGCGGGGCTTCGAGGGCGTCGAACTGAAGCTCACCGATCGCAAGCACGCGCTCGCCTGGTCGAAGGACACGGAGACGTTCACGGCGGCGTTGCGCACGGCCATGCGAAACTCACGCCGTGACTGAGCAAGCCGGTACGGACGCCGCCACCGATCCCGCGACCGACCCTGCCCGGACGCCGGTGGGCGACCCCGGCGCGCGGCGGGCCGAGCGGAAGCCGGCCGCCCACAGCAGACATCAGCGGGCCGGCGGCCGGTTGCACCAGCCGTGGCGGGTCGTCGTGGCGGCGGTCGAACTCGTCGTCGCCGCGGTTGCCGTGTGGGTGGCGTTCCCCGTGTGGAACGCCGGTATCCGCGAGGTCACCGTCGAGGCCGCCGACGGCACCGCGCTGACCTCGCAGGTCTACGACGGCAACTGGATCTCCTTCGCCGTCGCGCTCGGGGCGTTGGCGCTCGTGCTGGTGATCGACGCGATCCGCCAGCTGATGCTCGGCATCGCCGCCAAGGGAAAGAAGCCGAAGAAGCGCAAGGAACCCGAACCGGACTATCCCGACACCGACCCGGACAGCGTCACCCCGTAATGCCGGGGGTCACTCCGGTCAGGAGGCAGGCACGGCGGTCCGAACCCGTTTTGCGAGACTGGCAGGCGTGACAGGCAGCAAGAGCATGGTCGAGAAGTCCCAGTCCTGGTTCCGGCGCGCTGCCGCGGCGACGCCCGGTGGCGTGAACTCCCCGGTGCGCGCGTTCGCGTCCGTCGGCGGTGACCCGCGGTTCGTCGTGAAGGCGGACGGTCCGTACCTGTGGGATGCCGACGACAACCGCTACGTCGACCTCGTCTCGTCGTGGGGGCCGATGATCCTCGGCCACGCCCACCCGGCGGTCGTCGAGGCGACGCGGGAGGCCGCCTCGCACGGCCTGTCGTTCGGCACGCCGACCACCGGTGAGGTCGAGCTGGCCGAGGAGCTCATCCGCCGCGTCGAACCCGTCGAGCAGGTGCGGCTGGTCAACTCCGGCACCGAGGCGACGATGAGCGCCATCCGCCTCGCGCGCGCCTTCACGGGCCGCGCCAAGATCCTCAAGTTCGCCGGTTGCTACCACGGTCACGTCGACGCGCTGCTGGCCCAGGCCGGCTCGGGCGTGGCGACGCTGGGCCTGCCGACCTCGCCGGGTGTCACCGGCGCGCAGGCGGCCGACACGATCGTCGTGCCCTATAACGACCTCGACGCCGTGCGTGCCGCGTTCGCCGACAATGCCGGCGAGATCGCCGCGATCATCACCGAGGGCGCCCCGGGCAACATGGGCGCCGTCCCGCCCGCCGAGGGCTTCAACGCCGCGCTGCGCGACATCGCCCACGAGGCCGGTTCGTTGTTGATCATCGACGAGGTGATGACGGGCTTCCGCGTGTCGTCGGCCGGTTGGTACGGCATCGACGGCGTCGCGGGCGACCTCTACACGTTCGGCAAGGTCATGTCGGGCGGACTGCCGGCCGCGGCGTTCGGCGGCCGCGCCGACGTGATGGCCAAGCTCGCCCCGCTCGGCCCCGTCTACCAGGCGGGCACGCTCGCCGGGAACCCCGTGGCCGTCGCCGCGGGCCTGACGACGCTGCGCCGCGCCGACGCCGCCGTCTACGAGGCGCTCGACGCCAACGCGCGGCGCATCGGCGACATCCTCGGCAACGCGCTGACGGCCGCCGGGGTCACGCACACGGTGCAGCTGGCGGGCAACCTGGTCACCGTGTTCTTCGGCGAGACCGCGCCGACGAACTTCGACGAGGTCGCCGCCACCGAGACGTGGCGCTACGCGCCGCTGTTCCACGCCTTCCTCGACGCGGGCGTCTACCCGCCGCCGAGCGCGTTCGAGGCGTGGTTCGTCAACGCGGCCATGGACGACGCGTCGTTCGAGATCATCGAGGCCGCCGCCCCCGCGGCCGCCCGTGCCGCGGCGGCCGCGACCGAGCCGGGGCGAGCATGAGCCGCACGATCGTCCACCTGCTGCGGCACGGTGAGGTCCACAACCCCGAGGGCATCCTCTACGGCAGGCTGCCCGGGTTCGGACTCTCCGACCGTGGCAAGGAGCAGGCGGTGCTCGTCGCGCAGGCGCTGCGGCCGCACAACCTGGTGCGGGTCGTCGCCTCGCCGTTGCAGCGCGCGCAGGAGACCGCCGCCCCGATCGCCGCCGCGCACCGGCTCGACATCACCACCGACGACCGGCTGATCGAGGCGGACAACGAGTTCGAGGGCCAGCGGGTCAGCGTCGGCGACGGCGCGCTGCGCAAGCCCGAACACTGGCCGAAGCTGCGCAACCCGGTGCTTCCCTCGTGGGGCGAGCCGTACCTGGAGATCGCGTGGCGCATGCTCGGCGCGGTGTACCGCGCGCGGGCGGCCGCCGAGGGCGGCGAGGTGCTGTGCGTGTCGCACCAGCTGCCCATCTGGACGGTGCGGCGCTACCTCGAGGGCAAGCGGCTCTGGCACGACCCGCGTTCGCGGCAGTGCTCGCTCGCGTCGCTGACCAGCCTCGTGTTCGACGGCGAGGAACTCGTCGACATCGTCTACAGCGAACCCGCGGGCACGACGGACCCGACGGTGACCGGCGCATGAAGGGACTGGCTGGGATGGCGCGTTCGGCTCGTGGGTCCGCTTCGGAACGGCCGTCGGGACGGCGCGCGTCCCGGATGCCGTGGCGGTTGGTCGCCGGGGCGTTGGCGGGTGCGCTGGTGCTCACCGGCTGCACCGCGGGCGACGACGCGGTCGAACGCGGCACCGAGTTCAACTTCGTCGCACCCGGCGGGCAGACCGACATCACCTACGAGGGCGAGGAACGCCAGGACCTGCCGGAGGTCGCGGGCGAGGACCTGTTCGACGAGGGCGAGCAGATCTCGAGCGAGGACTTCCACGGCAAGGTCCTGGTGATCAACATCTGGGGCCAGTGGTGTGGACCGTGCCGCACCGAGGCGCCCGAACTGCAGGACGTCTACGAGCAGAAGCGCGACGAGGGCGTGCAGGTGCTCGGCGTCGACGTGCGGGACTTCGACCGCAGCGCGCCGCAGGACTTCAAGCGCAACCGCGGGCTGACGTACCCGTCGATCTACGACCCGCCGGGCCGGTCGCTGCTCGGCCTGACGGGCTACCCGCGCAACGTCGTCCCGTCGACGATCATCGTCGACAAGGAGGGCCGCGTCGCCGCGGTGTACCTCCGCGACCTCCTCGCCGAGGACATCCTCCCGGTGGTCGACGACCTCCTCCAGGAGTCCTGAGCCCTTCGTCACACCGGGGCGGCTGGGCAGCGGCCGGGCAGCGCCTAAAAAGCTCCCAAGGGCCCTTTGGTTCCCTCTCACGCAACTATGGGGCCCACGGGAGCGCTCCTCGCCGCGCGCTCCGCACCACCGTCGCCGCGGACGTGACCCAGGCCGCATTGCCGCAGGTGAAGGCAGGGCCCGTGCGACTTCACGCCGACCTCATCCCCTAGTCTTGGGGTCGTGAACGCGACCGAGTTGGCGATGTCCGGACCGCTGTTGCTGGCGGCGGCCGTGGCCCTGCTGGCCGGGACCATCTCGTTCGCGTCGCCGTGCGTGGTGCCCCTCGTCCCCGGGTACCTCGCCTACCTCGCCGCCCTCGTCGGCGGCGACGCCCCGCCCGTCAACGCCGCGGAGGCCGAACAGGCCAAGCGGGCCACGGCCGCCAAGACCGCCGAGGACACGACCACGGCCGAGCAGGCCACGACGTCCGAGGACACCAGGACCGCCGAGCAGACGAAGACCGACACCCGACGCAGGCGGTCGGTCATCGGTGCGACCGCCCTGTTCGTCCTCGGCTTCACGGTGGTCTTCACCGCGGGCGTCGGCGGTCTCGTGTGGCTGGCCGACGCGCTGCTGGTCAACACCGAACTGCTGCAACGCATCGGCGGCGTCATCACGATCTTCATGGCGTTCGTGTTCCTCGGGCTCGTGCCCGGCCTGCAGCGCGAGGTGCGCTCGCACCACGTCCCGCGCGCGGGCCTGTGGGGCGCGCCCGTCCTCGGCGCGGTGTTCGGTCTCGGGTGGACGCCGTGCATCGGCCCGACGCTGTCCGGCGTGCTCGCCATCTCGGCGGCCAGCGGCAGCACGGGCGCGCGCGGCTTCGTGCTGGTGCTCGTCTACTGCATCGGCCTGGGCCTGCCGTTCCTGCTCATCGCGGCCGGCACGCGGTGGGCGGTGTCCGCCACCGACTGGCTCCGGCGCAACGGCCGCACGGTGCAGATCTTCGGTGGCGTGCTGCTGCTCGTCGTCGGCGTGATGCTCGTGTCCGGCCTGTGGATGGAGCTGACGTCGTGGATGCGGGACGCCTTCATCACCGACACGAGGTTGCCCCTGTGACCCCTGAGACGCCCGCCTCCGACGACGACGTTCCCGGCGGCGACCCGGCCGGAGACACGGCGACGAGCGACACTGCGACGAGGACCAACCACCGGACGCCGCTGCGCAAGGCGTGGGCGTTCGTGCGGAACACGTGGCGCGGGCTGACGTCGATGCGCACGGCGCTGATCCTGCTGTTCCTGCTGGCGTTCGCGGCTCTGCCGGGCGCCCTGCTGCCGCAGCGCAACCTCAACGAGAACAACGTCAACGAGTACATCTCCGAGCACGGCTGGTGGGGTCGTCTGCTCGACGACCTGGGCTTCTTCGACGTCTACTCCAGCGTCTGGTTCTCGGCGATCTACCTGCTGCTGATGGTCTCGATCATCGGCTGTCTCGTGCCGCGCACGCGCGACTACCTGCGCGGGATGCGCGCCAAGCCGGTGCTGACGCCGCGCAACCTGGCCCGCATGCCGCACCACGAGCGCACCACGACCGGCGACGACGTCGAGAGCGTCATGGCGGCCACGCGGTCGCGGCTGCGCGGGTGGCGGCTCGTCGAGCGCGAGGAGGCCGGCGGCGCGCGCAGCATCAGCGCCGAACGCGGCTACCTGCGCGAGACCGGCAACCTGCTGTTCCACTTCGGCCTCCTCGGCCTGGTCATCGCCTTCGCGGGCGGCGCGCTGGTGAAGTACGAGGGCCAGGTGATCGTGCTGGCCGACGGTTCGGAGTTCTGCAACTCCGGCATCTACAACTTCGACTCGTTCTACCCGGGCATCTGGGTCGACGGCACCGAGCTCAACGAGCTCTGCGTGCGGGTCAACGACTTCCACGCCGAGTTCGAGGCCGGCCAACCGGTGGCCTACGAGGCGGGCATCGACTACCAGTCCGGCGAGGACCTGGTCAACGGCACGTGGCAGCCCTACGACCTGGCCGTCAACAGCCCGCTGCGCACCGCGGGCGATCGGTTGTACCTGCTGGGCCACGGGTTCGCCCCGACGTTCACGGTGACGTTCCCCGACGGCGAGAGCCGCACGCACACCATCCAGTGGCGGCCGACCGACCAGACCACGCTGCTGTCGGAGGGTGCGACGAAGTTCGAGGAGCCGGGCATCACCGACCCGGTGGAGCGCAGGCAGAGCCAGCTCGCCGTCACCGGCCTGTTCGCGCCGACCCCGGCGATGCACGGCAACATCCTGTCCTCGGCAGGACCGCAGCTGACCAACCCGACTGCCGCCGTCGACATCATGCGCGGCGACCTCGGCGTCGACTCCGGCCGCGGGCAGTCGATCTTCGAGATCGACCAGTCCATGGTCGACGAGGGCAGGCTCGAGCGCGTCGCGCGCGAGAACCTCGAGGTCGGCGACTCGGTGACCCTGGACGACGGCACGCGGGTCTCGTTCGACGGCGTCGAGCGTTTCGTGTCGTTGCAGGTGTCGCACGACCCGACGCAGAACTGGGTGCTCGGGTTCTCGATCCTCATGTTCGCGGGGCTCGGTGCGTCGTTGTTCATCAAGCGGCGCAGACTGTGGGTACGCGCGACACCCGACGGTGAACGACGTACCGTAGTAGAAGTGGGCGGTCTCGCCCGCACCGATCAAGCCGGGTACGGCGAGGAGTTCACCCGGATCGCCGCGGACCTCCTCGGGCGTAAGTAGAAAGGCATCCGATGCCGATCAACGAGACGTTGTCGCAGTACAGCGACTGGTCGTACACCACATCCGTCGTCATCTACATCCTGGCGATGGTGTTCTACATGGTGGAGCAGTCCTTCGGGAAGCGAGGGAAGGCGGTCGCCGAACGCACGCGTAACCGCCAGCTCGTCACGGCCGGTGCGGGAACCGACGACACGGCGACGCAGGACGCTGACACGGCGACGCGGGATGCTGACACGGCCGGGCCGCGGCCGCCGCGTTCGCGCGCCGAGCGGTTCGGCCGGATGGGCGTCGCCCTGACGGTCCTCGCGCTGTTGCTGCACGGCGCGGCGCTCGTGCTGCGCGGTGTCGCGACGAACCGCGCGCCGTGGGGCAACATGTACGAGTACGTGATGATCACGTGCTTCGTGGCCGTGGTCGCCTGGCTGTGGCTGCTGCGCAAGCACCCGGTGCGGCACCTGTCGACGTTCGTGCTGCTGCCCAACGTGATCCTGATGTTCATCGGCGGCACGTGGCTGTACTCGGAGGCGGCGCCGCTGCAGCCGGCCCTCCAGTCGTACTGGCTGATCATCCACGTCGCGGCCGCCGCGGGCGCGTCCGGTGTGTTCCTGATCCCCGGTGTCGCGAGCATCCTTTACCTGATCAAGGCGCGGAACGAGAGCCGTCCGGAGAAGTTCGCGTCGTTCGCCTCGAAGCTGCCGGCGAAGGAGGTGCTCGACCGGATCGCCTACCGCACCACGGTGTTCGCGTTCCCGGTCTTCACCTTCGGCGTGCTGTGCGGCGCGGTGTGGGCCGAGGCGGCGTGGGGCCGGTTCTGGGGCTGGGATCCGAAGGAGACGGTCGCGTTCATCGCGTGGGTCATCTACGCGGCGTACCTGCATTCGCGGGCGACCGCGGGCTGGCGCGGCAACCGCGCCGCCGTCATCAACATCCTCGGGTTCGCCGCCACCGTGTTCAACCTGTTCTTCGTGAACCTGGTCACCACGGGCCTCCACTCGTATGCGGGAGTTGGCTGACGGAACCGCGGAGTCGCGGGTAGCGTCTCAGGAGCACCACGAACAGCGGAGGAAACAAGCGGTGACCGCAGGCAGCGACCCCACAGGGCAGGAACCGCAGAACCCTCATGGTGCCCGGAACGCTCCGGGTGCCCAGCATCTGAACGAGGAGCTCACCGATTCCACGCAGCCGCCCGCGGCGCAGGAATCGCCGGCCCTGCCCGACAACCCCGAAGCGACCCAGCGGGTGAGCCCGCCGAACAACCCGGCCCAGCAGGTGCCCGAGTCGGAGCAGACGCAACCCGCGGTGCATTACCCGGCGCAGCAGCCGTACGACCCGAACCTGCCCCCGCTCACACCCGAGCAGGGCGCGGCCGAGCCTGCGCAGCAGCCGGGATACGACCCTGCGCAGCAGCCGGGATATGACGCAGCGCAGCACGCGGCGCAGGCGCCGTATCAGCAGTACGCGCAGTACTCGCAGTTCGCCCAGCACGACCAGCAGGCGCAGCAGCCTCAGCAGTCGTATGCGCAGTCGTACTTCGACGGCCAGCACGGCATGCCGCCCGCCAACCAGTACCCGTCCCAGCAGCCGCAGGGCCCGGCGCAGGCCCAGCAGGCGCACGCCGCCCAGCCGAGCGCGCAGCCGGGTCAGGCCGCGCAGGGCGGCCAGGCGGGCCAGGGGCTTCCGCCGTTGCCGCAGCCGCAGCGTTCGGCGCAGGGTGGTGATTCGGACCTGTCCGGCAGCAGTCTCGTCAAGCAGACGAAGCGGCCGCCGAAGTCCGGCTGGCGCAAGGCGCTGTACGTCGGCACGGGCAAGCTGGTCAACCCCGGTGAGGGGCCCGCGGACCGGGCGCAGCGCGATCTGACGGCGCGCGTGCAGCAGCCGCTGCGCGGGTGCTACAAGATCGGCATCCTGAGTCTCAAGGGCGGTGTCGGTAAGACGACGACCACGACGACGCTGGGTGCGACGTTCGCGTCGCTGCGCGGCGACCGGGTGATCGCCGTCGACGCGAACCCCGACCGCGGGACGTTGTCGCAGAAGATCCCGATCGAGACGACCGCGACCGTGCGGCATCTGCTGCGGGACGCCGACCGGATCACGCGCTACAGCGACGTCCGCGCCTACACCTCGCAGGGCGGCAGCAGGCTGGAGATCCTGGCGAGCGAGCAGGACCCGGCGGTGTCGGAGGCGTTCTCGGAGAACGACTACCGGCGCACGGTCGACCTGCTGGAGCACTTCTACAACATCGTGCTCACCGACTGCGGCACCGGTCTGATGCACTCGGCGATGAAGGGTGTTCTGGACCTCGCCGATTCGCTGGTGATCGTGTCGTCCGGTTCGGTCGACGGGGCGCGGAGCGCGTCGGCGACGCTCGACTGGCTCGACGCGCACGGCTACGGCGAACTGGTGCAGCGGTCGATCACGGTGATCAACTCGGTGCGCCCGAAGTCGGGGTCGGTGGACCTGGAGAAGCTCACGGCGCACTTCTCGGCGCGCACGCGCGGTGTGGTGAAGATCCCGTTCGACCCGCACCTCGAGGAGGGCGCGGAGATCGACCTGGAGCGGCTGGACAAGAACACGCGCACCGCGCTGCTCGAGCTCGCCGCCACGGTCGCCGACGGCTTCGCCGCCGACCGGCTCGTCAGGTAAAGCTCGTCAGGTAAAGACCGCTCTTACCGGCAGGTCGCTGTCCTCGTAGCTGTCGCCCGCTCCCAGGTGGGGGCGGGCGTTCGGCTGTCCGCTGCCGGTTCTGTGCGGCCGGTTCTGTCGAAAAGTGCCTGAACAGACGACCGACCGCGCACCGGGGCTGGCGCCGGTGCGCGGTCGGTGGTCGAACGCCGGGGCCGCTACTTCTCGTCCTCGTCGTTCGTTTTCGGCTTCTGTTCCCCGAGCTTGCGCAGGAATTCCGGATCGTCGTCAGGTGCGACCGGACGCTGCCGGGTACTCGCGCCGACCCGTTCGGTGCCGAGTAACCGCCACAACACGACGGCTACGGTGATGGCGCCGACTGCCGCGAGCAGATAGAGCATGCCCGCTCCTTCCCATGGGGTGACTGCCTCCAGCCTAGCGCCTCATGGGTGCAAGCGGTCGGGTCCTGTTTGTCTGGAACGGTCCTGATCGTCCGTTCAGTGGGCGGGGACGCCGTTCGGGTCGGTGGTGAGCTCGGCGAGCAGCTCGTTGACCTCGGCTTCCCGGAACCGGCGGTGTCCGCCCGGCGTGCGGATCGATCCGATACGGCCTGCCGTGGCCCAGCGGGTCACCGTCTTCGGGTCCACGCGGAACAATGTGGCGACCTCACCCGGGGTGAGCAGTCGTCCTCCTGTGGTCGCGGTCACAATCCGCCTCCTTTACAACCACCGTTGTTCGTCGGTGCTGGGATCAGCACGGTCGGGGATATCTCCCCCGACCGTCATCAATCGTTGCACTCCGCCCGTCGGGTACTCGAACGGTTGTTGGAGAGTAAAGAGGAGGTAATGGACAAACGCCCCGGTTCGGACATAAGCCCAGGTGGATGACGCTTTACGTAGCGTCCCGTGCGCGCCGGGTGCCGACGCCGACCCCCAGCGTGGGCTTTACTTTGATCTCCGGTCCGCGAGATCTGCGTCGCACCCGCCGAGATCTGCGTCCTGCTCCGCGAAGTGTGCACCCAGCCCTGCGAAGTCCGCGTTCAGTCCCGCAAACCCGGCACCACATCACCCCGGGCAGCATCCAGTGCTGCCATGGTGTCCACCGCGTTCGGGTGTTCGGGCGGGTCGACCCGGGGAGTCGGTGGGCGCGGGGTGGCCTTTAACGTGGCCGGGTGGATCATCTCGATCGGAAGATCATCGCTGTCCTGCGGGACAACGGCAGGGCCACGTACGCGGAGGTCGGCCGGACCGTCGGGCTGTCGCCGTCGTCGGTGCACGAGCGGGTCGGCAAGCTCGAGGCCGCGGGGGTCATCACCGGTTACCACGCGACCGTCGACCCGCGGACCGTCGGACTCGGCGTGACCGCGCTGGTCGGCATCCAGCCCACCGACACCGCCTCCAACGACGAGATCGCCGACGAGCTGGGCGTGCTGGCCGAGGTCGAGAGCTGCTACGCGGTGGCGGGCGACGAGGCGTTCGTGGTGAAGGTGCGCGTCGAGACCGTCGACGAACTCGAGCACACCCTCGGCCGACTCCGCCGGATCGACGGGGTCGGGCGCACCCGCACGACCGTGGTGCTGTCCACCCGCTTCGAGGGCAGGCCCAACAACCAGACATTGGACGACGACGTAACCTCGTAGAGCGTGAACACCTCCGCATCTGCGACGTCATCCTCCGCCGCGTCGGCCGCGCAGTCCCCGCGGCTCGGCCGCGACCTGACGCTGTACCTGCTCGCGAGGTTCGCACTCGTCGCCGCCATCGCCGGGCTGCTCGTCCTCGTCCGGGTTCCGCTGGTGGTCGCGCTGCTCGTGGCGCTCATCGTCGGCCTGCCCCTGGGCATGCTGCTGTTCAAGGGCCTCAACGCCCGCGTCACGGCCGGCCTCGCCGCGCGCAACGAGAACCGGGCACGACAGCGCGCCCGCCTGCGCGCCGAACTCCGCGGTGACCGCGGCACCGACGACGCCGGCGCTGCCGAAGGCAGCTCCGACAGCTCCGACAGCACCGACAGCGACACGGCCGCTGTCGACGACGACACCGCGGATCAGGAGCCCGACACCGCGGATCAGAAGGCCGACACCGAGACCGGCGGCAAGGCCGAGTCGGGTAAAGAAGCGGGCAAGGACCCCGCGTGACGGACCGGCGCGGGTGGGTCAGTGAAGCCGTCCGCATCATCGAGGCCGACGCCAACCGGTCCGCGGACACGCATCTGCACGTCTTCCCGCTGCCGCCCGAGTGGGGCATCGACCTCTACCTGAAGGACGAGTCGGTCCACCCGACGGGCTCGTTGAAACACCGCCTGGCACGTTCGCTCGTGCTGTACGGGCTGGTGAACGGGCACATCGGCCCGGGCACGACGCTGATCGAGGCCTCCAGCGGGTCGACCGCGGTGTCCGAGGCGTACTTCGCGCGCATGCTGGGCCTGGACTTCGTGACGGTCGTGCCGCGGAAGACCAGCCAGGAGAAGATCGACCTCATCGAGTTCTACGGCGGCCGGTGCCACTTCGTGGACGTGCCGGTGGCCATGTACAGCGAGGCCGAACGGCTCGCCGCCGAATGCGGCGGGCACTACCTCGACCAGTTCACCTACGCCGAACGCGCCACCGACTGGCGGGGCAACAACAACATCGCCGAGTCGGTGTTCGCGCAGCTGGAGCTGGAACGGCATCCGGTGCCGGCGTGGATCGTCGTCGGCGCGGGCACGGGCGGGACGAGCGCGACGTTCGGCCGGTACGCGCGGTACCGCCGGTTCGACACGCGCATCGCCGTGGTCGACCCGGAGAACTCGGCGTTCTACGGCTCGTGGGAGACCGGGGCGCGCGACTACGCCACGGGCATGCCGTCGCGGATCGAGGGCATCGGGCGTCCGCGGGTGGAACCGTCGTTCGTGCCGGAGATCATCGACGAGATGTTCCGGGTGCCGACGCGGCGTCACTGGCGGCCATCCGGTTCCTGCGCGACACCACCGGGCACTGGGCGGGCGGTTCGACGGGCACCAATCTGTGCGGCGCGTTCACGCTCATCGCGCGGATGCTGGCGGCGGGGGAGCGGGGCAGCGTCGTCACGCTGTTGTGCGACGGCGGCGAACGCTACTCCAACACGTACTACTCCGACGAGTGGATCGCCGCCCAGGGCTTCGACCTCGCCCCCCACCGCAACGCCCTCGACACCTTCCTCGAAACGGGCCACTACCCGTAGAGCCGCCGGGACCCCGTTCAAAGCTCCCAAGGGCCCTTTGGTTGCGTTCAACGCGACTATGGGGCCCACGGGAGCATTGGCGCCTAGGAGAAGGTGAGGGCGGCGGCGGTCAGGAGCGACCAGGCGAGCATCGCCAGGCCGGTGTCGCGGAGCACGGGCACGAGGTCCAGACCGGTGCGTCCGCCGAGCATCACCCGCAGCGGCTGCACGAGCAGCAGCATCGCCGCGAGCGCCACGAACACGGGCGGGTGCGCCGCGCCCAGCGTCACCGTCAGCGCCGCCGCGACGCCCACGAGGGCCGCGTACAGCATCCGGGTGCGCTGGTCGCCGAGCAGCACGGCCAGGGTGCGTTTGCCGGCCTCGACGTCGGTGGGGATGTCGCGCAGGTTGTTGGCGACCAGCACGGCCGACGACAGTCCGCCGATCACGATGGCGCACGCGAGCGCCTCCCACGTGATCGTCCCGGCCTGGACGTACACGGTGCCGAGCACGGCGGCCAGTCCGAAGAAGACGAACACCGCGACCTCGCCGAAGCCGCTGTAGCCGTACGGTTTGCGCCCGCCGGTGTAGAACCACGCCGCGGCCAGGCACATGCCGCCGAGCAGCAGCAAGTTCCAGTGGCCGGTCGCGATCACCAGCACGAGTCCGCTGACCGCGGCGACGCCGAGGCAGCTCACCGCCGCCGTCAGCACGTGGATCGGTAGCGCGGCGCCCGAACCGACGAGCCGCAGCGGTCCGACCCGGTCGCGTCGGTGCCGCGGACGCCGTCGGAGTAGTCGTTGGCGAAGTTCACGCCGATGATCAGCGCCAGCGCCACCAGCAACGCCAGCAGCATGCGCCACCACGAGAACGCCTCCAGCTGGGCCGCGACGCCCGCACCCGCGACGACGGGGGCCACGGCGTTGGGCAACGTGCGCGGGCGTGCGCCTTCGATCCACTCTGCGACTGTCGCCATTCCGGCATTCTTTCGCGGACGCCGGATGCGGCGGTCAGCAGGCGGCCGACAACCGGGCGCGCACGGCGGCGCGGTCGACCTTGCCGGGTCCGATCAGCGGAAGTTCGTCGACGGCGTCGAGGAGTTTCGGGACGGCGGCCCGTCCGAGCCGGTCGCGCACGAGCGCGCGCAGCTCGCCGGCCGGGACGTCGGCGACCCCGGCCTCGAGCACGACGAGGGCGGCGATGCGCTGGCCCCATTCGACGTCGTCGAGGCCGACGACGCAGGCCGCGCGCACGCCCGGATGCGCCGTCAGTGCGGCCTCGACGCCGCCCGCGGGCACCTTCACCCCACCGGTGTTGATCATGTCGTCGAGGCGGCCGACGACGGTGAGCCTGCCGTCGTCGAGGCGTCCGACGTCGCCGGTGCGCAGCCAGCCGTCGGCCGTCAGCGCCTGTGCGGTGAGGTCGGGACGGAGCCGGTAGCCGTGGGTGAGGACGTCACCGGCGAGTTCGATGCGGTCGTCGTCGCCGAGGCGGACGTGCACGCCGTCGAGCGGCACGCCGTCGTAGACGCACCCGCTGGCGGTCTCGCTCATGCCGTACGCGGACACGGCGCGCACGCCGGCCGCGCGGGCGCGTTCGGCGAGGGCGGGGTCGAGTCGGGCACCGCCGAGGACGATCGCGTCGTAGGCGGCGGCGCTCTCGGCGGCGGGGCCGCCGGCGTCGAGCAGTCGGGCCAGCTGGGTGGGCACGAGCGCCGTGTAGTGCGGTCCGGCCGCGCGCCGCAGCTCGGCGGTGGCCTCGGCGAACGCGTCCGGACGGAAGCCGGTGGAGGTGTCGAGGACGACCGGGTCGCGCCGGCGAGGTGGGCGCGGGTGAGGACCTGGAGTCCGCCGACGTAGTTGGCGGGCGTGGCCAGCAGCCACCGGCCCGGACCGCCGAGCCGTGCGTGCGTGGCGCGGGCCGAGGCCGTCAGAGCCGCGGAGGACAGCAGCACGCCCTTCGCCTCGCCGGTCGACCCGGACGTCGGGATGATCACCGCCGTGCCGGGTTCGACGTCCTCGCCGGGCGCATGGCGGCGCGCAGCTCGGCGCTCGCGGGGTTGCGGGGATCGAGCGGCAACAGGGGTTCGCCGCCGGCGAGTGCGCTGCGCAACGCCGCGTCGAGCTCCGCGACCGAGCCCGGGGAACCGTCCGTGAACACGACCTGCACCGCCCCAGCCTAGGCCGCCCCACCGGCACCGAGGGCCACCCGTGGCGCCCCATGGCAGTGCACCCGGGGGTGTACCCGTGGGCCCCATGGTCGCTCGGATCAAGCACTGCCGCGCGGAGCGCGTCCGTTTGGGTGGCGGTGGGAGACGGGTGGGAGCGACGAATCTTCTTCACGCCGAGCATGCGCGGGAGGGCAGCGCCTTGGCGACCGCGGTATAACCGGCCGGGTCCGACGAGGTCGCCGACGACAAGGCAGGACATGCGATGGGTGAGATGCCGAAGCACTCGGTCAGCGTCGCGGGCATCGTCGTCGATTCCGACGACCGGGTTCTGGTGATCCGTCGCCGCGACAACGGGCGTTGGGAGATGCCCGGCGGTGTGCTCGAGCTGGGTGAGTCGTTCGAGGACGGTGTGCGTCGCGAGGTCGCCGAGGAGACCGGCATGAGTGTCGAGGTGGAACGGCTGACCGGCGTCTACAAGAACCTCAGTCGCGGCATCGTTGCGCTCGTGTTCCGTTGCAAGCCGGGCAGCAGCGACCTCGTTGCGCAGACCGACGAGGCCCGCGAGGTTCGCTGGATGAATCGTGACGAGGTCACCCGCTCCATGACTCCCGCCTTCGCAGTCCGTGTTCACGACGCGTTCGACACGCGGCCGCACACGCGCGCGCACGACGGAGTACAGCTCGTACCGACGTGGTAGCGACCACGAAGCCTGACGAGAGGCGAGACCTATCTGATTGACGTATAAACGTGCTGCGTATAGTCTGGTTGGTGATCCAGTCCTTCGCCGACAAACAGACGGAGCAGGTGTGGAACCAGGAACGCACCAGGCTTCATCCTGCGTTGCAACGCACGGCGCATCGCAAGCTGCAGTTGCTCAACGGTGCGGGCGCAGTGAGCGACCTGCGCGTACCGCCGGGAAATCGCCTGGAGAAGCTGCACGGCGACCGGAAGGGTCGGTACAGCATCCGTATCAATGACCAGTGGCGCATTTGCTTCATCTGGACCGACGGTGGACCCGAGGAGGTCGAGATCGTTGACTACCACTGACAAGGTGCACGGGCCGATCCACCCGGGGGAGATCCTGCGCGAGGAGTTCCTCGAGCCGTTGGGCATCAGTGTGAACAGGCTCGCGCGGGAGATTCACGTGCCGCAGTCGCGCATGGCCGAGATCGTCGCCGAGCGTCGCGGCATCAGCGCGGGCACGGCGTTGCGTCTGTCGCGCTTCTTCGGCATGTCCGAGGGGTTCTGGTCGACCTTGCAGGCGGATTACGACCGCCGGTGCGCCTTGGCCGAGATCGGCGACGACCTCGAGACCATCACGCCGCTTCCGCAGGCGGGCTGACCACGCCGAGCCCGCCTGGCGGTAGGCGTGCCGGGCGGGTCAGCTGTCTCGGTGTTGAGGGTCTCGGTGCCGCGTGGTCTTCTTCACGGTGCCGTCGGGGTTGTACTGCTCCCAGGTGCCGACCTTCTTGCCGTGCTCGAAGTCGCCGCGGTCGATGGCCCGGCCTTGGGCGTTCCACCGCTCCCAGGTTCCGTGTTTCTCCCCGTGGAGGAAACCGCCGCGCTGCATCAACTGCTCGTCGGCTCGGTACCAAGTCCACTGACCTTCCAGCTCGCCCTGGGCGAACCGGCCCTCGGAACGTAGCCGGCCGTCGTGGGCGTAGTGCTTCCACTCGCCGTGGCGCAGGTCGTCGACATAGGTGCCGACCATGACGCCGCCGCGGGCATCACGGTCGGTCCAGAGGCCCTGTTTGCGCTGCTGCTCGTCCCGCTCGTCCGGCGTCTCGGGAAGCGGGCGCGGGAGTTTGTCCGGACTCATCGAGCTCCTCCGTGGCGTGGGATGCACCCGTGGGCCCCATGGTCGCGCCCACCGCCTCCCACCGCCACCCAAACGGACACGCTCCGCGCGACGGTGCTCGGTTCCACGCGACCATGGGGCCCTCGGGAGCATGAATCCGGGGGTCAGTAGTAGTACGGGTGGTCGGTCCAGTCGGGGTCGCGTTTCTCGAGGAAGGCGTCGCGGCCCTCGACGGCCTCGTCCTGCATGTACGCCAGGCGGGTCGTCTCGCCGGCGAAGAGCTGCTGGCCGACGAGCCCGTCGTCGATCAGGTTGAACGAGTACTTGAGCATCCGCTGCGCCGTCGGCGACTTGCCCAGCACCTCGAACGCCCACTCCAGGGCTGTGGACTCCAGTTCGGCGTGCGGCACGGCCCGGTTGATCGCGCCCATCTCGAACGCCTCGGTCGCCGAGTACTCGCGGCCGAGGAAGAAGATCTCCCGCGCCCGCTTCTGCCCGACCTGCCGCGCCAGGTACGCCGAGCCGAACCCGCCGTCGAACGATCCGACGTCCGCGTCGGTCTGCTTGAACTTGCCGTGTTCGAGCGAGGCGAGTGTGAGGTCGCACACGACGTGCAGCGAGTGTCCACCACCCGCGGCCCAACCGGGGACGACGGCCATGACGACCTTCGGCATGAACCTGATCAGCCGTTGGACCTCCAGGATGTGCAGGCGGCCCGCGCGCGCCGGGTCCACCGTGTCGGACGTCTCCCCGCTCGCGTACTGATACCCGGAGCGACCGCGAATACGCTGGTCACCGCCGGAGCAGAACGCCCAGCCGCCGTCCTTCGGCGACGGGCCGTTGCCGGTGATCAGCACGCAGCCGACATCGGAGCTCGTCCGGGCGTGTTCGAGTGCGCGGTACAACTCGTCGACGGTGTGCGGACGGAACGCGTTGCGCACGTCGGGCCGGTCGAACGCCACCCGGACGACGCGTTTGCCCGAACGGCTGTCGGTGGAACGGTGGTAGGTGATGTCGGTGAACTCGAACCCCTCGACGGGCGTCCATGCGGTCGGGTCGAACAGTTCGGATACCTGGGTGTCATGCACGCCTGGGACAATAGGCGGTTCCACCCGAGGCATCGAGGGGGCTCGCAGGTGAACCCGTCCACCGCGCAGGCGAGGGTCATCGTCGACGAGCTGGTCCGCAACACCGTGTCGCACGTGGTGTTGTGTCCCGGCTCGCGCAACGCGCCGTTGTCGTTGGCGCTGCGGGACGCCGAGGCCGCCGGCAAGCTCACCCTGCACGTGCGCATCGACGAACGCGGCGCGGGGTTCCTGGCGCTCGGCATCGCGGCGCGCACGGGACGTCCCGTGGCAGTGGTCTGCACCTCCGGGACGGCGGCGGCGAACTTCCACCCCGCGGTGCTCGAGGCCGACCGCGCCGGCGTGCCGCTGATCGTGCTCACCGCCGACCGTCCGCCCGAACTGCGCGCCGCGGGCGCCAACCAGGTGATCGACCAGCAGCACCTCTACGGCGACGCGGTGCGCTACTTCGACGAGCTGGCCGTCGCCGAACGGCGCGCCGGGCAGAACGCGTACTGGCGCAGCCAGGTCTGCCGCGCGTGGAACGCCGCCTACGGCGAGTGGCGCTGCGGCCCGGTGCACCTCAACGTGCCGTTCCGCGAACCGCTGGTGCCCGACGACGATCCGCACTGGTACGAGTCGCTCGACGGCCGTCCCCGCGGCGCCCGCTGGACGGAGCTGCCCGAGTACGGGGCGTTGCCGTCGTTCGTGGTGCCCTCGACGCGGCACGGCCTGGTCATCGCCTGCGACGCCGGGGTGCACGCGGCGAGCGAATGGGCCTCGGAGCACGGCTGGCCGGTCCTGTCGGAGACCGGCGGGCTCGGCCTCGGCGGCGACACGGCGATCTCCGGTGGTCCGTGGCTGCTGGGCATCGAGGAGTTCCTCGACGAGCACAAACCCGAGCAGGTGCTGTGCATCGGGCGGCCGACGGTGTTCCGGCAGGTGCAGCGGTTGCTGTCGGACCCGGCCGTCGAGGTGCTGCTGGTGCGGCCGGACGCCGACTGGCCCGCGCCCGCGCACAACGTCCGCCAGGTGGGGCAGTGGTTCGACGCGCCGACCAAGCCGGCCGACCCCGAGTGGCTGGCGCGGTGGCAGCGTGCCGACGCCGCCGCCGTGACGGCCGTGCACGAGGCTCTCGCGCGCGAGCCGTGGCCCAACGGGCTGCGCGTCGCCGAGGAGCTGGTGCGCGGACTGCCGGAGGGGGCGCTGCTGGTGGTGGGGTCGTCGAACCCGGCGCGCGACGTGGCGCTCGTCGGCGGCCGGCGCCGCGACGTGCTGGTGCACCGCAACCGCGGCGTCGCGGGGATCGACGGGACCGTGTCGACCGCGGTCGGCGCCGCGAGCGTGCACCGGGCGCCGTCGTACGCGCTGCTCGGCGACCTGACGTTCCTGCACGACATCAACGGCCTGCTCATCGGCCCCGCCGAGGCGCGGCCCGATCTGACGATCATCGTCGTCAACGACGACGGCGGCGGCATCTTCTCGCTGCTCGAACAGGGCGCACCCGAGCACAGCGAGGGTTTCGAGCGGATCTTCGGCACCCCGCACGGCGCCGACCTGGCCGCCCTGTGCGCCGGCTACGGCGTGCCGCACCGCCGGGCCGACACGCTCGAGGAGTTCCGCGACGCGCTGACCCCGCAGCCCGGCCTGCGGGTCGTCGAGGTCCGCGCCGACCGCAGCCGCCACCGCGCCCTCCACGCCACCCTCCGCGAAGCCGTGGCCACCGCAGTCACCGGCTGACCACCGCCTGACCAGCCCGCCCCGGACCCGCGGACGAAGCTGGCCGTCGCCCGTCACGCCCCGTGAATTGTCGGATGCAAGCTGTACCGTCCCCGCATTGGACAAACGCCTGGACAGGCTCCGGGACAGGAGGAACCAGCATGGCCGGCAACGCGATCACGTGGGACGCCCTGCGCCGGGAGGCCGTCGCGCGCGGGCAGATCACCGAGGAGGGCGTACAGCAGGCGCGCGCCGAGCAGGATGCCTACGAGGCCGAGTACGAGCAGGCGCAGGTCGGGCACGTGGGCGTCGAGGAGACGAGGGGACGGCGGTTCGGTGGCGGCACCTAGGATTGCGGTGTGACCTCCTCGTCCCAGCCGTCACCCGAGTCGCCACCGGACAGCGACACGGCCGCTGACACGTCGGCCGACGCCGCGGCAGACACGGCGTCGAACGCGGCCGCCGGCCCGGCGAGTCGCACCGAGCGGAAGCAGCGGCGTTGGCGGATCGGCTCGTGGGTCGTGCTGGGGCTCGCGTTGCTGATCACGTTCGAATGCTTCGTGATCTCCGCGGGCGCGTGGGTCAACGACCGGGAGATCGCCAAGAACCGGGGCACGGCCGTCGCGCAGGTCGAGCAGGTCACGTGGGACCGCACCCTCATCCGCTACGACACCCCGGACGGCGAGTCGCACAACCCCGACCTGGGCGTGCTCTACCCCGACGGGCTCAGCCAGGGCCAGCTCGTGCGCGTCGAGTACGACATCACCGAACCCGACCTCGTCAAGGTCGCCGGCCGCACGTGGGTGCTCACCCTGCTGCCCACGAGCACCACCGCGCTGTTCACCTGGATGGTCGCCGGGCCCCTGCTGTGGCTGCTGCTCAGGCAAGCCGGCGGACGGATCCTGCCGCACCGCCGCCGACACCGCACCGCCGCCTGAGCGCCGCCTACTCCTCCTGGACGCCGGTCCACCAGTCGAAGACCTCGGCCGCGACACGCGGGGCGGCGACGAGCACCCCGTCGAGCGGCAGGGCCGACTGCTGACCCTGGCGGTCGAGCACCAGCGCACCCGCCTCGGTGGCCACGCCCAACGCGCCCGCGACGTCCCACTCGCGGTACCCGTCGAGGACCGCGGCGACCGCGTGGCCCAACGCCACCTGGGTCACCGCCAGCGCCGACGAGCCGAGGATCCGCGTGCCCGAATGGGCGCGGGCGGCGCGTTCGACGAACCGGCCCATGCCGTGCCACGCGTCGCCGCCGGTGAGCTCGGTGCACACGATCGATCCCGCCGTGCTCGCCCGCTCCGGCACCTCGATCAGCGCGCCGTTGGCGCGGGCGCCGCGTCCGCGGGCCGCGCTGTACAACTGGCCGCGATACGGGTCGGCCACCACGCTCACGACCGGTCCGTCCGGGTCGACCAGCGCCAGACTGTACGAGCACCACGGGATGCCGGCCACGTAGTTGGCGGTCCCGTCGACCGGGTCGACGACCCAGCGGTACTCGGCGTCGTCGGCGCCCGTGTCGCCGCCGTACTCCTCACCGACCACCGGGATGCCGGGAAACTCCATGCCCAGCACCCGCCGGGTGTGCCGCTCGAGCGTGCGGTCGGTGTCGGTGACCCAGTCGAACGGCGATTCCTTCGTGGTCGGCCGGGCGCCGCGGCCGGCCGTCGCGGTGATCACGTCGGTGGCATCGCCCGCGAGGCGTCCTGCCACCTCGAGCGCCTGGGAGAGCAGCCCGGGGTCCACCGGACGCAGCATGCGGGACGAGAGGGTCATGCCTCTCCACAGTGGCGATGACGGGTGTCCGGCATGCGAAGGGCAGATGACGCCTCGCTCGCGATCCGACGACGACTCGACCGGGTGGTCGCGCCCACGTTCCGGCGGTGGAGTGTTCCGCGGGCGTTCGGCGCGGCGTTACGTCCGTGTGAGGCGGTCGCCGCCCGCGGGGCGCACCATGACAGGCGTGCGCGTAGCCATCGTCACCGAGAGCTTCCTGCCGCAGGTCAATGGTGTGACCAACTCCGTGCTGCGGGTCGTCGAGCATCTGACGGCGCGCGGCGACGACGTCCTCGTCGTCGCACCAGGGGCCGGTCCCGAGGAGTACCGGGGTGCACCGGTCGTCCGGGTGCCGTCCGTCGACCTGCCGGTGGTGAACACGCTTCCGGTCGGCGTCCCCACCCGGACCGTCCTCACCGCGCTCGCCCAGTTCGTGCCCGACGTGGTGCACCTGGCCTCGCCGTTCGTCGTCGGGGCCAGAGGCCTCGCGGCGGCGCGCCGGCTCGGCGTGCCCACCGTCGCCGTCTACCAGACCGACATCGCCGGGTTCGCCGAGGCGTACGGCCTCGGCCTCGGTGCCAGGGCCGCGTGGAGGTGGGTGCGCCGACTGCACTCGCGCGCCGACCGCACGCTCGCCCCGTCGTCGGACTCGGCACACCAGCTGCGTCTGCACGGCGTCCCGCGCGTGCACCGCTGGGGCCGGGGCGTCGACATCGAACGGTTCGACCCGGCGCACGCCGACCCCGACCTGCGCGCCCGACTGGCCCCCGACGGGGAACTGCTCGTCGGCTTCGTCGGCAGGCTCGCCCCCGAGAAGGAGGTCGGCCGACTGGCCGCGCTGGCCGACGTGCCGGGCGTCCGGGTGGTCGTCGTGGGCGACGGCCCCGAACTGGAATCGCTGCGGGCCGCGCTGCCCGACGCGGCGTTCCTCGGCGCGCAGTACGGCGACGACCTCGCCACCGCGTACGCGAGCCTCGACCTGTTCGTCCACACGGGACCGCACGAGACGTTCTGCCAAGCGGTGCAGGAGGCCATGGCCTCCGGACTGCCCGTCCTCGCACCGGCCGCGGGCGGACCGCGCGACCTCGTCGACCACGGCGTCACGGGGCTGCTGCTGCCCCCGCACCGCGGCGACTTCGAGGCGGCACTGCCCGAGGCGATCGACCTGCTGCGCCCCGCGGACGTGCGCGCCGAGATGGCGGAGGCCGGGCGCAGGGCGGTCCTCGGCCGCACCTGGCCCGCGGTGTGCGGCCAACTGGTCGGCCACTACGAGGCCGTCCGGGGTCGGATCATCCGGGCGGCATAGCCGATGGGCCCCGGGGGAGCGGACTCGCTGCACATCGTGCAGCTGGCCAACTTCTACGGGCCCCGCTCGGGCGGACTGCGCACGGCCCTGCACCACCTCGCGCCGGATACGTCGCCGGCGGACACCGGGTGACGCTCGTCGTGCCCGGTCCGCGCCGCGAGGACACCGAACTGCCGAGCGGGGTGCGCCGCGTGCTGCTGCCCGCCCCGCAGATCCCCGGCACCGGCGGCTACCGCGCCGTCGACCCGTTCCGCGTGCGCGCGCTGCTGGAACACCTCGAACCCGACCGGCTCGAGGTGTCCGATCGGCTGACCCTGCGCGGCATGGGCGCGTGGGCGCGGGAGCGGGGCGTGCCCAGCGTCGTCATCTCCCACGAACGCCTCGACCGGCTGCTGCGCCAGTTCCTGCTGCCGCGCGTGTTGGCCGAACGCGTCGCCGACACCGCGAACCGGCGCATGGCGGGCACCTACGACAAGGTCGTCTGCACGACCGCGTTCGCCAGGGGCGAGTTCGACCGCATCGGCGCGCCCAACGTGCAGCGCGTGCCCCTCGGCGTCGACCTGTCCACGTTCCGACCCGACCTGCACGACGGCGGCTGGCGCCGCGAACTCACCGCGGGCGCCGACGCCCTCGTCGTCCACTGTGGACGGCTGTCGCCGGAGAAGCACGTGGAACGCAGCGTCGACACGGTGGCGGAACTGACCGACGCCGGTGCCAACGTGCGCCTCGTCGTCGCCGGTGACGGACCGCGGCGGCGCGCCCTCGAACGCCGCGCCCGCGGACTGCCCGTGCACTTCCTCGGCTACGTCGCCGACCGCGCCGCCGTCGCGCGCCTGCTGGCCAGCGCGGACGTGTCGTTGGCGCCCGGGCCGCACGAGACCTTCGGACTCGCCGCGCTGGAGGCGCTCGCGTCGGGGACGCCCGTCGTCGTGTCGCGGTCGTCGGCGTTGCGCGAGATCGTCCGGCCCGGGTGCGGGGCTGCTGTCGCCGACGACGCCGGGGCCTTCGCCGGAGCCGTGACCGAGTTGCTGGAGACACCCGAAGCGGTGCGGCGCGGGTTGGCCAGGGCCCGCGCCGAGGAATTCACCTGGCCACGAGCCGTCGAAGGCATGCTCCAGGTCCTCGGCAGCGACCCCGCGGGCTGACCCCCGCCGCCGTGTCAGCACCCCACGTCGCCGTGTTGGCATCTTGCGTCGCCGTGTCAGCACTTTGCGGCGTCGTGTCAGCATCTCGCGTCGCTGTGTTGGCGTTCCGGGTCAGCTCGCCGTGTGGACCTTGCTCGTCGCCGCCGACCGCGCCGCGGTGAACCAGCCGACCAACCCCGTGACCACGGCGCAGGAGATGGCCAGTCCGAACCAGACGGTGCTGGCGTTCCCCGTCGTCACCAGGAGCACGCCGATGGACGGGCCCAGGAAATTGCCGATGCCCATCATCGAGTTGACCAGTGCGCTCGCCTGCGTCAACTCGCTCTCCGGCACCACGGAGATCAGCCACGGATGGAACGAACAGGAGTACGCACACTCGCCGATCGCAAAGATCATCGCGTAGATCAGCAGACCGGTCAGTCGCATCTCGTACGGACCGAACGCGCAGACGCCTGCGATCACGAAGCCGGCGATCCAGGCCAGTACGGCGATCCGCAACCCCGTGGTCTCCGGATACCGCTTGAGCAGTTTCGTCAGCGGACTCTGCGCCACCACGATCGTCGCCACGTTGACCACCAACATCAACGACACGACGAACAGGCCCATGCCCATCAGGCCGTCGGCCACCAGCGGCGAGGTCGCCTCGAACTGGCTGAAACCGAACAGGTACACCGACAACTGGAATGCCGCGGGCGGCAACGCCAGTGCCCATAGTTTCCGGAAGCCGAGCTCGCCCGGTGTCCCACGCGGAGTCGGGCGCTTCGCCCGCGTCGGCAGATGCCGCCCGGCGACGGCGATCGCCACCGCCATCGGCAGGATCGCCACGGCGTTGGCGACGAAGAACCATCCGATCACCGACCGCGGCAACCCGACCGTCAACAAACCCGCCGTCAACGACCCGAGGGCCAACGTCACGTTCAACACCGCATACCTGCGGGCGAACACCGCACGCCGCTCGTCCTCGGTGACCAGGCCGTTGATCAGCGGAATCACCGCGGCCATGAAACAACCCTGGCCCGCACCGATCAGTACCGCCGACGACGCGGCCCCGGCGTGCACGTCCGCCCATGGCAACGACGCGTACCCCGCGAACCACAGGAGCGTGCCGAGTACGCCGAGGGTGACGGTCGGCAGCCGGACGATCTTGGCGGTCAGCAACAGCGCCACGATCAGATTCGCCCCGCCCGTGCAGGCGTAGAACAGCGCGACACCCGAGTTGCCCAGACCCGGCTGGTCGGACAGGTAGATCGCGGTGAACGGGAACACCAGGCCCAGCCCGATGGAGCTGAGCCCGTGTGTCGCGATGAGCGCGTTGACCGGCCGCATCAGGGTGTGCCGAGCGGCTCGATGACGCCGACGACGCCGCGTTCCGCGGCGTCGAGGGCACGCACGCACTCGGCCTCGTCCTGCCCCGTGGCGATCAACGCAGCCATCCGCGGGATGGCCTGACGCGGCGGCAGTCGCAACGTGCTGCCCGGCTCCGCGACCGCCTCGGCATGCGCGATCCCGGCCACCTCGGTGGCTCCGTCCACGTCGACGCTTCGCACGACGCCGTCGCTCTCGGGGAACACGAACCGCACCTCGGCACAGCGGCGGGGTGCGGTCAGGGGGCCCACATCGCGGCCCAGCGCCAGGTCCGCCGCCGCCAGCACCAGGTCCGTGCCGTCGGCCAGCACGCCCGTGTACGGGATGAGGTCGCCGCCCAGTCGCCCGTTCAACTCGACGAGCCGGGGCCCGTTCGACGTCAGCCGGACCTCGGCGTGTGTCACGCCGACGTCGACGCCCAGTGCGTGATGCGCAGCCGTGACCAGCTCGTCGACCTCGCCTGCCCACGGCTGGTCGTCGACCGGTGTGACGAGATGGCCGACCTCTTCGAAGTACGGCGCGAAACCGAGCCGCTTCCTGGCGACCTGGACGCACGTCACCCGGCCGTCGTCGACCACACAGTCGATGCTGATCTCCGGCCCGTCGAGGTATTCCTCCACGAGCACCCCGTGTCCGGTGGGAAGCGTGGCGAACTCCGCACCCGCGGCGAGCGCGAACGCCTCACGCACCTCCGCGGCGCTCCCGGCGACCTGAACCCCGATGCTGCCGGCGAGTGCCCGTGGTTTGAGTACCACCGGCAGTCCCGTGCGTTCCGCCCAGTCGACCGCCTCGTCGGCGTTGCGCACGAGCGCGTGCCGGACCGAGGACACGCCCGCATCGGCGAGGACCGTGCGAGTCAGGTACTTGTCCCGACATCGGGTGACCGCATCCCGGGACATGTGCCGCAGGGACAGCTTCTCCGCGACGGCGGCCGTCCTCTCGAGGACCGTCTCGTCCCACGTCAGCACACCTCCGCCGGACTCGGTGAGGGTCCGCACCGCCTCGGTGAGGGCCGCCTCGTCGGTCGGGTCGGCGACGATCCAGTCGGTCAGATAGTGCTGTTGCCACGTCGGTTCCGCGGACAGGACCGCCGACACGCGGAATCTCGTGGCGAGGGAACGGAAGGCATACTCCCGATAAGGCCGGCCCCCGCTGCCGACCACGACGATACTGTCCATTGCGGACTCCGTTTCTGGATCGGGCTGTCGGTGCCTCGGACGTCAGTTGCCGGCCCGCAGCGGCGCCAGCGCCTCGGCGACACGGCGAAGCTCGGCGAGCATCGCCTCGGCGGCGCCGTCGTGCTGTTCGGTGGCGACGAACCGACCGTCCTCGAGGTGGTTGCCGAAGTAGTGGACCGCCACGGCCTCGTTCAGCGGCAGCATCTTCAGCGTCGTCACGACCTGCTTCGTCATCTGCTGTGCGCGCAGGCCGGCCGAGGTGTTGCCGTAACTGACGAAACCCACGGGCTTGTAGTGCCACTCGAAGAACAGGTAGTCGAGCGCGTTCTTCAGCGCCGCGTTGATCGCGAAGTTGTACTCCGGTGCCACGAACACGAACGCGTCGGCGGCGTCGACCGACGCGCTCCACCGCTTCGTGTGGTCCTTCGTGTAGTTGCGCGCCGCGGGGTGGTTCGGCTCGTCGAGCAGCGGCAGCTCGAACTCGGCCAGATCGACGAGGTGGACGTCGAACAGCCCGGATTCCTTGGCCTTGGCGGTGATCCAGTCGGCGATGGCGGGGCCGGAACGTTCCGGCCGGGTGCTCGCCACGAGCACGTGCAGCCGGGGGAGCTCGGTGGCGTTCGCGCCGCCGGGAGAGGTGGGGCGGATGAATCCGTAGGCCCGCTCCAGCCGCGCGCGCACGACGAGCCTGCCGTCGGCGACCATCGCCTCCCGGTACTCGTCCCAGTCCGGGTGCTCGCCCTGGACCCTGCGGAAGACGTCGACGAGTTCCTCGACCGTCGCGTCGTCGGTGGTCCCGGCGGTCGGCGTCAGCTCCGCCGTGCCCTCGAACACCGCGTACGACGCACCGTCCGGCGAGTCGACCATGATGCTGATCCGGCCGTCCCGGCGCAGGTTGTGCACCTTCGCGCGGTCGGCGGTCGTCGAGAACCGCAGGAGATCGGCACCGTCCCAGCAGTAGTCCACGGTCGAGATCTGTGGTCTGCCGTCCCGCTTCAGTGTGGCGACGCGGCAACGGCCGGTGTCGGACAGCAGCGTGCGAAACTCGTTGATGCCGGAGTTCTCGGGCACGATGGATTCAGCTCCTCGGAATTGTGATGGTGGTGTTCACCGGCGAACCAGTTCGAGTAGTTGCAACTCGATCTCGGTGTTCGGGTCCCCGGCTCGGTCGATCGTGTGGGTGTGTGACCACAGGAGTTTCACGGCCAAGCCGGCCTCCGCGCAGTCGGCCTCCAGCTGTTCGGCGTTGCCGAGGCTGCTGAAACCCAGCAGCAGTCGGCCGTCGTCGCCGAGCCAACGGGGAGCTTCGTGGAGAAATCGCCGATGCGTGGCGTAACCCGGGTCGAAGAAGGCGTGGTGCAGTTCGCTCTCGTTGCTGAACCCGTCCGGTGGGTCACCGAAGTTGGAGTTCCAGAAGACGAGGTCGAAACGTTCGTCGGGCGCCAGTGCCGAGAACAGGTCGCTGTGCGCGACCCGCACGACGTGGTCGACTCCGTGCCGTTTCGCATTGCGGCGGGTGTTGTCCACCGCGCTCCAGCTGATGTCCAGTGCCGTCACCCATCGGCAGCCCGACATCGCGGCGTGCACCGCTGTGACGCCCGCGCCGCAGCCCACCTCCAGGAAGCGTCCGCCCCTCGGGTACGGGAGCTCCTGCGTGAACAGGCTGGTGCCGACGGCCAGCGACGGATCGAAGACGCCGCCGAACAGCTCCCACGTGCGGTCGAGGAGTTCGAACTCGCCGACGGGTCCGCGGGTGCCGCGGTGTTGGTCGAACAGGGCCTTCGCCACGCGGAATCCGGTGTCGCTCACGTTGCCGGACCGCCGTCCGTGGGGGTGGTCCGGTCGGCGAACGCGAGGACCCGGGCCGGACTTCCGGAGCCACCGACGATGGGCAGCGGCGCGGACATCAGCACCGCGCCGGTCGGCGGGAGCCGGTCCAGGTTCCGCAGCTGTGTCAGGCCGTACTTGCCCGCCCCGTGGAAGTACCAGTGGCACGGGTAGGGCTGGTCGAACTCGCCCGCCAGACCCGCATCCGTGCGACGGTCTCGACGCCGATGCCGATCAGCGGGGTCTGCTCGGCGAGCCAGCGGGCGCAGTCCTCGGACACCCCGGGGGTGTGGCGGTCGTTGAGGAACCGGGCCGCGTCGCCCGCCCGCTCGGCCCACCCCGTTCGGTACAGCAGCCAGCCGCCCTCGGGGAGCGCGCCGTGCCGCTCGGACCAGTCCTCGACGTGTTCACGTCGCAACAGGAAGTCGTCGTCGGCCGCGACCTCGTCGGTCATGTCGAGGACCGCGACGGGGCCGACCAGCTTCGACGGCGGAACCTGCGAGACGTCCTGTCCGCCCTTGCCGGACAACCAGTGCGCGGGTGCGTCGAAGTGCGTTCCGGTGTGCTCGGAGAGGCTGATGTTGTTCCAATACACATGCGGTCCGCCCGCGTCGAACTCACTGATCACCTCCCGGGCGAACGGCCACGGTTGGGCCCGTTCCGGGGGCAGCGAGATGATCGGTGTCTCCTCGGACAGCGGGGCGGTGAGATCGACGACGTCGACGTCGCCCGCGTGCAGCGCCGCGGCGAGCGCGGTCACCGCGCTCATGCGGGAACCTCCGTCCTCGTCATCGGGACGGGGGTGCACCAACCGGGCTGGTCGAGCCGCCCCAGCACGGCGTCGTCGTAGCGGTCCTGCAGCTCGCGCGTCACCGGGCCGATGCTCCCGGTGCCGATCGGGATGCGGTCCACGCTCGTGATCGGCAACAGTTCGGACTTCGTGCCGCACAGGAACAGTTCGTCGGCCGCGTGGAGTTCGGTGCGGTCGATCTCCCGGTGCCGCATCGGCATGTCGAGGAACCGTTCGGCCAATGTGGCCGTCGTGTTGACGGTGATCCCCTCGAGGACACCGCTGGTGCCCGGCGGCGTCACCAGCTCGCCCGCTCGCACCATCACCACGCACGAACCCGGCGCCTCCGACACGGTGCCCCGCTGGTTGAGCAGCAGCGTCGTCGCGAAACCGTTGCGCATCGCCTCGTGCTGGGCGAGCCTGCTGTTGTGGTAATTCGCCCCGGTCTTGATCCGGGGCGGCATCGCGTCGTCGCTGATCCGTCGCCACGACGACACGGTCGCGGCGACACCGTCGCGGTAGGCGGGGGAGCGCGGGACCACCGTCGAGGTGATGTGCACACCCGTCTCCGGGGTGTAGCCGAGCGAATCGAAGTCGGGCGCGAGATCGAAGTACGCCACGATGCAGACGTGCACGTCGACGCCGAAGGCGTTGGCGCGCACCAGTTCGGTGCAGGCGTCGGTGAGCTCGGCGTCGGAGTGGTCGATCTCCATGTGCAGGCTCTTCATCGACCGGCGGAGCCGGTCGAGATGGTCCTGGACCCGGAAGGCGTAGGTGACACCGTCGTCCGGGCTGACGTAGGCGCGGATGCCCTCGAAGACGTTGGCGCCCCAGAACGCGCCCTGACTCCGTGCGTGCACCACGCACTCGTCCCACGGGATGAGCTTGCCGTTCTGCCAGGCGTAAGCAGGAGCGGTGGTCATCGGGCCTCCTTCACGAGAGCGGATGTGGCAGGCAGGTCATGGCCCAGGCAGCGGCGCAACGCGGCGGCCAGATCGAGGGCCACACCGTCCACCGAGTCCTCGGCGTCCACGGGGTCCACGGGGTCCAGGGACGCATCGGTGGCGCCGGCCGGGCCGTGCGCGGCGAGGTGCCCGTCGGGCCGGACGAGCCACCAGCCGGTGGCGAATCGCTCCAGCTCGCTCGCGGGGGCGTGCGCGACGGGCACGTCGGCACCGAAGGCGTCCCCCGGCACGGTGTCCGGTGCCAGGACCGTGATGCCCCCGACCCCGGATCCCGTCCCGGCCGACAGCCCCGCATGGGCGGCGCCGGCAGCGCGGACGAGGGTGCGGGCGGTGTCGAGGTCGTCGGCGACGACCAGCACGGCGAACCCGTCGGCGATCAGCTTGCGCAGTCGCGTCGCGGTCCCGCCGTGGTGGACGACCGGGTCGGGCAGGAACGAACCGAGCAACGCGTTGCCGTGCTGCGGCGCCACGATCGGCGAATCGTCGTAAACGTACGGCTCGGCCATCCGACCGCTGTTGACCCGGTCGCGGGCCGCGCCGACGCTGTGGGCGAGCGCGAGCAGCAGCGCCCGCGTCCACCGGCGAATCCGGCTGGGCGGGACCATGAACCGGATCGTCGCCTCGGTGACGCGGAGGTTCTCCTTCGCCGCCGCATACCGTTCTGCGTGATAGGTCTCGACGAGCTGCGCCGGGGACTGTCCGTTGAGGACGGCGCCGATCTTCCACGCCAGGTTGTCGGCGTCCTGGATGCCGCTGTTCATCCCGCGCGAGCCGTAGGGCGGAAGCGCGTGCGCCGCGTCGCCGGCGAACAGGACGCGGCCGACGACGAGCTGATCGACGACCCGCTGGTGGAAACGGTAGGTGCTGACCCAGTCGATCTCGTACTCGACGTCCCCGATCACGGCGCGCACGCGCGCGTCGAACGTCCCGTCGCGGCGTTCGGCCTCGATGTCGGCGTCGGGGGGAAGCTGCCAGTCGATGCGCCACACGTCGTCGGGCTGCGGGTGCATGACCAGCTGCCGGCCCGGGTTGAACGACGGGTCGTAATGGAAGTGCCGTTCCTTGGCGAGCGGCAGGTCGGCCTTGATGTCGGTGATCAGGAACCGGTCGGAGTGCGTGTACCCCGTCCATTCGACCCCGAGGAGCTCGCGCATCGTGCTACGCACCCCGTCCGCGGCGACGACGTAGGCGAACCGCAGATCGTCGGCCGTCTCCTCCGGACCGTGGGCCCGCAACGTGACCGAATCCGCGTCCTGGTCCACCGCGACGACCTCGTGCCCCCACCGGAGTTCGCACAGCGGATGCCGCTCGACGGCCTCGGCCAGCACCTGCTCGATGCGGTACTGCGAGATGTTGACGAACGGTCCGAAGCCGGGGCCGCGCGGATAGGTCGTGCTGCGCATGACCTTGTCGCGGACATAGGTCCGGCCGATCGTCCAGGTCACGCCCTCGTCGGCGATCGGCTGTGCGCACCCCGCGCGTTCCAGCACCTCGAGGACGTCTCCCTGGATCAGGCACGCCTTCGACCCCTGTTTCACGAGGTAGGGCTTGCTGTCGAGCAGCACGCTCGACACGCCGGCGTCCGCGAGTCGCAGCGCCGCGATCATGCCGACCGGGCCCGCGCCGACGATCCCCACCTGCGCCGTGTGGACACTCATGACAGCTTCGCCGTCCTCTCGTCGGTGGCGGATTCGTCGGAGACGGTGTGGAACACCGGGATCTCGCGCACCGCGTTCAGGTACGGCGTGCCCTCGGTGTAGCCGGTACCCGTGGCCTCGCCCAACATCCGCACCGCGAGCCGGTAATGGGTGTTGCGCCAGCGCAGCAGCGTGTGGGCGAAGGAGGACATGGCGTCGCGGATGCGTTCCAGGCCGGCCGCGTCGACGTCCCCGGACGTCGCGATCTCCCGGTGCGCCTCGTCCAATGTGTACTGACCGTCGAGCACCCGCTGCCGTACGGCGGGCACCGAGAGATAGGCGGCCGAGTCCCGGCGTTCCGAGTCCGGGACACGGCACAGCGATTCGACGATCTTGTAGTTGTGCGACTGGATGGCGCTGGCGCCCTCGGTGAACTCGCGGAACGTGCGGAACGACTCGACCTGCATGGTCGCGAGCATCGAGAACAGCGGCGCCGATTCGCCGAGGGCCGTACTCGACTCGTTCAGGAAGTGCACCGCCCGCTCGACGTCCCGGCCGGCGAGCGCCTCGATCACCGCGCGCAGCTGCACGGTCAGCAACGCGAACGTGGTCTCGAACGACTGCAGCACCCGCAGGAACATGTACTCGTCGTGCGCCGTGTACACCGGCAGCACACTCAGCTCGATCGTGAGCCGTTCGACCTCGGAGCGGTCCACCAGCACGGCGTCGCTCGCCTGTCTGGCCAGCTCGGCGGGGCTGCTCGCGGTGAGCACGTGTTTGAGGTTCATGCGCTGCAACTTCGGCCGCAGCGCCCGGAGTCCGTGCTTGTAGCGCTTGGTCACCAGCTCCGGTTCGGGGCGCATGGCGGGCAACAACGTCGCGCCCGCCTCGGTCGCCTTCAGCTCGAAGGCGAGCACGTCGGCGAGCAGCTGGGCACCGACCCGGTCGCACCGGGTGCGGGCGAACGGCGCCTGGGCCACCGGGTCGTCCACGGTGGGCACCTGCAGCAGGGGAAGGCCGATGTACGAGGTGTAGTCGTACGTGCCGTCCTGTTTGTCCAACGCGGTGTCGAGGAACGCCGCAAGCGTCTGCACGAGGGGCCACGGCCCCGGGATCGTCGGCAACAGCGTGCGTGCCTGCTCCAGCAGCCGCAGCATCTCCTCGTCGACGAAGTGCTTGCCGACCTCGTGGTAATGGCTGCGCACGTGGTCGTACGGGAAGGTGTGAATCTGGGGACTGCGTAACCAATGTCTCAACTCATGGGCGCACATGGTTCCTCACCGTCGGGTTGTCCTGGCCGGTGACGGCGACGCGGAGTCGCGGAGTTCGGCCAGTGCCGAACACAGCGCATCGACGTCATCGGCGTTGTTGTAGTAGTGCAGGGCGATGCGTACGACCTCGCCGCGTGGAGCGACGGAGATCCCGCGTTCCTCCAGGGCGAGGCCGAGTTTGGCCGGATCGTGGGCACGGAGCCCGAGGTGCGCCCCACGCGAGGGGCGGGGCAGGATCTCGACGTCCTCGCCGTGGGCGCGCAGCCGGTCGGCGGCCAGCTCGGCGAGGTCGTGCACGTGGTCACGGACCTGCTCGGGGTCGGTCTCGGACAGCAGCCGCAGACCGGCGCACGCCGCGTAGGCGGCCGGTACGGACGCGGTGCCGACGCGGTACCGGTCCGCGCCGTCGGCGAAGTCCAGGGTGGTGGGGTCGAACGCGAACGGATCGCGACGCCCGAACCAGCCCGTCAATCGCGGATCCCGGGCCGCGCCCGCAGGGTCGCGGACGTAGAGGAACGCGATCCCCGGGAGGCCGAGCAGGTACTTCATCGTGCCCATGACGAGGAAGTCGCAGTCCAGGGTCGACACGTCGACCGGTCCGCAGGAACCTGCCTGGTAGGCGTCGACGAACACCCGGGCGCTGCGGCCCTGGCGACCGCGACGATGTCCTCCACCGGCAGGCGCCTGCCCGCGCGATAGTCGACGAGCGGAACCGAGACCAGTCCCGTCGTGCGATCGATCGACGCGGCGTACTCGTCCACGCCGGCGTCGGCGGCGACGTGGCCGACCTCGGCCTCCGGGCGTTGGGCGAGCCAGACGTGGGAGATCGAGGGGAACTCGGCCATCGTGGACACGATCCGCCGCCGTGCGCCCCAGTCCATTGTGGAGGCCACCTGGAAGGCGCCGGTGGAGGCGTCGGGCACGATGGCGATCTGATCCTCGCGCGCACCCACGAACGCGGCGAACAACCGCCGCGCCTCGGCGATGCGTTCCTCGAACCGCTGCCACGGCGCACCGTGCGCCGCCATGTCGGCGAGCATGCACGTCAGCGCCGCGTCGAGGTCGGCCGACCGCGGGCCGAGGCTGCACCCGGCCAGATGCACCTGCTCACGCAGCACCGGGAACCGGGCACGGAAGGCCGCGGCGTCGAGAGGGGCCCGGGGACCGCGGGCCCCCGGATGCTCCCGCGTGCCCGTCGGGGGCGTCACCGGAGCCGTCATGAGTCCGCGAGGTGGTAGTCGCCCATCGGACCGGTGGCCGTCAGCTCGGTGCGGACCTCCCACAGCTGCGGGAAGAACTTGTACTCGATGAGCTTGGCCAGCGTGTCGACCTGGGTTCCCTGCGTGCCGATCGACTGGTTCCCGAGAACCCGGGTCAACACCTTGTAGTGGCGGACGCGCCAGATCGAGACGCGCTCGTCCCATTCGATCATCGCCTCGACCAGCTGGAGCTCCGGCGTCGCCCGCCGCGCCCGGTACAGCTCGGCCACGTCGAGCCCGCGGCTCTCGGCGAACACGGCGAAGGCGCGTGCCATGCCGTGGCCGGCCTTGTGCAGCGAACGCCAGCCGGGGGAGTCGGCACCGGAACCGTGCCCCAGGATCGTGCGAATCGTCTGGAAGTCCCACGGCGACAGGTGCCGCAACATCTCCAGGTGCTCCGTGATCACGTGGATCGCCAGCGCGGAGCGCTGGAGCAGTTCCGCCGCGGGGAGGAGATCGCCGTCCGGTACGCGCGCGGTGGCCTCGGTCAGGTCCGACACGGCGAGCTTCAACCACAGCTCGGTCGACTGGTGGACGATCTGGAACAGCAACTCGTCCCGATGGACGACCTCCTCCGGGGTGCGTTGCAGGGCGAGCAGGGCGTCGGTGCGCATGTAGCGCGCGTAGTCGTCCTTGCCCTCCCCGTCGAGGATCTGCTTCTCGTAGTTCCTCATGTCGCCGGCACCGCCTCGACCTGCTCGGCCCGCACCCGGAACGCGGTGGCCGTGGCGGTCAACGCCGTCACGACCTCGTCGCTCGAGGCGCCCCGGAACCGGAAGCGGCCGCCGACGTGCTCGTAGTAGGCGTCGGCGTCGGGAAGCACGGCACCCGGTTCGAGGACGACCTCGGCGTAGGGGCCGGGAGTGCGGCCGACCATCGGGGTCACGTCGGTGATGACACAGGGCCGCGTGGCCGGCGCCGGGACGAGCAGCCAGCCACCCACCCGGTCGCCGGACCCGGCCGGTGTCGCGGGGGGCGTCGGTGTTCGGCCGAGCTGCAGGTCGAACGCCGCGCGCATCAGGTCCCAGCCGTGCAGTTCGCGCCACAGCAAGGGGATCTCCGCGCCGCCGACCCGGGCGCGACCTCGAGGAAGGAACACGACACGCCCGCCTCGCCGGTGGAGACGAAGACCTCGAGGTGGAACGGGACCGACGAGCGGGTCAACGCGCCGAGGAAGTCCGTCGCGGCGGCCTCGACGGCCGCGACGACCTCGGGATCGTCCTCCTCGACGGAGCCGAGGAACGTGCCCTCGCGGAACCCGAGACAGGTGTTGACGTAGCGCGAGACCTTGCACGCGAGCAGACCGGACGGGGTGAAGACCCCGTCCACGTGGTGGATCGGGTGCGGGTTGAACTCCTGGACGAGCATCGGGACGGTCGGCGGGGCGAGCGCGTCGAGCTCCGCCGGTCCCGACAGCACGGTGACCCCGGCGCTCGAGCTGCCGATGCGTGGTTTGAGCACGAGCGGCCAGCCGACCCGTTCACCCATGGCACGGATGTCGAAGAGATCGGCGGCCACGGTGAAGCGCGGCACCGGCAATCCCGCTTCGGCGATCGCGCGGCACATCGCCAGCTTGTCGCGGAAGACGAGCAGATTCTCGGGCCGGTCGCCGACGACCCCGTAGTCCACCCGCAGCTGCGCGCCGACGAGCAGGTCGTCCTCCTTGAGCGCCACGATGCGGTCCGGGATCCCGTGCCGGCCGACCAGCGCCGCGGCGGCGGTGCGCACCTGGTCGAGATCGTCGGTGGCGTCGACGATCTCGACGTCGGTGGCGGTCGCGGGCACCGACCCCAGGCCGACCTCGGTGCTGATGTAGGTGACGTGATGGCTCGCGTGGTCGAGGTACTCGGCGTACTCGGCATAGTGCTCGCGCCATCGGTTGATGACGATGACGTGAGCCGGTGCCGTGACCGGGTCTGGTCTGGACATGAGGTGGGACGGTCCCCTCGGATGACGGCACAGCCGGGCGGCTGTGGGTGGCGGCTCGGGGTAGTGATGCGGCTCGGGGCGGGCGGCGGGGTTCGTGGGTCGGGGCCGGTCAGGACGGGGTGGTGAAGACGCAGGTTCCGCGGGTCTCCTTGTTGGAGTACGAGACGATCGCGCCGTGCTCGGGCCGCAGCGCACGGACGAAGCCGCCCGCATGGCCGTCGGGGTCGACGAACAGACCCCAGTTGGCGACCCATTCGGACGGCTCGCCGGTGTCGGCGTCCAGCACCGTCTCGGTGGCCGGGCGCACGCGCCGCTGCACGACGAGATCGCCCCTGCCACCCGCGGTGGCGTCGTGCAGGACGGCGGCCCACTCGTCGTCGGACACGTCGTGGCCGACGACCGTGCCGACACCGCCGTAGCCGGTGCCCGGCTTGACGACGAGGTCCTCGCGTTCGCTGCGGCAGCGTTCGACAAGCTCGTCGAGGTCACCCGGGTCCGTGCCGCTCTCGACGCCGGGTGACAGCATCCGGGTCCAGGGCACGATGCGGTCGACCAGCGCGCGTTCGGTCGAGGACAGACCGCTGCTCCGGACCGCCGGATCGTGCAGCAGTCCCAACGCGGCCTTGCTCGCGAACGCCGCGGCGGACAACGGGGTGAACAGGGCGGTGCCCTCGGCGTCGAGGATCAGCTCGAGCGCTCGCCTGCCCGACGCGTCGGACACCAGCTCGCCGGCCACGAAGTAGCGGAGGATGACGTCGACGGGCTCGTCCCGCAGCGTCACCTTCCCGCCGCGGCTGCCGAGGTCGTCGAGCTCACCGAGCAGCAGCCGGATGCCGACGGTGGCCATGGCTTCCTGGATCGCCGCGAACACGTGCTCGTGGGCGGCCAGACCGCCGTTGCATTCGATGAGCGCGACCGTCGGCTCGGCGTCCGTGACGGCGGCGCCCGCGCTTCGCAGCAGGTCGGCGACGCGGGGCAGCGGATCGACGAACGTGAGGTCGTGGGCCGCGGCGAACTCGGCGAATGCGGGAACCTCGAGGTACGCGCGGTTCAGCTGGGCGGTGTCGATGCCGCCGACCTCACTGCCGACGTTGAGCTCGAGGACGCGGAAACCCTCACCGTCGTGATAGGCGTCGGCACGGCCGTAGCGGGGCAACGGCTGTTCGGCGCCCTTGGTGACCAACTCGGCCAGGTCGGGGTGCATGCCGATCCGGGTGCAGAAGGCGGCGAGGTCGCCGCCGACCAGTCGGCCGGGCAGGTCGACGAGCAGGTCGAGGAGTGCACGGAGGTCGTCGCCGAAGCGGGAGGCCTCGGCCTCGGTGACCAGCATCGGACGGTCCAGCTGGAGCCCGCCGTACGACGCCCCGTACACGTCCGGAAGCTGCAGATTCCGTGCCGCCCGGCGCAGCGCGGAATCGTCGTGGCAGGCGGTCACGTAGCCGCGAGTCGCACCGTTCGCGGCCGCTTCCTTCACAGGGGAAAATTTCACGAGGTTTCCGTTCAGCAGGGTTCCGTTCACGAGGACTCAACCCCAGTAGTAGTCCGCGTTTTCCGGTGATTCAGGGCCGCGCCGCTTGTGGCGGAATGGCCCGTGATCGCCGTCGACTCGTTCTTAGCACCACGTTCCGGGCGTTCGCCAGAAACCCGATCAAATCACTCCGAATGGCCCATCCGGGCGGCTTTCGGGTCGCGCATCCCCTGGTCCGGGGCGGTCCGGTGGGCGAGGTGTGAACGGGGATTTCGCCGGAGAGCAACGAAACCGTGCTGCTCAACGGGGCCGGGTTCGGGTATGCGCGCCCGCCCGTGGAAATGGTGCTACCAATAATTCGCTGAAAGTAGTGCGCCGAACGGTCCAGTCGTTTCGTCGCACGCCGAGATTTGCGGATTAGTCGACTTTGTGGGATTTCCTTGTGCGCGTTAGTTCGTTCTTGGTGGTTTCGGTGAATATCGATCGAAGTGGCACCGTTTCGTTACCGATTGTGTCATCTCGATTCAGACCTTGTGGGGTGGTGCGGTTCGACATTCCACTGGTATCCGCACCGTGTCAGCACCTTGCGTCGCCGTGTTGGCACCTCGCGTCGCCGTGTTGGTATCTGGCGTGGCCGTGTTGGCACCTCGCGCGGGCGTGTCAGCAACTCGCGTGGTCGTGTTGGCGCCTGGCGTGGCCGTGTCAGCACGTCGTGTCGCCGTGTCAGCAACTCGTGTCGCCGTGTCAGCAGTTCACGTGGCTGTGTTGGCATCCCACGGGGCTGTGTTGGCAGCTCGTGGTGCTGTGTTGGGGTTTTGGGGGTTGGGGTAGGTGCCTCGCCGGCGGGCAGGTCTCCGGGATGGTGGGGCGGCTTTGCCGCTGGGCGAAGTGTTATCCCGTCGACTTCCGGTTTTGGGTATCACACTGCAGTCAGGGCGCAAGGGTTTCGGGTTTCGCTGCGGTTTCGTTTTGGGTTGCGCCCTGACTGCAGTGTGATGGTTGCTTTTTAGGTCGACGGGATGACACTTCGCTGGGGCGGATTTGTGTGTGGGGTCTGGGGTGGTTGGCGGGGTTGCCTTGCTTCGCTTCGGCGGGTTCGGTATTTGGGGTGGGGTGGTGGGGTTACTTTGCGTGGTGATTTTTTGTCATGCTTGTAGGTGGTGGTTCTCGATCAGTTGTTCGGTAACATTGGTTGCGTGACGGATGTTGAGGGGATCGTTGAGTCGGCTCGCGGGGTTCTTGCGCTGCGGGCTCGGGCTGATGCTGCTGAGGTGGAGTTTCTTGCTTCGCTCGATGACGGTGCGTCGTCGGATTCGGTGGAGCGGCGGTCGTTGGCTGAGGCGTTGGCGCCTGAGCTTCGACTGTCGCCGCAGGGCGTGTTAGATCGGATTCATACCGCGCTTGCTTTGACTTATCGGATGCCTCGGCTGCTTTCCGCTATGCGGGAGGGGCAGGTTGATCGGTATTGCGCCGAGCGGGTGTTGAATACTGTTGCTCCGGTTTCTGATTCTGATGCTCTTGAGGTTGATCGGTTGCTGGAGGAGAAGCTTTCTCGGCTGTCTCTTACTGCGTGGCAGCCTCGGAATATGGCTTGGCATGCGTCGCAGATCGTCAAGCAAGTCGATCCCGGTGCCGAGACTGCTGCCGCTCGCATGGCCCACTCAGGGCGGAAGGTCACGCTCGACCACGGGGTCTACGCCCAGTCACGCCTGTCGGCCGATCTGCCGTCCGACGTTGCCTCCGCCGCGTACGCCCGCGTTGATGCGATGGCTCGCAAGCTTCGGCTCTCGGTCTCGTCGCGCAATCTCGACCAGCTTCGCGCCGACGTGTTCGCCGACCTGCTCCTGGGCAACGATCCCGGCGTCACCGTGCCCCAGTCGGCGGCGATGGTTTACCTGCACATGCCGATCGACACCGCCCTCTCGATGTCCGAGACCGGGGCGTCCATCGATGGAATCGGACCCGTCCCCGCCGCGTACGCGCGGGAGATCATGACGAACCCGAAGTCGGTGTGGCGGAAGGTGCTGTGCGACCCGGCCACCGGCAACCCCGTTGACCTTGGCCGCTCGTCGTATCGCCCGAACTCGACGATCCGCAAGGTCGTCGAAGTCCGCGACCGCATGTGCGTCGTGCCATGGTGTCGGCGGCCCGCACGGCACTGCGACTTCGACCACCAGCAGCAATGGGCACGGGACGGTGGCTCGACCTCCACGGACAACGCGGCACCCCAGTGCCGCAAACACCACCGGCTCAAGAACGCACCCGGCTGGATCCACACCTACGATCCCACCCGCGGCACGTCCTCGATCACCACACCCCTCGGCGCCACCTACACCGACAAACGCGAAACCGTCCTCCCACCCCGATCGCCCGAGCCCGACGACCCACCGCCACCCTCCTGAACCGGGCCCGCCGCCACCGACCCGACACGACACGTCTCGCGTGGCGGCTTAGTCTTCAACCATGTCTCGTGCGTCGCTGGACAAGGATCCTCGCGAGGTCGCCGCCATGTTCGACGGCGTTGCGGCCGGGTACGACCGTGCCAACTCCGTGATGACGTTCGGCTTCGACCGGCGATGGCGGGCCACCACGGCCGGGGCGCTGGACGCGCGCGAAGGGGAACGGGTCCTCGACCTGGCCGCCGGCACCGGCGTGTCCACCGAGGAGTATGCGCGCGACGGGGCCTGGTGCGTGGCCGCCGACTTCTCCCTGGAAATGCTGCGCAACGGGCGCAACCGAGGCGTGCCCATGATCGCCGCGGACGCGCTGCGGCTGCCGTTCACCGACGAAGCCTTCGACGCGGTGACCGTGTCGTTCGGGCTGCGGAACTTCGTCGACACCAAGGCGGCGCTCGTGGAGGCCATGCGCGTGGTCAAACCCGGCGGGCGACTCGTGATCTGCGAGGTGTCGACACCGACGTTCGCGCCCATCCGCTTCGTCTACCGGCGCATCGTGCTGCGCATCCTCACCTGGCTCGGCAAACGCGCCGCATCCAACCCCGACGCCTACGGCTACCTCACCGAATCCATGCTGACCTGGCACGACCAACGCACCCTCGGCGAAATCATCGCCTCCGCGGGCTGGACCAAGGTCGAATGGCTCAACCTCATGTTCGGCGCCGTCGCCATCCACCGCGCCCGCAAACCCGAAGCCGACACCACGGAACAGCACACGGAACAGCACACGGAACAGCCACAGGCCGACACCTGAGAGACCGGACACCACTGCTCAGCGGCCCGGCAACGTCCTGGGAGACTGGACCCATGAGTCAGGATGCCGAGGTCATCGTCGTCGGGGCCGGTCCCGCAGGTGCGACCGTCGCCACGTACCTCGCCCGCGCGGCGTCGACGTGCTGCTGCTCGAGAAAACCACCTTCCCCCGCGACAAGGTGTGCGGCGACGGGCTGACCCCGCGCGGCGTCAAACAGCTCATCGACCTCGGCCTCGACATGAGCCCCGAAGCGGGCTGGACGTACAGCAAGGGCCTGCGGATCATCACCGGCGACCTGCACCTGCAGCTCGACTGGCCCGACCTCACCAGCTACCCGCCCTACGGCATCTCCCGCACCCGCCACGACTTCGACGAACTCATCGCCCACACCGCCGTCAAAGCCGGCGCGCGACTGCAGGAACGCACCACCATCACCGGCGCGATCACCGACGAACGCACCGGCCGCGTCATCGGCGTCGAAGGCAAACACGGCCCCGACAAACAACCCGTCCGCTACCACGCACCCCTCGTGCTGGCCTGCGACGGCGTGTCCGCCCGCCTGGCCCTGTCCGTCGGCATCGACAAGAACGAGAAACGCCCCATGGGCGTCGCCGTCCGCCGCTACTACGAGAGCCCGCGGCACGACGAGGAATACATCGAGGGCCACCTCGAACTGTGGGACCGCGCCGACCCCGCCAACCCCAAGCTGCTGCCCGGCTACGGCTGGGCGTTCCCCCTCGGCGACGGCACCGTCAACGTCGGCCTCGGCATGCTGTCGACGTCCTCGTCGTTCCGCAACATCGACTACCGCCAGCTGCTGCGCTCCTGGCTCGACGGCACCCCCGAGGAATGGGGCTACCGCGAGGAGAACGCCGTCGGCAAGATCGGCGGCGCCGGCCTGCCCATGGGCTTCAACCGCACCCCGCACTACCGCGACGGGATGCTGCTGCTCGGCGACGCGGGCGGCATGGTCAGCCCCTTCAACGGCGAAGGCATCTCCGCCGCCATGGAATCGGCCCAGCTCGCCGCCGAACACGTCATGCAGGCCCTCGCGCGCCCCGAGGGCCCCTCCCGCGAACGCGCACTCGCCGGCTACCCGCGCGCCGTCGCCGACCTCATGGGCGGCTACTACCGCCTCGGCAACGCCTTCGCCACGCTCATCGGCAAACCCAAGATCATGCGCGCAGCCACCAAATACGGCCTGCGGATCAACCCGATCATCCCGCTCGTCTACAAGGGACTGTCCGGCTGCTACGACGCGAAGGGCGGCGACCTCGTCGACCGCATCATCGCCGCCGCCGCACGCGCCACCCCGAGCGCGTAACTCCGGACCCGCAACCCGACCCCCGCCCGCGCGGGGGAGGCCTCGCGTCGGCCAGAACCCGACGAAACGCCCTGCGTGGGATAGATCACGTCGCTTTTCATGATCCACATCGCGACTGTCCTCGCGATCAGTTTTGCGCTGGTAGTGGGCCATTCGGCGGCGTCGGACCCCTGCTGACCTGGCTGTCAACTTAGGTCGTCCTTAGAAAGAAGGGGCTAGCGACAGCCTGTGACTCGAGTCCTACACTGGCCCCATGCTTTGTGAAGCGCTTCACAACCGCCTAGGAGAGCTTGTGAAGGATTTCACGACGTCAGGGGACGGGTCGTCACGAACCGCGCTCGCGCGGCCACGGACAAGGCTGTGACCTGCATCCCTGACGAAGCTGTCCGGGTGTAGCGCGAGTCACGACCCGGACCCACGCAGCACACACAAGTCCGAACGCAACGACGCGGAAAGGATGGTGCCCGCAGTGAACGTCACGTTCGCGTCGGCCGGTCTCGCCTCGGCGAGTCACGCCCCGGCCGAGCACGTGCAGGCCGCCATCGGGTCCATCGGACCCACCCAGGCCCAGGTGCTGGCTCAGGAAGGGGCCGCCAGCATCGGGATCTACCTGCCCCTGGTGTTGCTGCTCGTCCTCGCCGCCGCGTTCGGCGTCGTCTCCGTGCTGCTGGGTCCGCTCGTCGGCCCGAGTCGCTACAACAAGGCCAAGACGGCCGCCTACGAATGCGGGATCGAACCGTCGCCGCAGCCCGTCGCGGGCGCGGGCCGGATGCCGGTCGCCTACTACATCACGGCGATGCTGTTCATCCTCTTCGACATCGAGATGGTCTTCCTCTTCCCGTACGCGGTGGCCGCGGACGCGCTGGGCCTGTGGGGCCTCGGTGCGGTCGCGCTGTTCATCGCGACCTTCTTCATCGCGGACTTCTACGTGTGGCGCCGCGGCGGCTTCGATTGGAACTGATGCGCCATGGGTCTTGAGGAAAAGCTCCCCAACGGAATCCTGCTCGCGAGCCTGGAGGGCGTCGTCAACTGGGCGCGCAAGAACTCCATGTGGCCCGCGACGTTCGGTCTCGCGTGCTGCGCCATCGAGATGATGACCAGCGGCGGGTCCCGCTACGACATCGCCCGGTTCGGCATGGAGCGCTTCAGCGCCACCCCGCGCCAGGCCGACCTGATGATCGTCGCCGGCCGGGTCACGCAGAAGATGGCGCCCGTCCTGCGCCAGATCTACGACCAGATGCCCGAGCCGCGCTGGGTCCTGGCGATGGGCGTGTGCGCCTCGTCGGGCGGCATGTTCAACAACTACGCGGTCGTGCAGGGCGTCGACCACATCGTGCCCGTCGACATGTACCTGCCCGGTTGTCCGCCGCGGCCCGAGATGCTGCTCGACGCGATCCTCAAGCTGCACGCCAAGGTCCAGGACGAACCGCTGAACGCCCGCCGTGCGCAGCTGCGCGCCGAGAGCGGCGCGAAGACCGAGATCGTCCCGTCGTCCATCAAGTACGCGAAGAAGTAGGCCGGCGATGTCGAAACCCGAACCCGACCAGAATCCCACCACCGACCAGAACCCCGTCACCGGCGGCGAGAACTCCAGTGCCGAACGCCCCGAGGGCGGTCTCGAGCCGCACGGCGCAGAACCGGCCCGTCTCGTCGCGGGCCGCGAGCGCAGCGGCATGTTCGGCGTCTCCGGCAGCGGTGACACCTCCGGCTACGGCGGATTGCGCCTGCCCGCCTACTCGCCGCCGCCCGCGGAACGGCCCTACGGCGGCTGGTTCGACGACTTCGTCGACGAGTTCCTCGCCGCGCTGCGCGAGAACGGCGTCCCCGCCGAGGCGATCCTGCAGATCACGGTCGACCGCGGCGAGATCACCTTCTACCTCGCCCGCGAGCACCTCGTGGCGACGTGCCGGGTGCTCCGCGACGACGAGGGCCTGCGGTTCGAACTGTGCAGCTCGGTGTCCGGTGTGGACTACGGCGAGGACGTGCCGCAGCGGTTGCACTCGGTGTACCACCTGCTGTCGATGACCTACCGCAGGCGCATCCGCCTCGAGGTGGCCGTCGACGTGGACGACCCGCACATCCCGTCCATTGTGGAGGTCCACCCGACCGCCGACTGGCACGAGCGGGAGGCCTACGACATGTTCGGCATCGTCTACGACGGCCACCCCGCGCTCACCCGAATCCTCATGCCCGACGACTGGGAGGGGCATCCGCAGCGCAAGGACTACCCGCTCGGCGGAATCCCGGTCGAGTACAAGGGCGCGGAGATCCCGCCGCCGGACACGCGGAGGTCGTACTCGTGACTACCAACCCCACCGAACAGCACCGCACCGAACAGCCCCAGCCCGCCGAGGCGCGCGAGACCACCGAGGGTCCGGTGTACACGGTCAGCGGCGGCGACTGGGACGACGTGCTGACCGACGCCAGCCACGACGAGCGCATGGTCATCAACATGGGCCCGCAGCACCCGTCGACGCACGGCGTGCTGCGGCTGGTCCTGGAGATGGAGGGTGAGACCGTCACCCAGCTCCGCTCGGTCATCGGCTACCTGCACACGGGGATCGAGAAGAACTGCGAGTACCGCACGTGGACGCAGGGCGTCACGTTCGTGACCCGCATGGACTACCTGTCGCCGCTGTTCAACGAGATGGGCTACTGCCTGGCGGTGGAGAAGCTCCTCGACCTCGAGGTGCCGCGCCGGGCGCAGCTGTTGCGGGTGCTGCTGATGGAGATCAACCGCATCGGCTCGCACTTCGTCTACATCGCCACCGGCGGCATGGAGCTCGGCTCGACGACGGCGATGACCCTCGGCTTCCGCGAGCGCGAAGAGGTGCTGCACCTGCTCGAGCACCTCACCGGTCTGCGGATGAACCACGCGTTCATCCGGCCCGGCGGGCTCGCGCAGGACATGCCCGACGACTTCGTCGAGAAGGTCACCGAGTTCTGCAAGACCATCGACGAACGGCTGCCGTCCTACGACAAGCTGTTCACGGGCCAGCCGATCTGGCGCAACCGGCTCAAGGGGGTCGGCTACCTGCCCGTCGACGCGTGCCTCGCGCTCGGCGTCACCGGGCCGGTGCTGCGGTCGGCGGGCGTGGCGTGGGATCTGCGCAAGACCGACCCGTACTCCTGCTACGACGAGTTCGACTTCGAGGTGCCGACCTCGACCGACGCGGACTGCTGGGCGCGGTACCTGCTGCGCATCGAGGAGATGCGCCAGTCGCTGCGGATCATCCGGCAGGTGCTGGACAAGCTCGAGCCGGGACCGGTGATGGTCGAGGACCGCAAGGTCGCCTGGCCGGCGCAGCTGTCGATCTCCGCGGACGGCATGGGCAACTCGCTCGACCACGTCCGCAAGATCATGGGCCAGTCGATGGAATCGCTGATCCACCACTTCAAGCTCGTCACCGAGGGCTTCCGCGTGCCGCCGGGCCAGGTCTACTCGACGGTCGAGTCGCCGCGCGGGGAGCTCGGTTTCCACCTCGTCTCCGACGGCGGGACGCGGCCGTTGCGCGTCCACGTGCGCGAGCCCAGTTTCGTGAACCTGCAGTCGATGCCCGCGATGTCGGAGGGCGGCCTGGTCGCCGACGTCATCGCGGCCGTCGCCTCGATCGACCCGGTGATGGGGGGAGTGGACCGATGAGCACCGAACCCTTCGGTGAGGACACCGTCGCCGACGCCAGGGAGCTGATCGCGCGGTATCCGGAGTCGCGGTCGGCGCTGCTGCCGCTGCTGCACCTCGTGCAGTCGGTGCAGGGCTACGTGAGCCAGGAAGGCATCGCGTTCTGCGCGCAGCAGCTGGGACTGTCGGAGGCCGAGGTGTCGGCCGTCGCGACGTTCTACACGATGTACAAGCGCAAGCCGTGCGGTGAGCACCTGGTGAGCGTCTGCACGAACACGCTGTGCGCGGCGATGGGCGGCGACGCGGTCTACCAGAAGCTGCAACGGCACCTCGGTTCCGACGACGAACCGCTCGGCCACGAGCAGGTCGCCGGAACGCCCGGCGAGCCCGGCTCGATCATGCTCGAACACGCCGAATGCCTCGCCGCCTGCGACCTGGCACCGGTGCTGCAGGTCAACTACGAGTACTTCGACAACCAGACCGAGCAGAGCGCCGTCGAGCTGGTCGACGCGTTGCAGCGCGGCGACAAGCCGGCCCCCACGCGCGGGGCGCCGCTGTCGGACTTCAAGACGGTCGAGCGTCGCCTCGCCGGGCTGCTGCCCGACGCCGACGACGAGTACTGGTCCGATGTGGACGGTCCGTCGCAGGCCGTGGAGACGGTGCGCGGCGCGCAACTGGCCGCGGATCGGGGTTGGACGGCGCCGGCGATGTCGGACGACGTCCCCCTGCCGGAGGTGGAGGCGAAATGAACGACCATCGCGCTCTTTCCGTTCGTGGAGCCGACCGGGTGCGGGTGTCCCGCAGGACTCAGGTGGAGGCGAAATGAGTGACCTGGAGGAGACCGACCCGGTGACGCCGGTGCTGACGAAGCGGTGGTTGTCGCCGCAGTCGTGGCGGCTGGCGACCTACGAGAAGCTCGAGGGTTACACCGCGGTGCGCAAGGCCCTGGCGGGTACGCCGGAGCAGGTCGTGCAGATGGTGAAGGACTCCGGGCTGCGCGGCCGTGGCGGTGCGGGTTTCCCGGCGGGCGTGAAGTGGGGCTTCATGCCGCAGAACGAGGACAAGCCGCACTACCTGGTCATCAACGCCGACGAGGGTGAACCGGGCACGTGCAAGGACATCCCGCTGATGATGGCCGATCCGCATTCGCTGATCGAGGGCTGCATCATCGCGGCGTACGCGATGCGCTCGCACCACTGCTTCATCTACATCCGCGGTGAGGCGTTGCATCCGATGCGGCGGATGTACGCGGCGGTGCGGGAGGCCAAGGAGGCGGGCTACCTGGGCCGCGACATCCTCGGTTCGGGTTTCGACCTGGAGATCACGGTGCACGCGGGCGCGGGCGCCTACATCTGCGGTGAGGAGACGGCGCTGCTGGACTCGCTCGAGGGCAGGCGGGGGCAGCCGCGGTTGAAGCCGCCGTTCCCCGCGGCCGCCGGTCTGTACGCCGCGCCGACGACGGTGAACAACGTCGAGACGATCGCGACGGTGCCGTTCGTCATCAACGGCGGTTCGGACTGGTTCCGGCAGATGGGCAGCGAGAAGTCGCCGGGTCCGAAGATCTACTCGATCTCCGGGCACGTCGAGCGGCCCGGTCAGTACGAGGCCCCGCTCGGTACGACGCTGCGGGAACTGCTCGAGATGTGCGGCGGCATGTCCGATGGCATTCCGCTGAAGTTCTGGACGCCGGGCGGTTCGTCGACGCCGCTGTTCACGGCCGAGCACCTCGACGTGCCGCTGGACTTCGAGGGCGCCGCGGAGGCCGGGTCGATGCTCGGCACCACCGCGGTGCAGATCTTCAACGAGACGGTGTCCGTGCCGTGGGCGGTCATGAAGTGGACGCAGTTCTACGAGCACGAGTCGTGCGGCAAGTGCACGCCGTGCCGGGAGGGCACGTTCTGGTTGGCCCAGATCCTCGAGCGGATGGTCGCGGGCAAGGGCACCGAGGCCGACATCGACACGTTGCTCGACGTCTGCGACAACATCGGCGGCCGCTCGTTCTGCGCGCTGGGCGACGCCGCGGTGAGTCCGATCCAGAGCGGCATCAAGTACTTCCGTGACGAGTTCCTCGCGTTGTGCGAGTCGAACAAGCGTGAGTTGGTTGGAGCACAGGCATGACCACGGCGCCGGAATCCCGACAGGCACCGACCCCCGCCGAGGTGGTGGTGCCGGAGGGGCACGTCAAGCTCGTCGTGGACGGCCAGGAGGTCGTCGCGCCGAAGGGCGAACTGCTGATCCGCACGGCCGAACGACTGGGCACGGTGATCCCGCGGTTCTGCGACCACCCGCTGCTCGACCCGGCCGGTGCGTGCCGGCAGTGTCTCGTCGAGGTCGAGGTGAACGGCCGGCCGATGCCGAAGCCGCAGGCTCGTGCACGATGACGGTCGCCGACGGCATGGTCGTCAAGACGCAGGAGACCTCCGCGGTCGCGGACAAGGCCCAGCAGGGTGTCATGGAGCTGCTGCTCATCAACCACCCGCTGGACTGTCCGATCTGCGACAAGGGCGGCGAGTGTCCGCTGCAGAACCAGGCGATGGAGCACGGTCGTGCCGAATCGCGGTTCGTCGACAAGAAGCGCACCTTCCCGAAGCCGTTGCCGATCTCGTCGCAGGTGCTGCTCGACCGCGAACGGTGCGTGTTGTGCCAGCGGTGCACCCGGTTCTCCGAGCAGATCGCGGGGGATCCGTTCATCGAGCTGCTCGAACGCGGGGCGCACCAGCAGATCGGTACCGCGGAGACGGCCGACGTGCTCGACGCCGCGTCGCGAACGTCGGGCGGGCAGCCGTTCCAGTCGTACTTCTCGGGCAACACGATCCAGATCTGCCCGGTGGGGGCGCTCACCAGCGCCCAGTACCGCTTCCGGTCGCGGCCGTTCGACCTGGTGTCGAAGCCGAGCGTGTGCGAGCACTGCTCGTCGGGCTGCGCGGAGCGCACGGACTACCGGCGCGGCAAGGTGATGCGCAAGCTCGCCGGCGACGACCCCGAGGTCAACGAGGAGTGGATCTGCGACAAGGGCCGGTTCGCGTTCCGCTACGAGGCGGCCGAGCAGCGCATCCGCAGGCCGCTCGTGCGCGACGCCGACAGCGGTGAGCTCGTCGAGGCGTCGTGGACCGACGCGCTGCGTGCCGCGGCCGCCGGACTGGCGAAGGCCCGCGACGGCAAGGGTGTCGGCGTGCTGCCGGGCGGCCGGCTGACCGTCGAGGACGCCTACGCCTACAGCAAGTTCGCGCGCGTCGCGCTGGGCACCCACGACATCGACCACCGTGCCCGCGCGCATTCGGCGGAGGAGCTGGACTTCCTCGCCGCACACGTCGCAGGCGGCCCGCGGGTCGACGACGGCGGCGTGACGTTCACCGACCTCGAGAACGCGCCGCTCGCGCTGTGCGTCGCGTTCGAACCCGAGGAGGAGGCGCCGGCGGTCTTCCTACGCCTGCGCAAGGGCGCCCGCGCGAAGAACATCCAGGTGTTCCACATCGGACAGTGGAGCTCGCCCGCGGTGTCGAAGACGTTCGGCGAACTGCTCGCGTGCCCGCCGGGCGGAGAGGCCGGTGCCGTCGACGGCATCCCGGAGCACGCGCCCGACGTCGACGAGGGACTGCGTACCGACGGGGCCGTCGTGCTCGTCGGCGAACGCGCCGCCGAGGTCCCGGGGCTGCTGACCGCGGTGCACCGGCTGGCCGAACGCACCGGCGCGCGGATCGCGTGGATCCCGCGCAGGGCGGGCGAACGCGGTGCCGTCGAGGTCGGCGCGCTGCCGGCGCTGCTGCCCGGCGGCAGGCCCGTCACCGACGCCGCGGCCCGCGCCGCCGTCGAGTCCCACTGGGGCCTGGAGGCGGGCGCGCTGCCCGCCGCGCCCGGCCGGGACACCACGGGCATGTTGAACGCCCTGGTCACCCGCGACCTCGACGGTCTGCTCGTCGGCGGCGTCGACCTGGACGACCTGCCCGACCCGGCGCTCGCGCGGAAGGCACTGGACGCGGCGTCGTTCGTGGTGTCGCTGGAGATGCTGCCCAGCACCGTCACCGCGTACGCGGACGTGGTGCTGCCGGTCGCGCCGGTCGACGAGAAGAACGGCACGTTCGTCAACTGGGAGGGCAGGCGCCGGCCGTTCACCGTGACCCTCGAGGGCACGGGCGCGCTGCCGGACTGCCGCGTGCTCGACACCCTCGGCGTCGAGATGGACGCCGACCTGTTCACCCAGACCCCGGCCGCCGCGCTCGGCGACCTCGACCGTCTGCCGGTCGACCCGGCGCGGGCCGCCGCACCGGACCACCCGGCGGGCGAACCGCCGAAACCCGGTGAGGGGCAGGCGTTGCTGGCCACATGGCGCCAGCTCATCGACGACGGATCGCTGCTCATCGACGAACCCGCCCTGGCCGGCACGGCCCGCCGGGTCGTCGCGCGCATGTCGCAGGCGACCGCCGACGGACTCGGTGAGCACGTGACCGTCTCGACCGACCGCGGTTCGGTGACCCTGCCGATCGAGGTGGCCGACGTGCCCGACGGCGTCGTGTGGCTGCCGGGCAACGCGCCCGATTCGAAGGTGCGCGCCACGCTCGGCGCGGGCCACGGCGCGCTCGTCGACATCGCAGGAGGCACGCGGTGACCCTCAGTTCACACCTGCCGCTGCTGGCCGAGGCAACGCAGGAACCGATCAACCGGGCGGAACTGCTCGCCGACGACCCGTGGTGGCTGATCCTGCTCAAAGCGGTCGTGATCATGCTGATCGGGCCGGTCTTCACGGTCGTGCTGATCGTGGGCGAGCGCAAGATCGTCGGCCGCATGCAGAACCGGCCCGGCCCGAACCGGGTGGGCCCGGCGGGCATGCTGCAGTCGCTCGCGGACGCCATCAAGCTGCCGTTCAAGGAACAGGTCATCCCCGACACGGCCGACCGGAAGATCTACTTCCTCGCGCCGGTGATCGCGGTGGTGCCCGCGTTGGTCGGCCTCGCCGCCATCCCCTTCGGCGGCGAGGTGACGATCTTCGGCGAACGCACGGTGCTGCAGCTCGTGGAGCTTCCGGTCAGCGTGCTGCTCGTGCTCGCGGGCGCTCGATCGGCGTGTACGGCATCGTGCTCGCCGGCTGGGCCTCCGGTTCGCCGTACCCGCTGCTCGGCGGGCTGCGGTCGGCGGCGCAGGTCATCTCGTACGAGATCGCGATGGGCCTGTCGATCATCGGCGTGGTGCTGTACGCGCAGTCGATGGCCACCAGCGGCATCGTCGCGGCGCAGGCCGAGAGCGGCTGGTACTTCTACCTGCTGCTGCCGAGCTTCGTCATCTACATCATCTCGATGGTCGGCGAGACCAACCGCGCCCCGTTCGACCTGCCGGAGGCCGAGTCCGAGCTCGTCGGCGGCTTCCACACCGAGTACAGCTCGATGAAGTTCGCGATGTTCTTCCTCGCCGAGTACACGAACATGGTGATCGTCTCGGCGTTCGCGACCACGCTGTTCCTGGGCGGCGGCATGTTCCCGTTCTTCGGGCCCGACGCCGCGATCAACCAGGCTGGTGGCCGCTGCTGTGGTTCTTCGCGAAGATGTGCATCCTGCTGTTCGGCTTCATCTGGCTACGCGGCACGCTCCCACGGTTCCGCTACGACCAGTTCATGAAGCTCGGCTGGAAGGTCCTCGTACCCGCCGCGCTCGTGTGGCTGCTGCTGATCGCCGCGGTGCGCGCCCTGCGCAACGCCGAGGGCATCTCGACGGGCCAGCTGCTCATGATCGGCGGCGTCGTCATCGTCGTGATCGTCCTGCTGACCCTGTTGATCCCCGAGAAGCAGCCGCCCGAGGACGAGGGCCTGGTCACCACCACCGGCGGCGGGCACCCCGTGCCACCGCTCGACCTGAAGGTCCCCGAGTCCACGCCACGGCAGAAGGCGCTCGAGGCACGGCGCCGGTCCGAGGGCACGAAACAGACGGAGCTGAGCTCATCGGGCTCGGGCTCGTCCGAACGCTCGAAGGAAGGAGAGCCCGATGGGAATCTTTGATCCGCTGAAGGGCTTCGGCGTCACCTTCGGGATGATGTTCAAGAAGGTCGCCACCGAGGAGTACCCGGAGATCGGCGCCCCCGCCGCACCGCGGTACCACGGCAGGCACCAGCTGAACCGGCATCCCGACGGTCTGGAGAAGTGCGTCGGCTGCGAGCTGTGCGCGTGGGCGTGCCCCGCGGACGCGATCTTCGTCGAGGGTGGCGACAACACCGAGGAGGCCCGGTACTCGCCGGGCGAGCGGTACGGCGCGGACTACCAGATCAACTACCTGCGCTGCATCGGTTGCGGTCTGTGTGTCGAGGCGTGCCCGACGCGGTCGCTCACGATGATCAACTTCTACGAGCTCGCCGACGACAACCGCCAGGACCTCATCTGGACCAAGGAGGACCTGCTGGCCCCGCTGCTGCCCGGCATGGAGCAGCCGCCGCACCCGATGCGTCTCGGTGACGACGAGCAGGACTACTACGTGGGCGGTCCCGAGCTCGCTCGCGGGCGCGGGGTTCCCGAGCAGTCCACTGTGGAGACGGACACCGAGGAGGCCGTCCGGTGACGACATTTCTCGCTCAGGCGGGCGCCGACGCGACCGTCTCCACCGGCGAGGCCGTCGCGTTCTGGGTGCTCGGCCCGATCGCGGTCGCCGGCGCCTGGGCATGATCTTCATGCGCAACGCCGTGCACTCGGCGTTGTGGCTCGTGCTCACGATGCTGTCGCTGGGCATGCTCTACATGGTTCAGCAGGCGCCGTTCCTCGGCTTCACGCAGATCATCGTCTACACCGGCGCGATCATGATGCTGTTCCTGTTCGTGCTGATGATGGTGGGCCGGGAGTCGTCCGACTCGGTGATCGAGGTCCTCAGAGGACAGCGGCTCATGGCGGCGCTGCTCGGCGTCGGCATCGCCGGCGTGCTCGCGGGCGCGTTGACCCGCGCGCTGTCGGAGGTTCCGCCCGCCCAGCCGATGAACCCGTGGGAACCCGACGGCGGCGGCGCGGGCGGACTGGCCCGCGTGATCTTCCAGGACTACCTGTTCCCGTTCGAGCTCACCTCGGCGCTGCTGATCACGGCCGCAATGGGCGCGATGGTGCTGGCCTTCACCGACCGGCACTCCAAGCAGGGCAGGCGCAGCAGCGTGATCTCGTCGAGGCGCGGTTCCGCGGCGAGTACGAACGGCCCTCGCCGAAGCCGGGGCCCGGTGTGTTCGCGACGTCGAACTCGGTCGCCACACCCGCGTTGTTGCCGGACGGGTCGATCGCGCCGGAGTCGCTCTCGGACCTCATCGAGTCGACCCCGACCGCGCAGCTGCAGGCCCACCGGGAGCACCTCGCCGCGGTCGAGCACCGCGCGGCCATCGACGCGGACACCGCCGGCAGCGACTCGGCCGACCCGGACTCCGGTGAGGCTGCCGACGCGGACGCCGGTACCGACACCGCCACGGACGCCGACGGCTCCGAGCGCGGCGGGGAGGGCAAGGCATGACCCCGACGTACTACCTGCTGCTGTCGGCGCTGCTGTTCACGATCGGCGCGGTCGGCGTGCTGGTGCGGCGCAACGCGATCGTCGTGTTCATGTGCATCGAGCTGATGCTCAACGCCGTGAACCTCTCGCTCGTGACGTTCGCGCGGATCAACGGCGACATCGACGGACAGGTGATGGCCTTCTTCGTGATGGTCGTCGCCGCGGCGGAGGTCGTGGTCGGACTCGCCATCATCATGGCGATCTTCCGCACCCGCCGATCGGCGTCCATCGACGACACGAACCTGCTGAAATACTGACAGGGCTAGGGGCAAGTTGTGATCGCATCATCGTGGCTGCTGGTCGCGTTCCCGGCGCTCGGTGCGCTCGTACTGCTGGTCGGCGGTAGGCGCACCGACGCGTGGGGGCACCTGCTCGGCTGCGCGACCGTCGCGGCGTCCTTTGTGTACGGTCTCGCGCTGTTCTTCTCCGAGTCGCTCACGCAGGCGGCCGACACGACCCTGTGGTCGTGGATCCCGGTCGAGGCGTTGCAGGTGGACTTCGGACTGCGCATCGACCCGCTGTCGATGACGTTCGTCCTGCTGATCACGGGTGTGGGTCTGCTGATCCACGTCTACTCGATCGGCTACATGTCCGACGACCGCGACCGGCGGCGCTTCTTCGCGTACCTGAACCTGTTCGTCGCGTCGATGCTCGTTCTCGTGCTGGGCAACAGCTTCGTCATGCTGTACCTCGGCTGGGAGGGCGTCGGTGTCGCGTCGTACCTGCTGATCGGCTGGTACACCGGCCGCCCGGCGGCGGCGACCGCGGCGAAGAAGGCGTTCCTGATGAACCGCGTCGGCGACGTCGGTCTCGCGATCGCGATCTTCCTGATGTTCTCCCACATCGGCAGCACCAACTACGCCGAGGTGTTCGCCGGCATCGGCGACGTCTCGCCGGGTGTGGTCACGGCGATCGCGCTGCTGCTCCTGCTCGGTGCGTGCGGTAAGTCGGGCCAGTTCCCGCTGCAGGCATGGTTGCCGGACGCGATGGAGGGCCCGACCCCGGTGTCGGCGCTGATCCACGCGGCGACGATGGTCACCGCAGGCGTGTACCTGATCGCCCGTGGCGCGCCGATCTACAACCTCACCGAGGACGGCAGGCTCGTCGTCGCCATCGTGGGTGCGTTCACGCTGCTGCTCGGCTCGATCATCGGCTGCGCCTACGACGACATCAAGAAGGTGCTGGCCTACTCCACGGTGAGCCAGATCGGGTACATGATGCTGGCCGTCGGGCTCGGCCCGTTCGGCTATGCACTGGCCATCGCGCACCTGCTGACGCACGGCTTCTTCAAGGCCGGGCTGTTCCTCGGCGCCGGGTCGGTCATGCACGCCATGAACGACGAGGTCGACATGCGCAAGTTCGGCGGCCTGGCACGGAAGATGCCGATCACCGCCGTCACGTTCGGCCTCGGCTACCTGGCGATCATCGGATTCCCGTTCCTGTCGGGCTTCTTCACCAAGGACGCCATCATCGAGGCGGCGTTCGGCCAGGAAGGCTGGCGCGGCTGGGTGTTCGGCGGTACGGCACTGCTGGCCGCGGGCATCACGGGCTTCTACATGACCCGCCTGATGCTGCTGACGTTCTTCGGCAAGCCGCGCTGGGAGGGGCAGAAGTCCTCCGACGGCCGCGAGTACCACCCACACGAATCGCCGCCGACGATGACGGCACCGATGATCGTGCTGGCGTTCGGTTCGGTCGGCGCCGGTGCGTGGCTCATCGGCGGGGGCACGCTCGCCGAGTTCCTCGCCCCGTCGGTCGGCGCGCTCGCCGAGAGCCACGACGGTGTGCTGCCGCACGCGATCATCCCGTGGTTGACGGTGCTGATGTCGGGTCTCGGCGTGCTCGGCGCGTGGGCGCTGTTCGGCCGCAGGTCCGCGGAGGACTCGCCGCGACTGGCCGTCGAACGGCCCGAGGGCGTGGCCTGGCCGGTGCGCGCCGCGCGTAAGGACCTGTACGGCAACACGCTCAACGAGGCGCTCGTCGCCACGCCGAGCCTGTGGCTCACACGGTTCGCGGTGTTCCTCGACAACCGGGGCGTCGACGGCGCCGTCAACGGACTCGCCGCCGCGTTCGGCGGCGGCTCCGGGCGACTGCGCCGGATGCAGACCGGTTTCGTCCGCTCGTACGCGCTGTCGATGCTCGGCGGAACGGTCCTGATCGTCGGCGCACTTCTGTTGGTGAGGTTCGGATGACCTGGCTGCTCGTACTGATCCTGCTGCCACTGCTCGGTGCGGTGGCCGTCGCCCTCCTGCGCAAGGACGACCGACTCGCCACGATCACCGCGTTCACGGTGTCCATTGTGGAGCTGGCGCTGATCGTTCCGCTCTGGCTCAGCTACGACCCGGGCGGCGACCGGCTCCAGCAGGTGTCGTCGATGGAGTGGATACCCGCGTTCGGGGTGCACGTCTCCTTCGGCATCGACGGCATCGCCCTGCTGATGATCGCGGTCATCGCGCTGCTCGTGCCGATCGTGATCGCCCTGCTGAACTCGACGGACAAACTGCCCGAGGGCAAGGACGTCGGCGGGTTGCTGTCGCTGGTGCTCGTGCAGCAGTCGCTGACGATCGCCGTGTTCGCCGCGACGGACGTGTTCCTGTTCTACGTCCTGTTCGAGATCATGCTCATCCCCATGTACTTCCTCATCGGCGGCTACGGCGGGCCGAAGCGGCAGTACGCGGCGGTGAAGTTCTTCCTCTACTCGTTCCTCGGCGGCCTGATCATGCTGGCCTCGGCGATCGGGGCCTACTCGCTGGCCTCCGACGAGCTCGGCCAGGGCACGTTCGACTGGGCCACGCTCGTGGCCGTCGTCAGCGAGGCGCCGCTGGAGACGCAGATCTGGATCTTCCTCGGCTTCTTCCTGGCGTTCGCGATCAAGGCGCCGCTCGTGCCGTTCCACACCTGGCTGCCCGACGCGGCCAGCCAGGCCCCGGTCGGCGTGACGGTGCTGCTGGTCGGCGTGCTCGACAAGGTCGGCACGTTCGGCTTCCTGCGCTACAGCCTGCCGATGACCCCGGACGCCAGCGCCGTGCTCGCCCCGGTGGTCCTCGTGCTCGCCGTGATCGGCGTGATCTACGGGTCGATGCTCGCCGCGGGACAGACCGACATGCGCCGGTTCGTGGCGTACGTGTCGATCGCCCACTTCGGCTTCATCGCGCTCGGCATCTTCGCCTTCACGCAGCAGGCCGTGGTCGGTTCGGCGACGTACATGCTCAACCACAGCCTCGCCACCGGCATGTTGATCCTCGTGCTCGGCATCATCGCCCGGCGCGGCGGCGACACCCGCATCTCCGCCTACGGCGGCATGGCGAAACTGACGCCGGTGCTGGCGGCGATGCTGTTGATCGCGGGCATGTCCGCGTTGTCGCTACCGGGCACCAACTCGTTCATCAGCGAGTTCCTGGTGCTGCTGGGCGCCTTCGAGGCCCGGCCGGTGTTCGCGATCATCGCCACCGTCGGCATGGTCCTGGCCGCGGCCTACGTGCTGTGGTTGTACCAGCGGATCATGACCGGACCCGTCCGCGGCGACGCCCTCGTGGGCGCCTCACCGGGGCCGGGTGCGGTGCAGACGCCGGAGAAGGGCGCCCGCAAGACCATCCGCGACCTGGGCGGCAAGGAGATCGCGGCACTCGCGCCGCTCGTGGTGTTGATCATCGGTCTCGGCTTCTACCCCAAGCCCGTGCTGGACACCGTCAACCCGTCGGTCGAGCAGACCATCACCGCGGTGCAGGAAAGGTAACCGGCCATCGTGAACCCGTATCTCGCGCAAGTGGAGACCATCGACGCGCCCGGAATCGACTGGGGCGCGATCATGCCGATGGTGATCGTGCTCGGCGCCGCGTGCGTCGGAGTGCTGATCGAGGCGTTCGTGCCCAAGCACCAGCGCTGGTCCGGACAGGTCGTTCTCACGCTCGGGTCGATCGGCGCCGCGGGCATCGCGCTCGGGGCGTACGTGTCGAACCGGCCCGAACACGGCATCACCACGTTGGCGGGCACGCTCGCCATCGACGCGCCCGCCCTGTTCCTGTGGGGCACGCTGCTGGCCCTCAGCGTGGCGGCGGTGCTGATGATCGCCGACCGGAGCGTCGAACCCGGCGGCGCGTTCGTCGCCCAGGCCGGCATCGCGCCCGGCACGGTGCAGGACCGCGCCCAGGTGCAGTCCACCGGCATGCAGACCGAGGTGTTCCCGCTCGCCCTGTTCGCGCTCGGCGGCATGATGGCGTTCACCGCGGCCAACGACCTGCTGACGATGTTCATCGCCCTCGAGGTGCTGAGCCTGCCGCTGTACCTGATGTGCGGCCTCGCGCGCAGGCGCAGGCTGCTGTCGCAGGAAGCGGCCGTGAAGTACTTCCTGCTCGGCGCGTTCGCCAGCGCGTTCTTCCTGTACGGCCTGGCGATGCTGTACGGCTACGCCGGTTCGGTCAACCTCGCCGACATCGCCAACGCCTCCGCGGGCACCGACCGCTCCGACACGCTGCTGTTCGCCGGTCTGGGCCTGCTGCTGGTCGGCCTGCTGTTCAAGGGCTCGGTCGGCCCGTTCCACACGTGGACCCCGGACGTCTACCAGGGCGCCCCGACCCCGGTGACCGCGTTCATGGCGGCGCTGACGAAGGTCGCGGCGTTCGGCGGCATCCTGCGGGTGCTGACCGTGGCGTTCGAGGCCACCAGCTGGGAATGGCGCGGCGTGCTGTGGGCGGTCGCGATCATCTCGATGGCGATCGGCGCGGTGCTCGGCCTCACGCAGACCGATCTCAAGCGGATGATCGCCTACTCGTCCATCGCGCACGCCGGGTTCCTGCTCATCGGCACCATGGCGCTCACCGACGAGGGTCTGTCGGGCACGCTGTTCTACCTGCTCGCCTACGGCTTCACCACGCTCGCCGCGTTCGGCGTGATCTCGCTGGTGCGCGACTCGTCCGGTGAGGCGACGCACCTGTCGGCATGGGCGGGGCTGGCGAAACGCTCGCCGCTGCTGGCGGGCGTGTTCACGTTCCTGCTGCTCGCCCTCGCCGGTATCCCGCTGACCAGCGGGTTCGTCGGCAAGTTCGTCGTGTTCTCCGCGGCGCTGTCCGACGGGATGGCCCCGCTGGTGGTGATCGCGTTGCTGTTCAGCGCGGTCGCGGCGTTCTTCTACCTGCGGGTCGTGGTGCTCATGTACTTCTCCGAACCGGCCTCCGACGGGCCGACGGTGAGCGTGCCCGGGGCGTTCACGACGGCGTCGATCGCGCTCGGCGTCGTGGTGACGCTGCTGCTGGGCGTGCTGCCCACGTTCGCCCTGGACTGGGCGGGAGCGGGAGGTTTCGCCCTCGGCAGCTGAACCCGCGGCGCGCCCGAGGGTGTGCCACGGGTTACCGGCAGGTGCCGGCGCGGTGTCGCGGGTCACGTCTGAGCAGGGCTGATGCGTGATCGCACCGGAACGACTTGCCAGTAGGCTGGGGCCGATTCTCCGGCCGGTGCCTGTTCGGTGGTGAGCCAGCGCGGGCCGGAGCTGGAGGACCGGACGGCCCGGAAGGGCCGAGTGCCGAAGGGGCGGGAGCGAGCAGTGTCAGTGCGTGACGGCGCCACGGAGAGCGGCGCGCTTGAGGATCTGCGGGCCTCGGTCGGGCTGCAGATCGCCGACGAGGCGCTGCTGACCGACCTCGCCGGCGGGCTGGGCGCCGTGGAGAACGTGCTGCACGAGGTCGTACGCAGCGACGTCGCCGAGGTCCACGAGGCGGCCCGGCACCTGGTCGAGGCCGGGGGCAAACGTTTTCGTCCCCTGTTCACGCTGTTGGCGGGCCAGTTCGGCACAGGGGGACGCGACGCGGTGGTCACCGCGGCCGCCGCCGTCGAGCTCGTGCACCTGGCGACGCTGTACCACGACGACGTCATGGACGAGGCGACGATGCGCCGCGGCGCGGAGAGCGTCAACGCGCGCTGGGACAACACGGTCGCCATCCTCACCGGCGACTTCCTGTTCGCCCACGCCTCGCGGCTGGTCGCCGACCTGGGCACGGACGCCGCGCGGATCATCGCCGAGACGTTCGGCGAGCTGGTCACCGGTCAGATGCGCGAGACCGTCGGGCCCGCCGAGGGCGAGGACCCCATCGAGCACTACCTGACCGTCATCGGCCAGAAAACCGGGTCGCTGATCGCCACCTCCGGCCGTTTCGGCGGGATGCTTTCCGGCGCCCCCGACGAGTACATCGAGGCGCTTCGCCGATTCGGCGACATCATCGGCACCGCATTCCAGATCTCCGACGACATCATCGACATCGATTCCCCGTCCGCCGAACTGGGTAAATCGCAGGGCACGGATCTGCGCGAGGGCGTGAAGACGTTGCCGATGCTGTACGAATTGTCGGAGGACAAGCCCGACCCGAGACTGTCGGAGCTGCTCAGCGGCCCGATCTCGGGTGACGCGGAGGTGTCGGAGGCGCTCGAACTGTTGCGTTCGTCGCGGGGACTGGCACGCGCACGGGCCACTCTTTCAGGCTACGCTCAGCGCGCGAGGACGGAGCTGGCGGCGCTGCCGCCGTCTCCGGCGCGGGATGCCTGCGAATCGGTCGCCGATTACCTCGTCGCACGAACCCACTGAGGGAGGACGCCGCACCAATGTCCATTTTCGGGCAGGTCTGGGTGTTCAGCGCGATCGCATTCGTGCTGGGCGCCTTCCTGGCCTGGGTCTTTCTGGTCCGTCCGGCGAAGAAGCAGGTCAGAGCCCTCGAGACGAGACTCGCGGCCAGGGAGGCCGATCTCCGTCGCATCTCCGAGCCCGCGCTCGGGGCCCCCGCGGCGAGACCGGGCCGGAACGACCCCTTCAGCGACGCCGACGAGGCGCTCGCCACCGGTGACGTGGCCGTCGGCGGCTTCGACGGCCAGGGCTTCGACGGCTACGACGCCTTCGACGGCGGTTACGACGCCGAGCGTCGGCCGGAACCCGAGACGGACTGGCCGGAGCGCAACAGCCTCGCCGGCGTCGGCGGCGGCGACACCTCCTACCTGGGCGCCGACGGCCGCGACGACTTCGACCTCGCCGATCGACCCGAGGACCTCGAGGTGCCCGGCGAGCGGTACGACGACGAGTCCGCCGACGAGCGCGGGGCGTTCGAGGAACGCGGCGCTGTCGACGAGCGGGGCGCTGTCGAGGAGCGAGGTGCCTTCGAGGAGCGCGCCTTCGACAGCCGGGGCGTGTTCGACGACCGCGAGGACCTCCCGTACGAGGACCGGTCCGAGGACGACGGGTTCGACGAGCCCGGCAGCGAGGACGCGACCCGCTTCGTCGCCCCGGTCCCCGGCCCCACCGCTGACTCCGACCCGGCCCCGGACTCCGCGCCCGAACCGGACGCCACGGAGACGACCCAGCTGATCGGATCGGACGCCCAGCCGCACCTGGCGGCGGTGTCCGACTACGAACCGCCCGCCGAACCGGCCGAGCCCGCCGCGACGGCGGAGTCCGGCGACCACGGCCAGGCCCCCGAGCAGTCCTCCGACCGACCGATCGGTTCGGGACTGACCATGGGACCGCCGTTCACGCCGGTGACGTCGTTCGAGGCGACCAAGGAGTTCCCGGTCGGCGGTGACCGGTCCGGTATCGACCCGTCCGTCGAGCCCGAGGCCGATGTCGCTGCGTTCGAGGGATTCGAGGGCCCGGCGGGTTCCGAGGCTCCCGAGTCCTCCGACGCTTTCGAGGACCCCGGGACCTTCGAGTCCGAGGTGCGCCGCGACGGTCCTCCGCAGAAGCGGCCCGGCAGTCTGTTCGAGCCCGGCGCGGTCGACACGTTCGCCGCCGACAGCGGCGGCCCGGCCGCCGGCGCCGAGGCCGCCGACCCGGACGTCGAGGGCGCCACGGGCGACCTCGGCGGTGCGGACGTGCCCGGCGGCGTTCCCGGCGGTGTCGCCGGTGACGTGTCGGGTGATGTGCCCGCCGATCCGCCGGCGTACGCGTTCGGCGGCGGTCCGGCCGAGGGGTCCGACGAGGATCCGAACGAGTCGACGAACATCCTGCCGAAGCGGACGCCGCGACAGCGCCCGCCGGGCGGTTTCGACACGCCCAAGCCGATCCAGCCGTCGATGCGGGCCATCGCCCGCCGCGAGCCCGACGCCGACGTGCAGAGCGGTTCGCTGTTCGAACCGTCGAGTGCCGGGCAGGGCGGCGGTGCCCCCGCGGCCGAACCGGTCTTCGACGACCAGACCGGCCAGACGGGTCAGGTGCCGGCAGCGGGCCAGGCGACCGGTGACGTGCAGGATGAGCGGCCGGAGATGACGCGGTTCGTCACGCCCACGGGCCAGGTGCCGACCAACGGTCGGCACGGCACGCAGGCGGCCGATCAGGAACACGGTCGGGACGCAGCCGCCGCGCCCGACGAGCAGGGCGGTGAGCCGGAGAACCTGCACGCAGGTCCGTTCGGCCCCGGCTCGGCGATGCCGCTGCCGGGTGGGGAGAGCCCGTCGCCGGACTTCACGGTGAAGGCGAGTGTCACGGCGCTGCGCTACGTCACCGACGCGTCCCCGCAGTACCCGCGCATGGTCGCCGAGGTCTGGTTCCGCAGCCCCGCCGACGCCGAACGAGTAGGTTTCCGGCCCCTCACCTGACGACGGCCACGGGTAGCTCGCGGGCCGGGCTCGTCGCCGCCCGTGGTCAACGGTCGGTGTTCGGCTCGCCCACAGGCTCCCCGGCCGAAGGTAGATCCGGCAGTTCGGGGGAGGCGGTGTCCAGCGGCACGGCTCCGGATCGGACCAACCCGAGTTGCACGCGAGGCCGGGTCGCGACCGCGTCCAGAGCCCAGTCGACGGCGACCCGCAGCCGATTGGCCGGCATGGCCGCCAGGTGATACCCGCGCGTGACCGTCTTGGCAGGCAGCCCGGAGAGCGGGATGTGCAACGGGTTCGCGGCGGCCTTGCGGGCACCGAGGTCCACGACGAAACCGAGGTCGCGGTGCCGGTAGGCGGCGGACGTTCCGTGTCCCAGCGAGGCGAGGACGTTGCGGGCGGCGAGCTTTCCCTGCCGGACCGCGTGCTGCGCGGTCATCGGGGTGAGCTGTTCCGGGTGGTGCGGATCGGTGACCGCGGCGGCGTCGCCGCACGCGAACACGTGAGGGTAGGAGGGCACCGACAGGTGCTTGTCGACCACGAGCCTGCCCTGCTGGGTTTCCAGGCCGAGCGATTCCACGAGCGGATCGGGACGGACTCCGACGCACCAGACCAGCGACCGTGTCCGGACGAACTGATCGTTGCTGAGCGTGACGCCATCGCCGGTGCTCTCGGTGATCGACGTTTCCGTCAGGATCTCGACTCCACGCTCCCGGAGGACCTCGTCCGCCGTGCGGGACAGCCGCCGGTCGAGCTCGGGCAGCACGCGCGGTGCGAGGTCCAGCAGCTTCCAGCGCATCGGCTGATCGCGCAGTTCCGGGTGCCGCGCGGCCAACGTCTCGGTGAACGACGGGCCCTGCGCGGCGACCTCGGTTCCGGTGTAGCCGGCGCCGACCACGACGAAGGTGCAGCGAGCGTCGCGCTCCTTCGGGTCGTCGGTCATGGCCGCCAGTTCGATCTGTCGCGTCACGTGGTCCCGGAAGTACAGCGCCTCGGGGATGCCGCGGAAGCCGTGCCCGTGCGTGGCCACTCCCGGGATGGGCAGCAGCTTGTTGACACTGCCGGCGGCCAGCACCAGCCGGTCGAAGGACAACGAGTCCGTGTTGCCCTCGGGGTCCTCGTAGGACAGTTCCTGCCGATCCGGGTCGATCGCGGTGACGTTACCGAGGACCAGCCGCACGTTCGGCAGCGTTCCGGGCAGCGAGTTCGTGATCGAGCGCGGATCGAGGATCCCCGATCCGACCTCCGGCAGGAGTGGAACGTACAAGAAGTAGTCGGTGGGGTTGACGAGAACGATCTCGACCTCGTCGTGATCCACATTCTTCGTCAGGTGCTGCGCAGCGTGATAGCCCGCGAATCCACCACCGACGATCACCACTCGGGTTCGTGCCATCGGCGCCCCTTCGACGAGTCAGTGTGCGGCCCGAGTCCTTCCCGGTCCGCCCTTCGCCGAAACCGGCTCTACGCGCGGCGGCGCGCTCGACGTCCGTGTTACCCCCAACGCAGTCGAGGGCCCCACGGTCGTCGCCGTGGGGCCCTCGACTGCGTGTGAAACCCGGGGTTACTCGACTGTCCAGGTGTCCTTGCCGGTGAGGAGGGCCTGGAGGTCGGCGGGCTTGGCCTGCTGGGCCTGCTCGACCTGGGCGCGTGCCTGGTCGTCGTAGGTCGGCCGGTTGACCTGACGGAAGATGCCGGTCGGCGTCATGTTGAGGTTCTGGTCGCCGATGCGCGACAGCGCGAACGCGTACGCCGTGTCCTCGATCGACGGGTCGTGCACGACGAGGTTGTCCGCGCCGATGTCGGCGACCTTGCCGACATCGAAACCGCCGTAGCCGCTGGAGGTCACACCGAGCTCGCCCTCCGGGCCGAACGTGATCGGCTCACCCGGCGTCAACGGGATGATCCGCTGCGCCGCCTCGTCGGAGTCCTTCAGCACCTCGAACGCGCCGTCGTTGAAGATCGGGCAGTCTGGTAGATCTCCACGACCGCGCTGCCCCGGTGCTGGGCCGCCGCCGTGAGCACCTCGGTGAGGCCCTTCTTGTCCGAGTCCACGCGCGGCCCACGAACGTCGCCTCCGCGCCCAGGGCCAGCGACACCGGGTTGAACGGCGTGTCCACCGAACCCATCGGCGTCGACTTGGTGACCATGCCCTGGTCGGACGTCGGCGAGTACTGGCCCTTCGTCAGACCGTAGATCCGGTTGTTGAACAGCAGGATCTTCAGGTTGACGTTGCGGCGCAGCGCGTGGATCAGGTGGTTGCCGCCGATGGACAGCGCGTCACCGTCGCCGGTGACGACCCACACCGACAGGTCCGGCCGCGTCGTGGCCAGACCGGTCGCGATCGACGGCGCACGGCCGTGGATCGAGTGCATGCCGTAGGTGTTCATGTAGTACGGGAACCGCGACGAGCAGCCGATCCCCGAGATGAACACGATGTTCTCGCGCTTGAGACCCAACGTCGGCAGGAACGACTGGATCGTGTTGAGCACGATGTAGTCGCCGCAGCCGGGGCACCAGCGCACTTCCTGGTCGGACTTGTAGTCCTTGGCCTTCTGCGGTTCGTCGGTCGACGGGACCAGATCGAGCCCGCCGAGGCTGGGCAAACCCAAATCGGTAGCGGTCATTTCGCCGCCTCCGCGGTAAAGAGTGCGTCGTCGGTCATTCTGCCGTGACCTCCCTGATGGTGTCGGTGAAGACGCCCTCGAGCTCCTCGGCCTTGAAGGGCAGTCCCGCGACCTTCGTGTAGGACTGGACGTCGACGAGGTACTTGGCGCGCAACAACATCGCGAGCTGGCCGAGGTTCATCTCCGGCACGATCACGCGGTCGTAGGACGCGAGCACCTCGCCGAGGTTGGCGGGCAGCGGGTTCAGGTGCCGCAGGTGTGCCTGCGCGATCGGCAGGCCCTTCTTGCGCACCCGGCGGGCCGCGGCGCCGTTCGGGCCGTACGTCGATCCCCACCCGAGCACCAGCACGCGCGCCTTGCCGCCGCTGGGGTCGTCGACCTCGACGTCCGGGACGTCGATGCCGTCGATCTTCGCCTGGCGCAGGCGCACCATGTGGTCGTGGTTGTCGGGGTCGTACGAGATGCTGCCCTTGCCGTCGGCCTTCTCCAGACCACCGATGCGGTGCTGCAGACCGGGCGTGCCCGGGACGGCCCACTCGCGGGCGAGGGTCTCCGGGTCGCGCATGTACGGCCAGTGCTCACCGGAACCGTCGGGCGCGTTCGGTTCGGACGCGAACTCGACCGACAGGTCCGGCAACGTCGACACGTCGGGGATGAGCCACGGCTCGGAACCGTTGGCGATGGCGCCGTCGGACAGCAGCAGCACCGGCGTGCGGTACGTCAGCGCGATCCGCGTGGCCTCGAGCGCGATGTCGAAGCAGTCCGCGGGCGTGGCCGGCGCGACGATCGGCACCGGCGACTCGCTGTTGCGTCCGAAGTAGGCCTGCAACAGGTCGGCCTGCTCGGTCTTCGTCGGCAGACCGGTCGACGGGCCGCCGCGCTGCACGTCGATCACCACGAGCGGCAGCTCGGTCATCACGCCGAGGCCGATCGTCTCGGCCTTGAGCGCGATACCCGGCCCGGACGTCGAGGTGACGCCGAGCGCGCCGCCGTAGCTCGCGCCGAGCGCGGCGCCGACACCGGCGATCTCGTCCTCGGCCTGGAACGAGGTGATGCCGAAGTTCTTGTACTTCGACAGCTCGTGCAGCACGTCCGAGGCCGGCGTGATCGGGTAGGTGCCCAGCAGCACCGGCAGCTTCGCCTGCTGACCGGCCGCCACGATGCCGTAGGCCAACGCCGTGTTGCCGGTGATCTGGCGGTACGTGCCCGCCGGCAGCTTCGCGGGCGCGACCTCGAAGGTCGTGCCGAACGCCTCGGTCGTCTCGCCGTAGTACCAGCCGGCGCGGAAGGCCAGGATGTTCGCGTCGGCGATCTCCGGCTTCTTCGCGAACTTCTCGCGCAGGAACTGCTCGGTGCCCTCGGTCGGCCGGTGGTACATCCACGACAGCAGACCGAGCGCGAACATGTTCTTGCAGCGTTCGGCGTCCTTCTTGCCGAGGCCGGTGCTCTCGAGCGCGCCCTGCGTCAGGGTCGTCATGGCGACCTCGTGGACCTCGAAGCCCGTCAGCGTGTCGTCCTCGAGCGGGTTCGACTCGTAGCCGACCTTCGTCAGGTTCCGCTTACCGAACTCGTCGGTGTTGACGATGATCGTGCCGCCGCGGGGCACGTCGCCGAGGTTGGCCTTCAACGCCGCCGGGTTCATCACCACGAGCACGTCGGGGCGGTCGCCGGGCGTGAGGATGTCGTAGTCGGCGAAGTGCACCTGGAAGCTGGAGACACCGGGGATGGTGCCCTGGGGTGCGCGGATCTCGGCGGGGAAGTTCGGCAGGGTGGCCAGGTCGTTCCCGAAGGCAGCGGCTTCGGAGGTGAACCGGTCACCCGTCAGCTGCATGCCGTCGCCGGAGTCGCCGGCGAAGCGGATGACGACGCGGTCGAGCTGGTTGACCTCCGTCTGACGGGTCGCCGACAGCGCGCCCGAGTCCTCGGTGGCGCTGCCGTTCGCACTCGTGCTCATGGGCCAGGAAATCCTTCTCTCACGATCTGGCGCGCCCCAGCGCGCAATACCTCGAGGTTACTGGTTGTTTTCAGGGCGAGTGCTGGGGTGTGATTTGGCTTACCTCACTTGCGGCGGGGGTGCAGCGGGCCTCCCACGCGCTGGGAAACCGGGCCGTCTCGGCCCGGTCGAGGACCCCTCGTTCGTCGGGTCACTGCCCCGGGTCGGGCGAGCGTTCCAGCAGCGTGGACAGGACCACCGTCGAGACCGTGCGGTCGATGATCTCCAGACCGCGGAGTCGTTCGAGCGCCGACTCGAGGTGGTGGATGTCGGCGGCGCGCAGGTGCACGATCGCGTCGGCCGCACCGGAGACAGTGTAGGCCGCGACCACCTCGGGCAGCGGCTCGAGATGCGAACGGATGCGGGCGGGTGCGACATTGCCCTGACAGTGGACCTCGACGAACGCCTCGGTGCCCCAGCCGAGGGCCTCCGGGTCGACGACCGCCGTGAAGCCGCGCAGCACGCCCTCGTCGAGCAGCCGGTCGACCCGGCGTTTGACCGCGGGTGCCGACAGGCCGACGACCTTGCCGATCTCGGCGAAGCTCGCGCGGGCGTTCGCCACGAGGCAGGAAACGATTCGCTGGTCCAGAGTGTTCACACGCAATGATTAGCATACTCATGCGCAACCATGGTCGATTGTTTGCGCATCCGGGTGGTTCTACATTCGAAGCATGTCGGACGCTCCCGCGCTGCCCGTGCGCATCCCCACGCCTCGTCACTACCTGATGTGCCCGCCGCGGCACTTCGCCGTGGAGTACTCGATCAACCCGTGGATGGATCCGAGCCGTCCCGTCGACGTCGATCGTGCCGTGCGGCAGTGGACGACACTGCGCGATCTGTACCGCGAACTCGGCCACACCGTCGACGAGGTGCCGCCGCAGCCGGGCCTGCCCGACATGGTGTTCGCCGCCAACTCCGGAACGGTCGTCGACGGCCGCGTGCTCGGCTCGCGGTTCCGCGCGCCCGAGCGCGCCGCCGAGGCCGAGCACTTCCGCCGTTGGTTCGTCGAGCACGGTTTCCGCGACGTGACGATGCCGCGGCTGATCAACGAGGCCGAGGGCGACTTCGCCTGGACCGGCGGGTTGCTGCTCGCCGGCACCGGATTCCGCACCGACCCGGGCGCGCACGCCGAGGCGCAGGAGACGTTGGGTGTCCCGGTCGTGTCACTGAACCTGGTCGACGAGCGCTACTACCACCTCGACACGGCACTGTTCGTGCTGCAGTCGGAGGCCGACGGGGTGCGCGCGCAGGTCGCCTACTACCCGGAGGCGTTCTCGCCGGGGTCGCAGCGGGTGCTGCGCCGGCTGTTCCCCGACGCGGTGATCGCCACGGCCGCCGACGCCGCATGCTTCGGACTCAACGGCATCTCCGACGGCCGGCACGTGATCCTGCCGGTCGAGACCGAGACGACCGGTCTCGCCGACCAGCTCAGCGCCCGCGGCTACGAGGTCCGCTACGTCGACATCTCCGAACTCCGCAAGGCCGGCGGCGGCCCCAAGTGCTGCACCCTGGAAATCCGCAAGTAACCACCTCGCCGTGTCAGCACCCCACGTCGCCGTGTCAGCACCCCACGTCGCCGTGTCAGCAATCCGCGTCGCCGTGTTGGCAGTTCGTGGACGCCGCTACGTCGGCGCGTCGGGGCTCGCGGCGGTCTCGGCGGCGTCGGTGGCGCGGCCGGCGGTGACGCGGAGGAGGTCGAGCTTGCCGGCGTCGGGCGTGCCGACGGCCGCGGTGTAGGTGACCATCCGGAGGTCGGCGCCCGGGGCCAGGAGGACGTCGCAGTCGAGGCGGATCTCGCCGACCTCGGGGTGGTGGATCGTCTTCCGTTCGCTCGCGTGCCGGGCGGCCGACGCGGTGTCCCAGTGGCGGGCGAAGGCGTCCGATTCGGCGCGGAGGTCCCGGACGAGGCGGGCGAGCCGGACGTCGGCGGGGTAGCGGGACATGGCGTCCTTGAGGTCGGCGACGATCGACGCCTCGAATGCCTCGGGCCCACGTTCGCTCTCCACGGGCGGAGGGTCGGGTCCGAACAGGACGCGAGCCAGGTTGCGCGCCTCGACCTGCACCGCGGACGGGTCGCCGTGCAGCGCGCACCACAGGTCGTTCCACCACACCAACGTCCAGTCCGCCGTGAACACGCCGATCGGGACGTCGCCCAGGCGCACGGCGAGCCGCTGGATGCTCGCCGGAACGTGGGCGCTGATCGTGCCGTCCTGCGGCGGCAGCAGCCCGGCGCCGCGATGGAGCTGGTCGCGTTCGTCCCGGGACAGCTGCAGGGCGCGGGCGAGGGCGTTGACGACCTGGGCGGACGGGTTCTGCGCCCGGCCCTGCTCGAGCCGCACGATGTAGTCGACCGACAGTCCGGCCAGGTGGGCGAGTTCCTCGCGGCGCAGTCCGGGCGCGCGCCGGCCGCCCGTCGCGGGGAAGCCCGCGTCGACGGGGAGAGCCGGTCGCGCCAGCGGTGCAGGAGCTCGCCGAAGTCGGACACGCCCCCATTCTGCGGCGCCGCGGCCGCCGGAGCCTGCGTACTGCCAGTCCCAGGGACGGCGAATCCCAGGGACCTCCGGGTCACTGGTCGGCGGCGGCGCGGCCGTGGAGGTTGGGGTGTGTACCGCCGACGTCAGGGAGGGCCTGTCATGGAGCACACGATCGTGATGACCGGAGCGAGCCGGGGGATCGGCCGCGTCGCCGCCGAGCACCTCCTCGACCGGTCGCCGGACGCGCACCTCGTCGTCCTGGTGCGGGAGCCCGGGGCGGAGGCATCCGACAACAACGTCTTGCAGGTCGCGGCGGACCTGAACTCGGTGCGGAGCGTCCGTGCGGCGGCGGTCGAGATCGCGGGCCGGCTCGATCGCGGCGAGCTGCCGCCGCTGCGGCACGTCGTCGGCAACGCGGGCGTGCAGTACACCGACGACCTCACCGCGGGTCCGGAGGGGATCGAGTCGACGTTCATGGTCAACGTGCTCGCCAACCACATCCTGGTCCGGACCCTCGAGGACCGCGTCGCCGACGGAGGGCGGATCGTGCTCACGGTCAGCGACACGCATGTCGGCGACCTCCGGCACAACCTGGGGATAGTGCCCGGTCCCGTGTGGCAGGACCCCGACGTTCTCGCCCGGCCACGGGCCTTCCGCCGTCCCGAGACGGTGGCCGCGGGGCGCAGGGCGTACTCGACGAGCAAACTCGCCGCGATCCACCTGGTCCACGAGTACGCGCGCCGGCTGCCGCCGGAGTCGACGTGATCGCCTACAACCCGGGCTTCGTCCCGGGTACGGCGCTCGCCCGGCACGCCGGTCCGGTCGACCGGTTCCTGATGCGCCGTGTCCTGCCGCTGCTGACCCGCACCCCGTTCGGCACGCGTCCCGGCGAGGCGGGCCGCCGCCTGTCCGACGTCGTCCTTGGCACCATCGCGGCGTCGTCCGGGTCCTATGTGGACCGGGACGCGGTCGGTCCTTCGTCGGACGAGTCCTACGACCCGCGACGCGAACAGGAGTTGTGGGAGACCATCGAACGCCTACGCACTCTCGACGCCGCGAACTGCCAACACGGCGACGCAGAACGCTGACACGGCGACGCAGAACGCTGACACGGCGACGCAGGATGCTGACACGGCGACGCAGAACGCTGACACGGCGACGCAGGATGCTGACACGGCGACGCCAGGTGCTGACACGGCGGCGGTTATGCGGGGGTGCGGCGGCGGGCGAGGAGGCCTCGGCGTGGGGCGAGCAGCAGGGTCAGCAGGAACAGGGCGCCGCTGGTGAGGCCGATGGTGCCGGGGATGGACGTGTCGAACGAGACGGCGAGCGCGTGTCCACCGGCCGAGGCGATCCAGCCGCACAGCGCGGCGACGACGAGCATCGCGCCGAGCCGCGTCGTCAGCAGCCGCGCGGTCGAGGCGGGCACGACGAAGAACGTGATCACCAGGATCGCGCCGACGCTGTCGAACGCCACCACGGCCACCCCGGCGACGGCGACGAGCAGCACCTGGCCGATCAGCCTGCCGCGCAGCCCGGCCAGTTCCGCGAACGCCGGGTCGAACGCCGCCGCCTGCAACGGCCGCCAGAGCGTCGCCACCAGTGCGAGCACCGCGACCGTCGCCAGCCCGGTGATCACCAGCGACCGGGGGACGTCGGCGCCGAACAGTTCCATCGTGCGCAGGGGAGCGAACGTCAGATCGCCGTAGATCGCCGAGTCCAGGTCGATGTGCGCACCCGAGGCGAACCGGCTGATGCCGAGGATCCCCAACGAGAACAGCGCCGGGAACACGAGCGCCAACGCGGCGTCCGACTCGACGACGCCGGTGCGTTTGAGCCAGTCCGTGCCGAGCACGCACAGCACGCCGAACGCCGTCGCGCCGACGACCGTCCACAGTGATGCGCGGTCGCCGGTCAGCAGGAAGATCAACACGATGCCGGGCAGCACCGCGTGGCTGACGGCGTCGGGCAACAGTGCCTGGCCGCGCAGCACGAGGAACCCTCCGAGTACCGCGCACGACGTCGACAGCAGCCCGGCGATCACCACGATCATCACGTCATCCGGAGACACGCACGCGCCCCCTTCTGATCCGGGCCAGCACGCCGCGCCGCGGGGCCAGCACCACCGACAGCACGGCCAGCGCCGTCGCGAGCAGCACGATCACCGGTCCGGCCGGCAACTCCGCGCGGCCGGCCGTGACGCCGCCGACCGCGCCGCTCGCCGCGCCGATCAACCCGGACAACGGCATGAGCGTCGCGAGTGTCGTCGTCAGCTGCCGGGCGGCGACGACCGGGGCGACCAGCAGCGCGACCATCAGGATCGCCCCGACCGTCCGCACGCCGAGCACGACGGCCAGGGCCAGCAGTCCGGTGCTCGCGGCGTCGACGACCCACGTGCGCACCCCCGCGACGGCCGTGAACCCGGGGTCGAACGTGGCCGACCGCAACAGCCGGAACCCCAGTCCGACGGCCACGACCGCCACGCCCGCGAGCACCAGCGCCACCACGATGTCGCGTTCGACCATGCCGGCGGTCTGACCGAGCAGGTACTCGTCGAGCCCGGCCTGCCCCGCGTCGCCGGTGCCGGCGATGCCGGTCAACAGCACGATGCCGAGCGTCAGCGACACCGACAGCACGATGCCGATCGCCGCGTCCGACCGCATCCGGCCGGTGCGTTCGAGCGCGATCATGGCGAACGCCGCGATCGCCGCCGAGATCGCGGCGCCGAGCAGCAGCAGTTCGGGCACCTTGGCCCCGGTGACCAGGAACGCGACCGCGACGCCGGCGAGCGTGCCGTGGCTCATCGCGTCGCCGAACATGCTGCGCTGCCGCAACACGGCCAACGGTCCGAGGAGCCCGGCGACGAACCCGACCACGGCCGTGCCGGCGACGACCACCGCGTCCGGATAGGACAGTGGCAGGACGTCGAGGAACTCTCCGAGACTCATCGCGCGCTCACCGCGCCAGCGGCGCCATGCCGTAGGCGCGTTCGAGGTGCTCGGTCGTCAGGACGTCGTGCGGATCGCCCGCGGCCACGACCGTGCCCGCCATCAGCACCGCGTGGTCGAAGTGGGTGAGCACGTCCCGCAGGTCGTGGTGCACGGCGATGACCGACGCCCCGCCGCGGCACAGGTCGGTGAGGATCCGCAGCAGCGTTGCCTCGGTGCGTGCGTCGACGGCGGTGAACGGCTCGTCGAGCACGATCAGGTCCGCGCGCTGCGCGAGCGCCCGCGCGAGGAACACCCGCTGCCGCTGCCCGCCGGACAGCTCGTCGAGCGGACGGTCGGCCAGTTCCGCGACACCGACCTGCGCCATCGCGTTCGCGACGAGCTCGTCGTCGGCCTCGGTGAACCGACGCAGCCAGCCGCGATGCGGGTACCGGCCCATCTCGACGACCTGCACCGCGGTGATGGGGAAGTCCTTCGCGACGCTGTCGGACTGCGGCACGTACGCCACGCGCGTGCGCACCTTCCGCAGCGGCTCGCCCAGCCACCGCACCGTGCCGCGCACCGACGGCACCAACCCGAGGGCCGCCTTGACCAGCGTCGACTTGCCCGCGCCGTTCGGTCCGACGATCGCGCTGAGCACCCCGGCGGGGATCTCGACGTCGACACCGCTCAGCACGGGCCTGCCGCCGTACGAGGCGCCCAGGTTCTGCAGCCGCAGTGCGGGGGTGGTGGTCGCCGGAGCGTCGGTGCTCATCCGAGGCCCTCCTCGAGCGTGGTCGCGTTGGCGTGCAGCATGCCGACGTAGCTGCCGTCGGAGCCGGTGGAGTCGGAGTGCAGCTCGCCGCCGACGTCGATGTCGCCGCCGCGTTGCCGCGCGGCGGCCAGCATCGATTCGACGGTCTGCGGCGACACGCTCGTCTCCAGGAACACCGCGGGCACGCCGTCGCGGGCGAGCAGCGCGGCGACCCGGTCGACGTCGGCGGTCGTGGCCTCCTGCTGGGTCGAGATGCCCTGGATCGCCACGACGTCCACGCCGAACGCGTCGCCGAAGTAGCGGAACGCGTCGTGCGAGGTGACGAGCGTGCGGTTGGCGGCGGGGATGCGCTCGATCGCCGCGCGGATGTCGGCGGCCGTGCGGTCGAGCTCGGCGCGGTAGTCGGCGGCGCGGCGGTGGTAGTCGGCGGCGTTGGCCGGGTCGAGCTCGGCGAGGTGCTCGGCGACCGCGTCGACCGCGTGGGCCCAGCGGTGCGGGTCGTGCCACACGTGCGGATCGTGCTCCTCCTCGGGAGCCGACCCCGCGGGCGGGCTCAGCAGCTCGTCGTCCGGCACGGCCTCACCGGCGAACAGGACGGGCTTGCTGCGCGCGACGTCCTGGAGCGTGTGCTCGAGCGCGCCCTCGAGGTACAGGCCGACGGCGATCACCGAATCGGCACGGCGCATCTCCCGCAGGTCGCCCGCGCGCGCCTGATAGAGATGAGGGTCGACGCCGGGGTTCATCAGCCGCAGCGTGTCCACGTCGTCCCCGCCGACGTGGCGCACCGTGTCGTCGAGGAACGTCGTCGTGGTGACGAGGCGGAGCTTCGCGTTGTCGGACGTCGGCGGCTGGAGGGCGTAGCCGACGGCTGTGGACAGCGCCAGGACGAACACCACACCGAGCGCCACGAGCGCGCGGCGATCGCGTCGGCGCGCACGCCGACGCCGCCGTGCGGCGCTCTGCGCGTCGCCCGCGATGTCCATGGTCACCCCTCAGGTTTCGGTCTGCCGAACTCTACGGTACGCCGGTCCGAAACCGGTGTGGGGTGTGGCGGGACGCACCCTGTCGCACCCTGTCGCGCCCTGCCGAAGTGCCCTGGTCACAGCGTCCGAAATAGACTCGCACGGCTGCGGGCGGAGGAACTCCGCACCCGCGTCGTACGTTGTTCGGCCGAGGAGCAACCGATTTCGGTGACCGCGGCGAGCGGGAGGAGGGTGAGCCGGTGCACAAGCACCACAACGGTCTCAAGACGGCGCTGCTGCTGGGGCTGATGAGCGCGCTCATCATCGGGATCAGTGGCCTGTTCGGCAGGGGTGCGTTGGTCATCGGCCTGCTGATCGCACTCGCGATGAACGGCTACGCCTACTTCAAATCGGACAAACTGGCGTTGCGGGCGATGCGCGCCCAGCCGGTGTCGCAGGCCCAGCAGCCTGCGATGTACCGCATCGTGCGGGAGCTGGCCACGCAGGCGCGACAGCCGATGCCGCGCCTGTACGTCAGCCCGACGCGCGCACCCAACGCGTTCGCCACCGGGCGCAACCCGCGCAACGCCGCCGTGTGCTGCACCACGGGCATCCTCGACATCCTCGACGAACGCGAACTGCGCGCCGTGCTCGGCCACGAGCTCGCGCACGTCTACAACCGCGACATCCTGATCTCGTCGGTCGCGGGCGCGCTGGCCAGCGTCGTGAGCTTCCTGGCCAACATGGCGATGTTCGCGAGCTTGTTCGGCGGCAACCGTGAGGGCGGGGCCAACCCGATCGCGATGCTGCTGTTGGCGATGCTCGGACCGGTCGCGGCCGGCATCATCAAGATGAGCGTGAGCCGCTCGCGGGAGTATCAGGCCGACCAGTCGGGCGCCGAGTTGACCGGCGATCCGCTGGCGTTGGCCTCGGCGCTGCGCAAACTCGAACAGGGCACGAACGCGGCCCCGCTGGCGCCGGATCCCAAGGTCGCCTCGCAGTCGCACCTGATGATCGCGAACCCGTTCCGCCCCGGTGAGCGCATGTCCCGCATGTTCTCGAGCCACCCGCCGATGGAGGACCGCATTCGCCGCCTCGAGGAGATGGCCCGCCGCGGCCTCTGACGCGTGTCGTCCGGTGACAACACGGCGACGCGAGTTGCTGACACGGCGACGCGAAGTGCTGACACGCCCGCGCAGGATGCTGACACGGCGACGTGGGGTGCTGACACGGCGCGTGTCAGGCGGTGGCGCCTGCGGCTTTCGCGATGTCCATGACGTAGTCGCCGTAGCCGCTCTTGGCGAGCTTCGCGCCGAGGCGGTGGCACTCGTCGGCGTCGATGTAGCCCATGCGCAGCGCGACCTCCTCGAGACACGCGATGCGCACGCCCGTCCGGTGCTCGAGCACCTGCACGAACTGGCCAGCCTCGAGCAGCGAGTCGTGCGTGCCGGTGTCGAGCCACGCGAACCCGCGCGAGAGCTCGACCAGCCGGGCGCGACCCTCGCGCAGGTACGTCATGTTGACGTCGGTGATCTCCAGCTCGCCCCGGGGCGACGGGCGCAGGCCGCGCGCGATGTCGACGACCTGGTTGTCGTAGAGGTAGAGCCCGGTGATCGCCTTGTTCGACCGCGGCGCGGCCGGTTTCTCCTCGATCGACAGCAACGTGCCGTCGGCGGCGATCTCGCCGACACCGTAGCGCTGCGGATCCTTCACCGGGTAGCCGAACAGCACGCAGCCGTCGAGGTCGGCGACCTCGGCCTGCAACGTCCGCGAGAAACCCTGGCCGTAGAAGATGTTGTCGCCGAGGATCAGCGCCACGTCGTCGTCGCCGACGAAGTCCGCGCCGATGACGAACGCCTCCGCGAGACCGTTCGGCGCGGCCTGCTCGGCGTACGACAGCTCCAGGCCCAGCTGGCGACCGTCGCCGAGCAGCCGCTGGAAGTTCGGCAGGTCGGCAGGCGTGGAGATGATCAGGATCTCGCGGATGCCGGCGAGCATCAGCACCGAGACCGGGTAGTAGATCATCGGCTTGTCGTAGACGGGCAGCAGCTGTTTCGACACCGCCTGCGTGATCGGGTGCAGCCGCGTCCCGCTGCCGCCCGCCAGGACGATGCCCTTCATCGCCGACCCTTCCGCTCGCCCGTCACCGGGTGCCTGTCACCTGCTCGGGTCAGCGTACCGACTACCGCGACGGCCCGGTCCCGAAGAACACCTGACAGCCCGCGTCGGTGCGGTCGGCCGTGAGCTGCAGCACCGTGTCGCCGTCGTCGACCGGCAGCAGCGACGGGCTGTAGTTGGGGCACGGGTCGTCGACCGGGTTGGCCACCTCGACCGGCGCGGGCACCTCGTACCAGGGGCCCTCGCCGAGGTTGTCGTTGGCGAGGATCGTCTTCCCGTTGCCCTCGCCCGGCTCGCCGTCGCCGTTCACGTAGATCTGGCCGATGAGCAGGATGCGCGTGCCGTTCGGGCCGCCCGGGAAGACCGAGAACGTGGGGGAGTGCTCGAAGTGCCTGCCCTCGGGGGTGCCGACCTGCGTGCCCGGCCGGGTGGGGTCGCCGAAGTCGGCGCCGTCGTCGGAGATCTTGAAGTACGGATCGCAGAAGCGCTCCCCGAAGTTGCAGATCTCGTAGCTGTAGAAGTGCCGGCCGTCGGGCAGCTCGCGCACGATCGGCATGCCCGGCCTGGCTTCGAACGGCTGCACCGCGACCGTCGTCCTCGGCTCGTTCCAGTTGACCAGGTCGGTGGTGGACATCTGGGCGTTGAACTGGTCGAACTCGTCGCCGCGTTCGTCGGAGTAGTGCATCTGCAGCGCGCCGGTCGAGTCGATGTTGAACTCCGGCTCCCACACGCCCGGCCTGCCACTGGAGGTCACCGGTTCGGACACGAAGTCCCAACTGCGGCCCGTGTCCTCGCTCGCCCACACGCGGATGCCGATCTCGCGGTCGGCGCCCGCCTTCTGCCGGTAGCTGGCCGCCCACAGCAGGGTGCCGGCGTCGTAGGAGCCGACGTCCTGCGGCAGCTCGTACAACGTCCCGCAGCACATGCCCTTGCCGGCGATGCCCTCCGGATCGCGCACCTCGCCGACCTGCTCGAACGTGGCGCCCTCGTCGGTGCTCTCGTAGATCGGGGCGTAGAAACCCCAGCCGTCGTTGCTGGTGAGCGAGGCGAGGATGCGGCCGTCGTGGCCCGCGCCGCCGTGCTCGGTGCGGATCACCCGCGGATACGAGCCGTAGGCGTCGTGGAGCAGCTGCCGATCGGCGCCGTGCGCCACCGCCGGCGCGACGGTCAGGCACAACACGATGCTGAGCAGGACGCTGGGCAGGCCGGCGAACAGCCTGCGCATTCCGGACTTACGCACTGAAAACCCCCGGTCTCGGACGGTGACCGGGGGATTCAAACACGATCAGGTGATACCACGTCAACGGTTGACGCGATGTTCACGAAGATGTGCGGGTGGGTTACCTGTAATTGGTGAACTGCAACGCGATGCCGAAGTCCTTCTCCTTCAGCAGCGAGATCACATCCTGCAGGTGATCCTTCTTCTTGCCCGACACCCGCAACTGGTCGCCCTGGATCTGAGCCTGCACACCCTTCGGCGCCTCGTCGCGGATGTACTTGGAGATCTGCTTCGCCTTGTCCTGCTCGATGCCCTCGACGATCGTGCCGGACACCTTGTACACCTTGCCGCTCACCGCCGGCTCGCCCGCGTCGAACGCCTTCATCGACACGCCACGCTTGACCAGCTTCTCCTTGAACACGTCGACCGCGGCCTTCACCCGCTCCTCGGTCTCCGCCTCCACGGTGATGGCGTTGTCCCCCGACCACGCCACGGACGCGCCCGTGCCCCGGAAATCGAACCGGGTCGACAGCTCCTTGGCCGCCTGATTGACTGCGTTGTCCACCTCCTGGCGGTCGACCTTGCTCACCACGTCGAACGACGGATCCGCCACGCTGCACGCACCTCGCTGATAGCTGCTTCTCTGGGTCGAACGGACGGGCCGCGCACACGCCCCGCACCGCAAGGGTAGTCACGAGGCCACCCGGGTGAGGGTCGGGCGGGCGCAGGCGGTACGCTGTGTCCTTGCCGGACGAGCTCCGGCACCCGGCGGGTTGCCCGAGCGGCCAAAGGGAGCTGACTGTAAATCAGCCGGCACAGCCTTCGGGGGTTCGAATCCCTCACCCGCCACTCGCTCGAAGGCGCCCCCTGCTTGTCGCTGGGGCGCCTTCGCTTGTTTCGAGCTTCGTCATCGTTTTTGGGGGCACGGCCCCCAAACCCCGTCCGGGGAGTGCCCCGGACCCCCATCCCGGTGGTCCCGTTTGGTGGGTCCCGAGGGCCCCATAGTTGCGTTGAACGCGACTAATCTTCCCTTCGCGGTCCGGAGTGCCGGCTGATTTGCAGTCAGTTCCCGACTGGGTCGGGGACATCCGAGTCGGCCCGCGGTGCGGTGGGTATCCGACCGGCATGTTCGTACGTCGGATCCTGGAATCGACCGAGTCGCTGCGTGCCGTGGACGGACCGGCGGCCACCGTCCAACGCTCGGTGCGGCGCGTGCTCGGCCGCGGTGGTCTCGACCGGTTCCTTCGTGGTTCCTGGTTGGGGCACCCGGTGCACCCGTTGCTGGTGGCCGTGCCGATCGGGGCGTGGACCTGCTCCGCGGTGTTCGACATCGGTTTCGATCAGCCCGTGGCCGCCCGCCGGCTCATCCTCGTCGGACTCGCCGCCACCCCACCCACGGTGGTGACCGGGCTGGCCGACTTCTCGCGGCTGAACCCCACCCAGCGGCGGGTCGCCCTCCTCCACGCCGGAGCCAACGTGGTCGCCGCCGGCCTCTACGTGCGCGCCGTGACGTGCCGGAACCGGTCGGCGAGCCGCGTCTGGGCATGTGCGGGCCTGGCGGCACTCGCCGCGGGCGGCGCGCTCGGCGGGCACCTGTCGTACGCGCTGGGAGCCGGCGTCGGCCGCTGGCAGCAGACGGCCGCGCAATCCGGGCGCAATCCGGACCGGCATGAGTACGACCCGGCCAGGGCGGGTAGCGCTCAGTGGTGAACCGTCTGCTGGCGATCTACCTGAACGACCAACTCGCACTGGGCACGCTGTGGCGCGAGCTGGCACGCCGCTCGGCACACAGCAACCACGACACCGAGTACGGCGAGGCCCTCACGCAGGTGGCGCAGGGCATCGCCGAGGACGTCGACACCTTCCGGGTGATCATGGAGCGGCTGGGCGTGCGCATCAACCCGGTGAAGACCGGCCTCGCCGTGGCCGCCGAACGCGTGGGACGGCTCAAACCGAACGGCAGGCTGCGGTCGTACTCGCCGCTGAGCCGGTTCGTCGAACTGGAGATCCTCGTGATGGGTATCCGGGGCAAGAAACAGCTGTGGACGACGCTGCGTGACCTGGCCGGCCTCGGCTCGCGCCTGCCCGACATCGACTTCGACGACCTGATCGCCCGCGCGGAGCGGCAACGGGCCGAACTCGAACCGTGGCGCGGGCAGGCAGGCCGCGACGCGTTCACCACGTAACGGCCCGCCGCGTCAGCGGCAGTGGCGAAGGACCCCACTGATGGCCTCCGCCTCGGCCTGGTCGACCGTCAGGTCGTAGCGCTGCTTGATCTGCACCCACTTGTCGACATAGCCACAACGGTCCTCGTCCGGCAGCCAGGTCGCCGGGTCCTGGTCACCCTTCGAACGGTTCGAACTCGCCGTCACCGGCACCAACACGTCCGGATCGTTCGCGTACTCCTCGCGCTGCTCCCGCGTCCAGTCCCGCGCACCCGACCGCGCGACCTCCGCCAACGGCACCCAGTGATCGATGTCCAATGCGGACGCATCCGAGACGACCTCGCCGTCGTAGACACTCGTCCACTCCCCGGACACCGCACAGCCGTCCCCGACACGCACGTTCCGGCCCGCGTCCTGCAACGCCGCGTCGCGGGCGTCGCAGCCGTCGCCGACCGACGTCCAATGTGGCCAGTCGTCCCGGTCGTAGTGCGCCCCCGTGTCCTCCGGCGCCACCGTCAACGCCGACAGATCCGCCTCACCCGTACCGGTGCCCGCCTCCGACGCGAAGAGATCCCCGTGCTCGAGCAGGTAGTAGCCACCCGCCACCAACAGCGCGACCAGCAACGAACCCAGCGTCTTCGGCGCGCGGGCACGGGAACGGGAGCGGGTACGGGAACGCGTGGACATCGACGGCCTTTCACCAGGGGAACCGAGAACCGGCACAGATGATCTTGCCTCGCCCCCTGTACGGGACATCAGCCGCTCCACCGATCGCGGCTGACCCAAGGGCCCCATGGTTGCGTTGAACGCGACATGGCCCTTGGGAGCTGGGGCATGTCTCACGTCACCCGGCGGGGCGCCTCGGCGGGCCGGGGCGGCGGACGTGCGGCACCATCGGCGCGAGGAACACCCGAGAGCACGAACGCTGGAGGAACATCCGCGTGTCCACGCCACCGCTGCCCGCCGAGGCCGTCGAACTGCTGCGCCGCCCCAACCCCGCCGTCATGGCCACGCTCCGCTCGGACGGCGCGCCCGTCTCGGCCGCCACCTGGTACCTGTGGGAGGACGACGGCCGCGTGCTGGTCAACCTCGACGAGGGCCGCGCCAGGCTCAAGCACCTGCGCCGCGACCCGCGCGTCACCCTGACCGTCCTGGACGAGAACTGGTACACGCACGTCACGCTGATCGGCCGCGTCACCGAGATCCGCGAGGACGACGGGCTCACCGACATCGACCGCCTCGCCACGCACTACCTCGGCGCCCAGTACCCCGACCGCGTCCGCACGCGCTACAGCGCCTGGATCGAGGTCGAGCGCTGGCACGGCTGGGGCGCCCACCGCGACAGCGACCAGGCCACCGTCTGACCCCGCCGGCCCGGTCGCTCAGGTGGGGCGGCCGGGGACTGTGATGAGGGGGCGGATGCGGGAGGCGTCGTCGAGGAAGCCGGTGACGGCGTCGCCGAGGGCGCGGACGGCCTTGGACGGTTCGACGTCGCGGCGGTGCGCCAACCGCACCGTGCGGGTGAGGCCGGGCGCGGTGAACCGGGTGATGCGGAACCGGTCGTCGACCACCGTGCTCGGCACCACGGCCACGCCGACGCCGGCGCGCACCAGCTCCAGCACGGCGTCCATCTCGCCGCCCTCGACGGCGAACGTCGGCTCGAAGCCCGCGGCGCGGCACGCGGCGACGGTGGTGTCGCGCAGGTCGTAGCCGCGGCGGAACATCACCAGCGGCAGCCCGTCGAGTTCGGGCACGCCGATCCGCCGCGCGGGCACCGGCGCGGGCGCGTCCTTCGCCGAGATGACCACCAGCTCCTCGACGAACAGCGAGCGCGCGGCGATGCCGGGGTCGCGGCGCCGGTCCCGCGAGTCGATGATCATCGCCAGGTCCAGCGTGCCCTCGGCCAGGGCGACCTGCAGGTCCCGCGATCCGCTCTCGTGCAGCACCAGCTCGACGCCGGGGTAGTTGCGGCGGAATGCGGCCAGCGTCGCGGGCAGCACGCCGGTGCACAGGCTCGGCGTCGCACCCAGGCGCACCCGGCCGCGTTCGAGGCCGTCGAGTTCGCGGATCGCCCGGTAGGCGCCCTCGGCCTCGCCGAGGATGCGACGAGCGATCGGCAGCAGCGCCTCACCGGCCTCGGTGAGCGTCACCCGGCCCCGGCCGCGGTGGAACAGCGGCGCGCCGACGTCCCGCTCCAGCGCCCGCACCTGCTGCGACAGCGACGGCTGCGCCACGCGCATCTGCTCCGCCGCCTTCGTGAAGTGCCGGGTCTCCACGACGGCCAGGAAGTACGACAGTTGCTGGAACTGCATACCCACACGATAGACGGAACCTATCGCCGGTAGAGCTTCTATGTCTTTGACCTCTGAACATGTCCGGTTCTAGCGTCAATGTCGTGGAAGCCAAGACAGCGGTGTCGACAAAGCCACCGTCAGCCCGGCCACCGAAACCACGGTCGACCAAGCGGCCGTCGGCGCCGGTGGCGTTCTGGCGCTCGACGATCGGCAAGAAGACGGTCATGGCCGTCTCCGGACTGCTCTTCGTGCTGTTCCTGCTGGCACACATGCTGGGCAATCTCAAGATCTTCGCCGGGGCCGCGGAGTTCAACGAGTACGGCATGTGGCTGCGCACGCTCGGCGAACCGATGCTGTCCTACGGCTGGTTCCTGTGGATCCAGCGGGTGGTGCTGCTGGTCGCACTGGTGGCGCACATCGTCGCGGCCGCCCAGCTGAGCCTGCGCGACCGCAGGGCCCGGCCGGTGCGCTACACCCGCGGCCAGCGCGTCAAGGCCACGTTCGCGACCCGGACCATGCGCTGGGGTGGGATCATCCTGGCGTTGTTCATCGTCTGGCACATCCTCGATCTGACGGTCGGCGCGGTGAACCCGGACTTCCGCTACGGCGAACCGCACCACAACGTCGTCGTCGGCTTCGAGGTGTGGTGGATCAACGTCATCTACATCGTGGCGATGGTGATGCTCGGCCTGCACATCAACCACGGTTTCTGGAGCGCCGCCCAGACCCTCGGCGTGAACCGGCCCGCGCGCCAGCGGGTGATCAAGACGATCGGGTCGACGTTGGCGGTCGTGCTCACGGTCGGGTTCGTCATCGTGCCCGTGGCCGTGATGACAGGAGTGGTGAGTTGACCATGCGTTACACCATCGGCGAGGACATCGCCGACACGAAGGCCCCCGGTGGCCCCATCGAGGAGCGCTGGGACAAGCGCCGGTTCGAGGCGGGCCTGGTCAATCCGGCCAACCGGCGCAAGCACACGGTGATCGTCGTCGGCACCGGGCTCGCGGGCGGCTCCGCGGGCGCGACGCTGGCCGAGCAGGGCTACCACGTCGTGCAGTTCTGCGTGCAGGACTCGCCGCGCCGGGCGCATTCGGTGGCCGCGCAGGGCGGGATCAACGCGGCCAAGAACTACCGCAACGACGGCGACTCGGTGCACCGGCTGTTCTACGACACGGTCAAGGGCGGCGACTTCCGCTCCCGCGAGTCCAATGTGTACCGGTTGGCGCAGATCTCCGAGCAGATCATCGACCAGGCCGTGGCGCAGGGTGTGCCGTTCGCGCGCGAGTACGGCGGACTGCTCGACACGCGCTCGTTCGGCGGCGTGCAGGTGCAGCGCACGTTCTACGCCCGCGGGCAGACGGGCCAGCAGCTGCTGCTCGGCGCGTACCAGGCGCTGTCGCGGCAGATCGCCGCCGGCACCGTGGAGATGCACCCGCGCACCGAGATGCTCGACCTCGTCGTCGTCGACGGCAAGGCGCGCGGGGTGGTGGTGCGCGACCTGGTCAGCGGGCGGATCGAGACGCACCTGGCCGACGCCGTCGTCCTCGCCACGGGCGGCTACGGCAACGTCTTCTACCTCTCCACCAACGCCAAGGGCTCCAACGCCACGGCCGTCTGGCGCGCCCACAAGCGCGGCGCCTACCTGGCCAACCCGTGCTACACGCAGATCCACCCGACGTGCATCCCGCGGTCCGGCGAGCACCAGTCGAAGCTGACGTTGATGAGCGAGTCGCTGCGCAACGACGGGCGCATCTGGGTGCCCCGGCGCAAGGGCGACGACCGGCGCCCGCCGACATCCCCGAGTCCGAACGCGACTACTACCTCGAGCGGATGTACCCGGGCTTCGGCAACCTCGTGCCGCGCGACATCGCCTCGCGTGCCGCGAAGAACCGCTGCGACGAGGGCTACGGCGTCGGCCCCGGCGGGCTCGGGGTGTACCTCGACTTCGCCGACGCGGTCGAACGGCTCGGCGCGGCGACCATCGAGGCGCGCTACGGGAACCTGTTCGACATGTACGAGCGGATCACCGCGGAGGATCCGTACCGCGTGCCGATGCGGATCTACCCGGCGATCCACTACACGATGGGCGGGCTGTGGGTCGACTACGACCTGGAGAGCACCATCCCCGGGCTGTTCGTCATCGGCGAGGCCAACTTCTCCGACCACGGCGCCAACCGGCTCGGCGCGTCGGCGCTGATGCAGGGCCTGGCCGACGGGTACTTCGTACTGCCCACGGCGATCAACGACTATGTCGCCAAGGGCGGTTTCGACCCCGTCGCCCCGGACGACCCCGCCGTGCGCGAGGCCGAGACGGCGGTGCACGACCGCATCCGGAGCCTGCTCGACGTGCAGGGCACGCGCACCGTCGACTCGTTCCACCGCGAACTCGGCATGCTGCTGTGGGACCACTGCGGCATGGCCCGCAACGCCGACGGCCTGCGCACCGCGCTGGAGCGCGTGCCCGAGCTGCGCGCCGAGTTCTGGCGCGACGTGCGCATCCCCGGCAGCGGGGAGCGGCTCAACCAGGAACTGGAGAAGGCCGGCCGGGTCGCCGACTTCCTCGAGTTCGCCGAGCTGTTGCTGCTCGACGCGCTCGAACGGGAGGAGTCGTGCGGCGGGCACTTCCGCGAGGAGCACCAGACCTCCGGCGGCGAGGCGCAGCGCGACGACGACCGGTTCAGCCGCGTGTCCGCATGGGAGTACGGCGAGACTCCCGTGCTGCACAAGGAAAACCTCGAATTCTCCTACGTTCGCCCGACCCAGCGGAGTTACGCATGAAGCTCACCGTTCGCATCTGGCGCCAGGCCGGACCCGACGCCGAGGGCGAGCTCGTGACCTACGCGGTCGACGACCTCAGCCCGGACATGTCGATGCTGGAGATGCTCGACGTGCTCAACGAGCGGCTGGTCGAGGGCGGCGAGGACCCGGTGGCCTTCGACCACGACTGCCGCGAGGGCATCTGCGGCACGTGCGGTGTGGTGATCAACGGGCGGGCACACGGACCGGAGAAGACCACGGCGTGCCAACTGCATCTGCGGTCGTTCGACGACGGCGACGTGATCGACGTCGAACCGTGGCGCGCGTCGGCGTTCCCCGTCGTCAAGGACCTCGTCGTGGACCGGTCGGCGTTCGACCGGATCATCGGCGCGGGCGGTTACGTCAGCGTGCCCACCGGCAGTGCCCCCGAGGCGCACGCGACGCCGGTGGCCAAGGACGACGCGGAGCTCGCGTTCGACAACGCCGCGTGCATCGGCTGCGGCGCGTGCGTGGCGGCGTGCCCCAACGGCTCGGCGATGCTGTTCACCGCGGCGAAGGTCGCGCACCTCAACGTCCTGCCGCAGGGCGATCCCGAACGCGACGAGCGGGTACTCAACATGGTCGAGACGATGGACGACGAGGGCTTCGGCGGCTGTACCAACGTCGGCGAATGCACCGTGTCGTGTCCGAAGGGGATTCCGCTGGACAGCATCGCGAGCCTGAACCGCGAGTTCTTCCGCGCGTCCTGGCGCCGCTCCCGCTGACGCTCCTGCGCCGGCGTTCGAGGGGTCGCGGCGAGCTCTGCCGATCTTGCCGGCGGGGGAGTAGCGTGCGGCGCATGGCCAAGGTGGACAGTGTCGAGGAGTATCTCGACGGCTTCGACGGCGGGATCCGCGCGCACCTCGATGCGGTGCGCGCGCTGATGAACGAGACCGCGCCGACCGCGACCGAGGCGATCCGCTGGGGCAGCCCCGCGTGGCTGCACCCTCCGGGACGATTCTGTTCATTCTCAACGGCCACGCGAAGCACATCGGCATCGCGTTCACGCCGAGCACGCGCGAGCGTTCGCCGGCGAGCTCGACGGGTACGACCTCGGCAAGGGCACGGTCAAGATCCGTGCGACGCAGGAGGTGCCGCTCGACGTGCTCCGCCGGATGATCGAGTACCGCGTCCGCGAGCACGAGGACGACGGCGTGCTGTGGATGTGATCAGCCGCGCGGTTGGGCGGCGTCGCTGACCGGGGCCTCCCAGATGCCGACGATGGCGTCGATGAGGCCCTCGGCCGCCTCGCGCCACGTCGCGCGGGGTGTGGGCAGATCGCGGGCGATCGCGCGTTCGCGGTCGGCGGCCATGTGCACCATGAGATGCTTCGTGATGTCCGCGCGCTCGGCGCGCACGGGCGCGGGCAGGTGCGTCACGCAGCGGTGCACCCCGTCGATCGTGGTCTGCAGCGCCGCGTCGAGGGCGTTGGTGTCGTCGAGGACCGCCTGCAGCGTCGGATCCGTGACGAGCTGGGCCTTGAACCGCGCCTGCCACGTCGGCCGGCCCAGTTCGGCCAGATGATCGGTGACCGGCAGGACGACACAGGCCACCCAGTCGCGCAGGGTCGGGTTCGCGCCCAGCTGTGCCACGTAGGTCGCGCGCCGCCGCCGCTGCGCCGTCAGGTGCCGGTCGACCAGCGCCGCGATCAGGTCGTGCTTCGTGCCGAAGTGGTAGTGCACGGCCGCGTTGTTGCCCTGGCCCGCGGCCTCGCTGATCTGCCGGTTCGACACGTTGTAGACGCCCCGTTCGGCGAACAGCCGCTCCGCCGTGCTCAGGATCGCGTCGCGGGTCGCCTGCGCGCGGTCGTCGCGTGCCACCGATCCGTCGGATGTCGTCACCACGTAACCCTCCCCGCTGCGACGTTCCCCTGCGAACGTCGCGTCTCACGCCCCTGTCCCTTACTACGATCGACTATTACGACAGGTCACGGACGTGCACTCTAATGGGTGACGGCGGATATGTGGCATTACCGCCTTTCGGATACGTGTCGCGTCCGTTAAGCGCCGGTGCCGAGCATCCGCTCCCGGTGTTGCGGGCGTGGGTGCAGTGGGCGTGCATTATCGAAACCCCAGGTTACAGACGTTTCGGCGACCGCGTGCTCGGTGATCGAACCGGTACCGCGCGTGACAACGGAGTTGTGTCAAGCAGTTGCTTTACGGTCGCATTGGGTGGTAAGTACTCACTGTCTACTCACTCATACGGAGGAATCTGTGAGGCTGTGGAAGCGACGGACCGAGCCTGCTGAGCGCGAGGTCGGCCGCCCCTCGGCAGCCACGGGTGCTGCTTCTCCGGACTCGTCCGCGACGTCGGCCTCCGGGGCTCCTCTCGCGTCGGGTTCGAGCACCTCGGGTTCGGGCGGTCCGGGCTCGACGGCTCCGGGGCCGGGCTCGACGGCGCAGGCGTCCGGTGCGGCGTCGTTGTCGCCGGCGGCCGTCGCCGCGGCCCAGGCGCTGTCGGCGCCGTCGTCCGTCGGCACCCGCGCCGTGCGCGGACGCATCCAACGCGGCGGCGCGACGGCGCAGGCCCTGCCCGCCGCGGTCACCACGATCACCGCGTACCGGCGGGACGGCTACGTCGTCGCCAACACGATCAGCCAGGACGGGGCCTACCTGCTCGAAGGGTTGCCCACCGAACCGCTGACGCTCGTCGCCGTCGAGCATCCGTCGGTGCACGAGGAGGTCGTTGTCCGCGCGGGCGACCAGCAGCACGACATCGCGCTTCCCGCGTTCCCCCGGAAGGACCTGGCCTGACCATGCGCAACGAATTCCCCGCGTGGCCGCAGGAGGAACCGGCCGCCAACGGCGCCGGACTGCCGGTCAACGGCCAGGGCCACGGTGTGAACGGTGGTGGCGCGAACGGTTCCGACGGTGCGTCCGGCGGGCAGGCCGGCGCCGCGCACCGCCCGGACCCGTACGCCGACCTGCAGGTGACCGCCAACGACGTCCTCGCGGGTGTCGTGCACGGCGGCAGCCGGCCGCTCGCCGACGTGACCGTGACCGTCACCGACCGCACCGGTTCGCAATGCGCGCGGGCCGTCACGGACGCGGGCGGGGTCTTCCGCGTGCCCGGACTCGAACCCGGCAGCTACGTCCTCGTGTTCGCACGCGCCGGCTACCGGCCGCAGGCGACCGTCGTGCCGCCCGGCACCGTTCCGTCGCGTTTGGACATCACACTCGAACCGACCGCCGGTGTGCACGGCGCCGTCCGCGACCGGGTCGCCGGCCGGCCGATCCCCGGCGCGACCGTCACCGCGATCGACGAGAACGGCGAGGTCATCGGCAGCACGGTGTCCGATGAGGACGGTCGCTACCTGCTCGGCGGCGTGCACGCACCGCAGATCACGCTCGTCGCCGCGGCGCCGCTGGCCGACCCGGTCGCCACCGTCGTCACGCTCGACGGCCCGAACACCGCGGTCGACCTCGAACTCGAGATGCGCGGCGCGCTGTCCGGCGTGATCACCTCCGGCGGCTGGCCGCTGTCCGGCGTGCGGCTGCTGCTGCGCAACGGGGACGGCGCCGTCGTCAGCTCCACCGTCAGCGACGACGCCGGCCGCTACCGCTTCGGCTCCGTCGTCCCCGGCGCCTACACCGTCACCACCGCCCCCGCCGAACCCGCCGTCATCACCATCGGCCCCCACGCAACCCTCGTCGACCTCGGGGTGGGGGTATCGGTGGGGAGTTAGCTCCCCACGTCGCCGTGTTGGTGTTTCGCGTCGCCGTGTCGGCGTTTCGTGGACGTCGTGTCAGCGTTCTGTGGCGTGGTGTTGGCGATTCATGTCGGTGTTTTGGCGTTTCGTGGCGTGGTGTTGGCATTCTGCGCGGGCGTGTCAGCAACTCGCGTCGCT
>NZ_MKKE01000002.1 GCF_001942305.1 Saccharomonospora sp. CUA-673 | reverse complement strand
ACCCCCAAACCCCCCGGAGTCCATCCCAACCGAACCAAACCGGAACCCAAGCACGACCAAGCCCAACCGGACCAAAAGCCCGCCAACCCAACCCAACCAAACCGACCAACCGAACCATCACCACTCGACTGCAGTGTGATAAACGAAACCGCAGGTCGAGGGATGACACGGAGCCACACCGCACCCACCCCTCGCCATCCCGGAGACCTGCCCGCCGGCGAGCACCCCACACCGCCCCGAACCGCCAACACCACGCCGCAGATTGCCAACACGACGCCGCGAATTGCTGACACGACGCCGCAGATTGCTGACACGGCGCCGCAGGACGCTGACACGGCGACGCGAAATCGCCGCGCCCCCACGTCACCGGACCACAACAACCCCCCGAGGATCGGAAGAAACCAACTCCCCGACAACGACACCCCCGTCGATCTCCCCGGCAACCAGCAACCCGCCGGATGTCTGTGCGTCGGCAAGCATCAAAGCCATGTCGGAATCAACCCCGGAGATGTCGGCGTCGGGAGCAACCCAGTCGAGATTCCGCCGACTCCCACCAGGCACATACCCGTCCCGCAACGCCTCCCAAGCCCCGTCGATGAACGGGACGGCGGCAGAGTCGAGGACGGCGGTGACGCCGCTGGCGCGGGCGAGTTTGTAGACGTGGCCGAGGAGCCCGAATCCGGTGACGTCGGTGCCGCAGCGGATGCCGGCGGCGACGGCGCGGCGTGCGGCGGTGTCGTTGAGGGTGGTCATGACGGCGACGGCTTCCTCGGACCGTTCGCCGGTGGCTTTGTGGCGGGCGTTGAGGACGCCGAGTCCGAGCGGTTTGGTCAACGACAGCGGCACGCCGGCGGTGCCGGTGTCGTTGCGCAGGAGCGTGTCGGGGTCGCCGAGGCCGGTGACGGCGAGTCCGTACTTGGGTTCGGGGTCGTCGACGCTGTGTCCGCCGGCGAGATGGCAGCCCGCGGTGCGGCAGACGTCGGCGCCGCCGCGCAGGACCTCGCCGGCGAGTTCGGGCGGCAGCTGATCCCGCGGCCAGCACAGGAGGTTGAGCGCGAGCACGGGGTCGGCGCCCATGGCGTAGATGTCGGACAGGGCGTTGGTGGCGGCGATGCGTCCCCAGTCGTAGGCGTCGTCGACGACGGGGGTGAAGAAGTCGGTGGTGGACACGAGCGCGCGGTCGCCGTCGATACGGACCGCGGCGGCGTCGTCGCCGGTGTCGAGTCCGACGAGGAGTTCCCCGGCGCCGACGGGCGGCGGTCCGGCGCTCACGCCACGGACCATCTCCTCGAGTTCTCCGGGCGGGATCTTGCAGGCGCAGCCGCCGCCGTGGGCGTACTGGGTGAGGCGAGTCGTCATGCCGTCCCATCCTGCCTGTGCATTCGCCGGTCGTCCTTGCGAAGATGATCGGCATGTCGGCGAGGACGGGGTCGTTGCGGGGGCGCGGGATGCGCCGCCGGGGACCCGGCGCGCCGGCACAGGGAGGCGCGTCCGGTCTGGTGAGCGGCCCGGTCTTCAAAACCGAGGAACGGCAGACCCTGTCGTTGGCGGGTTCGATTCCCGTTCGCCTCCGCGAGTGTCGGTCGGCGGGGGGTGCGCGGTGACCGATCCACGACGGCGCATCCCCGCCACCGACCGCCTGCTGGCCGACCCGCGGCTCGCCAAGGCGGCCGACCTGCTGGGCCGGGACCTCGTGAAGGCGGCGATCGTCGCTGCGCAGGAACGTGCGCGGGCCGGCGAGATCGCCCCCGAGGAGGTCGCCGACGCCGCCGATGCCGCGTTGGCGGGCCGTTCGGCCTCGTCGCTCCGGCCGGTCGTGAACGCCACGGGCGTGCTCGTGCACACCAACCTGGGCCGGGCCCCGCTGTCACCGGCCGCGGTCGAGGCGGTGCGCGGCGCGGCCGGTCACACGGACGTCGAGTTCGACCTCGAGACGGGCACGCGCGGCCGCCGTGGGCGGGGCGCACTCGCCGCGTTGGCCGAGGCCGTGCCGGCGGCCGGTGGGGTGCACGTGGTCAACAACAACGCCGCCGCCCTCGTGGTGTGTGCGTTGACCTTGGCGCCCGGCAAGGAGATCGTCCTCAGCAGGGGCGAGCTGGTGGAGATCGGCGACGGGTTCCGGATCCCGGAGTTGCTGGCCGCGACGGGCGCGCGCCTGCGCGAGGTGGGCACGACGAACCGCACGACGGTGGCCGACTATGCCGAGGCGATCGGCCCGGACACGGGTTTCGTGCTGAAGGTCCACCCGTCGAACTTCGTCGTCAGCGGCTTCACGTCCGCGGCGTCGGTCGCCGAGCTGGCGGCACTCGAGGTCCCCGTGGTCGTCGACATCGGCTCCGGGCTTCTCCGTCCGCATCCGCTGTTGCCCGACGAACCCGACGCCACCACGGCGTTGCGGGACGGCGCGGCGCTGGTGACGGCCAGCGGCGACAAGCTCCTCGGCGGTCCGCAGGCCGGGCTGTTGCTGGGGGAGCAGGCCCTGGTGGAGCGGCTGCGGCGGCATCCGCTCGCGCGGGCGTTGCGCGTGGACAAGCTGACGTCCGCGGCCCTGGAGGCGACCCTGCGCGGACCGGCTCCGCCCGTGGCGGCCGCGCTGGACGCCGACGTCGCCGACCTGACCGCGCGCGCCGACCGGATGGCCACCCAACTGCGGGGCCGCGGGATCGACGCGCGGGCGGTGTCGTCGGTCGCGGCCGTCGGCGGCGGCGGGGCGCCGGGCGTCGAACTGCCCAGCGCAGCCGTCGCCCTGCCGGAGGACCATGCCGCCGCCCTGCGCACAGGGCGCCCGGCCGTCGTGGGCCGGGTCGAGCGGGGGCGGTGTCTGCTGGACCTGCGCACGGTGGACGCCGACGACGACCGCACCGTCGTCGACGCCGTGCTGCGTGCGGGAGACGGGCCACGGCGATGCACGTCGTAGCGACGGCGGGTCACGTCGACCACGGCAAGTCGACGCTCGTGCGGCGGCTCACCGGCATGGAGCCCGATCGGCTCGAGGAGGAACGCCGCCGCGGCCTGACCATCGAACTCGGGTTCGCCTGGACCGAGCTCGAGCCCGCGGAGCCGGCCGAACCCGCCGGGTGGGACGGGACGCTCGCGTTCGTCGACGTGCCGGGCCACGAACGGTTCGTGCCGAACATGTTGGCCGGCGCCGGTCCGGTGCCCGCGGTGTTGTTCGTCGTCGCCGCCGACGACGGGTGGCAGGCGCAGTCGGACGAGCACCTCGCGGCGCTCGACGCGTTCGGCGTCCGGCACGGCCTGCTCGTGGTGACCAAGGCCGACCGCGCGGACCCCGAGCCCGTACTCGCCGACGCCCGCCGGCGGATCGCCGCGACGAGCCTGGGCGAGGTGCCGGCCGTGACGGTCAGCGCCGCGACCGGCGACGGTGTCGACGCGCTGCGGACGCGGCTTGCCGAGCTGGTGCGCGCGTTGCCCTCGCCGGACCGGGACGCCGACGTGCGGCTGTGGGCCGACCGCGTGTTCACCGTCCGCGGCGCGGGCACCGTCGTCACCGGCACGCTCGGGGCCGGGCGGGTCGCGGTGGGCGACCAGCTGGAACTGGCCACCTCGGGCACGCGGGCGACGGTGCGCGGTCTGCAGACGCTCGGCTCGTCCTGTTCGGACGTCGACGCGGTGGCGCGGGTGGCGGTGAACCTCCGCGGGGTCGACCGCGCCGAGGTGCGCCGCGGCGACGCGCTGCTGACACCGCGGGCCTGGCGCCCGGCGCGCGAACTCGACGTGCGGATCCGGGGTGCGAAGGCGGGTGAACTGCACCGGGAGCTCGTGCTGCATCTCGGCGCCGCGGCCGTGGCTTGCCGGGTGCGCCCGCTCGGTGACGACACCGCCCGCCTGAGCCTCACCGCCGCGCTGCCGCTGCGCTGTGGGGACACCGGCCTGCTGCGTGATCCGGGTCGGCATCGGGTTCCCGCCGGCATCGAGGTGCTCGACCCCGACCCGCCCGCGCTCCGCCGGCGAGGCGCCGCGCGGCAGCGGGCGGCCGACCTCGACAGTGCCGGTCTCGACAGTTCCGGTCTGAACAGCGCTGATCCGGCGGCGGCGTATCTGCGCCGCCGCGGCGTGGTCGAGCGGGCCGAACTGCGGGCCCGCGGCTTCGGCGTCACCGGCCGGACGGTGGGCGAGTGGGTGGTCGACGAGACGTTCCTGGCCGAGCTTCCCGCCCGCGCCCGGCAGCGGTTCGACGCGTTCACCGCGGCCGAGCCCCTCGTCGCGGGCATGCCCGTGGACGCGCTGCGCCGGGAGCTCGGCGTGCCGGCCGCGCTGGTGCCGCGTGCCGTCGAGGGCACCGGACTCGAGGTCCACGACGGACTCGTCTCGGCGCCGGGCGGGGCGACGACCCTGCCCGAGCACGTCGACCGGGCGGTGCGGCGCATCGAGGGCTGGTTGGCGGACGAGCCGTTCGACGCACCCGATGCCGACGAGCTCGCCGACCTCGGACTCGGTCCCCGGGAGCTGGCCGCCGCGGAGCGGGCCGGCCGGCTGGTGCGCATCACCGACACGATCGTGCTCGCCGCCGGGGCGCCCGAGCGCGCCGCGGAGGTCCTGGCCGGACTCGACGCGCCGTTCACCGTCAGCGCGGCGCGCCGGGCCCTCGGCACGACCCGCAGGGTCGCCGTGCCGCTGTTGGAGCGACTGGACGCCGCCGGTGTCACATGCCGCCTGGCCGACGGAACCCGCGAACTGCGCTGAGGTCGCTCACAGCACCCCGCGCGGGCGGAACTGGATGCTGATGCGCGGACCGACCGCCTGGGAGCTCTTGGGGATCGCGTGCTCCCAGGTGCGCTGGCACGAACCACCCATGACGATCAGGTCGCCGTGGCCCAGTCCGTACCGGACGGTGGGACCGCCGCCGCGCGGACGCAGCAGCAGGGGCCGCGCCTCACCGACCGACAGGATGGCGACCATGGTGTCCTCGGCCTTGCCGCGGCCGATCGTGTCGCCGTGCCAGGCGACGCTGTCGTTGCCGTTGCGGTAGAAGCACAGTCCCGCTGTGCGGAACGGTTCGCCGAGCTCCGCCTCGTAGTGCCGGGAGAGTCGGTCGCGCGCCGTGGTCAGCACCGGATGGGGGAGTGGATGGTGCTCGTCGTAGAAGCTGAGCAGTCGCGGGACGTCGACCGTGCGGTCGTACATCCGCCTGCGTTCGGCCCGCCACGGCACCTCGGCGGCGAGCACGTCGAACAGCGCATGGGCGCCCGTCACCCAGCCCGGGAGGACGTCCACCCAGGCGCCGTCGCCGAGATCCGTCCGGCGCAGCCCGTCGAGCTGCCGCACGGCAGGCGTCCCGGCGGCGCCGGTGTCGTCGGTGCTGTCCGTGCCGGTATCGAAGAGCGAGCCCTGGAGTGCCACGTTCATGTGTTCGAGCATAACGGGGATCGAACACATGTTCCAGTATGGTCACGTCCGCGTGTACACCACGTTCAGCGGGGTCCCTGGGGGACGTGGCTCGCCTACAATCGGGGACATGCATCGACCTCGACCCGTGACCGAGGTCCCCGACGTGGTCGGGCTCGGAGCGGAGGACGCCTGTGACATCGTCCGCAGGGCCGGACTGGTGCCCGTCGGTCCGGACGGTGCGGACGCGCCCGAGAGCGGAGTCGTGTCGACCCAGCGGCCGATCGGCGCCGCCGGTGCCGAGGAGGGCGCGAAGGTGGTGCTCTGGACCCATCCGGGGCGCGACGCCGCCGAGGTGCTGGTGGGGCCGAGTCCCACGGAGAGCGCCGACCTCAGACCCGTCTGACGAGTCCGTCCGTTTCGGACGTTCGTGGCCCGCGGGGCGGACATTGCCGTTGCCCCACAGTTCTTTTCGGTGTGTTTCGGTGCCGGGTCGCCGGGTACCACGAAGAAATGACGATGGCGCAGGACGCGAGCGAGGCCACCGGGGATCTGCCGGGTCCGGTCCGGATCGTGTCGGACGCCGGGGGTGCAGGGGACGTCGGAAGCGCCGCGAACGGCGCCGGTGATGTCACCGCGGAGCGCTGGTTGTCCGGTCGGGGCTGGCGGGTGCGCGTGCTGACGTCGTATCCGGTGCCCTCGACGCGGCCGGACGTCGAACCGTGCGTCCCGCATCCACGGGGTCCCGGTGGCCTCGCCGAATCCGCCGAGCCCGCCGAGTACATGGAGCCTGCCGGGTCGGCCGAGGTTCGCGAACTGCACAGCCTCGCCGATGTGGTGCGTTTCGTGTGCGCGGGCTGTCTCGAATGGTGCGAGGCGACCCTCGTGGCGGTGCGGCGCCGCTGTCTCGTCTGTCCCGGATGCTTCGCGGTGCAGGTCACCGGCCGTGGACCGGTCACCTACCACCGGCCACGGACACGGTGGCGCGACTCAGTGACGGCGATGCGGCGGCGGTGAGCAGGTAGGCCGCCAGGTCGGCGCGGGAGATCGTGAACGCGCCGCGGACGTTGCCGTCCGTGCGAGTGGCGACCGTGCCCGTGCGCGTGCCCTCGGTCAGGCGCGGGGGCCGCACGATCGTCCAATCGACCTCGGCCGAGTCCCGCACGATCGCCTCCATGGCGCGCATGTCGTCGAACTCGTGCCGCAGGACGCGGCCCAGCAGCGGCTTGACCAGCAGGCGGACGGGCAGGCTGTCGCCGTCGGTGAACGCACCGCTGGCGCTGACGACGACGAACCGGCCGCCGCCTGTCTTGCGGATCGCTGCGCACGCGGCGCGGGCACCGTCGGCCGTGACGGTCGTGGGCCCCTTGGTGCGCGAGCCGAGCGCGGAGATCACGGCATCGCGGTCCCGGAGGTGCTCGGCGAGATCGGCCGTATCGGTGGCCGATCCGGTGACCACGGTGAGCCGACTGTGGGGTTCGACCGCCAGGCGCTTCGGGTCGCGCACGACGGCGGTGACGTCGTGGCCGTCGTCGAGAGCCTGTCGAACCACGTGGACGCCGGTGCCGCCGGTGGCCCCGAGAACGGTGATGCGCATGGCGTGCCTCCTGGGGTGAGTGCTCACTTACCACTAGGGTGAGTAAGTATTCACCAACCTGTCAAACCCGGCGGCTGAGGGGCTCTCAGGTCGGGGCGTCGGGGTCGAACGAGCACAGGGAGTGCAGCCATGGCGACGCGGGACGACATCCTCGAGGCGGCGGCGTCCGTGATGCGCGAACGCGGCTACGCCCACGCCACGACGAAGGAGATCGCGCGCGCAGCCGGCTTCTCGGAAGCGTTGTTGTACAAGCACTTCCGCGACAAGACCGAGATCTTCGTCGCCGTCCTGACCGAGCGACTGCCGGGGCTGTCGGTGTTGCAGGCGCTGCCCGACCGGGTGGGTCGCGGTGCGGTGCGGGCCACGCTCGTCGAGGTCGCGCAGGCGGCCCTCGGGTTCTACGCGGCGACGTTCCCGATCGCCGTGTCGGTCTTCTCGTCGCGGGCACTGCTGGAGGCGCACCGCCGGCGGCTCGCCGAACTCGGTGCGGGCGGGCCCGGGGTTCCGCGCCGCGAGCTCGCCGCCTATCTGCGTGCCGAACAGGAGCAGGGAAGGCTCGCACGCGCGGCCGACCCGGACGCCGGCGCCGCGCTGCTGTTGGGGGCGTGCTTCCAGGCGGCGATGCTGGGCGCATTCGAGGGCGGCACCGACCACGACGGCACCGAGAACGAGGCTGCCGAGAACGACGCTGCTGCCAAGGACGCCGCCGAGCGCGGCGTGGAACATCAGGCGACGGCCGAACGTCTCGTGGACACGCTCCTGGCCAGCTGGCTCCCGGCAGATGTATAACGACCTATACCTCTCGGCCCTGGGTGCCCTCCCCCGCAGTGCGCCGTTGCCGTCCTCCCGGCACCGCCACGATCGCTCGGACGAAGGGAAATTCGGTAGGCGCCGTCGGCTCCGGGTGCCAGGATCGGCGCATGCCATCGCCGACGGTCGTCCTCGTTCCCGGTTCCAACAGCAACTCGTTCTCGTGGGCGCCGTTGCAGCGCGACCTCGCCCTGCGCGGTGTGCGCTCGCTCGCCGTGGACCTGCCGGCGCACGGATTCGGCGCCACGTGGCCGGCCGGCTATCAGGCACCGCAGGACGCCGCCGCGCTCGCGCGGGTTCCGTCCGCGGCCGCCGGCGTGACCGTGCAGCACGCGGTGGACCACCTCGTCGACGTCGTCACCCGCGCCAGGGAGCACGGACCGGTCGTCGTGGTCGGGCACAGCCGGGGCGGCCTGCCGCTCACCGGTCTGCTGAGCACCGCGCCGGAACTCGTCGACCGCGCGGTCTACATCTCGGCGTGGTGCCCGGTGGCCGCGACCGTCGCGGAGTACCTGGACTCGCCGGAGTACGCCGACAGCGCGCTGAACCGGTTGCCGAACATCCTCACCGCCGACCCTGCGGAGCTCGGTGCGCTGCGGATGAACTGGCGCACCGGCGATCCGGCCGCGCTGGCGGCGCTCAAGGAGTCGATGCTCGCCGACGGCACCGACGACGAGTTCCTGGCCTTCCTGGCGTTGCTCGACGCCGACGAGATCCTCGACCCGGGCGAGCGCGCCGACGTCGAGCGCTGGGGGAGCGTGGCGCGCAGTTACGTGCGGCTCATCGCGGACACCTCGATGCCGCTCGCGTTGCAGGACCGGCTGATCGCCGACGCCGACGCCATGACACCGGCGCGGCCGTTCGACGTCCACACGCTCGACGGCAGCCACGTCGGGTTCCTGGTGCGCGAGGCGCCGCGGGCCGAGGCGGCGGATCTGCTGGCCGCCCTTGCCGCGGCGACGCCGTCGCCGACCGGCGAGGCGGTGGGGTCCGGAAGTGTCAGCTGACCGGGTAGTCGATCACGTCGCCGGGCCGGACGGTGCCGCCGCCGACGACCTCGGCGTACATGCCCATCTCGATGTGGCCGAACTCCTCGTTGAGCCGGCGCGGCAGGTCGATGTCACGTTCGGCCGTGTCCGGGTTGACCTCCGTGGCCGCGCAGCGCTTCGTCGCGAGGACCCCGCGCAGCCGCAGGCCGCCGATCGTGATCTCCTCGCCGACGAGGTCGCGTTCGCTGAACGCGGGCAACCCGTCGAAGTAGAGGTTGGCGCGGAACCGCAGCGGATCCAGCGGCATGCCGAGCCGGTCCGACAGGGCCCGCACGGACGCGAGGTTGACCAGCGATACGGCGTTCATCATGGCGTCGGATTTCACCGACACGTCGGTGAACCGGCGGTCGGTGCCGGTGCCGTTCGCGGCGCCGCGGGCGAGCACCGGCGGAGTGGACAAACCCAGTGCCCGGGCGAAGAATGTCGTCGCGGACGCGGCGCCGTCGTCGGTGGTCAGATCGGCCGACAGCACGGTCTGCCCGTCGCGGTCGGCGCGCAGGATTCCGGTTTCCGGGTCGAAGTGGGTGCGGTATCCGGCCAGGGCGGCGTCGCGGGCGAGCATGAGGAACTGGGTTTTCGGCAGTGGTTCGGTGAGGCCGGGGGTGTACGTGCCGCCGGGCCGGGCGAGGGCGAACGAGCGGTCGTGCGGTACGCCCCGGCCCGCTTCGAGGGTCACGTGGGGCAATTCCTGCGCGCTCAACCCCTTGACGGGGTAGACGTACAGTCCGCGGATCTCGCCTGCCATGCCGGATGCCCTTCTCGCGTGCGGTGCCGTGGGAAGCAATCTAACCGGTGGGTGCGTTATGTCCGATGAGCCGGCGCACAGCCGAGCAGGGACAAGGAGGAGGGGACGACCATGGCGGAGCACGCCATCGAGACGTCGGGCCTGGTGAAGGTCTTCGGCAAGACCCGGGCGGTGGACGGGATCGACCTGTCGGTGCCCGAGGCCACGGTCTACGGGATCCTGGGGCCGAACGGCGCGGGCAAGACGACGTTCGTGCGGATGCTGGCGACGTTGCTGCGTCCGGATGCGGGTGAGGGCACGGTGTTCGGCCGGGACATCGTGCGGGACGCCGCGGGCGTGCGCTCGCAGGTGAGCCTGACGGGGCAGTACGCCTCGATCGACGAGGACCTGACCGGCGTCGAGAATCTGGTGCTGCTGGGCAGGTTGCTGGGGCACGGTAAGACGGCGGCGAAGCGGCGGGCCGGCGAGCTGCTCGACGCGTTCGGGTTGACCGACGCCGCCGACCGGCAGGTGAAGAACTACTCGGGCGGGATGCGGCGGCGGATCGACATCGCCGCGAGCATCATCTCCACACCGCGGCTGCTGTTCCTGGACGAGCCGACGACGGGTCTGGATCCGCGGAGCCGCAACCAGGTGTGGGACATCGTGCGGATCATCGTCGCGCAGGGCACCACGGTGTTGTTGACGACGCAGTACCTGGACGAGGCCGACCATCTGGCGAGCCGGATCGCGGTCATCGACCACGGAACCGTCATCGCGGAGGGCACACCGGGTGAGCTCAAGTCGTCGGTGGGCGCCGGGTCGGTGCACGTGCGGTTGCGCGACGCCGGTCAGCGCGGCCGGGCCGAACGGGTGCTGGCCGCCGAGCTGGGTGCGGACGTGTCCCTGGATGCCGATCCGGTGGCGCTCACGGCACGCGTCGCGGAGGGCGAGAGCGGCCGGGGTGCGGCCGAGCAGGCGTCACGGGCGCTGGCGCGGTTGGCCGAGGACGGCATCACGGTCGACGACTTCTCGCTCGGCCAGCCCAGCCTGGACGAGGTGTTCCTGGCGTTGACGGACCGGAAGGAGGCGCGGGCATGACCACGACATCGGGTGCGCAGCGCACCGAGACCGACGACTACACGCCTGCGGCCGACAGCCTCGGCACGGTCCTGGAAACCGGAACGCCGCCGGCCCGGCCGAGTGCGTGGTCGGCATCGGTGACGTTCGCGTGGCGGGCGATGCTGAAGATCAAGCACGTGCCGGAGCAACTGTTCGACGTCACCGCGTTCCCGGTGATCATGACTCTGATGTTCACGTACCTGTTCGGCGGCGCTCTGGCCGGTTCGCCGGACGAGTACCTGCAGTACCTGCTGCCGGGCATCCTGGTCATGAGCGTCGCCATGATCACGATGTACACCGGCGTGGGGCTGAACAACGACATCGAGAAGGGCGTGTTCGACCGGTTCCGGACCCTGCCGATCTGGCGGCCGGCGGCGTTGGTGGGCGCGATCTTCGGCGACATCTGCCGCTACCTGATGGCCTCGGTCGTGATTCTCGTGGTGGGCCTGGTCATGGGCTACCGGCCGGAGGGCGGGTTCGTCGGCGTCGCCGCGGGCATCGGCATGCTGCTGGTGTTCTCGTTCGCGTTCAGCTGGATCTGGACACTGTTCGGGCTGGTGCTGCGCTCGGAGCGCTCGGTCATGGGCGTGAGCATGCTCGTGCTGTTCCCGATGACGTTCCTGAGCAACGTGTTCGTCGACCCGGGCACGATGCCGTCGTGGCTGCAGGGCTTCGTCGACGTCAACCCGATCGCGAACCTGGTCGGCGCGGTACGGGGCGCACTGAGCGGGGAGTGGGACGCCTCGTCGACGATGTGGATGTTCGTCTCCGCGGCGATCATCCTGGCGATCTTCGGGCCGCTGACGATGCGCGTCTACAACCGCCACTGAGCGAGCCGTCTGCGTGGCCGGGCCGATGAAAGGGGAGCGTGCCCTCCTGCTGGGAGGGCACGCTCCCCTTTGCTTGTCGCCCCTCGTGTGAGCAGCTCCACAGGAATTGCGCGCGGTGCGGCGCATGCAGGGAGTATCGCACTGCGTGAGGGCGGGAATCGGCACAGCGTAAGGAATCACCTTTGCTGCAGGTTGTGGTTACCGTGTAGTAGTTCTGGGACGGTCGTCCGGGATTGCCGATCGGATTGTTATGCATTTCCCGACCGACGTAGGTTGACTTCTTTTCGTGGTGGACTCCGGGGTGAACGAGTGGCATCGACGCGGTCGAGGTTGGATTGCCGCATTGTTTCGTCGCGGCGTCCGCGATCGCGTCCGTCAGAGTGTTCGGAGCCTGTTCATCGAATCGTTGACCTGCAGTTTTGATGGATTACCGGGGCGCTTTGCCCGCTTTATCGACATTTTTCGATCGGCGCCATCGTGCGGTAGTAGATATGAATCTACACGCATCAACCGCCCTCGCCGAAGTGTGGTATAAGTTCGTCGATATTCGGACTGTCACTGGGGGCGGAATGGATGAGTGCATGATGCAGGAGGCGTGTATCGGTGTCGTGTCCGGCGGTCGGGTGTCGGGCGGCCGCATGGAGTAGCGAACGCAGCCGAATTGCCGAGTGGGAACGAAACCGTCCAGGGTGAAACCTGTGAACCGGACTGCCGGCCTACCCCTAAGGTGTAACCATGCTCGGGCATCGCGATATGCACCGAAGACCGATACTGCCAAGTTCCCAGCAGAAGACCACCGCATGGCTGGGACGGAAAGAGTCGACAAATAATCAGGGGTCGGACAGCGACGTTCGGCGATACGAAACAATTCATCGAGGTGCACACGACGGGATGCTCGACCAAGCCCAGGGTGTGGCGAAATTACTCACCGCGGGGACGGACACCGCGGAGATCGACGGGCTGGCCGAGGATCTGTGCCGGCACGGCTACGCGGCGACCGCGGTGTTCAGCGGTGCGGCGGTGCTCCAGAGTTACCACGATGCCGATCTGGTGTTGCTGGATCTGGGCCTGCAGGACGTCGACGGGCTGTCGGTGTGCCGGCAGATCCGCCGCAACAGCTACACACCGATCATCGCGTTCACCGAGAACCGCACCGAGGCGGACCGGGTGCTCGGACTGCAGGCCGGCGCCGACGACTGTCTGGACAAGCCGTACACCCTGCGCGAGCTCGTCGCGCGCATCGATGCGCTGCTGCGGCGCACCTACGCGGCCAAGCCGCAGCCCGCGGTGCGACCGGAAGGCGAGTCGACGGGCACGTCCGGTCTGGTGCGAGGCGACCTGAACATCGACCTCACCACCCGGCAGGTCGACGTGTCGGGCTGTCCGGTCGAACTCACCAGGAAAGAGTTCGACCTGTTGTACCTGCTGGCGAGCGAGCCGGGCGTGGTGTTCACGCGGCAGCAGCTCATGGCGGAACTGTGGGACGTCCCGCGGGAGTACTCGGCGGCAGGTAAGGGAAGTCGCACCATCGACACGCACGTGAGCGCGTTGCGTCGCAAGCTCGGCTCGGCGCACTGGATCTACACCGTGCGTGGGGTCGGGTTCAGCTTCCGCTCGGGTGACGGCCCGGCCGAGGCGTTGGATCCGTAGTACCGGACGCGGCTGTGCACCGGCGCTGGTGCGCAGCCGCCTCGGTCCGGCACGCTCGGCCGCCGGTCAGGCGGGTTGCCGCCCGGCGTCGGCGGCAGCCTGGCGCCGGCGCATCGTCGTCGCGACGTCGTCGCCGCGATACTGCACGCGACCGCCCTGATTCCGACGCTGCCACGCATGTTCGCTGGCGAGCCGGTAGACGCTCCCCGTGGACAGCCGCAGAAGCTTCGCGATGTCGGTGGCCGACAGCCACGTGCTGGCGGGTTCCGGTGCCCCGGCGGGAGTACCGTGCATGCGCCGTTGCAGGGTCAGCCACGCCGCATCGTCCCAGCGGTGGGCGGGGTTGCGATCGCAGCGGACCGTGTTGGTGGCCCCGGAACGCAGGACCGCCCAGAGTGATCCGGTGCAGTCCGGTTCGACGCACGCGCCGACCGGCCGGCGGCTGGTGTGCTCGGTGTCGAGCAGGCGCCGGGCCCTGCGCACCAGCGTCGAGATCTCACGGCTGATGTCGTCGGCGGCCGGGTGCCTGCCGAGCCAGTCGGAGTGGGTCAGCAGGAACGCGCTCATTGCCGCGACGGTTCGGCGCGGCGGACGCACGCGACGTTCGTCGACCACCAGCGCCGACCACGAGCTGACGATGTCGACGATCTGCGTGCGGGTCTCGCATGCGGCGAGGTTGAACGGCATCCCCGTGCTGACGTCGTTGGTGCGGCGCTGACCCGGTTCGGAGGGACCGCCGCCGCCGAGGATGGTCTCGGTGGCCGCATAGAGGGCGGGCAGTCGGCGGAGGTCGGTGACCAGTTCGTGGTGGCAGGTCTTGCACAGTCGGGATCCGGCGTCGGTCGGCTCGCGGCGTTGCTCGTCGTCGCGGCATCGGCGGCCGGCACAGAGCTCGGTGGTGGTCATGGTCGGACATCCCTTCGCTCGGGGGAGGCTCGCGGCAGCGACGCTACTGAGCGGGCCGAGTCCGGCAAGGGGCTTTGCGAAACCTTGTCACGAAACGGACGTGGTGTGAACGTCCACAATGTACCAAAAGCGCTTCACGGGGATTTGTATGTTTCTTGACGGCCCGGGTATTGCGCAGACCCGGCCCTGGCGAAGAGGATCGTTCCTAGATTTGCAACATCTCTGTTCGGGCGGCGATGAACTCTTCCGCCGTGTACCTCCCGGAATTCACGTGGCCTTCGCGTCGTGTTCGCGTATGCGGATATGCGCCGTGGCCGGCTTTGGAGGGAGAAGATATTGGATTCCTCGGTCATTATCGTCGGCGCGGGCCCGGCGGGCCTCATGCTCGCGGGCGAGCTTCGCCTCGCGGGCGTCGACGTCGTGGTCCTCGAGCGACTGCCGGAGCGCACCGGGCAGTCCCGGGGCCTCGGGTTCACCGCACGCACCATGGAGGTGTTCGACCAACGCGGCCTGCTGCGTCGCTTCGGTGAGGTCGAGACGAGCAACCAGGGACATTTCGGTGGCATCCCGATCGACTTCGGGGTGTTGGACGGCGCGCACCAGGCCGCCAAGACGATCCCGCAGTCGACCACCGAGGCGATTCTCGAGAGCTGGGCGACGGAACTGGGCGCCGACATCCGGCGTGGCCACGAGGTCACCTCGGTGCACGACGACGGCGACGGTGTGCGGGCGAGCGTGCACGCGGCCGACGGCGGTTACGAACTGCGCGGGTCCTGGCTGGTCGGTTGCGACGGTGGTCGCAGCACCATTCGCAAGCTCGTCGGTTTCGACTTCCCGGGCACGGCGGCGACGAGGGAGATGTTCCTCGCCGACATCCGCGGTGTCGAGCTGGAGCCGCGGATGATCGGCGAGACGCTCGACCGCGGCATGGTCATGGTCGGCAAGCTGCCGGGGGACATCACCCGGATCATCGTGTGCGAGCGGGACAGCCCGCCGCAACGACGCGACGACGCGCCGCCGTTCCAGGAGGTGGCCGATGCCTGGAAGCGGATCACGGGCATCGACATCTCGAGTGCCGAGCCGGTGTGGGTGAGCGCCTTCGGCGATGCCACGCGGCAGGTGACCGAATACCGCCGCGGACGCGTGCTGCTGTCCGGCGACGCCGCTCATATCCATCTGCCCGCGGGCGGTCAGGGCATGAACGTGAGCATCCAGGACTCGGTGAACCTGGGCTGGAAGCTCGCCGCGGTGGTGCGCGGGACGGCGCCGCTCGAACTCCTCGACAGCTACCACAGCGAACGGCATGCGGTGGGGCAGCGGTTGCTGCTCAACACGCAGGCCCAGGGGTTGCTGTTCCTCTCGGGCGCCGAGATGCAGCCGTTGCGGGCCGTGCTGGGCGAGCTCACCGCGTACGACGAGGTGAGCAAGCATCTGGCCGCGATGGTGAGCGGTCTCGAGGTGCGCTACGAGGTCGGTGGCGGCAGTCATCCGTTGCTGGGCATGCGGATGCCGCGCCTGGCCCTGACCGGCCGCGATCGGGTGACCTCGAGCGTCGAGCTGATGCACGGGGCACACGGCGTCCTGCTCGATCTCGCCGACAACCCGGTGCTGCGCGAACGTGCTGTCGGCTGGGAGGACCGGATCGACGTCGTGACGGCGCAGCCGATCGATCCGCCCGCCGAGCTGGCGACCACGTCGGCGGTGCTGATCCGGCCCGACGGCTACATCGCGTGGGCCGCGCCGGGGAGCCACCACAGTCTCCAGATGGCGCTGGGGCAGTGGTTCGGACCTTCCCACTGACCCGCCAACCTCCCCGATTCGTTCCCCGACTGCGGAAAGGCATCCCGAGATGCACAGTTCCTTGATCGTTGCCCGGATGGACCCCCGGTCCGCCGACGAGGTGTCCGAACTGTTCGCCGCGTTCGACGCCTCCGACATGCCGCATCGCATGGGCACGCGCCGGCGGCAGTTGTTCCACTACCACGGCCTGTACTTCCACCTGCAGGACTTCGACTCCGACGACGGCGGCGAGCGGATCGAACGCGCCAAGACCGAACCGGAGTTCGTCCGGATCAGCGCGGACCTGAAGCCGCACATCACGGCATTCGACCCGGACACGTGGCGTTCGCCGCGGGACGCCATGGCGCAGCAGTTCTATCATTGGACCGCCGGATGAGCCGCCGTGTCGTCATGACGGGCATGGGAGTCACCGCTCCCGGCGGCGTCGGCACCAAGGAGTTCTGGGGTCTGCTGACCGCCGGCCGCACGGCCACCCGGCGGGTCACGTTCTTCGACCCCTCGCAGTTCCGGTCCCAGGTGGCCGCCGAGATCGACTTCGACCCGGACCTGAGCGGACTCACGCCGCAGCAGCAGCGGCGCATGGATCGGGCGGCGCAGCTGGCCGTCGTGAGCGCGGCCGAGGCGGTCGAGGACAGTGGTCTGGATTTCGCGGACCTGAATCCGTATCGGACCGGTACGGCCGTCGGCAGTGCCGTCGGCGCGACAACCGGTCTGGACTGGGAGTACCGCACGGTCTCCGACGGCGGGCGGCTCGAACTCGTCGACCACAACTACGCGGTTCCGCACCTGTACGACTACTTCGTGCCCGGCTCGTTCGCGGCCGAGGTGGCGTGGACGGTCGACGCGCGCGGTCCCGCGACGGTGATCTCGACGGGCTGCACGTCCGGATTGGACACCATCGGCTACGCGACCGAGCTGATCCGCGAGGGGCGCACGGACGTGATGATCGCGGGTGCGAGCGACGCGCCGGTCTCGCCGATCACGTTGGCCTGTTTCGACGCGATCAAGGCCACGACGCCGCGCAACGACGATCCGGAGCATGCGTCCCGTCCGTTCGACGCGACCCGGAACGGATTCGTACTCGGCGAGGGCTCGGCCTTCTTCGTGCTCGAGGAGCTCGAATCGGCCCGCAGGCGCGGCGCGCACATCTACGCCGAGGTCGCCGGTTACGCGACGTACTGCAACGCCTACCACATGACCGGGCTGCGGGCCGACGGCGAGGAGATGTCGCGCGCGATCACGGCCGCGCTCGACGAGGCCGAGCTCGACCCGTCCGCGATCGACTACGTCAACGCCCACGGTTCCGGCACGAAGCAGAACGATCGGCACGAGACGATGGCGGTCAAGCGGAGCCTGGGCTCCCACGCCTACGAGGTTCCGGTGAGCTCGATCAAGTCGATGGTCGGCCACTCGCTGGGCGCCATCGGCTCGATCGAACTGGCCGCGTCGGCGCTGGCGATGGACGACAACGTCGTGCCGCCCACGGCGAATCTGCACACGCCGGACCCGGAGTGCGACCTGGACTACGTCCCGCTCGAGGCGCGGCAACAGCAGACCGACGTCGTGCTGTCGGTCGGCAGCGGCTTCGGTGGTTTCCAGAGCGCCGTGGTGCTGGCCCGTCCGGAGAAGAGGACCTGATGAGCAGCCGCGTTGTCGTCACGGGTCTCGGCGCCGCCGCGCCGAACGGGCTCGGACTCGACGAGTACTGGGACGCGACGATCGACGGGACGTCGGGGATCGGCCGGATCTCGCGGTTCGACCCGGCGCAGTACCCGTCGCAGCTGGCCGGCGAGATCACGACGTTCGAACCGGCCGAGCACCTGCCCGGCAGGCTGCTCCCGCAGACCGACTGGATGACCAAGCTCGCGTTGGTCTGCGCCGACTGGGCGCTGGCCGACGCCGGGGTGGATCCCGGTGCGCTCGACCCGTTCGACATGGGGGTCGTGACGGCGAGTTCCTCGGGCGGGTTCGAGTTCGGCCAGAACGAGCTGCGGGCACTGTGGAGCAAGGGCGGCAAGTACGTCAGCGCCTATCAGTCCTTCGCCTGGTTCTACGCGGTCAACACGGGCCAGATCTCGATCCGCAACGGGATGAAGGGCTCGAGCGGCGTGCTCGTGAGCGATCAGGCGGGCGGCCTGGACGCGATCGCGCAGGCCGCGAGGCAGGTGCGCAAGGGCACCCAGCTGGTGATGTCGGGCGGCATGGACGCCGCGATCTGCCCGTGGGGCTGGGTCGCCCAGCTCGCCGGCGGGCGGATGAGCACGAGCACCGACCCGGAGCGGGCCTTCCTGCCGTTCGACCCGTCGGCGCAGGGACATGTCGCCGGCGAGGGCGGGGCGCTGCTCGTCCTCGAGGATGCCGAGCACGCCGCGGAGCGCGGTGCGGCGACGGTGTACGGCGAGATCATCGGCTACGGCGCGACGTTCGACCCCGCACCGCATCGCGTGGCGACGGGGGAGGTGGAGTCCGGCCTGGGCGAGGCGATCCGGCAGGCGCTCCGCGACGCGGACATCACCCCGGACGAGGTCGACGTCGTGTTCGCCGACGCGGCCGGGATTCCGCACCTGGACCGGGACGAGGCCGTGGCGATCGCGAAGGTCTTCGGGCCGCGTGGGGTGCCGGTGACGGCGCCGAAGGTCCTGGTCGGCCGGCTCAACTCGGGCGGCGCCCCGCTGGACGTCGCGACCGCCCTGCTCGCCTTGCGGAACGGGGTCGTACCGCCGACGCCGGGGGTCGCCCCCGCCGAGGACTACGACCTCGACCTCGTGACCGAGGCCCGACCGGCCGCCGGAATGCGCACCGCGCTCGTCATCGCGCGCGGGCACGGCGGTTTCAACTCGACCCTGCTGGTTCGCACGGCCGGGAACTGACCCACCGGCCGACCGTAGGCGACCCGCCGCTGCACGGGTCCTTTTCTATCGAGGGAATGTTGCCATGACACAGCGATTGTTCACCGTGGACGACCTGAAGCGGATTCTGCTGGAGGGTGCCGGCGAGGTGGAGGGCGCCGATCTCGAGACCGACATTCTCGATCTCGAGTTCGACGTGATCGGTTACGACTCCATTGCGCTGCTGGAGACGGGAAGCCGGGTGGAAAGGGAGTTCGAGGTCGAACTCGACGATGAGGAATTGGCCACCGCCGGTACGCCTCGTGAATTCATCGAGGTCGTCAACCGGCAGTTGGCGAAGAGCGCCGAACAGGTCGCCTGACCTTCGAACGTCTGGAGTGGATACATGACGGAACAGGAACAAGCACCCGTCGCCCTGGTCACCGGCGCGACGAGCGGGATCGGACTGGCCACCGCGACGTTGCTGGCCCGCAACGGGCACCGGGTGTTCGTCGCGGCCCGGACCGCGGAGAACGTGACGACGACCGTCAAGCAGCTCGGCGACGAGGGGCTCGACGTCGACGGAGCGGTGTGCGACGTGCGCTCGCAGGACGACGTGACCGCGTTCGTCGGCAAGGCGGTGGAGACCTACGGACGCGTCGACGTCCTGGTCAACAACGCGGGCCGTTCGGGTGGCGGTGTCACCAAGGACATCGTCGACGAGCTGTGGCTCGACGTGATCGACACCAACCTCAACAGCGTCTTCCGGATGACCCGCGAGGTCCTGCGCGAGGGCGGCATGCTGGAGCGCGGCCGCGGCCGCATCATCAACATCGCCTCCACCGCGGGCAAGCAGGGCGTGGTGCTGGGTGCACCGTACTCGGCGTCCAAGCACGGCGTCGTCGGCTTCACGAAGGCGCTCGGCAACGAACTGGCTCCGACGGGCGTCACGGTCAACGCCGTGTGTCCCGGCTACGTGGAGACCCCGATGGCCCAACGTGTCCGGCAGGGCTACGCGGCGGCCTACGACTCCACCGAGGACGCGATTCTGGAGAAGTTCCAGGCGAAGATCCCCCTCGGCCGCTATTCGACGGCCGACGAGGTGGCGGGACTGGTCGGCTACCTCGTCACCGACAGCGCGGCGTCCATCACCTCGCAGGCACTGAACGTGTGCGGCGGGCTCGGCAATTTCTGAGGAGGTACGGCGATGACGACCAACGAGGTCGAGCACGAGATCGAGATCGCGGCGGAGGGCAAGGAGGTGTACCGGCTCCTCGCCGACGTGGAGAACTGGCCGCTGATCTTCCCGCCGTCGGTGTACGTCGACCGGGTCGAGCACACCGAGAACACCGAGCGCATCCGGATCTGGGCCCTGGCCCAGGGTGAGCCGAAGAACTGGACGTCGCGCCGCGAGCTGGACCCCGACGCGCTGCGGATCGTGTTCCGCCAGGAGGTCCCCGCCGAACCCGTCCGGGCTATGGAGGGCACCTGGATCATCGAGCCGACCCCGGCCGGCTCGCGCGTGCGGCTGCTGCACTCCTACAGCGCCGTCGACGACGACCCGGACAAGCTCGAGTGGATCGACAAGGCGGTGGAGACCAACAGCCGTTCGGAACTGGCGTCGTTGAAACGCAACATCGAGCTCGTCGTCGACGCCGACCTCACGCTGTCGTTCACCGACTCCCTGGAGATCGAGGGCAGGGCCAAGGACGCCTACGACTTCATCAACGAGGCCCAGGAGTGGTCGGAGCGCCTGCCGCACGTGGCGTCGGTGGATCTGCGGGAGGAGACGCCCGGTCTGCAGTTGCTGCGGATGGACACACTGACCAAGGACGGCAACAAGCACACGACCGAGTCGGTGCGGGTGTGCTTCCCGGACGTCAAGATCGCCTACAAGCAGACCACGCTGCCGGCGCTGATGACCGTCCACACCGGATACTGGCTGTTCGAGGAAAGGGCCGACGGCACCACGGAGGCCACCTCGCAGCACACGGTGGTCATCAACACCGAGAACATCGCGGCCGTGCTCGGCGAGGATGCGGACGTGGCCCAGGCCCGCACCTTCGTCCGCGAGGCGCTCGGCAACAACAGCCGTGCGACGCTCCGGCACGCCAAGGAGTACGCCGAGGCACGGCGGTCCTGACATGGCTGCGCGGACGGAGCCCGCTCCGCTGCCGCCTGCCAGGTCCGCCGACGTCGTCATCGTCGGGGCCGGTCCCGTGGGACTGCTCCTCGCGGGAGACCTCGCGCGGTCCGGTGTGGACGTCCTGGTGCTGGAAGAACGCACGGAGCCGATCACCGAGTCCCGTGCCTCGACCGTCCACACGCGCACGATGGACCTGCTCGCCGCTCGCGACCTGCTCGGCGAACTGGGGCCGCCTGCGGGCGGTCCGGGACATTTCGGCGGGCTGCGCCTCGAGTTGACGGCGGCGGACCCGGAGCACCCTTATGCGGGGCAGTGGAAGGCGCCGCAGACGTCGCTCGAGGCGGTGCTGGGCCGAAGGGCGCAGCGGCACGGCGCCGTCGTGTGGCGGGGCTGCCGGGTGATCGACGTGGTGCCCGGTGACGGCGGCGACGGCACGGCCGAGGGTCACGTCGACGTGGCCGCCGTCGCCGCGGACGGACGTTCGATGGCGGTCCGCGGCGGCTTCGTCGTCGGCTGCGACGGCGAGAGCAGCACGGTGCGGGCCGCGGCCGGCTTCGCCTTTCCCGGTGAGGACGCCACGAAGGAACTGTTCCGGGCCGACGTGGACGGGATCGAGATCCCGAACCGGCGGTTCGAACGCCGCGAGAACGGACTCGCCATCGCGGCGCGGAATCCGGAGGGCGTCACCAGGGTGATGGTCCACGTCCGCGGCCGCAGGCCGGAACCGCGGACGACAGCGCCCGAATTCGCGGAGGTGGCGCAGGCGTGGTGGGACGTCACCGGTGAGGACATCACCCACGGCCGGCCGCTCTGGGTGAACGCGTTCGGCAACGCGCGGCGGCAGGCCGACCGTTATCGCCGGGGCCGGGTCCTGCTCGCCGGCGACGCCGCCCACATCCAGCTGCCCGTGGGCGGCCAGGCGTTGAACCTCGGACTGCAGGACGCCGCCGAACTGTCCTGGCGGTTGGCGGCCCAGTTCGGCGAGCCGCCCGACGACGGCACGTCCACCGAACCACTCGGTGCCGCCGACCGGGAGGAGCTGCTGGAGGGCTATCACGCCGTCCGGCACCCGATCGGCCGGCGCACCCTGACCAACATCGCGGCGCAATCGGAACTGCTGCTCGGTGGGCCCGAGGTCGACGCGCTCCGGACCGTCCTCGGCGAACTACTGGACATGCCTCCGGTGCGGCGACACCTGGCCACGATGATCAGCGCCGTCGACACGCCGCTGCCACCCGTTCCGCAACCGCGGACGAACCGCCCCGACCCCGCCCGGCCCACCCCGGTGCGGCCGGGGACCCACTCGCAGTCGCGTCGCCGGCATCGGCCGGCGGCCGCCGCTATCCCGACCCGAAGGAAGGCCACGATGGATCTTCTCGCTGGAAAAACCGCCCTGGTCACCGGATCGAGCCGCAGCATCGGCCGCGCCACGGCGATCCGGCTGGCGCGCGAGGGCGCCCTCGTCGCCGTGCACTACGCCAGCAACGAGCAGGCGGCCGACGAGACCGTCGCCGCCATCGAGGCGGACGGTGGGCGCGCCTTCACCCTGCAGGCCGAGCTCGGTGCGCCGGGTGACGTGCACGAGCTGTTCCTCGGCCTGGAGGCCGGGCTCAAGGAGCGCACCGGCAGCACGGACCTGAACATTCTCGTCAACAACGCCGGGATCATGGGCGGTGTCGCGCCGGAGGACGTCACCCCGGAGTTGTTCGACCGGCTCTACGCGGTCAACGCCCGCGCGCCGTTCTTCATCGTGCAGCGCGGCCTGCAGAACATGCCGGACGGCGGGCGCATCATCAACATCTCGTCCGGCCTCACACGGTTCGCGAATCCGCAGGAGGTCGCCTACGCGATGACCAAGGGCGCAGTGGACCAGCTGACGCTGCATTACGCGAAGCACCTGGGTCCGCGCGGCATCACCGTCAACAGCGTGGGCCCCGGCATCACCCGCAACGACTCGCCGGTCTTCGGGATCCCCGAGGCGGTGCAGCAGATGGGTGCCATGTCGGTGTTCAACCGGGTCGGCGAGACCGATGACATCGCCGCCGTGGTGGCGTTCCTGGCGCAGGACGAGGCGCGGTGGATCACCGGGTCGTATCTGGACGCCAGCGGCGGCACCCTCCTCGGCGGCCAGTGAGCGGCGGCGCCGCGACCGGCCGGGAGTCCGTGCGGGGTGCCGGCCGGTCGGCGTTGCTGGCGGTCCTCGCGTCGAACATGCTGCTCGACGCTGTGGAAGTGTCGGTCATGCTCCCCGCCGTGGCAGGGATGGCCGACGACCTCGGTCTGTCGCCGTGGCAGGGCCAGTGGGTGATGAGCGGCTTCGCCCTCGGCTTCGCCGCGGTGCTGCTGGCCGGTCGCCAGGTGACGGCCCGCTGGGGCCGCCGGGTGCCGTACCTCGTGGCGCTGGCGGTCTTCGCCGCCGCCTCGGTGGTGCCGCTGCTGACGCACGATCCGGCGCTGATCGTGCTCAGCCGGATCGTCAAGGGCGCCTGCGCCGCGCTGACCGCGCCGGTCGGCCTGGCGATCCTCGCGGACGCCTACCCGGACGGACCGGAGCGGCGGCGCGCGGTCACGGTGTACACGCTGTTCGGCGCCGCCGGATTCACCGTCGGACTGCTCGTGTCGGGTACGCTGAGCAGCGTCGGCTGGCAGTGGGCGTTCGTGTTCGGGGCGCCGATCGCGGTGGCCGTCCTGCTGGTGGCGGCGCGGGTCGTCCCGGCCGACACCCCGCAGCCGCGCACGCCTGCACCTGCGGGCTGGTGGCGCAGCGGTGGGCTGGCGCGCGCGGCGTTCGGCGCTGCCGTCCTGAACGGCACCTACCTGGCGATGCTGCTGCTGACGGCACTGACCCTGCACGGCCGGGGCTGGCCGCCGTGGCTGGTGGCGCTGGCCTTCCTGCCGGCGTGCCTGCCCGTCGCGCTCACGACGCCGTTCGGCGGCACTCTGATCGAGCGGGTCGGCACGGGCAGGCTCGTTGTGGCCGGCGCGAGCGCCGCCGCGGCGGGCCAGGTGTTCGCCGCGCTGCCGATCCCGGGCGGCTACGCGACGCAGACCCTGCCGGCACTGGTGCTCGTCGGCCTGGCGTTCGTGTTGTCGTTCGGCGCACTGAACACCGCGGCGACGGCGAGTGTGCCCGCCGAGGCCCGCGGTGCCGCGGTGCCGGTGTACCAGTGCGCGGTGCAGTGCGGCGCCGTCGCCATGCTCGTGGCCACCGCGGCGCTCGCCACCCTGCGCGGGTTCGACGACGCCCGGATCCTCGTCGCCGTCGTCGGCTGCGCCGGCGCGCTCACGCTCGTCCTGTCCCTGATCAGGAGTTCGGCAAGGACGCCGGCCTGAGACCCACCGCGCGCATCAGCGCCGCGACACCGCATGCCTGACGAACCGCAAGGAGTCGACGATGAAGGGCATCATCCTGGCCGGCGGAAACGGAAGCCGGCTCAGACCCATCACCTACAGCGTCTCGAAGCAACTGCTGCCGGTGCACGACAAGCCGATGATCTATTACCCGCTGTCGGTCCTGATGCTCGCCGGGATCCGGGACATCCTGATCATCTCGACACCCCGCGATCAGGCCGCGTTCCGGAACCTCTTGGGCGACGGCAGCCAGCTGGGCCTGAACTTCTCGTACGCCGAGCAGTCCGAGCCGCGCGGTCTGGCCGACGCATTCCGGATCGGCGCCGACCACATCGGCACCGACCGGGTCGCGTTGACGTTGGGGGACAACATCTTCCACGGGCCGGGCTTCCGGGAGCTGCTGAACCGGGCGTGCGCCGATCTGGACGGCTGCGCATTGTTCGGCTACCGGGTCTCGGATCCCGAACGGTTCGGCGTCGCCGAGTCCGACGCGCGCGGCCGGCTGCTCTCGCTCGAGGAGAAGCCGGAGCGGCCCCGTTCGGACATGGCGGTGACCGGCCTGTACCTGTACGACAACGACGTCGTCGACATCGCCCGGTCCATCACCCCCTCGGCGCGCGGAGAACTCGAGATCACCGACGTCAACCGGACCTACCTCGAGCGCGACCAGGCAACCGTGTACGACCTCGGTCGCGGGTTCACCTGGCTCGACACGGGTACGCACGACGCGCTCACCGACGCGAGCCTGTACGTGCAGCTGATCGAGAAGCGCCAAGCGTGCGAGTCGCGTGTGTCGAGGAGGTCGCCTTGCAGATGGGCTACATCGACGCGGAGCAGTGTCTGGAACTCGGTGAGCGCATCGGCAAGTCCGAGTACGGCCAGTACGTCACGAAGGTCGCGGCCCCGCGGGCGCGCCTGGAAACGGTCGCCTCATGAGGGTCCTGGTCACCGGCGGTGCCGGGTTCATCGGTTCGAACTACGTGCGGCGGCTGCTGGACGGCACGGTGGCGGCCGAGGCGGTCCCGGAGCGGGTCGTCGTGCTGGACGCCCTCACCTACGCGGGCAACCTCGCCAACCTGGACCCGGTGGCCGATGATCCCCGGTTCGAGTTCCGCCGGGGCGACATCCGCGACCCGGAGGCGGTCACCGCCGCCCTCCGCGACATCGACACGGTGGTGCACTTCGCCGCCGAGACGCACGTCGACCGCTCCATCACCGGGTCGGCCGAGTTCGTCACGACCAACGTGCTCGGTACGCAGGTGTTGTTGGAGGCCTCCCTGGAGGCCGAGGTCCGGCGGTTCGTGCACGTCTCGACCGACGAGGTCTACGGGAGTGTCGAAACAGGACACTCGCGCGAAACCGACCCGTTGGAGCCGAACTCGCCGTACGCGGCGGCCAAGGCCGGTTCCGACCTGCTCGCCCGCTCGTACTTCCGGACCCACGGCCTTCCGGTGTGCATCACGCGCTGCTCCAACAACTACGGCCCGTACCAGAACCCCGAGAAGGTCATCCCGCTGTTCGTGACCAACCTGCTGCAGGGCCGCACGCTCCCGCTCTACGGCGACGGGCAGAACCGCAGGGACTGGCTCCACGTCGACGACCACTGCGCGGCGCTGCGGCTGGTGGCCGAGGGCGGCACCCCGGGCGCGGTCTACAACATCGGCGGCGGCGTCGAGTTGACGAACGTCGAGCTCACCACCCGCATCCTCGAGGCCGCAGGCGGCGACTGGAGCAGCGTCGAGCGGGTCACCGACCGGCTCGGCCACGACCGGCGTTACGCCGTGGACGACAGTCGCATCCGCCACGAACTCGGGTACGCGCCGCACGCGTCGTTCGAGCACGGCCTGGCCGAGACGGTCCGGTGGTACCGCGACAACGCCGACTGGTGGAAGGCACAGATCTCCGAGAAAGGCGCATCCGCATGATCAACGTATTCCAGCCCAGCCTCGGGGACGAGGAACTCGCCGCGATCGGTGAGGTGCTGTCGTCGAACTGGCTCGGGCACGGCAAGCGGACGGCCGCGTTCGAGGCGGAGTTCGCCGAGCACATCGGGGTGGAGCCGGAGCACGTGCTGTTCATCAACTCGGCCACCGCGGGGCTGTTTCTCACCACCGAGCTCCTCGGCCTCGGACCGGGCGACGACGTGGTGCTCCCGTCGGTCAGCTTCGTCTCCGCCGCCAATGCCATCGCGGCCACGGGTGCGCGACCGGTGTTCTGCGACGTCGACGAACGCACGCTGAACCCGACGGCAGCCGACATCGAGGCGGCCCTCACCCCGGACACCCGGGCGGTGTTCCTGCTCCACTACGGCGGATACCCCGGTCAGGTGCAGGAGATCGCGCAGCTGTGCCGCGACCGCGGCCTACTGCTGGTGGAGGACGCGGCGTGTGCCGTGGCCTCCAGTGCCGACGGGCAGGCCTGCGGCACGTTCGGCGACGTCGCCATGTGGAGCTTCGACGCGATGAAGGTGCTCGTCACCGGCGACGGCGGCATGCTCTACGTCCGTGACCCGGAGCTGGCGCGCACGGCGCGACGGCTGGCCTACCACGGCCTCGAGCGAGCCAGCGGATTCTCGTCCGCGGCACGGGTCTCGCACCGGTGGTGGGAACTCGACGTCCGGGAGTTCGGCCGCCGGGTCATCGGCAACGACCTGACCGCCGCGATCGGCAGCGTCCAGCTACGGCGGTTGCCGAGCTTCGTCGCCCAGCGCGCCGAGGCCGCCCGCCACTACGACTCGTTGTTGGCCGAGGTCCCGGGCCTGCTGCGGCCGCCCGCGCTGCCCGAGGGCCACACGACCTCGTACTACTTCTACTGGGTGCAGGTCGAGCCGGCGCAGCGGGACGCGTTGGCCAAGGACCTGCTCGACAACGGCGTCTACACCACCTTCCGGTATCCGCCGCTGCACCGTGTGCCGGTGTACGGCTGGTCCGGACCGGACCTGCCGGCCACGGATCGCGCCGCGGACCGGACCCTGCTGCTGCCGATCCACCAGACCATCAGCAGGACCGACGTCGAGCACGTCACGTCCGTGCTGACCGACTCCCTCACGAGCGTCGCGGCGTGACCGGCGCCCGGCACGGTTCGAACCCCCGGAAAGGCAGGACGATGTCGCACGCCCAGGACACCGCCGAGACGATTCTCGAGCTGGTGCGCACGTACCACGCCGAACAGGATGCGGCCGAGTTCGTCCCCGGCGAGACACCGCTGTTGAGTTCCGGAGCGGTGCTCGAGGAACGCGACCGGGTCGCACTGGTCAAGGCGGCGCTGGAGATGCGCATCGCGGCCGGCCCGAACTCGCGGGAGTTCGAGCGGAGCTTCGCCCGCTATTTCGGCCTGCGCAAGGCCCATCTGACGAACTCGGGCTCGTCGGCCAACCTGGTCGCGCTGAGCTCGCTGACCTCCCCGCAACTCGGTGACGACCGGCTCCGGCCCGGCGACGAGGTCATCACCGTCGCCGCGGGATTTCCGACGACGGTGAACCCGATCCTGCAGAACGGCATGGTCCCGGTGTTCGTGGACACCGAACTCGGCACCTACAACACCAGCCCCGAGCGCGTGGCCGACGCCATCGGACCGCGCACCCGCGCGATCATGATCGCGCACGCGCTCGGAAATCCGTTCCCGGCGACCGAGATCGCCGACCTGGCGCGCGAACACGGGCTCTATCTGGTCGAGGACAACTGCGACGCGGTCGGCTCGCGCTACGACGGCCGGCTCACCGGAACCTTCGGCCACCTCGCCACGACGAGCTTCTATCCCGCGCACCACATCACGATGGGCGAGGGCGGCTGTGTCGTCACCGGCGACCTGCGGCTGGCCAGGCTCGTCGAGTCGATGCGCGACTGGGGCCGGGACTGCTGGTGCGAGCCCGGCGACAGCAACACCTGCTTCAAACGGTTCGACCACCAGATGGGCTCGTTGCCGCACGGCTACGACCACAAGTACATCTTCTCCCACGTCGGCTACAACCTGAAGTCGACCGACCTGCAGGCCGCGCTCGGCGTCCAGCAACTGGCGCGTGTCGAGGAGTTCGGCGCGCCCGGCGGCGGAACTGGCAGCGGATGCACGACGGGTTGGCCGACGTCCCGGGACTGATGCTGCCCGAGGCGACGCCCAACTCGGATCCCAGCTGGTTCGGGTTCGTCATCACCGTCCGGCCCGATGCCGCGTACACGCGACGCGAGCTGTGCGACTTCCTCGAATCCCGCAAGATCGCGACCCGCCGGTTCTTCGGCGGCAACCTCACCCGGCATCCCGCCTACGACGGGCAGAACTTCCGCATCGCGAGCGATCTGACCAACAGCGACATCGTCACCAGCGACACCTTCTGGATCGGCGTGTACCCCGGACTGACCGAGGAGATGATCGACTACATGGTCTCGTCGATCGCCGAGTTCGCGCAGCGCAGCTCCCTGTCCGGCGTCAAGGCTGGCTGACCGCACCGACGGCAACGAAAGAAGGGTGGGCCGAAGCGATGACCGAGACGGTTCCCGGCAGCACGGTCGGGCTCGTGTCCGATGTGGAAATCGAGGACGACGCGACCTACTACAGCCGCCGGCATGCGGAGATCTACGATTTCATCCACGCGGCACGCGGGCGGGACTGGGCCGGTGAGTCCGACGAGCTCGCCGAGCGGGTGCGGGCCGTGAAACCCGATGCGGATTCGCTCCTGGACGTCGCGTGCGGCACGGGCGCCCACCTGGCGCGCCTGGCGGACCACTTCTCCGTGACGGCGGGCTTCGACCTGTCCGAGGGAATGTGCGACATGGCCCGCCGGAACGCGCCGCGGGCCACGATCACCTCCGGCGACATGCGCACCTTCCGCGCCGAGCGGACCTACGACGCGGTCGTGTGCATGTGCTTCTCGCTGGGATACATGAAGGATCGCGAGGAGCTCGAGGCCGCCGTCGCGGTCATGGCCGACTGTCTGGCCCCGGGCGGGGTCGTCATCGCCGAACCGTGGTGGTTCCCGGAGAACTTCCTCGACGGATTCGTCTCCGGTGGCATCGCGGAGAAGCCGGGACTCGTCGTCAGCCGCGTCTCGCACACCGTGCGCGAGGGCAACGCCACCCGCATGAGCGTCAACTACACGGTGGCCGAGTCCCGGGGCATCCGGAGTTTCGCCGAGCAGGAGCTCTACACCCTCTTCGAGCTCGACGAGTATCTGGCCGCGTTCGCGGCTGCCGGACTGCGGGCCGAGTACGAGCCCGGAGGTCCGAGCGGACGCGGCCTGTTCACCGCCGTCCGGGCCTGACGCCGGGACGGACCCCGGACGCCCCGGGGCTGTTCCGAGCGGGCGGGCGCACACGGATCCGCACAACGTCAGGGAGGAAACGTGAGAGTTCTGTTCGTCGGCGCGGGGAGTCCCGCCATCGTCTTCGGCCTGGTTCCGTTGGCGAACGCGTTGCGCAGCAACGGACATGAGGTCCTCGCGGCGGTCAACCGGCCGTCCGTGCCGATCGCGGCCGGCGCAGGGATGCCCGCCGTCGCCATGGTCGAGCACGACATCTGGCACTACGTGTGGCAGGACCGGGCCGGCAACGAGCGGACGTTCGTCGAGGGCTACCGCGAGGAGTTGGAGTTCACCGGCGGGTGGTTCGCGCACCTCGGCGCCGACGGGTACGAGTACCTGCGGGCACTGACGGAGCATTGGCGACCGGACCTCGTGGTGGGGGGCCGGATGTGTTACGCGGCGCCGTTGCTCGCGGCGCGTCTCGGGGTGCCGCACGTGCAGGTCGCCTGGGACTCCGGGGACTGGCCGTGGACCGACGAGGGCGCCCGTCCGGTACTGGCCCCGGAACTGCAGGAGCTCGGGCTGGCCGACCTCCCGGCCCCCGACGTGCGGATCGAGATCTGCCCGCCTGCGCTACGGGCACCGGATGACGGGGCGACGCTGATGCGGTGGACCCCCGGCAACCTCCAGAAGGAGGTCGAGCCGTGGATGGTGACCCCGCCGGCACGGCCCCGGGTGTGTCTGACCGCAGGCAGCCGGGCGAGCGAGGAGCGCAGTCTGGACTTCCTGCTCGCCGCGGTCGAGAGTCTGCGCGTGCTGGACGTCGAGATCGTGATTCCCGCCCCGGAGGAGCTGGCGGCCGCGCTCCGCGAACGCGTCCCCGACGACGTCCGGACCGGGTGGGTGCCGCTCGATGTGCTCATGCCGACCTGCAGCCTGGTCGTGCACCACGCCGGCGGCGCCACGACGATGACCGCCGTCGACGCCGGCGTGCCCCAGTTGGCCATCCCGGAGACCGTCGCGTTCGGCCCGCCGGTGCAGCGGCTGGCCGACTACGGCGCGGCGATCGTGCTGAGCGCGGCCGACGCCACGGCAGAGGCGGTCGCGGCCGCATGCGGCACGCTGCTCACCGACGAGGGCTACCGCGAAAGGGCCCGACAACTGGCGGGGCAGCTGCACGGGTTGCCGACCCCGTTCGAGATCGTCCCGCAGCTGGAGAAACTGGTGTCCGAGTCCGCCGGAGATGTCTGATTCCCGGCGGTCGGGACGGTCGCGCGGGTGAATCTTCCGCAACCGCCCGTCGATCTCACTTGACTTAAACATATGTTCAATCACCAGCGTGGTGGGTGTCCAACGACGCGGGCGGCGGTAGACCCCGTCGCCGGCACGTGAGAGAGCAGGAACGCACTATGTCCGCAGCCACCCCCACGCTGGAGATTCGCACCAGCCGACTGCCACTGACCGTCCTGTTGCTGGCCTCGACGCTGACCGTGATGGCCGGCGCGATCGTCTCGCCGGTACTGGAGCTGATCCGCGGCGACCTCGGAGTCCAGGGCACTGCGGCCGGCCTGATCGGCACGGCCCACGGTCTGACCATCGCGGCCGCGAGCCCGTTGGCCGGGTGGATGATCGACCGCTGGGGCGTGCGAGCGCCGCTGATCGGCGGGTTGATCGTCTACGGCCTCGCCGGCGGTGCCGGCGTCGTCACCGAGTCGTACGAGGCGCTGCTGGCCAGCCGCTTCATCTTCGGCCTCGGCGCGGCGGCCGTGTTCGCCGGCACGACGGTGGCGCTCATGGAGTTCTACCGGGGCGCCGAGCTGGACCGCGTGATGGGCTGGCGGTCCTCGGCCATCAGCCTCGGCGGGATCCTGTGGCCGATCCTGGCCGGCGCGGTCGGCGGCATGTCGTGGCACGCCCCGTTCGCGATCTACCTGATCGGCGTGCCGCTCGGCGTGTTCGCCGTGCTGTCCCTGCCGAACACGGCGCCGGCCCCTCCCAAGGAACGGGCCGAGGTGAGCATGTGGACGCTGCTGACCCCGGGTCTGCTCGGGTTGTACGGCCTGCTGTTCGCGACGTCGATCCTGCTCATGGGTATCGGTGTCTTCCTGCCGCTGCGCCTGGCGGAGGTGGGGGTCACCGACCCGCTGATCGTCGCGATCATCGGCGTGTCGATCTCGGTGGCCATGACCCTGGTCGGTCTGGTGTACGCGAAGTTGCGCGCCGGGCTCGGCTACACCCGCCTGCTGCGGGTGACGGGTCTGACGTGGACGGCGGCGTTCCTGATCGTGGGTGTCGTCGACGAGCCGTACCTGATGGCCGTGGCGCTCGCGTTGTTCGGCATCGGTACCGGTATCGCGATCCCGGCACTGACGGTGCTGATCGGCGAGCGGGTGCCCGCGGCGCTGCGGGGCCAGGCGCTCGCCGCGACGGGCACCGCCACGTTCCTCGGCCAGTTCCTGTCGCCGCTGGTGCTCGGCCCGATCATCGACGCCACCACGATCAAGACGGGCTACCTCGTCGCGGCCGCGTTCAGTGCGGTCATCCTCGCGGCCCTGTTGCTGGTCCGGTTGGCGGAGCAACCCGCCGAGGACAACGACCGGACCGGTGAGGCCGACGAGACCCCGGAGACCGAGGAGGCCCGCACCTGACGCGGTGACCTTCGCAGCTCGTCACATCACCTCGAAGGAGCGCCGGTGCGCGTACTGATCACGACGTTTCCCAACAGATCCCATCTGTTGACCATGATTCCGATCGCGTGGGCGCTGCGGAACGCCGGGCACGAGGTGCAGATCGCGGCGTACCCGTCGCTGGTCGACGAGGTGATCGCCGCCGGCCTGACCCCGGTGCTTGTCGGCGACGGCGAGGACGGGACGGTCCGAACTCTCGGCGAGGAGTCGTTCGACCGCGTCGAGGAGCAGCTGGCCGAGGTCGATGCGGAATGGCAGCTGGCCGCCGAGGACCGGCGGAGTTGGGCGGTGCTGCGGAACCGGATCCTGCCCGCGATGGCGTACTTCTGCCCGCCGCTGCCGGCCGAGGCGCCGCAGCGGACCGCGACCGACGACCTCGTGGCCTACGCGCGGTCCTGGCGGCCAGACCTCGTCCTGTGGGACCCGGCCATGGTGGGTTCGCCGGTCGCGGCGCGGGTGTGCGGGGCGGCGCATGCGCGGGTGCTGTGGGGGCCGGACTACTTCGGATGGGTCCTCGGGCTCGCACGGTCGGGTTCGCCGGGTGCGCGGCTCGCCGCCGAGGCGGTGGCCGGGCTGATGCGGCCGCACGCGGAGCGGCACGGGGTGGAGTTCGACCCGGAGACGGTGCTCGGCCAGTGGACCCTCGACCCGATGGCGGCGCCGTTGCGGTTGCCGAGTCCGGCGCGCTCCATCCCGATGCGTTGGGTGCCCTACAACGGTTCGCGGCCGGTGCCGGACTGGCTCCGCGAACCGCCCCGGCGGCCGCGGATCTGCATCCCGGCGGCGACCACCGGTTACGAACGGGACTGGCAGCGGGTCTCGCTCGGCGATGTGCTCGAAGCGGTCGCCGAGTCCGACGTCGAGGCATTGGTGACGATGAATTCGGCTCAACGGGCGATGCTGCCGCGCATCCCCGACAATGTCCGGACGATGGAGTACCTTCCCCTGAGTCAGATTCTGCCGACCTGCTCGGCGATCATCCACCACGGCGGCGACGGCACCGCGGCCGCGCCGCGAACTACCGAATCCCCCAACTGATCGTCCCGCTGACCGAGTGGAACGAGGAGCTCACGGGGGAGTACGTCGCCGAACGCGGCGGCGGGGTCGTGGTGGGAAGGGAGGGACTGTCGGTGCCGGAACTGCGCAAACAACTGTTGCGGGTGATCACCGAACCGTCGTTCCAACTCGGTGCGGGCGAACTCCACGCCGATCTCGTCGCGGCGGCTCGGCCGGGTGATCTGGTGCCCGCGATCGAGGAGCTCACCGCGCTGCACCGGGCGAAGGCACAGCGATCGGAACACGACAAGGCACGCCCCGCCAACACGGGGTGAACGCCGGATTATGGGAGAGGGATCGGTGAAACCGGTAACCGTACACTTTGTACTCGATGTCATCTGCTCGGCCTCGTACGTCGCCTTCACGCGCTTCGGGCGGGCCGTGGACCGGTTCACCGCGGACGGCGGGTCCTGCGAACTGACCGTGCTGCCGTTCGAGCTCGCGCCGGGGGAGCAGGAACACGGCCGCCCACTGCTCGACGAACTCCGCGAACACTTCGGGGAGGAGGCCATCGCCCACGCCCGGCAGATGGCGGTCGACGCGAAGGCCGACGGGGTCGTGCTCGACTACGACCGCGCGCTCGGCGCAGGCACGTTCGAGGCGCACCGGTTGATCCGCCAGGCCGCCGAGCAGGGGAGCGGCCGCGCGATGACCGAGCGGCTGTTCCGCGCGCACTTCACCGACGGCCTCGACATCGGCGACACGGCGGTGCTGGGCCGGATCGCGCAGGAACTCGATGTCTCCTTCACCACCGACGGGGCGGACGAGTTGCGCGCCGAACTCGACCGGGTCCGGGCGATGGGCTTCCGGTCGGTTCCGCATGTGCTGCTGCCCGACGGCAAGCAGCTGTCCGGGGTCCGCGCCGAGGACGACTACTACACGGCGTTGACCGGCGCATAAGACAACACGCGACACGCAGCGAGGGCGATCCACCGAAGCCGGTGGGTCGCCCTCGCTGCGTGTCGGTCCGACCGACACATCATCGGCGCCGCCGGTGACCCTGGCGAGGAGGTCTCCGTGTCCGTTGACGACGAATCCGTGGGTATCGGGGTGCTCGGCTGCGCCGACGTCGCCGATCGGCGGGTCCTGCCCGCCGTCGCCGCGAGCCGCCGCTGCCATCTCGTGGCCGTCGCGAGCCGGACCGAGAGGAAGGCGCGGGAGTTCGCCGAACGCCACGGAGCGGAGGCGATGACCGGATACGCGGCACTGCTGGAGCGCGACGACGTCGACGCCGTCTACCTCCCGCTGCCCTCGGGGCTGCACGCCGAGTGGATCGAGCGTGCCCTGCGTGCGGGAAAGCATGTGCTGGCCGAGAAACCGCTCACCCTGGACGGGGACACGACCGATGCGCTCCTGACGCTGGCCGAGGAATCCGGCCTGGTGCTGCGGGAGAACTTCATGTTCTGCCACCACCCGATGCACGGCGCGCTGCGCGACCTCGTCGACGACGGCGCGATCGGCGAGCTCCGCTCGTTCTCCTCGACGTTCGCCATCCCCGCACGGCCCGAAGGGGACATCCGCCACCGCCGTGAGCTCGGCGGTGGGGCGCTGCACGACACGTGCGGGTACCCGGTGCGGGCGGCGCAGATGTTCCTCGGCCCCGCGCTCACCGTGCACGGGACGGTGCTGCGCGAACCGGAGACCGGAGAGGTCGATCTCGGCGGCGCGGCGCTGCTGGCCCGACCCGACGGGGTGTTCGCCCAGGTCCGATTCGGACTTGCCGACGCCTACACGTCGGCGTACGAGATCACCGGGAGCACGGGACGCATCGAGGTCTCGCACGTGTTCACGACGCCGGTCGGACACGTGCCGGAGGCGCGCCTCGTGACCTCCCACGGCAGCGAGCCGGTGACGTTGCCCGCGGCCGACCAGTTCCGGGCCGCGGTCGACGCGTTCGCCGGCGCGGTCCGGAAGGAACCGGACCTGCCGGAATGGGGCCACGGCGCCATCGCCCGCCAGGCGAGGTTGATCGACGCGATCCGGACGCACGCCCGTCCGGTGCACGCGAGGTAGGCGGTACCCGCGGCACGGCCGCGGACCAGGCCGATCAGAAGGATTGTCATGGACGAGGATGCTCATGGACGTTGAGACAACCGCGATTCCCGATGTCTTCGTGTTCCACCCGAAGAAGATCCTCGACAATCGTGGTGATTTTTTCGAGGCCCTGCGGTTTCCGCACCTCGAGGAGTTGACGGAGCGGCCGTTCCGCGCGGCGCAGGTGAACTACTCGACCTCCCGGCGCAACACCCTGCGCGGGATCCACAGCGTGACGGTGCCGCCCGGGCAGGCCAAATTGGTCAGTTGCGTACGCGGCGCCGCCCGGGACGTCGCCGTCGACCTGCGCCTCGGGTCCCCGACGTTCGGCGTGCACCACAGCACGATCCTCGACCCCGACCGCGCCTGCACCGTGTACGTGCCCGAGGGTGTGGGACACGGGTTCCTGACCCTCACCGACGACACCGTGATCTGTTACGTGCTGTCGTCGGTGCATGTGCCGGGAACGCAGATCGACATCAACCCCTGGGACCCGTCGCTGAACCTCCCGTGGAAGGCCGTGGAACCGGTCTACATCTCGGACAAGGACCGCGCGGCACCGAGTGTGGCCGAGGCGGAACGGGACGGACTCCTGATGACCTGGCCTGGCCCTACCCTCAGCAAGGGGACATCATCGTGACCGACCAGATCTCCGACTTCCACAGTTGGTACGACGAGCGTGCGAGACAACACGAGTACGAGGTGACCAAGGCTCCGTTGGAGAGCCTGGGCGGATGGCGGATCGACGGAGACACCGGCGACGTCGTCCACGAGACGGGACGGTTCTTCTCCGTCCGGGGACTGCATGCCAAGACAGCCGCACGCGGGCCCGGCGAGTGGTCGCAGCCCATCATCGTGCAGCCGGAGATCGGCATCCTCGGCATCGTCGCGACGGTGGCGCGGGGCGAGGTGCACTTCCTGATGCAGGCGAAGATGGAACCGGGCAACATCAACCGGATCCAGTTGTCGCCGACCGTGCAGGCCACCCGCAGCAACTACCAGAAGGTCCACAAGGGCAAGGACGTTCCGTACCTCGACTACTTCCGCCCGCCCCGGCACGGGGGATGGGTGTACGACGCGTTGCAGTCCGAGCAGGGCTCGTGGTTCCTGGCCAAGCGGAACCGCAACGTCATCGTCGAGATCGACGAGCAGGTTCCGGCGCAGGACGATTTCCGCTGGGTGTCGCTGACCGAGATGTCGGCGTTGCTGCGCGAACCGAACCTCGTGAACATGGACGCGCGCACGGTGCTGTCGGGCCTGCCGTTCCTGCTGTCGGGGCTGGGCCGGGTGTCCGGTCTCGGCACCGAACTCAGCGGTGGGCGTGTCGAGCGGGCCCGGCACTCGACCTCGGAGCTGCTCAGCTGGTTCACCGAGGCGAAATCGCGGCACGAGATCGAGCGGCGGCTCGTCCCGCTCGGCGAACTGCCGGACTGGTCGCTGCGCGGCGGCGAGATCGTCCACCGCGAGGGCAAGCACTTCGCGGTGATCGGGGTCGACGTGGCCGCGTCCGGACGGGAGGTCGCACGCTGGTCGCAGCCGCTGTTCGAACCGCAGGGACGTGGCGTGATCGGTTTCCTCGGACGCTACATCGACGGCACGTTCCACGTTCTGGTGCGCGCCGAGGCCGAGGCGGGAACGCACGACACGGTGGAGATGGCACCGACGGTGAGCTGCATTCCCGACAACTACACCGGAAGTCTCGCCGCGTACCGACCGGCCTTCTTGGACGACCTGCTGGGCGCCCCGGAGAGCCGGACACTGGTGGACGTCGTGCATTCGGAGGAGGGCGGCCGCTTCTACCACGCGGAGAACCGGTACCTGATCGTCGACGTCGGCGAGGACTTCGATCTGGACGTGGACGACGACTTCTGCTGGATGACCCTGAGCCAGGTCACCTCGTTCATCCGGCACGGCAATCACGTCAACGTGGCCGCCCGCTGTCTCATGAGCTGCATCGCCGGGGAGAAGGCCACGTTGGCCGCCGCGGTGTGATCCAGTGTCGTTGTCGTCCCCGGTGAGGATCGGTGTCCCATGCCCATGTTGTCGGTGATCACGGCCGCGTACGCGCCGAAGGCGGCCTTCCTGGCCGAGACCGCGGAGAGCCTGGCCGACCAGAAACTCCCGGACGACTGGGAGTTCGAGTGGTTGGTGCAGGAGGACGGCGCCGAGCCGGCACTGGAGTCCGTCGTCGGGCGGGTGGCAGGGGTCCGCTACGCGGCCAACGGAACCCAGGCCGGCATCGCGGGCACCCGCAACCTCGCGCTCGCCCGGGCGCGGGGTGAGCTGGTGCGGGTCCTGGACCACGACGACGTCCTGCTGGACGGAGCACTCGCGAACCCGCTCACGCGCCTGGCCGACGAGCCGGCGTTGGGCTGGGTCATGACGGCCGCGGGGGAGATCGACGAGACCGGTGTCCGGTCCGGCGGGGCCGCGCCCGCCCGGACCGGCTCGGTGCCCCGCGGCACGGTCGGCGCGGTCACCGATGTCGGTGGGTCGTGGTCGCAGATGTGTGCGGGACTGACGGCGCGGACGGACCTGGTCCGAGCGCTGGGTGGGTGGATGGCGGCGCCGAGGTCGGAGGACGTGGGTCTGATGACGGCGCTGGCGGAACTGTCGGACGGCTACGTCGACGACGAGGTCGGTTGGTTGTACCGCAGACATCGCGCGCAGACCCACCTCGAGGCCGATTGGCAGGCGCGCGGTGATGCCGCGGTCCGGATGATCGACCAACGCCTGGCCGCGCTGCGGTCCACGGGGATGTCCGTCCGGAGCGCGTGAAGCGCTCGGCGTGCGCGGTGGCCGGGGCGGTGCGGTAGCGGGTCTGGGGTGCCGGCCGAGTGAGAGATCCGAAGTCGAGACGGAAGGTCGTGATCACGATGTTGCGCAAGGTGCTCGTCGCGGACCGCGGTGTCACCGGTGCTCGGATCGTCAGAACGTGCGAGGACCTGGGGCTGAGCGCGGTGGCCGCGGCCGCGTGCGAGGCGACGGGTTCTGCGGCGACGGCGGATGCGCTCGTCGCCGCGGCGGACGAGGCCGGCGCCGATGCGGTCCACCCCGGACACGGACCGCTCGCGTGCGACGCCTCCGTGGCCGCCGCCGTGCTCGACCACGGCCTGGCGTGGATCGGGCCGCAGCCGAGCGCGGCCCGCCGACTGCTCGACTCCGCCGCCGTGCGGGCGAGTGCGGCGCGCGCGGGCGTCCGGACCGCGGTGGGTGCCGGGCCCGGCCCCGTCCGCAGGGTGGACGCCGAATGCCTCGCGGATGCCGCGGGGACGGTCGTGGTCGTGTCCACCCGGGACCGCACGCCGGGACACCTCGGCGGGCCGATCGTGGAGGAGGCACCGGCACCGTTCCTGTCCGGCGAGCATGAGGCCGTGCTGCGCGGCGTCTGCACGGCCGTGCTGCGGGACGCGGGCTACGTCGGGATCGCGACGTGCTCGTTCACGGTGTCCGGTGCCGGGCCGGTGTCGTTCGTGGACGTCGCGGCCGGGCCGGCGCGCAGCCGGGCGGTGGAGCAGGTCGCCGACGTCGACGTCGTGTTCGAGCACATCCGCGTGGTCGACGGCCATCCGTTGACCTACGACCGGCTACCGGCCCACGGCCACGCGCTCGCGCTCCGAGTCTGTGGCGGCGCGGACACGATCCTCGTCTTCGGTGCCGACCGGGACGTCGTGCTGCGGCGCGCCGCTGATGCGCTGGAGGATCCGCGGGTGGGCGGCGGAGCGCCGCCGGCGGCCGCACCGTGGCAGCCCGACCGGCTGGCCGAGGCCGGCTGACGATCGACAACCCAGTGGGGGACCGATGCTCGCGTCGTTGCGCGTAGCCAACTTCCGTCTGTACGCGATCGGGCAGATCCTGTCGTTGCTCGGTACGTGGATCCAGCGGGTGGCCCAGGACTGGCTGGTCTGGCAGATCTCGGACGGCAGTCCCGTGGCCCTCGGCCTGGCCGTCGCGTTGCAGTTCGTGCCGATGCCGGTGTTCACGCTGTGGGCGGGCGTACTGGCCGACCGGCTGGACAAGCGCACGCTGATCATTCGGCTGCAGTACGTCGTCGGGTCCTGCGCGGCGCTGTTGGCGGTCCTGGATCTCACGGGCGCGGTGCAGTTGTGGCACGTGCTGGCCCTGTGCCTGATCCTCGGGTGTGCCAGCGCGGTCGAGGTTCCGGTGCGGCACGCGTTCGTGATGGAGATCGTCGGCAGGGACACCGTCACCAACGCGGTGGCCGTCAACTCGATCATCTTCAACTCGGCGCGGGTGGCGGGGCCCGCAATCGGTGGTTTCCTGATCCTGCTGATCGGTACCGGGTGGTTGTTCGCGCTGAACGCCGCGAGCCTGATTCCGGTGGTCATCACGTTGTGGTTGATGAATCCCGACCGGTTCCACCTCGACGGTCCGGACCGGACGTCGAGCTACCGGCTACGGGACGTCGTGTGGCACGCGTGCCGGCATCGGGACCTGTCGATGGTGCTGGCGTTGGTGCTGACGGTGGGCACGCTCGGTAACACGTTCACCACGTCGATCCCGGTGCTGGCGGGCAGTGTGTACGGGCTGGGCGCGGACGGTTTCGGCCTGTTGCACACGGCGTTGGCGGTGGGCACGTTCAGCGGTGCGCTGCTGTGCGCGTGGCGGTTCACCCGGGACGGCCCGAACCACCGGCGGTTCGTCACGGCCGCGGCGGTGCTGGGGGTCGCGCAGCTCGGTGCGGCGCTGGCGCCGTCGCTGGTGTGGTGTGTCGTCGGCCTGGTGATCGCCGGGGCCGGCCAGATGGTCTTCACGCTGCTGGCGAACGCCGCCGTGCAGCTGACCGTGGCGCCGGGTATGCGAGGCCGGATGATGGCCCTGTACCTGTTGCTGCTGCTGGGCGGCGCGCCGTTGGGTGCGCTGCTGGCCGGTGTGCTCGCCGAGCACGTGTGGCCGCAGGCGCCGCTGTTGCTCGGCGGTGCCGCGTGCGCCGTGGCGGCACTGATCGCCACCGGTGCGGGCTACGCCCGCCGCGGCTCGGGACCCGAGCGCTACGACTCCGAACGCGAGGAGTCCGAGAGCTACGAGTCCGAGGGCTACGAGTCCGAGGGCTACGAGTCCGAGTCGAGTGTCGCGCCGGCCTCGCAGAGCAGCGCGTCGGAGCCGAGCACCTCGAGATGACTCTTGAGTTCCTCGACGCGCTGCTGTGCCTCGGTGACGAGTCGGTTCGCGATGCGGTCCCAGTGGTCGGGGGACGGGTTCGGCGGCAGGCCGTCGAACAGCGCCGCGATCTCCTTGATGGTCAGCCCCACGCGCTGGGCGAGCTTGGCGACCTGCACGCGGCAGCCCGCGGAGTCGTCGAAGCGGCGCTGGTTGCCCGGCGTGCGGACGGCCTTGATCACGCCGTGCTTCTCGTAGAAGCGCACCGCCGACGGCGCGATGCCGGCGACCTCGGCCACCTCGCTGACGGACAGGTGCTCGCCGGTCGGCGCCGGCCTGGTCACGGTCGGGCTGGTCACCGTCATGGGTGTCATGCCGTTAGCCTAGGCGACCGCCGGGTTGACTTCAACATATGTTCAAGATCGAGGATGGGTTCATGACTGAAGACAAGATCTCCGTAGCTGTCATCATCGGCAGCACCCGCCGTGGCCGTTTCGGCCCGGTCGTTGCCAACTGGTACGCCGCCGAGCTCGGCGGCCGTGACGACGTCGACGTCGACATCATCGACCTCGCCGAGGCGAAGCTGCCCGAGACGATCGGCGACTTCCACGAGGAGCCCGAGGCCCCCGTGACCGAGCTGGCGCCGCGCATGGCGGCCGCCGACGCCTTCGTGGTGGTGACTCCCGAGTACAACCACAGCTACCCGGCCAGCCTCAAGACCGCCATCGACGCCTACCTCGACGAGTGGAAGGCCAAGCCCGTCGCGCTGATCTCCTACGGCGGCATGGCCGGTGGCGTGCGCGCCGCCGAGCACCTCCGTCAGGTGTTCCCCGAGGTGCACGCGACGACGATCCGCAACACCCTCAGCTTCCACAACTGCTACGACCTGTTCGACGACGAGGGCCAGCCGACCGACCCCGAGACCGCCACCGCGGCCAAGGGCATGACCGACCAGCTCCTCTGGTGGGCCCGCGCACTGCGCACCGCCCGCACCCAGGAGACCTACGACTTCTGAAGACCCCGCGGCCGAAGGGGCGCGCGCCGTCCACCGTGGACACGGTGGTCCCGTGGGCCCGGGTCGAACGACCGCAGTGCCGCGCCACCGCGGTGCCCGTCCGGACGATTGTGTGCCGGCAGGGCACCGCGGTGGTCGCATTTCCAGAATCCGCATCGCGGAAAAGCGGCCGACAACCATTCGGCGCCGCCGGGGTAATCGGAACGATCGCACTGGTCCGGGTTAACTGTCACGCGGCGTGACGCGTGTGTGCGGTGCGTCGTGGCGAATGGAGCATTGCGGCACCCGGGTCTCGTCGCTATGGTGCGACCATAGCTGTGGAGCGAGCGATACAGAGGTGTATGCATGACGTTCCCCTCGCGAGGCGGGTTGCCGAACGCGGCCGCCCCGGCACGGGCATTGCCAGATATCCACGATACGGAATGCAATCCTCGCGGGAAGTCGGAAGTCGACGACAGAGTCCATGGCGGACTTTGTGGAATCGTATTGTCGATACCTGTAGCGGATCCCTAGACCAGCTTCCACGGACGACCGAATCACCGTACGACAAACGTGCGGCGGGCTTTTGAGGCAACACGGCACAAGGCAATACGGCTTCAAACACGGCGGCTTTCAGACACGACGAGGTGTCGAAGGGTGTGTTTCGCATGGAGAATCTGGCCGTTCTGAGTCTCATCGCGCTGGCCCCACTGGCCGCGGTGGGTGTGCTCCTGGTCGGGTTCCGATGGCCGGCGAAATACGCGATGCCCGTCGGCTTCGTCGCTGTCGTCGTCATCGCCTCGGCGATCTGGGACGTCGAGGCCGCGGTCATCGCCGCGGCCAGCGTGGAAGGTCTCGTCCTGGCGTTCGGGATCCTCGCCATCGTGTTCGGTGCCCTGTTGTTGCTGGGGACACTGAGCAAGAGCGGCGGTCTCGCCACGATCCGGGCGACGTTCACCAGCATCAGCCCCGACCGGCGGGTGCAGGCCATCATCATCGGCTGGCTGTTCGGCTCGTTCATCGAGGGCGCGTCCGGATTCGGCACCCCCGCCGCCGTCGTCGCACCGCTGCTGTTCGCGCTCGGCTTCCCGGCCATGGCCGCCGTCATGGTCGGGCTCGTCATCCAGTCCACGCCGGTGACGTTCGGCGCCGCCGGCACACCCGTCATCACGGGTATCGGCGACGGGCTCAGCGGCAGCGCGGCCGTCGACGACCGACTGCGCGTGCTCGGCATGGAGATGCCGGAGTACGTCGCGCGCGTGGCCATCGACGTCGCCCTCATGCACGCCATCATCGGCACCCTCATTCCGCTGTTCCTGGCCTGCATGGTGACGGGCTTCTTCGGCGAGCGCCGGCGGTTCGGTGACGGACTGGGCGTCTGGAAGTTCGCGTTGTTCTCCGCGTTCGCGATGACCGTGCCGTACGTCATCTTCGCCATCGTGCTCGGCCCGGAGTTCCCCGCACTGCTCGGCGGACTCACCGGCCTGGCGATCGTCGTGACCGCGGCGCGGCGCGGACTGTTCATGCCCGCACAACCGTGGGACTTCCCCGACCGCGAGCAGTGGAACCCGCGGTGGATGGGCACCCTCGAGCCCGAGACCGAGGTGCCGTCGCGGCGGATCAACCCGCTGCTGGCCTGGACGCCCTACGTGCTGCTGGCGCTGCTGCTCGTGGTGACCCGCACCGTCACCCCGGTCCAGGAATTCCTGACCGGCATCACGATCGACTTCGAGAACATCTTCGGCACGGAGATCAGCGAGAGCATCGAGCCGCTGTATCTGCCCGGGTTCCTGCTCATCGTGGTGTGCATCGCGACCTACGGACTGCACCGCATGCGCACCACCGAGATCCTCGGCTCGTGGCAGATCGCCGGGAAACAGATCTTCGGTGTGGCCGTCGCACTGCTGTTCGCGGTCCCGCTGGTGCGCGTGTTCATCAACTCCGAGATCAACCTGTCCGGCTACGAGAGCATGCCGTTGACCATCGCCGAGGGCGTCGCCGCCATCACGGGTGGGAACTGGCCGTTGCTGGCCCCGGCGATCGGCGCCCTCGGCGCGTTCGTGGCCGGCTCGAACACGATCAGCAACATGATGTTCTCGCTCTTCCAGTTCTCGACCGCCGAACAGGTCGGTCTCGCGCCGGAGAGCGTCGTGGCGTCCCAGGCCGTCGGTGGTGCCGCGGGCAACATGGTCACCGTGCACAACGTCGTGGCCGCCTCCGCCACCGTGGGCCTGCTCGGCCGCGAGGGCGACATCATCCGCAAGAACCTGATCCCGCTGACCTACTACGTGATCTTCGCGGGTTGCCTGGGATACGTGTTCGCCTACGGCCTCGGACTCAACATCGGCACGCTCCTGATCGGGGCGCTCGTCGCGGGTATCGCCGCGACCGTGTGGTTCCTGCGCCGCCGGCGGTGACACGGCGGCCGGCGGTCGGGTCGCCGGCAACGGAAAGGGCTCGCGCTCCCGAAGGAACGCGAGCCCTTTCGCCGTGCGAGTGCTGCTAGCGCATCAGGCCGTGGCGCGGGCGGCGGCGCGGCCGGCCTGACGGCCGGAGAACAGGCAGCCGCCGAGGAACGTGCCCTCGAGCGCGCGGTAGCCGTGCACGCCGCCACCGCCGAAACCGGAGACCTCGCCCGCGGCGTACAGACCGGGGATCGGCCGGGCCTGCTGGTCGAGCACCTGTCCGTCCAGATTGGTCTGCAGACCGCCCAATGTCTTACGGGTCAGCAGGTTCATCCGGATGGCGATCAGCGGACCCGCGTCGGGGTCGAGGATCTTGTGCAGGCGGGTGGTGCGGATCAGGCTGTCGCCGACGTAGGCCCGCGAGTTGCGGATGCCCATCACCTGTTCGTCCTTGGTGAAGTCGTTGTCCACCTGGCGATCCCGCTGCACGAGCTGCCTCTCCAGGTCGTCGGCGTCGAGCAGGTTGTCGCCGGTGAGCTGGTTCATCCGGGCCACGAGTTCGCGCACGGTGTTGGCCATCACGAAGTCCTCGCCGGAGTCCTGGAACGCCTTGACCGGCGGCGGCGTGTCGTTGAGCGCCCTGCTGGCGAGGTAACCGGCCATGTCCTTGCGGGTCAGCTCCGGGTTCTGCTCGGAACCGGAGAGGATGAATTCCTTGTCGATGATCCGCTGGTTCAGCACGAACCACGAGTAGTCGTGGCCGCTGTCCTTGATCAGCTGCAACGTACCGAGGGTGTCGTAACTGGGAACGCCGGGGTTGGGGAACCGGCGTCCGGTCGCGTCGAACCACATCGACGAGGGCGCCGCCAGCACCCGGATGCCGTGATCGGGCCAGATCGGGGAGTGGTTGGCAAGCCCCTCGGTGTAGTGCCACATCCGGTCGCGGTTGACCAGTCGCGCACCGGCCTGCTCGGAGATGCCGAGCATCCGACCGTCCACATGGGCCGGAACGCCGGTGATCATGCGCTTCGGCGGGGCGCCGAGCCAGTCCGGCCAGTTCTGCCGCACCAGATCCTGGTTGCCGCCGATGCCGCCGGACGTCACGATCACCACGGGCGCGTGCAGCTCGAAATCCCCGACCCGCGTGCGCGAGCTCGGCGTACCGCGCTCGGCGTTGCTGGGTTCGAGGATTCCGCCCCGAACCCCGTCGACGACACCGTTCGTCACCGTCAGCTCGTCCACCTGGTGGCGGAAGCGGAACGACACCAGGCCCTCGTCGGCGGCCTTGCGCACCTTCTTCTCGAACGGCTCCATCACACCGGGTCCGGTGCCGAGCGTGAGGTGGAAACGCGGCACCGAGTTGCCGTGCCCGTCCGCATGCTGACCGCCGCGCTCGGCCCAGCCCACGATCGGCACCCACCGCACGCCCATGCCGTGCAGCCACGAACGCTTCTCCGTGGCGGCGAACTGGAGGTACGCCTCGGCCCATTGTGCCGCCCAGTAGTCCTCGCCCTGCGGATCGTCGACGCCCCGGTCGAAACCGGCGGTGCCGAACCAGTCGGCGCGCGCGAGCTCCAACGAGTCGCGGATACCGGCCAGCCGCTGTTCCTTGGAGTCGATGAACAGCAGCCCGCCCAGCGACCAGAACGCCTGCCCACCCAGGCTGGCCTCGGGCTCCTGGTCGAGCAGCAGCACCTTGCGGCCCTGGGCCACCAGTTCCGAGGTCGCGACCAGTCCGGCGAGACCACCACCCACCACGATCGCATCGGCGTCGTCACCGCCCGCGCCCGGCGCCGCGCCCGCACTGCTTGCCGTCATCACGGGGATGGCCGCACCCACCGCGGCCGCACCGGCGCCGACCAGCACCGAGCGCCGCGTCACCGTGCCGTTCTCGGGATCGTTCATGATGTCCTCTCCGCGGTTGCGACTGCATCGTCAGCGCGTGCGACACCCGGCACACTCGGTCCTCGGCAACCGCACCGCCGTCAATAAACACGGTTCACATGACCGGGCACAAGGCCTCCGGGCCATCTGATACGAAACAGATTCACGTTCTGGGGAGGCGCGCGGGTGCGCTGACGACCGCCCCACGGGGGCGTCGACCTGCGGGTGCACGAGCCGGGAGGGGAAAGGTGCGCAAATAAAAATTCACCCGGCGAACCGGGTGAATGATCTGTGTGTCCGAGGGGGGACTTGAACCCCCACGCCCTTTACGGGCACTAGCACCTCAAGCTAGCGCGTCTGCCATTCCGCCACTCGGACTTGCTGGGGAATAGAGTAGCGGACGGGTCCGCCCGCCGGAGTAGGGGGGTCGGCGGAGTCGACCACATGTGTCTCACCTGCATCAACTGTCACAGATGGTAGGAAGGTGGGCGTGACGGAGAACCTGATCGAGGCGGCCGCCGACGAGGCCGTGACTCTCACGAGCGAGCTCATCCGCATCGACACGACCAACACGGGCGATCCCGAGACGGTCGTGGGGGAGCGCGCCGCGGCCGAGTACGTCGCCGAGAAGCTCACCGAGGTCGGGTACGAGATCGAGTACGTCGAATCGGGCGGGGCGAACCGGCACAACGTCATCGCACGGTTGGCCGGCGCCGATCCGTCGCGGGGTGCCCTGCTGGTGCACGGCCACCTGGACGTCGTCCCCGCGGATCCGGGTGAGTGGTCCGTGCACCCGTTCTCGGGCGCCGTGCAGGACGGCTACGTGTGGGGCCGCGGCGCCGTCGACATGAAGGACATGGTCGGCATGACGCTGGCCCTCGCGCGGCACTACAAGCGCAACGGCATCGTCCCGCCGCGCGACATGATCTTCGCGTTCCTGGCCGACGAGGAGGCAGGCGGCAAGTACGGCGCCCAGTGGCTCGTGTCGAACCGGCCGGAACTGTTCGAGGGCGCCACCGAGGCGATCAGCGAGGTCGGCGGCTTCTCGATCACGCTCAAGGACGACGTGCGGGCCTACCTCGTCGAAACCGCACAGCGCGGGATCCGCTGGATGCGGCTGCGCGTGCGGGGCACGGCGGGCCACGGATCGATGATCCACCACGACAACGCCGTCACGAAGCTGTCCGAGGCGGTCGCGAAGCTGGGCCGGCACCAGTTCCCGCTCGTGGTCTCCGATTCGGTGCGCGAGTTCCTCGACGGCGTCACCGAGATCACCGGCTGGGACTTCCCCGAGGACGACCTCGAGGGCAGCGTCGCGAAACTCGGCAACATCTCGCGCATGATCGGCGCGACCCTGCGCGACACCGCGAACCCGACGATGCTCGACGCGGGCTACAAGTCCAACGTCATCCCCTCGGTCGCCGAGCGTCCGTCGACTGCCGCATCCTGCCGGGCCGCGTCGAGGCGTTCGACCGCGAACTGGACGAACTGCTCGGTCCCGACGTCGAACGCGAGTGGATGGAACTGCCGCCCGTCGAGACGACGTTCGACGGGCCGATCGTCGACGCGATGACGGCCGCCGTCCTCGCCGAGGACCCGGGCGCCCGCACCCTGCCGTACATGCTCTCGGCCGGCACGGACGCCAAGTCGTTCCAGCGCCTCGGCATCCGCAACTTCGGATTCGCGCCGCTGCAGCTGCCCGCCGACCTCGACTTCTCGGCGCTGTTCCACGGCGTCGACGAGCGGGTCCCGGTCGATGCACTCAAGTTCGGCGTCCGCGTGCTCGACCGTTTCTTCCGATCCGCCTGAGTCATCACCGGCCCCGCTGGCAGCCGTCGCGCCACCGCCCCGGTGGCCTCGGACCGGTTACTCCTCGGCGAGTCCGGGGGTGTGTCCGTCGGTCAACTGTTGGGCGAGCTCGGCGACCTTCATGTTCAACTGCTGCGAGGTGGTGCGCAGCACGTCGAACGCCTCGTCGGCCGACAGCCCCCGGCGTTCCATGAGGATGCCCTTGGCCTGGCCGATCACGTCGCGGGAGCCGATCGCGCGGCGCAACTGTTCGCGCTCGAGCGCGGCCCGGGTCACCGCGTCGGTGTGGGCCAGGGCGAGGGAGGCATGAGTGGCCAGCAGTAGGGCGCTGTCGGCGGTGCCCGGACCGAAGGCCGCGGGCTTCTTGGCGTAGATGTTGAGTGCCCCGGTGATCTGCGGTGGCCGGTGCGTGGGGAGCAACGAGGTCGCCAGGAGCGAGACCACACCGAGCTCACTCGCTGCCGGTCCGAACCGCGGCCACTGGGGATCGCGCGAGAGGTCGTTGCTCGCGGCGAGCGCGGGCCCGTCCGGATCGGCGGCCGACAGACACGGGCCCTCGTCGAATCGGTACTGCAGCCGGTCGATCTCCGTCGCCAGTTGGTCGGTCTCGACGGGCGTGAAGAACTCGCCCTGGGGATCGCGGAGGGTGACGCTGACGAGCTCGGCACCGGGTATGACCCGCCAGCACGCGTCGACGACCCGTTCCAGGACCTCGGACACATTCTCGGAAGCCAGCAGCGAGCGGGTGAAGGTCGTGAAGTGCTCGGCCACCTCGACGGGACCGTCCGGCTGCGGCGCGGCTCCCTGCGCGCCGGTCGAAGGTCGGTTCATGAAGCGTGCCCTCCCCGTGGTCCGTCCCCGTCCGGGACGTGCCGGTGTCGCTCGCGGTCCGTGCTCGGCCTCGGCCGGCCATCGTATGTCGTACTCCGGACGGTACGCCCGCCAGCGGCGTCGCACCCGGACCCGACGCGGAATCCCCGACGTGGTCGGCGATGTCCGTCGTGTCGCTGAGTGGAGTGAAAATTCGGCCGACTACGCGTCGGTCGGTGTCGGCACGACCGCTGCGGTGGGTGACCGCCGCGGGCGCGCATCCGGCAACGGTCCGGTGCGGCGAGGCGACGTGCGGTGGCGGCGCGAGCATCGGCAGGGTTCACGCACCGTGCGCGGACACCTCGGCGATCGGTGCATGCGCCGATGTCAGCAGGGCCGACGACCTCGTACCGCAGGCGGGCCGCTGCTACGGTGAACGGGCGCGGTCAAGAAGGCGCCGCCTCGCGGACGTCGCAGGAGCTCGGGGCTCCGGCACGTCTCACACGGGACTTCGAGTCCCGCTGTATCGCATAACGCGGGTGGGCCTGGTACGCGCATTCCCACCCGTGAGTTCGTCGACGGCGAATCCGGGGAGGCGGAACGGGTATGGGGCAGATGCTGGAAGTGCGCGGCATCCGGTTTCACGAGCGGGTCGAGGTCTGCGAGGCCGTGGGCGAACTCGACCTGGGCACGGCGCCGCTGCTCGAGGATCAATTGAGGCACTACCGTATGCGGGATCTGGCACTGGTGGTGGTGGATCTGTCGCGCGTGGACTTCTGTGCGGTCGCCGGTGCGCGGGTCCTCGAGCAGGCCAGTCTGGATGCGAGCGAGGACGGCAGGCAACTCGCCGTCGTCGGCAGTGCTCCCGTGCGTCGAGTGGCCGCCCTGGCGGGCCTCGACACGAGCGTCGCCTGGCGTCCTTCGGTGGCGGACGCGGTGCACATCGCCGCCGGCGTCGTCGCCCTGCGGGAGCGGTCTGCACGGGAACACGCCGCGCGCCGGGACGTCCGGAGCGCGGCACAGGCCGGTGCCACGGAGGAATCCGCATCGCCGGCCGCCGACGCGTTCACCCGCTCGGCACCTGCGTGGGGCGGTTCGCCGTGGACCGACGCCGTCGGTGCCGGCCCCGCGTGGGCCGAAGGCGGCCCGCCGGGCCGGCCCCGCGCGGCGGGTGCGGGCTGACGCGTGTGCGGGTCAGCGGGTCTCGCGGCCGCACATGCGGTCGTGGCACCGGTTGAGGTCACGGACGAAGGACCGCACGTGAGCGAACAGGCGCATCATGATCGGTTCCTTTCTTCGGAGAGGAATTGTGGAAACGTCCCGCTGCTGGAACCGATCAACGGTTACCCGACGCCGATGGGGCGCACACGTGTTCTCCGCGTGCCGGAACTCGGTGCTTCCGTCGGTGCCCGCGTGCTCGCCCGTTTCTTTCGGTACGCCTGATTTTCGCTGGTCGGTGGGACCGGCACGGGGGAGTCGCGTCGGCCGGCCGGGGCGGCGTGCGTAATACTCGGCCGCGATGGACCCGATCTACTTCGCGCTCGTCGGCATGGTCGGCGCGCTGGTGTCGACCGGCACGATGCTGCTCATCGCGCACAACCGCACCGGCACCGTCGCGGCCGTCGGCATGACGAAACGGCGGATGGTGCTCGTGTCCCAGGCACCGCCGCAGGCGCTCTACGGCTGGCTCACGCAGTACAGCCCGGACGGCTACAAGATCGAGGACGTCGACCCGTCGACCGGGCGGTTCGTCCTGTCGTCGCGGCCCACGCTGTTCTCGTGGGGTTTCTTCTTCCCGGGCGTCGTGTACGCCGACCAGTACGGCAGCCGGCTCGAACTGGGCATCACCTCGCGCGCCGTGCAGTGGGGACCCGTCGTCACCAAGGCGCACCGCAAGCTCGCCCACGAGCTGGCCGCCATGACCAACAGCCGGGTCATCGAGAACTGAGCGGATCGGGCGTGGTCAGCCGGTGACGGCCTGCCGGCCGATCCGGCGCACCTCGGCGAGACCGTCGGCGAGCGTGCGATCCCCGAGGACGCCCAGCACCGCGTCCTCGGCCTCGGCGTTGAGCCGGCTGAAGAACTCCGCGGTGTTGCCGGTGACATCGCACCTGGCATCGCCGTCCGGGCGGCAGGCCCACAACGGCTTGTCGTCGACCGAGCAGCGGTAGATCTCCGCCAGGGTGATCTCCGAGGCAGGCCGCGCCAGTCGCGCGCCGCCCGCCCGGCCCTTCGTCGACTCGACCAGGCCCGCGCGCACGAGCGGCACCAGCAGTTTGCGCACCAGGCTCGGGTTGGTGTCGAGCACCTCGGCGAGCTGGGCGGAGCTCGACGTCGCCGGCTCGGTGCCGTCGCTCTCGTCGGCCGCGCAGGCCAGGTAGAGCATGGCCTTGAGGGCGCTGGAGAACCTGATGTCCAGCACGGTCCCCGTCACCGCCCTTCCCTGCGTCGTGGCTCGTCGTAGCGCGAGTTTACCCGCGCCGTCCCGAGCCACCGGAAATGGTGTTCGACACAGTTACAGTTTCGCCGCCGATCTGTACCTTTGACGGGAGCATTTTCTCCGACCGACAGGAGCAGCATGTCCACTCGCGCGGCACAGGCCCTGGCCCGCCCGCTGACACTCGGTTCGGCCGAACTGCCGAACCGGATCGTGATGGCGCCGATGACCCGGGGCTTCTCGCCGGACGGCATCCCCGGCGACGACGTCGTGGCGTACTACCGCCGCCGCGCGGCCGCCGGTACCGGGCTGATCATCACCGAGGGCACCTACATCGACCACCCGTCCGCCGGCGACATGGCCGATGTGCCGCGGTTCCACGGACAGGAGTCGCTCGCCGGCTGGAAGCGCGTCGTCGACGCCGTCCACGCCGAGGGCGGGACGATCATGCCGCAGCTGTGGCACATCGGCATCCAGCGGGCGGCGGGCAAGCCGCCGGTGCCCGAGGCGCTGTCCGTCGGCCCGTCCGGCATCGCCCTGGACGGCACCGAGGGCGCGGGCGAGGCGCTCTCACTCGCCGACGTCGAGCGTCTCGTCGAGGCGTTCGCCGAGGCGGCCGCGCACGCCGAGCGGATCGGGTTCGACGGCATCGAACTGCACGGTGCCCACGGCTACCTGATCGACCAGTTCCTGTGGGAGCGCACCAACCGGCGCACCGACGTCTACGGCGGGGACGCCGCCTCGCGGACGCGCTTCGCCGCCGACATCGTCCGGGCCGTGCGCGAGCGCGTCTCGGCCGATTTCCCCGTGCTGTTCCGGTTCTCGCAGTGGAAGGCCGACCACTACGACGCGCGGCTGGCGACCACCCCGGACGAGCTGCAGTCGGTGCTCGGCCCGATCTCGGAGGCCGGCGTCACGGCGTTCCACGCCTCCGGCAGGCGGTACTGGGAGGCCGAGTTCCCCGAGCACGACGCGGAGCTCAACATCGCGGGCTGGGCGCGCAAGGTGACGGGCAAGCCGGTCATCACCGTCGGCTCGGTCGGTCTCGACGCCGTCTTCGGCATGGACACCTTCCGCGGCGCGGGCGCAGGCGTGGAGAGCATCGAGCGCCTGCTGGAACGGTTCGAACGCGACGAGTTCGACCTCGTCGCCATCGGCCGCGCGCTGCTGGCCGACCCCGAATGGGGACAGAAGGTCCTCGAGGGCAGGGAGAACGAGCTCGTGCCGTTCACCAAGGCCGCCCTCAAGAACCTCCACTGAGGACGGTCGTGGGCCCGCGGCGGTGCGGCACCGCGGGCCCACGACTCACGTCCGCTCGGCCTTCTCCTTCTCGTACCGGTCGGTCATGGTCGCGACGGCCTGCAGCTGGGCGGCGGCGTAGTCCTCGCGGATGTCGCGGGCACGTTGCCGCGCATCGCGCGTCTGCTGCGCATGCGTGACCGGCCCACCTTGGAAGTGCGGCATCACGTGCTGGGCGATCAGCTCGTACGACCGTTTCGTCGCCTCCGGGTTGGCCCATTCGTGGGCCAGCAACAACATGCAGCCGAACCCGCCCGACTGGTCCCACAGCTTCTGCACCTGGGCCCTGGCGTCCTCGACGGTGCCGATCGCGCCGATGCCCGCCTCGTTGATGAAGTCGATCATCTCGCGGAGCCGGTCGCCCTCGACGGCCATCTGCGGGAACGCCGCGGTGTGCTGGAAGTAGTCGAACCATGCCTCGATGCCGTGCTCGACGTCGCGGTAGGCCTGTTCGCGGGTCTCGGCGACGTGCATCAACCCGACGAGCCGCCAGTCCCGCCGCGACACGGTCTGCTCGTAATGGGCGGCGCGTTCCTCGACGACGTTCCAGTGGTGGGCCAGGGCGTCGAAGCCGTCCTGCGTCATCGTCGCCCCGATCGACAACAGTCCCGCGCCGTACCGGCCGGCCAAGCGCGGCCCGGTGGGTGAGGCGACCGCGGCGACGGCGATGTCGAAGCACGGTTCGGTGTAGGGCCGCAGGTGCAGCCGGGCGTCGACGAGCGTGTGCGTGCGCGTCCGTTCGGTCACGGTCTCCCCGCGCAGGAGTCGCATGATGATGTCGAGGTCGACCTCCATCAGCTCGCGGGTGTCGGTGGGCGTCAGGCCCAGCATCATCGAGTCGGTGGGCAGGGAACCCGGTCCGCAGCCGAGCATCGCGCGCCCGCGGGTGAGGTGGTCGAGCAGCACCATGCGCTCGGCCACCCACAACGGATTGTGATAGGCGATCGAGGTGACGCCCGTGCCGAGCTTGATGTGCCGCGTGCGCTCGGCGGCCGCGGCGATGAAGATCTCCGGCGACGCGATGAGCTCGGTGCCGGCCGAGTGGTGCTCGCCGATCCACGCCTCGTCGTAACCGCAGTCGTCGAGATGCCGGACGAGGTCGAGGTCGCGCTGCAGGGCCAGGGTGGGGTTCTCCTCGGCGGGATGGAACGGGGCCAGGAAGGTGCCGAACCGGAGGCGGCTCATGGTCTGCCCACCTTTCTCGTCGTCGAGCGGTGCCTGGTGACCTCGGTGAACCTAGGGCGCGCCGCGGGGTCGCGGGTGTCCGGATCATCGACAGTCGCCAGCCCTAGCGCCCGCGGGCGTTGGACATGATTGCCACACGAGTCCACAGCGGTTTACATTATGGCTCTGGATGTCCACCTCGATGAGGAGGCCGACGATGAGCGACGGACGGAGCGCGCCGGTGGCGGGAGCCGCCGGGGAGCGCGTCGAGGAGTGGACCGACCACAAGCGATACCTGTGGCTGATCGGCCTGGTCGTGCCGTCCCTGGTGTTCGCCGGCCTCGGCCTGCACGCCGCCACCGGCTGGGGCGTGTGGTTCTGGATCGGCCCGATCGTGATCCTCGTCGTCGTGCCGCTGCTGGACCTGGTGGCGGGCCTGGACCGCAGCAACCCGCCCGACGACATGATCGACGAGCTCGAACGCGACCGGTACTACCGCTGGATCACCTACGCGTACCTGCCCATCCAGTACGCGGGATTCGTCGTGGCGCTGTGGCTGATCGCGCGCGGCGACCTGTCGGTCGTGGACAAGGTCGGGCTCGCCGTCACGGTCGGCTGTGTCGGCGGCATCGGCATCAACACGGCTCACGAGCTGGGCCACAAGAAGGAAAGTCACGAACGCTGGCTGTCGAAGATCGCGCTCGCGCAGAGCTTCTACGGACACTTCTACATCGAGCACAACCGCGGTCATCACGTGCGTGTGGCGACCCCGGAGGATCCCGCCAGCAGCCGGGTGGGGGAGAGCTTCTACCGATTCTGGCCGCGGACGGTCGCGGGCTCGCTGCGGTCGGCGTGGCGACTGGAGCGTAAGCGCTACGCCCGGCGGGACCGGCATCCGTTCCGTATCGGCAACGACGTGCTCAACGCGTGGCTGATGTCGGCGGTGCTCTGGTCGGCGATGATCGCGTGGCTCGGCATCGGGGTCCTGCCGTACCTGCTGATTCAGGCCCTGGTGGGGCTGTCGCTGCTGGAGATCGTCAACTACATGGAGCACTACGGCATGCTGCGGCAGCTGCGGGGGACGCCGGAGCGGCGGCGCTACGAACGGGTCGATCCCAGCCACAGCTGGAACTCGAACAACATCGCGACGAACGTGCTGCTGTACCACCTGCAGCGGCACAGCGACCACCACGCCAACCCGGTGCGGCGGTACCAGACCCTGCGCGACTTCCCCGAATCTCCGGTCCTGCCGACCGGCTACGCCGGCATGATGGTCCTCGCGCTGGTTCCGCCGCTGTGGCGCCGCGTGATGGATCCGCGCGTGCTCGCCCATTTCGGCGGCGACATCACCCGCGCCAACATCGAACCCCGGAAACGGGCGAAAGTACTGGCGCGGTACGGCGGCTCCGCGGCCTCCGGAACGCAACCCCTGGCGGGTCCGGACGAGCCGCGCGGCGACGCCACCGACGGCGGAATGTGCCCGGGATGCGGCTACGTCTACGAGGAGGCCACCGGCGACCCCCGCGAGGGCTTCCCCGCAGGCACCCCGTGGTCGGCGATCCCGGACTCGTGGTGCTGCCCCGACTGCGGCGTGCGGGAGAAGATCGACTTCGTCGCGCCCAGCCGCGCCGGCGCGTGACCGCCGCACCGGCGCCTACGATGGCGGTCATGGGTGAGGCACTCGGGTCCGGCGGATCGGGCGGCGGCCAGCACCGCTCCGCGATCATCGCGGCGGCGATCGAGATCACCGGCGACGAGGGCTGGTCCGCGGTCACGATGGCCAGGCTCGCCGACACGGTCGGGGTCAGCCGGCAGACGGTGTACAACGAGGTCGGCTCGAAACCCGGCCTGGCCGAGGCGATGGTCGCCCACGAGGCCGACCGGTTCCTGGGCGTCGTGCGCGGCGCGTTCGGCCGGCACCCGGGCGACCTGCCCGAGGCGATCCACGACGCCGCCCGCGACGTGCTCGACCTCGCCAGCGGGAACGCGCTCGTGCGCGCCGTCGTCGCGGCCACCCCCGGCGCGGACACCGAATTCCTGCCCCTGCTCACCACCCGCGGCGACACGCTCGTCGCCGAGGCCGCGAAGGTGCTCGCCGAGCACGTGCGCGCCTACCGCACCCGGCTCACCGACGAACAGACCGACGTCCTGGTCGACACACTCGTGCGCACCGTGCTCAGCCACATCGTGCAACCGTGCCGCACCCCGGCGCAGACCGCCGACGGCCTGGCCTGGCTCACCGCCCGCCTCCTCGACGAAGGGCCGAGCCCGACCCCGCTGCGGTACCGCTGATGTCCCGGATCTTCCGGGCCACTGTGGACGGATGGTCGTGCGGAACGATGCGCGACGAGCCATGGATGCAACGGTGATCACGTTCGTCCGCCCTTGACCCGGGTGGGCGACACTGGGATGTTGATACGCGGTCCACGCGATGGTGACGAGGAAGCCGGTGCGAATCCGGCACGGTCCCGCCACTGTGAGTGCGGAGTCGTCCCCGACGAAGGCCACTGCCGGAATGTCCGGTGGGAAGGCCGGGGACGATGCCGAGGCACGAGTCAGGAGACTCCCACCGTCGCACCGAATCGTACGGGGTCGCGGAGCCCCGGAGGAGGTCACGGTGCGCGTCATGCTGCCGTCCGTGCCGGCATTCCCGGCCCAATTCACCCACTGTATCCACGTCACCCACATCGCATAGGGCGGTTCCCCTACCCGTTCCTGTCCGTGCGATGTGGAGAGTCGTGTGTCCCAGAACTTCCCCGATCCGGGGAGATCGGCCGACGGTGCGCTCGAACGCGTCGTCGCCGGCCTGCTCCCGGATGACAACCCTGCCCTGACCGAGGCCACGGCATCCGTGGCGTTCCTGACCGTCCAAGCCGCCCGGCACACCGGCCGCAGCAGCGGATACGTCAACACCGTCCTGAGCGTGCGCGTGGGACCCTGCGTCGGGTCGTGCGCCGTCGAGCCGGACGAAGTGGACAGTTCCGCTGTGGACAGTGCTGTCGTGCGCGAGATCGTCGGCTCGGACGTCGCGTCGCTGCTGGCACACCCTGCCCGCGCGGTGCGCATCGCCGCCCTCGACGCCTACCTCGCGGCCCGCAGGCCGCATCCCCTCGACTCCCGGACGGTGCGGATCCCGTCCGGGACCTCCCTGGAGAAATCGATGGCGCGCGCCCGCGTCGTCGCCGACCTCGTGCCCCTGCCCGCCGGCGGCACGGTCGCCGTCATCGGCGTCGTCAACTCGCTGCTGTCCGCGCTACGGGAACGCGGCCTCGACTACGTCGCCTGCGACCTCGGCGGCGGACGCACCGAATGGGACGAACCGATCACCGACGACCACCGCGCGGCGATCGAGGGTGCGGACGCGGTGCTCGCCTCGGGGATGACCCTCGGCAACGGCACGTTCGACGACATCTCCCACCGCTGCCGCGAGCGCGGCATCCCACTGGTGATGTTCGCCCAGACCGGCGCCGCGGTGCTCCGGGAGCTCCTGGGAGACGGGACCGGCGGTGCCGGTGAGATCGCCGCGTTGTCGGCCGAGCCGTACCCGTTCTTCTGGCTCAGCGGTGACGCCACGGACGTCCACGTGTACGGCGAAGGCCACGGCGCCGGCGAAGGGGGTGGCTCCGCGTGATTCCGTTCCAGCACACCGGTCCCGGCGAGACGCGGACGACCACGGTGGACACTCCGGGCGGACGCCGGTGCGTATCGCTGCTCGACCTCATCGGCAACACCCCGGTGCTGCGCGTGAGTACGCCCTTGCCCCGGCACCATCCGGGATTCTGGGCCAAATTGGAAGGAGTCGGCCCTGCCACGATGAAGGCCCGCGCGGCGCTGGCGATGCTGCAGGGCGCCCGCCGGCGCGGTGACCTCGACGACGGCGGCACCGTCGTCGAATCGAGCAGCGGCACGCTCGCCATCGGACTGTCGTTCGTCGGGCGCGCCCTCGGGCACCCCGTCGTCATCGTCGCCGACGACGAACTCGACGACATGACCCGGCGCCTGCTGCACGCCTACGGGACGCGCCTGGAGATCGTCGACCGTCCACACCCGACCGGGGGCTGGCAGCAGGCGCGCCTCGATCGGGTCGAGCAGATCCTGGACGAGATCCCCGGCGCGTATTGGCCCGACCAGTACAACAACCCGGACAACCCCACGGGGTATCACCAGATGGGCCTCGAACTGGCCCAGCAGCTCGAGCACCTCGACGCCCTCGTGTGCAGTGTCGGCACCGGCGGGCACAGTGCGGGCATCGCGTCGGTGGTGCGCCGCACCTGGCCCGACGTCCGCCTGATCGGCGTCGACGCCCCGGGCTCGAGCGTCTTCGGCCAGCCGGCCCGGCGGCGCGTGATGCGCGGACTGGGCAGCAGCATCCATCCCGACAACGTGGCCTACGACCAGTTCGACGAGGTCCACTGGGTCGGCCCGGGGGAGACGGTCGACGCGTGCCGGCGGCTGGCGGCCGGCACGTTCGTCAGCGGCGGCTGGAGCACCGGAGCCGCCGCGATGGTCGCGGCGTGGTGCGCACGCGAGCTCGGCTCCGACCGCGTGGCCGCCGTGTTCCCCGACGGACCGAGCCGCTACTGGGAATCGGTCTTCGACGACGGCTTCTGCCTACGCCACGGACTGACGGCCGTCGCCGACGAACCGGACACAGTGGACAGTGTCGCCGATTCGGTCGGGCACCGATGGGCGCGCTGCGTCGACGTGCCCGATCCGTGCGAGCGGCGAGCGCCGCGCCCCGATGCGACCCGCGAGGAGGAGCTCTCGTGACGACCCGAAGCGCATTCCGACAGCTGTCCACACCGGCGCGGCTGCTGGTGCTCAACCAGTTCGGCATCAACATCGGCTTCTACATGCTGCTGCCGTTCCTGGCCTCGTACATGAGCACCGAACTCGGATACGGGGCCGCGATCGTCGGCCTCGTGCTCGGGCTGCGGAACCTCAGCCAGCAGGGCATGTTCCTCGTCGGCGGCACCGCCGCGGATCGGATCGGCTGCCGGCCGATGATCATCCTCGGCTGCGGTCTGCGGGTGCTGGCGTTCGGCCTGTTCGCCCTGCTGACGTCGCTGCCGGGGCTGATCGCCGCCGTGGTGCTCACCGGGCTCGCGGGGGCGTTCTTCAACCCTGCCGTGCGGACCTACCTCATGCACGAGGCCGGGGAGCGGCGCGCCGAGGCGTTCTCGGTGTTCAACGTCTTCGCCCACGCCGGCACGCTGGTCGGGCCGCTGCTCGGCGCGCTGCTGCTGACGATCGACTTCCGCGCCGTGGCGTGGGTCGCGTGCGTCGCGTTCGCCGTCCTCACGGTGGCGCAGATCCTCGTCCTGCCGCACCGCGAGGTCGAACCGCAACAGACGGGCGTGCTCGGCAGTTGGCGCGAGGTCGTGACCAACCGGCGGTTCCTCGCGTTCACGGTGTCGCTGTCGGCCTACTTCGGCCTGTACAACCAGCTGTACCTGATGATCCCGCTCGAGGCGCAGCGGGTGTCCGGGCTGTCGTGGGCGATCACGCTGGTGTTCGTCGTGTCCACGGTGATCGGCGTGGCCGGTCAGGTGCGGATCACCGAATGGTGCCGCGCGCGGTGGACCTCCGGCCGCTCGGTCGTCGTCGGCCTGGCGTGCATGGGCCTGTCGTTCGTGCCGCTGCTGGTCGCCTCGCCGTTCCTGGTCACCCGCACCGGTGAGGACCTCGGCGTGACGGTGGCACTGGTGATGATCCCGGTGCTGGCGACGACGGTGCTGTTCACCGTCGGCCAGGCCATCACCAATCCGTTCGCGATGGAGCTGCTTCCCGTCGTCGGCAGCGAACGGCTGGCCGGCACCTACTACGGGTTCTACTACCTCGTCTCGAGCGTCGCGGCCGCCGGCGTGAGCTGGCTCGCCGGAACCCTGCTCGACCTCGCCGGGGTGGCGGAACTGCGGTGGCTCCCGTGTTGGCGCTGTGCGTCGTCGGACTCGCCGGAGCCGCGGGTGCGGGGGCCATGGAACGCCGCGGCCTGCTCCGCCGGTCCTCCGAGAGCGCCGCATCCGAGGACGCCGACGACAAGGCTGCTGACACCGCTGACACCGACGACACCGCTGACACCGGCGAAGGTGCCGGGGACAAGGAGGGTGGACATGAGCCGAGCCGCCGGTGACCGGGTCCGTCCACGATGGACCCGGCGGCGTTTCCTCGCCGCCGCTGCGGGTGCCGCCGCCGTGACCGTCCTCCCGGGATGCGCCGCGGGCGGTGCGGGAAGCGAGCGGTTCCGCGTCGCCTTCGCGACGGCGGGTGGACGGGAGTCGCTCGATCCGCACGTGACGCCGCTGTTCGTCGACCAGGCCAGGGCCAAGGCCCTGTTCGACACCCTCGTGGCGTACGACGACGACATGAGCATCGTCCCGCGGCTGGCCGAGTCGTGGGAGTCCGGAGATGCCGGCCGGCGCTGGCGGATCACGCTGCGCGGGGCCCGGTTCCACGACGGAAGCCCCGTGACGGCCGAGGACGTCCTGTACAGCTACCGGCGGATCGCCGACCCCGGGGCCGGCGCGTCCGCGCAGACGCACTTCACCCCGGTGGACTTCGCGGCGAGCCGCGCCCACTCCGAACGCGAACTCGAACTCGTCCTGCAGGCGCCGAACTTCGAGTTCCCGGCGGCGTGGGGCGCACCGGGCACCGAGATCGTCCCGGCGGGCACGACGGGCTTCCGGAACCCGGTCGGGTCCGGGCCGTTCCGGTTCTCGTCGTTCGAACCCGGCGGCAGTGCGGTGTTCACGAGGTTCGACGACCACTGGTCCGGCCCGGCGGCACCTGCGGAGCTGGAATTCGTGCCCATCAACGACGAGTCTGCCCGGGTGTCGGCGCTGCTGTCCGGGCAGGTGCACTACGCGCACGACGTCGGCGCCAACGCCGCGCGCAGGCTCGAGGGCGACGAGCGCGCGCGGGTGCTGTCCGCGCCCCACAGCACGATGCAGGCGGTGGCGCTCAAGGTCGACCGTGCCCCGTTCGACGATCCGCGTCTGCGCGAGGCGGTGCAGCTCGGTATCGACCGGGAAGCGCTCGTGGAGGTCGCGCTCAGTGGCAAGGGCGAGGTCGGCAACGACCTGTTCGGCAAGGATCTCGAGCACTACGCCGATGATCTGCCGCAGCGCACCCGGGACGTCGACCGCGCCCGAGAACTCGTGCGCGAGGCCGGTGCAGGGCGCTCGGAGATCACACTGCTGACCAGCGACACCGACCCGTACTTCGAGCGGGCGGCGACGCTGATCGCCGAACAGTTGGCCGAGATCGGGCTGACGGTCACCCCGCAGGCCCGGCCGTCGGAGACCTACTTCGACGAGATCGAGGAGCGGGGCGTGGCCGCGCACACCCGGACGGCCGCGCTGCCGGTGCCGGTGTTCCTCGGGCAGCGGATGACCTCCGGCAGCGAGAGCGGCAACTACACCCACTTCGACTCGGCCGAGTTCGACGGCCTGTTCTCCCGGGCGATCGCCACCGCCGACGACGGCGACCGGGCGCGCCTGCTCGCCCGGGCCCAGCACGTCGCCCACGTCGACAGCGGGCTCGTCGTGTGGGGATTCAGCCACTGGAACGTCGCCGTCGCCCCGGGCGTCGACGGATTGCGCGCGGCGACGCCGAACTCGCAGGACTGGGCGCGGTTCGACGGCGCGTCGTGGGGTGAGCGCGCCCTACCCCGTGCGGCGGCTCGGCGCCGGGCTGGTGCAGATCGCGGTCGTCGTCACGGGCGTCTACGTGCTGACGTCCCTGCTGCCCGGCGACACGGCCGTGATCGCGGCCGGGGAGCACGCCACGGACGAGCAGGTCGCGGCTCTGCGTGCCGAGCTGGGGCTGGATCGGCCGTGGGGTGAGCGGTTCGTCGAATGGCTCGCGGGGATTGTCCGCGGCGACCTCGGCACGTCGTGGTTGACCGGGCGACCGGTGACCGAGGACCTGGGTTCGGAGGTGGCCGGCACGCTGGTGCTGGCCGCGGTGACGCTGGCGTGTGTGCTGCCGGTGGCCCTGCTGGTCGGAGTCCTCGGCGGAACGCGGCCCGGCTCGCGGGTCGACCGGGCGCTGAACGCGCTGGTCGTGGCGCTCGGCGCGATTCCGGAGTTCGCGCTCGGCATGGTGCTGGCCGCCGTGTTCGCGCTGCAGCTGGGGTGGTTTCCTGCCACGGCTGCCGGACTGCCGGGAGGGTCGCTGGTCGACCAGCCTGCGGTACTTGTGCTGCCCGTCGCGGTGCTCGTGGCGAAGCACCTGTGCGCGCTGGCGCGGCAGATCCGGATCGGGGTGGCCGACGCGCGTGACGCGCCCTACGCGACGCACCTGCGGCTGCTCGGCGTCTCCGAACGCGCCGTGCTGCTGCGCACCGTGGTGCCGAACGGCATCGCCCCGGCCGTGCAGCAGCTGGCGCGCACGGTGGACGGTCTCCTCGGCGGTGTGCTCGTGGTGGAGGCGATGTTCGGTCTGCCCGGCGTCGGCGCCGGGTTCGTGGAGGCGGTGCGGGCGCGCGACCTGCCGGTGGTGCAGGGCTACGCGATCCTGTTCGTCGTCACCACGGTCGTGGTCAACGTCCTCGCGGATGTCGCGGCGCGGCGGCTCGTTCCGCAGCGGGACGTGGTCACGTGATCGGGTGGGCGATGCTCGGCGCCGGACTGCTGGTGGCGGTCCTGGGTCCGCTGTTGGCGGGGCCGACGCAGTCACAGGCCGCGCCGTTGCTGCCGCCCGGGTCCGGGCACCCCCTCGGCACGGACGTGCTCGGCCGGGACGTGCTCGCGTTGGCCCTGTCCGGCGGGCAGACGGTGGTGCTGCTGGCGGGCGCGTCGCTGGCGCTGGCGTACCTCGTCGGCGTCCCCTTGGCGCTGACGATGGTCGGCCAGTCGCGCCGGTGGGTCGACGAGACGCTGCTGCACGGTCTCGACCTGCTGCTGGCGCTGCCGGGTCTGCTCGTGCTGCTGGTGCTGGCGGCCACCGGACGGCAGGACGCGTTCGGCCTGGTCGCGGCGGTGGCCGCGCTGCAGCTGCCGGCGATCGTGCGACTGGCCCGCAGCGCCGCGTTGGCACCGGCGTGCCGCGCGGCGGTGGAGACGATGGTGCTGCAGGGTGAACCGTGGTGGCGCATCCACCTGTGGCACACCGGACGAGCCGTCGCCGGTCCGGTGGCCGTGGACGCGGGCAGCAGGCTGATCGTGGTGCTGCAGCTGATCGCGTCGGCGAACTTCCTCGGGCTCGGACTGGGCTCGTCGGCGGTCGACTGGGCGGTGCTCGTCGAACGCAACCGGGAGGCGCTGTTCCTGCAACCGTGGACCGCCCTCGTCCCCGCGGGCCTGCTGGTGGTGCTGTGCGTCGCGGCCAACCTGGTCGTGGACCGGGCCACCAGGAGGACCGGAGCGGCGCGGTCGATGCGGTGGAGCCGGGCGGCACGATCGGCGGCCGGGCGGTGAGCGGGCGGGTTGTGCGGGCGCGCGGCGTGCACGCGCGCGCGGACGAGCGGGTCCTCGTGGACGCGGTGGACGTCGACGTCGAGCCGGGCACCGTGGTGGCCGTCGTGGGCCGGTCGGGCAGCGGCAAGACGACACTCGCGCAGGCGCTGCTGGGGGAGTCCCGTCCGGGCATCGCCCTGTCGGGCAGCGTGACACTGTCCGGAGTGGACCTGCTGGGCCGTTCGGAGAAGACGCGGCGGACGGCGCGGGCGGGCAGGATCGCGCTGGTGCCGCAACATCCGGGCGAGGCGTTGAACCCGATGCGGCGGATCGGTGGCGCCCTGCGCGAGGCGGCCGCGTTGCGGGAGTCGGGGTCGCGCGGTCCCGGCCGGGCCGGGCGCGAGGCGGCGGTGCGCAGCGTGGTAGCCGCGGTCGGTTTGGATCCGGCGGTGCTCCGGCGCTTCCCGCACCAACTCTCCGGCGGCCAGCAACAACGCGTCGTGCTGGCGCAGGCGCTGATCACCCGGCCGGAGGTGATCGTCCTCGACGAGCCGACGACCGGCGCGGACACCGTCACCCGGTCCGAGATCGCCGATCTGCTGTCCGATGTGGTTGCGGCCGGCACGGCGCTGGTGCTGTTGACCCACGACCTCGCACTGGCGCGGCGGCTGGCCGGGACGGTGCTGGTGCTGCACGACGGCCGCGTCGTCGAGCGCGGCACATCGGCGTCGGTGCTCGGAGCGCCCGCTTCCGAGCAGGGGCGCACGCTGGTGGCGGCCGAGTCGGCCACGGCCGGTCGGGCGCCGCAGTCCCGGCCGGGGCCGCCGGTGTTGGTCGCCGAGGGCGTCGGTCACCGCGCACGCGACGGCGCCGTGCTGCTGGGCGGGGCGCACCTGACAGTCCACGAGGGAGGGTGGGTGGCCATCGTCGGCCGCTCGGGCGCGGGGAAGACGACCCTGGCCCGCGGTCTCGCCGGCCTGACTCCGTTCACCAGCGGCGTGCTGCGCCTCGACGGGGAGCCGGTGTCGCCGAGCGCCCGGCGGCGTACGCGGGCGCAACGACGGCACGTGCAGTACGTACCCCAGGACGCGCAGGCGAGTTTCGACCCGGGCCGTGCGGTGACGACGCAGATCGCCCGGACCGCCGAGCTGCTCCGCGGCGTCCCGGTCCGGGAGGCACGGGCGGAGGCGGCGGAACTGTTGGCCGCCTGGGGCGTCGACGCCGAGCAGGCGCGGCGACGGCCCGACGAGTTGTCCGGCGGCCAGTTGCAACGTGCGGCGTTGGTGCGTGCGCTGCTGGCCCGTCCGCGGGTGCTGATCTGCGACGAGGTCACTTCCGCGTTGGACACGGTCAACCGGGCCGAGGTGTTGCGCACGCTCGCCCATGCGCGTGGGACGTTCGGCATGGCGGTGGTGCTGATCAGCCACGACCTGGCCGCGGTGTCCCGGCCGGCCGACGAGCTGCACGTCGTCGACGCCGGCCGCATCGTGGAGACGGCCGGTCCGGGCGTGCTCGAATCCGCCCCGTGCTCGCGTGCCGGCAAGGAGCTGGTCATCGCCACCCGGTCACTGCACGACGCCGTGGCGTCCCCGAAACGCCAACACGGCGACGTGGATTGCTGACACGGCGACGGGGGGTGCTGACACGGCGACGGGGGTTAGGGCAGTTCGGACAGGAGGGTGCGGACGCGGAGGTCGATGTCGTCGCGGATGCGGCGGACGGCGTCGACGCCCCGACCGGCCGGGTCCTCGAGCTGCCAGTCCAGGTACCGCTTGCCGGGGAACACGGGGCACGCGTCGCCGCAGCCCATCGTGACCACGACGTCCGAGGCCTCGACCGCCTCCGTCGTCAGCACCTTCGGCACCGCGGCGTGGAGGTCGATGTCCAGTTCGCCCATGACCTCGACGACCGCGGGGTTGATCGAGTCCGCCGGCGCCGAGCCCGCCGAGCGGACCTCGACGCGGCCGCCGCCGTGATGTTCGAGCAGCGCGGCCGCCATCTGCGAGCGCCCCGCGTTGTGCACGCACACGAACAACACCGACGGGCGCGGCGGCTGGGACGGGGCGGCTGAGGTGTCGGACATGGTCACCCTCCGGTGGTTGTGGGACCGGGCTGTGTGAACAAGCGGCGCCTCAGTGCGAGCGAGACGTACACGAGTCCGACGAGGACGGGCACCTCGATCAGGGGCCCGACGACGCCGGCGAGCGCCTGCCCGCTGGTCGCGCCGAACGTGGCGATGGCGACGGCGATGGCGAGTTCGAAGTTGTTGCCCGCGGCGGTGAACGCGAGCGTGGTCGTGCGTTCGTAGTTGAGGCCGACGGCGCGTCCGAGCGCGTACGAGCCCGCCCACATCACGGCGAAGTAGATCAGCAGCGGCAGCGCGATGCGCACCACGTCGAGCGGGCGGCCGGTGATCTGCTCACCCTGCAGTGCGAACAGCAGGACGATGGTGAACAGCAGGCCGTACAGGGCGAACGGCCCGATCCGCGGCAGGAACCGGGATTCGTACCAGCCGCGTCCCTTGGTGCGTTCGCCGATGCGGCGCGTCACGTAGCCCGCGAGCAACGGGATGCCCAGGAAGATCACCACGTTGACGACCAGTTGCCAGGCCGAGACGTCGAGATCGGCCGTGGGCAGACCCAGCCAGCCGGGCAGCAGGGCGAGGTAGAACCAGCCGAGCGCGCCGAACGCGACGACCTGGAACGCCGAGTTGAGGGCGACCAGCACGGCCGCCGCCTCGCGGTCGCCGCACGCGAGGTCGTTCCAGATGATCACCATGGCGATGCAGCGGGCGAGCCCGACGATGATCAGCCCGGTCCGGTACTCCGGCAGGTCCGGCAGCAGCAGCCACGCCAGTGCGAACATCAGCGCCGGTCCGAGGATCCAGTTCAGCGCCAGCGACGACCACAGCAGCCGGTGGTCGCGGGTGACGGTGTCGAGCCGGTCGTAGCGGACCTTCGCCAGTACCGGGTACATCATCACCAGCAGGCCCAGCGCGATCGGCACCGAGATGCCGCCGACCTCGATCGCCTTGAGCATGCTGTCCAGGCCCGGCACCGATCGCCCGGCCAGGAGCCCGGCGATCATGGCCAGCGCGATCCACAGTGGAAGGAAACGGTCCAACGTCGACAGTCGGCCGGCCACACCGGACTCGGCCGGCGCATGCGTCTCGGTGCTCACGCGGGGACATCCGTTCCGGTGTCGGCCGGTGCCAGGACGCTCGACAGTCGATCCAGCACGGCCGGATCGACGCGGTAGTAGATCCACGTCCCACGGCGTTCGCCGACGATCAGGCCGGTCTCGCGGAGGACCTTGAGGTGATGGGAGATGGTGGGTCCGGTGAGGTCGAACGCGCCGGTCAGATCGCACACGCACGCCTCGCCGCCGGTATGCGAGGCGATCAGCGACAACAGGCGCAGGCGCACCGGATCGGACAGTGCCTTGAACGCACGGGACAACTCGGTCGCCTGCGGCGGCGACAACGGCTCGCCCGCCAGCGACGTCGAGCACACCTCATCGGACATGTGGACAAGATTGAGCGGCGTCTAGATAGATGTCAATCTATCCATACTGGTTGAGGGGTTGATCACGGGTCCCTACGTGCCGGCACCGTCCGATCTGCACGTTGCGCGCCACGCCACGCGTCCGTGCTGTTACGGTCGGTCGGTATGTCCCGCGCCGAGTCTGCCTCGCCCCGTCGGATCTACCTGGTCGGCCCCACCGGCCTGCCCAATTTCGGCGACGAGTTGCTGGCGGCGACCTGGCTGCGGCATCTGGCCCGGGTCGCGCCCGACGCCGAGGTGTGGCTCGACTGCCACACGCCGGGCACGGCGCAGGTGATGCTCGCGGGGCTGCACCCCAACCTGCGGTGCACCAACACGTTGTGGCGCCTGAGCACCGAGGCCCCGACCGCGGATCCGTGGCAGGTGGCCGCGTGGGTGCGGCGGGTGCTGCACGAACCGGGCCTGATGCCCCGCTGCCATCCCGGCGTCGAACTGCTCGGCCACATGGACGTCATCCACGTCATCGGCGGCGGGTACATCAACGGGCTCTGGCCGCAGCACGTCGGGCTCCTCGCCGGCGCCGTCGCCGCGCGGGAGCGGTCCGGAGCGCGCCTCGCGGCCACGGGGCAGGGCTTCGCGCCGCTCGCGCCGGGCAGCGGGGAACTGTTGCACGCGTTGCTGCGGCACTTCGCGGTCGTCGACACCCGGGACGAACACTCCGCGGAGCTGCTCGCCTCGGCGGGCGCCCGGGCCACGTGCGACGACGTGTTCCTCGAGGTGCCGAAACCCGAGGACCACGAGAAGGCGCGCAAGTTCATGGTCTGCATGCAGTCCGACATCGGCGCGCTCGAACCGTCCGCCTTGGCCGGTCGGCTGCTCGGATTGCTGCGACGGTGGGAGGTTCCGTCGGAGGAACTGACGTTCGTCGAGGCGATTCCCCGCATCGACCGGGCCGTCTACGACCTGCTCTCCGCCGAGCTGCCCGGCGCCGAGTTCGTGCCGATGTCGGCCCTGTGGCGCCGGGGTATCCCCGCGGCCGCCGACCAGGTGTGGATCTCGACGCGCTTCCACCTGCATCTGCTCGCCGCCGCGGCGGGCGCACGCGGCGTCGCCGTCAGTGTGTCGCCCGACTATTACGACACCAAGCACGCCAGCCTCATCCGGTTGGGCAGCGGCTGGTCGATGATCGATGCCGCGGGCGACGACGTGCCGCCGATTCCCGAGGACGGCGGATACGCCGCCGACACCCTCGACATGCTCGCGACGATGAAGGGCATCGTCGCCGAGCACGTCTACGACACGGAGTGAGCCACGCCCGAGGCGCTTCCCCTTGCTGCGGCACACGGTGTCAAAACCCCAGGTAGATCCACATTCCCGGCTGCGCGAAAACCCTTTCCGGCCCTCTTGACGCGCTGCGGGGTCCGGCCCATCCTGGGCGTACGCGGTTTACCAATACAGAACTCGTTGCGAATGACGCAACCGCGCGGGAGTGCACGCACAGTGCAGCGCGTCGGCGACGAGGCGGCGGGCCTTCGCCCAGAACGCACCACATCGAACCGGGCCGGAACAACGAGGTGGGCCCCATGACCGATGCCATTACCAGCGCCTTCGACACGCGTTCGGACAGTCGGATCGACACCGGCTTCGCCGCGGACACCGGGGGGCCGAACGTCCCCGCCAACCCGGCGGTGATGCTGTACACGCGACTGCGGAAATCGCCGTACTTCTGGAAATCCCGTGCCCACGGGGTAGCGATGTACAGCGTGTACAACCACACCTATCACCCACGCCACTACGGCGACCCGGTCGGCGAGTACTGGGCACTGCTGCAGGGCGTGACCGTCTGGGACGTCGGGGTCGAGCGTCAGCTCGAGATCTCCGGACCGGACGCGTTCGATTTCACCAACATGCTCGTACCGCGCGACCTGAACCGGTGCGACATCGGACAGTGCAAGTACGTGTTCATCACCGCGCCCGACGGCGGCATCATCAACGACCCGGTGCTGCTGCGGCTCGAGGAGAACCGATTCTGGCTCTCCCTGGCCGATTCCGACGTCGGGCTGTGGGCCATGGGCCTCGCGCACGCGGGCGGCTGGGACGTCCGCATCGCCGAGGTCGACGTCGCACCGCTGCAGATCCAGGGGCCCCTCGCCAAGGAGGTCCTGTGCGATCTGTTCGGCGCCGACGTGCTCGACGTGCCGTACTACCGGCTGCGGGAGTTCACCGTCGACGGGATGCAGGTGGTCGTCAGCCGCACCGGATACTCCGGTGAGATCGGCTACGAGCTCTACCTGCGCGACGCCTCGCGTAACGCGGGCCGGCTGTGGGACGCGGTGTGGGAGGCCGGCCGTCCCCACGGGCTGCGGCCCATCGGACCGTGCCACATGCGGCGGATCGAGGCGGGCATGCTCGCCTACGGCTGCGACATCACGCTCGGCACCAACCCCCTCGAGGTCGGCTACGACTACTCGTGGATGGTCGACCTCGACCAGGAGGCCGACTTCATCGGCAAGGCCGCACTGGCCAGGGCCCGGGCCGAGGGCGTTTCCCGGCTCATGGTGGGACTGGAGATGTCCGGGGAGCCGCTCGGCACGTACAACGACGGGTCGATGATCGAGCCGTTCGAGGTGCGGGACCGGTCGGGAACCGCGGTCGGGACGGTGACGAGTGCCTGCCACTCGCCGCGGCTCGAACGCAACATCGGGCTGGCCATGGTGCCCATCGAGCTCAGCGGGACCGGCACCGACCTGACGGTGGTCACGCCGACGGGAATCCGGGAGGCGACGGTCGTGGACAAGCCGTTCATCGACCCGCGGAAGGAGACCCCGAAGCGATGAGGGGACCGCGTGTCCGCAGCAGCCGCACCGCGCGGGCGTTGGCGCCGCTCCTGGCCCGCCCGCGGTACGAGGTGCTGCCCCTGGCCGGCGTGCTCGAGCAGACGGGCCTCCTGCCGGAGGACACGGTCGTCACGGTGACGGCCTCCCCGCGCCGCGGGACCGGTGCGACCGTCGAGCTCTGCGAGAAGCTGGCGGCACAGCGGTTGCGACCGGTTCCGCACCTGGCGGCGCGGCAGCTCACGAGTCGCGGCGAGCTGGCCGACGTGCTCGACCGCCTCGCCGGGTCCGGAGTGGACGACGTGTTCGTCGTCGGCGGCGACGCCGCCGTGGCCGCCGGGCCGTACCCGGACGGGCTCGCGCTGCTGCGTGCGATGGCCGAGCTGGACCGGTTGCCGGCCGCGGTGGGCGTGCCGTCGTACCCGGAGGATCATCCGAGCATCGACCCCGAGACGTTGTGGGCCTCGCTGTTGTCCAAACAGGACTATGCGACCTACACCGTGACGCAGTTGTGCTTCGACGTCGGCGCGGTGGCGGCGTTCCTGACCGCCGCGCAGCAGCGCGGGTTGCGGCTGCCGGTGGTCGCCGGGGTGCCCGGCGACGTCGACGCCGTGACGCTGGCCAGGGTCGGCGCGCGGATCGGCGTCGGCGACTCGCTGCGGTTCGTGACCTCGAACCGGTCGACCGTGCTGGGACTGCTGAAAGCCGGCCTACGGACACCGCGCTCGGGTCGGCACGCGGTCCTGCGGGGACTGGCCGAGCTCGACCCAGGGCTACCGCTCGCGGGACTGCACTTCTACACGTTCAACCGGGTGCGGGCCACCGCCCGCCTCGTCACCGACCTCGCCGCCGGACCTGCCGGCGGTGCCCACGATCGACCAGCAGGAGGGGAGGGGTGAGCCATGCCGACGGATCTGGAGATCTCGCGGGCCGCGGTCCGCAAGCCGTTACCGGATGTCGCCGCGGACATGGGAATTCCGCCGGAACTGTTCGAGCCGTACGGCCGGGCGGCCGGCAAGATCTCGCTGGACGCGATCGAGGCACTGGCCGATCGTCCGCGCGCGAAGTACGTCGTCGTCACGTCCATCACCCCGACCCCGCTCGGTGAGGGCAAGACCACGACGACGGTCGGGCTGGGCCAGGCGTTCGGGCACATCGGCAAACGCGGCGTGATCGCGGTGCGGCAGGCGTCGATGGGGCCGACGTTCGGCATCAAGGGCGGCGCGGCAGGCGGCGGCTACGCCCAGGTGGTGCCGATGGAGGCCGTCAACCTGCACCTCACCGGGGACCTGCACGCGGTGACCTCGGCCCACAACCTGCTGGCCGCGATGGTCGACAACCACCTGCACAAGGGCAACGCCCTCGACATCGACCCGCTGCAGATCGCGTGGCGGCGGGTCCTGGACGTCAACGACCGGGACCTGCGGCAGATCGTCACGGGACTGGGCGGCAGGCAGGACGGCATCCCGCGGCAGACCGGTTTCGACATCACCGCCGCCAGCGAGGTGATGGCGGTGCTGGCCCTCGCCCGCTCCCTGCCGGACCTGCGGGCGCGGCTCGGCCGGATCGTCGTCGCCGAGGACCGGGCGGGCAACCCCGTGACGGCGGAGGACCTGCACGCGGCCGGGGCCATGTGCGTGCAGCTGCGCGACGCGCTGCAGCCGAACCTGCTGCAGACCACGGAGCAGACGCCCGCCCTGGTGCACTGTGGACCGTTCGGCAACATCGCGCACGGGAACTCGTCCGTGGTCGCCGACCTGATCGGCATCCACGGCGGCGATTACCTCGTGACCGAGGCCGGATTCGGCGCCGACATGGGTGCCGAACGGTTCTTCAACATCAAGTGCCGCGCGTCCGGCCTGACCCCCGACGCCGCCGTCATCGTGGCGACCGTGCGGGGGCTCAAGGCGCACACCGGCCGGTACCGCGTGGTGGCGGGCCGGCCGCTGCCCGAGGAGATGCTCGCCGAGAACCCGGACGACGTGTGGCTCGGCGCGGCGAACCTGCGCCGGCAGATCGCCAACGTCCGCGCCCACGGGGTGACACCCGTCGTGGCGGTCAACGCCTTCCCCGGCGACCACGAGAGCGAGAAACAGGCCATTGTGGACGTCGCGGCGTCGGAGGGCGTGCGCGCGGTCGTCGCGACGCACGTGGCGAAAGGCGGCAAAGGGGCGGCCGAACTGGCCGAGGCCGTGGTCGAGGCGTGCCGCACGCCGAGCGAGTACACCCCGCTGTACGCCGACGACCTGCCGCTGGCCGACAAGATCGACGTCGTGGCCCGGCGGATGTACGGCGCGGACGGCATCGACCTGAGCCGGACCGCACGCACGCAGTTGGAGACCTACGAGCGCCAGGGATTCGGCCGGCTTCCCGTGTGCGTGGCCAAGACGCACCTGTCGTTGTCGGACGATCCGTCGCGCAAGGGCGCCCCGGAGGGCTGGCGGTTGCCGGTCCGGGAGATCCGGTTGTCGGCCGGGGCCGGGTTCGTCTACCCGATCTGCGGCGACATGCGCACCATGCCGGGCCTGTCGTCGCGGCCCGCGGCCGAGCACATCGACATCGACGAGGCAGGCCAGGTCGTGGGGCTGTCGTAGAGGAAGTGATCGAGATGACCATGCCGCAGCGAGCCGACGTCGTCGTGATCGGAGCCGGCATCGTCGGCAACTCCGTGTGCCACCACCTCGCCGAGGCGGGGTGGCGCAACATCGTCCTGGTGGAGAAGGGTCCGCTGCCCGATCCGGGCGGTCGACCGGGCACGCGTCCAATTTCGTCTTCCCTGTCGACCACTCGCGGGAGATCACCGCGCTGACGACCGATTCGATGCGCCAGTACGAGAAACTGGGCACCCTCATCACGTGCGGCGGCGTCGAGGTGGCGCGCGAACCGGCGCGGGTCGAGGAGCTGAAACGGCGGATGGCCTCGGCCGAGGCGTGGGGCATCCCGTCCGAGCTGATCGAGCCGCGCCGCGTCGCCGAGCTCGTCCCGTTCGTCGATCCGGACATCCTGCTGGCCGGGTTCTGGACGCCGTCCGTCGCCGTCGTCGACCCGCTGCAAGCCGGTGCGCTGATGCGGGAACAGGCGATCGCGCAGGGCGCGCTGACCGTGTCGGCCGGCACCGAGGTCACCGACATCCGCACCCGCGGCGGCCGGATCGAGTCGGTGTGCACGACGGCGGGCGACATCGAGACGCCGATCGTCGTCGTGGCGTGCGGGGTGTGGAGCCCGCGGATCGCCCGGCTGGCCGGTGCGTCGATCCCGTTGACGCCCGCGGTGCACCAGATGATGGACGTGGGCCCGATCCCGGAGTTCGAGTCGACGGGCACCGCGATCGCCTATCCGATCGTCCGGGACATGGACGCGCTCATGTACGAGCGGCAGAGCGGCGCCGACCTGGAGATCGGCTCGTACGCCCACCGGCCGATCCTGCACGAGCCCGACGAGATCCCGTCGATCGCGGCGGCCGCCCTGTCGCCGACCCAGCTGCCGTTCACGTCCGACGACTTCGACCCGCAGCTCGAACAGGCACTGGAACTGTTCGGCAGCATCCTCGACCGGCCCGACGCGGGCGTGCGGCACGCGATCAACGGCCTGCTGTCGATGACCCCGGACGGCGCGCCGGTGCTGGGACCGTCGCCCGAGGTCGACGGCCTGTGGTCGGCCGCGGCGGTGTGGATCAAGGAAGGCCCCGGCGTCGGACGGATGCTCGCCGAGTGGATGACCCACGGCGACACCGAGATCGACCTGCACGGCGCGGACATCGCCCGTTTCTACCCGCACCAGCGCACGCGCGAGCACGTGCGCGCCCGCGCGCTCGAGGGATTCAACAAGACCTACGGCATCGTGCATCCGCGTGAGCAGTGGGAATCCGGTCGCGGCCGCCGGCTCTCGCCGTTCCACGCGAGGGAACGGGATCGGGACGCGATGTTCTTCGAGGTCGGCGGGTGGGAACGGCCGCACTGGTACGAGTCCAACCGCGGGCTGCTCGACGAGTTCGCCGACCGGATCCCGGACCGGCCGCACGAATGGGACGCCCGCTGGTGGTCGCCCATCATCGACGCCGAGCATCTCGCGATGCGCGAGCGCGCGGCCATGATCGACCTGACGGCGTTCGCACAGTTCGACGTGCGCGGACCCGGCGCGCTCGACTACCTGCAGCGGATGACGATGGCGCAGATCGACCGTCCGGTCGGCCGGCTCTGCTACACCCCGGTGCTGGCCCCGGGCGGCGGCTTCCGCAGCGACCTGACCGTCGTCCGGCTGGCCGAGGACCGCTTCCGCGTGATCACCGGCGGCGCGGACGGCGCCCGCGACCGGTTCTGGTTCGAGAGCAACCTGCCCGCCGACGGCTCGGTGTCGTTGGTGGACGTCACCTCGGCGGTGTGCACGCTGGGTCTGTGGGGTCCGCGGGCACGGGACATCCTCGCGGCGACGACCGGGGACGACGTGTCCGACGCGGCGCTGCCGTTCGGCACGGCCCGCGACATCACGGTCGCCGGGATCCCCGTGCTGGCCCTGCGCGTGTCGTACGTCGGCGACCTCGGCTGGGAACTGCACACGGCGTTCGAGCACGGACAGGCACTGTGGGACGCGATCGCCGAGGCGGGCGCACCACACGGGCTCGTCCCGGCGGGCATCGGCGTCTACGGCACGACCGGCCGCCTCGAGAAGGGCTACCGGCTGATGGGCGCCGAACTCGACGGCGAGTACAACCCGGTCGAGGCAGGACTGGCGTTGCCGAAGGTCAAGGCGGCCGACTTCATCGGGAAGGACGCCTACCTCGCCGCGCGGGAGACCGACCCGGCCGCGACCCTGTGCACCCTCACCGTCGACGACCACACGTCGGCGGCGGGTATCGCGCGGTACCCGCAGGGCGGCGAACCGATCCTCACCCGCGACGGCCGGCGGATCGTCGACCGCAAGGGACGGGGTTCGTTCGTCACCAGCGCGGGCGGGGCGCCCTCGCTCGGCGCGTACCTGCTGATGGCCTACCTGCCCGCCGAGCACGCCGTCGAGGGCACTGCGCTGCAGGTGGAGTACATGGCCGAGCGGTATCCGGTGACGGTCGCCCGCGTCGGCAGGAGGCCGTTGTTCGACCCGGACGACACGCGCATGAAGGCGTGAGGTCCCCGGCGGGACCGGAAGGAGGCGCCGTGCACATCGTGGTCTGTGTGAAGCGGGTGCCCGCCCTGGGGGCGCAGGTGCCCCTGACCGACGACGGCCTGGCCGTCGACACCCGCCACCTCGGGTTCACCATCGGCCCGCACGAGGAGTGCGCGATCGAGGAGGCCGTTCGGCTGGTCGCCGCGTACGGCGGCACCGTCACCGTCGTCACGGTCGGCCCGCCGGACGCCGCCGAACAGCTCCGGTACGCCCTGGCGATGGGGGCCGACCGGGCGGTGCTCGTCGACGCCGCGGTCGGGGCGGGCGACACCGAGTCCGACCCGCAGGAGACGGCCGACGCGCTGCGGCAGGGACTGGCCGACGAACCGGCACCGGATCTGGTGCTGGTCGGCGATTCGTCCGCCGACGCCGGACACGGCCAGGTCGGCATCCGTCTGGCCACGGCGCTCGGCCTGCCCGCCATCGGCGGCATCAAGGGCCTGGACGTGGCCCCGGCCGGCTCCGGTGGCCTGCGCGTGCGCGCGAGCCGGGAGGCCGACGGGGGAGTCGAGGTGTTCGGCCTCGACGCACCCGCGGTGATCGCCGTCAAGGAAGGACTGAACCTGCCGCGGTATCCGACGTTGCCGGGGCGGCTGAAGGCCAAGAAGGCCGAACTGCGGACGGTGCACCCCGACCCGGCGGCGGTGCGCTCGCACGGTCTGCGGACCGTCGGGCTGCGCATGCCCGAGGACCGGCGTGCGTCGGCGATCCCGCTGGGCCGGGGCGCCGACGCCGCGCCCGCCGTCGTCGACGTGCTGGCCCGGCTCGGAAAGGTGTGACGACGATGTTGATCCTGATCGACGACCTCGCGACCGCGCCCGAACTGGCGGCCCTCGCCCGCACACTCGACACCCGGGTCGCGGCGCTGCGTATCGGCGGGGAGCCGACCGGGGGTGCGGGACCGTCCGATGCGGCCCTGTCCGGGGTCGCCCTGTCCGATGTCGGAGTGTCCGGTGTGGACCGGATGTACGTGCCCCGCGGCGGCGAGCTCGCGGACTGGGGGCCGGGTGCGTGGGCGGCGGTCGTCGTGGAGCTGATCGAGCGGGTCCGCCCGTCCGCGGTGCTGGCCATGGCCGGTGGGCGGGCGGCCGAGGTGCTCACGCACACCGCGGCGCGGACCGGCGCGCCGCTCGCGACGAACTGCGTCGCGATCGACGCGGGGGACCGGATGTGGCGGGTGACGCGGACCCGCAGCGGGGGAGTGCTGCTCGAGGACGCCGAACTCGTCGCCGACGTGCCGATGGCGACCCTCGGCCCCGGATGCACCGTCACGCCGGCACCGCCCGCGGCGCCCGCCGCAGCCGGCGAGTGCGAGGTCGTCGAGTTCGCACCGGAGCTCCCGGCCGACGACATGCGGGTGCGTCTCGTCGAACGGGCCTCGAGCGAGCGGGGACTGTCGCTGGCCACCGCACCCGTCGTCGTCTCGGGCGGCCGTGGGGTCGGCAGCGCGGAAGGTTTCGCGGCGCTGGAGGAGCTCGCCGACGCGCTCGGCGGTGTCGTCGGCTGCTCGCGGGTCGCCACGAGCAACGGGTGGCGACCGCACCGCGACCAGGTGGGGCTGACGGGCACGAAGATCGCGCCCGAGCTCTACATCGCCTGCGGCATCAGCGGGGCCACCCAGCACTGGGTGGGCTGCATGGACGCGGCCGTGATCCTGGCCGTCAACACCGACCCGGAGGCGCCGATGATGCAGCGCGCGACGTACTCCGTGATCGGGGACGTGCACGAGGTCGTCCCCGCGCTCCTCGCCGAACTCGGCCGCCGCCGACGGGCGGCGAGTGACGGACTGCTGGAGACCCCTCACTCGGCCTGATGGCGCGGCCCCACGTCCGAGTGTCGGCAGGTGAGCGCCTCGTCACGCACAGCCTCCGACAGGGCCGAACGTGGCCCCTTCGGGTCATGTACAGTGACGACAGACCGTAAGATACGGCTCGTATCTTACGGAGGGGTGTTTCGACCGAGGCGGGACTGCGTGCCATCGCCGCATGCACGGGGTGAGCCGGCAGCGCCGTGTCCACTACGGGTCTCGGGACGATCGTGTCGGCAACGGCGCCGGCGACCTGCGACACGAGCAAGAGTCCGTCACGTATCCAGGAGCCGAATCCGCGCATGGCAAAACTTCTCTTCCGCCTCGGCAGGTCCGCCTACCGACGGTGGCCGCTGTTTCTGATCGTCTGGCTCGTCGTCCTCGGCGGTGTCGGCACGTTCTCGCTCACCCAGTCGGAGCCGATGTCGGATCAGTTCACGATCCCGGGCATCGAGTCCGTCGAGGCGGCCGAGACGTTGCCCGAGATCATGGACGGCGAGGGTTCGCCGACCGATGAGGCGAGCGTGCAGGTGGTCGTGCAGGCTCCCGAGGGGGAGCAGCTCGCCGCGCCCGAGAACATGCAGGCGATCGACGCGTTGATCGACGACCTGCGGGGCATCGAGACCGTGCCGCAGGGCGAGCAGGACATCGTCGGCCCGGTGCAGATGGCCGCGGGCCTCGAACAGCAGGCCGTCGAGCAGGCACGGCAGCAGGCCGAGGCCCAGGGGCAGCCGTTCCAGGAGGAGGCCGCGCTCGAGCAGGTGCGGCCCCAGCTGGCGGCGTCGTCGCCGGTCTCCGAGGACGGCCGCACCGGCCTGATCGACTTCGCGCTGGACGTCGAGCAGGTCGCCGACGTCGACCCGGCCACCCAGGAGAACATCCTGGCCACCGTCGAGGAGCACTCGGCGAACTCGGACCTGCAGATGGAGGTCCGTGGCCAGGGCATGCAGGTCATGGAGTTCGACAGCACCGCCGAGATCATCGGCATCTTCATGGCGCTGATCATCCTGGGCCTGACGTTCGGCTCGCTGGTGTCGGCGGGCATGCCGGTCGTCACCGCCGGCGTGGGTGTCGGTCTCGGCACGCTCGGCATCTCCGCGATGACGGTGTTCAGCGACGACATCACCTCCACGACGCCGATCCTCGCGACGATGATCGGTCTCGCAGTGGGCATCGACTACGCGCTGTTCATCCTCGCGCGCTACCGCAGCGAACTCGAGCACACCGACGACCAGGCCACCGCGCTCGGCATCGCCGTCGGCACCGCCGGTTCGGCCGTGGTGTTCGCGGGCCTGACGGTGATCATCGCCCTGGCGGCGTTGAGCGTCGTGGGCATCCCGTTCCTCAGCGCGATGGGCCTGGCCGCCGCGGCCACCGTGTCGATCGCCGTGCTCGTCGCGCTGACGCTGCTGCCCGCGGTCGTCGGCATGCTCAAGGGCAAGACGTTCGGCCTGACGTTCCGCAAGTACCGGCCGAAGCGTGACGAGGAGGGCCGGGTCGTCAACAACGGCGTCCGCTGGGCCCACTTCATCGGCAAGAAGCCGCTCGCCTGGACGTTGCTGGTGATCGTGGCGCTCGGTGTGCTGGCCATCCCGTTCAAGGACCTGCGGCTCGGCATGCCGAGCGACTCGACGGCGCCCGACGACTCCTCGCGCCGAGAGGCCGCCGAACTGGTGACCCAGGGCTTCGGCGCGGGCAAGCTCGACCCGCTGATGCTCGTCGTCGACGCCCGCGGCATCGCCGACGACCCGCAGGCCCAGCAGGCCGCCTACCAGGAGGCCCAGCAGTGGGCCGCCGAACAGGACGGCGTCGAGCACATCGTGCCGACCCCCGGCAACGACCGCGGCACGATGATCCTGCTGCAACCCCAGTACGGACCCGAGGATCCGCGCACCCAGGACCTGCTGGACAGCCTGCGGGCCGAGGAGGCGGCGTTCGAGAACCGCACCGGCGTGGACCTCGGCATCACGGGCACCGTCGCGATCATGGCCGACATCTCGCAGCAACTGAACGAGGCACTCGTGCCCTACCTGGCGATCGTCGTCGGACTGGCGTTCGTCCTGCTGGTGATGGTGTTCCGCTCATTGCTGGTGCCGTTGACCGCGACCCTGGGCTTCCTGCTGTCGGTGCTCGCCACGCTCGGCGTGACGGTCGCGCTGTTCCAGGAGGGTTGGTTCGGGATCTTCGAGGGCGGACCCATCGTCAGCTTCATGCCGATCCTGCTGGTCGGCGTGGTGTTCGGGCTGGCGATGGATTACCAGGTGTTCCTGGTGACCCGCATCCGCGAGGCCCACGTGCACGGTGCCGACTACAAGCAGGCGATCGTCGAGGGCTTCCGGAACTCGGCGCGGGTCGTCACCGCCGCGGCGTTGATCATGACCTCGGTGTTCGCGGGCTTCATCCTGATGGACGACGTGATCATCAAGTCCATGGGCTTCGCGCTCGCGGTGGCCGTCGTGTTCGACGCTTCGTGATCCGCATGCTGCTCATCCCGTCGCTGATGTACCTCATGAAGGACAAGGCGTGGGCGATGCCGAACTGGCTGGACAAGATCGTCCCGCACGTCGACGTCGAGGGCGAGAAGCTCGAGCGTCCGGAGATGTCGACCCGCTACGCCGACGCGGACAAGGAACCCGCCCGCGTCTGACCCCGTCGTGATGCTCCCGAGGGCCCTTTGGTCGCTCCCACCCGTCTCCCACCGCCACCCAAACGGACACGCTCCGCGTGGCAGTGTTCGATTCCACGCGACCATGGGGCCCTCGGGAGCTCTTTCGGTGGGGTTACTCGGCGGGTTTGTAGCCGTGGTGGGCGAACATCGGCAGGCAGATCGTGTCGACGATGTCGAGCACCCCGGCGTCGTCGAGATGGCCGTGGAAGAGCATGTCGTGGCTGAGCAACGCCAACGGCAGCATCGCCACGCGTTGCGGCAACGGCTCCGGCGGAAGCTCACCGCGGGCGCGCGCGTCGCTGAGGGCACGCAGCAACGTCTTCTCCGCCGGCGCGGAGGCGAGCTCGGCCATCTGCGGCAGCAGGTCGTCGTCGATCTCGGCGATCAACCTGCGGATCGTGTGGATGCCGAGCTGCTCGAACCGCCCGGCCAACGCCGTGCCCAGTGCCAGCAGGTCACCGCGCAGGGTGCCGGTCGTCTCGGCCGGCAGGTCGGCCGGCGCCGAGCGGATGAGGGCGTCGATGACCATCTGGGCACGGCTGGTGTACCGGCGGTAGATCACCGGTTTGCTCGTGTGGGCACGATGCGCGACGCCGTCGAACGTCAGGCCGGCGTAGCCGCGTTCGAACAGTTCCTCGCGCACGGCGTCGAGGATCGCCTCGCGGAGTTCCTCACCGCTGCGCCGGGTCGCGCGTGCCGGGTCGCTGTGCTCAGTCATGGCGGGGTCGTACTGTACCCGCTCGGAGCTGCGACCCGGTCACGCGCGAGGGCGGCGAGCAGGCCGCGTCACATCTGCTTCTCGCCCTCGCGGATCGCCTCGCGGATCCGGGTGTAGGTGCCGCAGCGGCAGATGTTGCGGATGCCGTCGAGGTCGGCGTCGGTGATCGTGCGGCCCTCCTCCCGCGCCTTCCGGACGAGCGCGACGGCCTTCATGATCTGGCCGGGCTGGCAGTAGCCGCACTGGGCGACGTCGCGGTCGAGCCACGCCTCCTGCATCGGGTGCAGTCCGTGCGGTCCGCGCGCACCCTCGTCGACCTGATCGGGCAGGCCCTCGATCGTGGTGATCTCGTCCGAATCGGACAGTGCGCCCACGGGCACGGCGCACGGGTTGAACGCCTTGCCGTTGATGTGGGACGTGCACGCCTTGCACACGTTGATTCCGCAGCCGTACTTCGGGCCCTTCACGCCGAGCAGGTCGCGCAGCACCCACAGCACGCGCACGTCGTCCTCGACGTCGACCGTCACCCGCTCACCGTTGACGAGGAATGTCTGTTCAGGCATTGTCGCTCCGCTTTCCGTAGATGCGCGTCAGAGGGTGTGGTCGAGACCGTCGGTCGGGGACTCCGGCACCGGGGGCGTCCGCGGTTTCGGCTCGAACGACAACGTCTGGTGGTTGATCGGGAACTCGGTCGCATGGTTCCGGTGGCCCGGGCGTAGGCGCACGCGGCGGCCGCCGCGGCCGAGGCGACGCCGGCCTCACCGACGCCACCGGGCGGTTCGGTGGACTCGAGCACGACCACCTCGACCTCCGGCGCGTGTTCCACTGCCGGGTGTAGAAGTAGTTGTCCCAACTGGCCTCCTCGAAGTGCCCGTCGCGCAGGTGGAGGCTGCTGGTGAGGGTCATCGCGATGCCGTCGTTGATGGCGCCGTGCATCTGCGCCTCGATACCGCGCGGGTTGATCGGCCTACCGCAGTCGATGACCATCGTCGCCTTCGTGACCCGCGGACCGGTGACGGCGTTGCGCACCTGGCGGTTGACCGTCTCGGGGCGGCAGTCGATGTCGACGATGCAGGCGGTGACGCCCTTGTACTCGACGTGCAGCCCGACGCCCTGCGCCATGCCGTCGGGCATCTCCTTGCCCCACTCGGCGACCTCGGCGGCCTTCTCCAGCGCGGCCCGCAGGCGGCCGTTGCGCAGGAACTGGAGGCGGAACTCCACCGGGTCCTTGCCCATACGCTCGGCCAGCTGGTCGACGATGAGCTCGCCGGCGGTGCGCACGTCCGGCTGGTAGATGTTGCGCATCGCGGCGGTGTTGAACCGCGTGTCGGTCTCGACCAGCGTCTGCCCGACGACGCCGAAGTCGTACGGCATCGTCGTGGTGAGCAGGAAGATGGTCTGCGAGAACGGCATGTTCCCGAGACCGGCGGGCAGGTCGGCGGCCTTGGCGGTGATGATGTCGCCGAGCCCGTGCCGGAAGTCCGTCTCGACGCTGGTGTGCTGTTGTTGCAGACCCAGCACCTTCCCGCCGACGAAGCTCGCCCGGATGCGGGAGGTCGCCAGCGGGTGGGTGCGTCCGACGCGCGAGTCGTCCGCGCGATGCCACATCAGCTTGACCGGCACACCCATCGCGTTGCTGACCTGCGCTGCCTCGATGGCGTAGTCGCCGTACAGCCGCCGGCCGAACGAACCGCCGCCCTGCACGACGTGGACCTCGACGTTGTCGAGCGGGATGCCGATCTTCTCGGCGATCAACCCCTGGGCGACGTTCGGGTTCTTCAGGCTGGCCCAGATCTCGGCGCGCCCGTCGCGTACGTCGGCGATGGCGCTGTTGGTGTCCAACGGGGAGTTGCTGCGGAACCAGAAGACGAAGTCGCCCTCGACGGTCTCGGCGCCAGGGGCACCGGGCAGCGTGGGGATGACCTTCTCGGCGGTGCGAACGTTGGCGAGGATGTCGTCATCGGACAGTCCGGCGACCGGTCCGTCGTTCCACGCCACGTCGAGCGCGCGGACGGCGTCGATGCACTGGCCGAACGTCGCGGCGCGCACGGCGACGCCGGTGGGGACGAGCGCCACGTGCGTCACGCCGGGCATCGACTCGACCTGCGCCTGGTTTCGCACGGACTGCGGGGTGCCGTTGAGCGTCGGCGCGCGGCAGATCATCGTCGGCAGCGCGTTCGGGACGTCCAGGTCGGTCGTGAACGTCTTGGTGCCGGTGACGGCCTCGAGCGCGTCGATCCGGTTGACCGGCGTGCCCACGACGGCGTGCGAGCCCTCGTCCTTGAGCTCGACCTCGACCGCCTCCGGCCGGTCCTTGGCGGCCATCGCCGCGAGTTGGCCGTAGTCGAACCGGCGCCCGTCCGGCGCGAGGATCTGGCCGAGGTGCGAGGTGAGCTTGTCGGCGCTGTCGCCGAGCAGGGTCGCCGCCGCCTGCAGCAGGGCCCCCTTCGCGATGGCCGCGGCCACGCGGATGGGCGTGTACATCGCGTGGATCGTGTTGGAGCCACCGGTGATCTGGTTGAACAGCAGCTCGGGCCGCGCCGGGGCGAGCGTGACGTGCACCTTCTCGACCGGCAGGTCGAGCTCCTCGGCGATGATCATGGCGGCGGCGGTGGTGATGCCCTGGCCGACCTCGGCGCGGGGGAGGGCGAACGACGCCGTGCCGTCCTCGTTGATGGTGACGGTGATCAGCTGCGAGGTCGGCGCCGCGGCGAGGGTGAGCAGATCGCTGAGGTCGGCGATCTCGGGGACCTGCGGCGGGCTCGGGACCTGCGCCTCGGCGGTCCCACGGAACAGGCCCAGATCGGCCGCGGCCACCACGGTGGCGCCGCCGAGCAGGTAGCCCATGAACCGGCGCCGATCGACCGTGAGCCGGGTGTCCGAAGTGGTCACGGATGCACGCTCCTTTGCGCGGGTGACACGGCCGGGTTCACCAGAACCCGAGGTGCCGACGCGCTGGTCGACACCCTCTGCCGCGTGGTACGTCTCTGTACCGCGCGGAACGGTACATCCGCGTACCATCGGCGGGCAAGCAATGTCGACCCATCGGGGAGTCCGGACGCCTGTGACCGACACCGAGACCGTGGCAGCCGCGCGGCCACCCGCCCGCTCCCGCGGCGACTTCCGCAGTCGGCTGCTCGCGGGGCTGGCCGAGGAGATCGCGCACGGCAGCTACCGCACCTCGACGGTCGCGGGCATCGTCCGCCGCGCGCAGACCTCGCGGCGGACCTTCTACCAGCACTTCACCGACCGTGACGAGTGTTTCCTGGTGCTGATGACCGAGGAGACGGCCGAGATGATCCGGCAGGTGTCGGCGGCCGTGGATCGCGACGCGTCGTGGCCCGAGCAGGTGCGGGCCGCCGTCGAGGCGTGGTTCCGCTACGCCGAGGCCGAACCGGGGATCATCCTCGCCTGGATCCGCGACGTCCCGGCCTCGGGGAGAAGTCGCGGCAGCTGCAGCGGATGCTGCTGGAGGGTTTTCTGGCGTTGGTCGACGACCTGGGCCAGGAGGCCGCCCGGCACGGCGACCGGCCGCGGGCGTCCAGGGAGATCGCCACCATCCTCGTCGGCGGCATGCGCGAACTGGTCGCGACCACCGTCGAGGACGGCCGCAGCCTGGCCGACATGACCGAGCCCGCCGTGCAGTCGGCGCTGGCCCTGCTCGCTCCGAACGGCGGCGATCGCACAGCGTGAGCAAGCTCTCGGCGCCCGCCGGAGGGTCCGCGGTACCGTGGACGGCGCTGGTGGTTCGCCAGTCCGCACCACGCATCCGCCCGACGGCGGGGCGCGTGCGGGCGGCGAGGCAAGAGGGAACCCGGTGTGAATCCGGGACTGCCCCGCAGCGGTAAGTGGGAACGAACGCCGTCAACAGCACTGGACCAGGCATCGGTCCGGGAAGCGACGGCCAGTAGGACGACCGGCCCGGCGCCGGAACCGCCCGCGAGTCCGAAGACCTGCCACCGGTGCGTGCACCGCCCGGTGTGCGCGAGTCCGAGGTCTCGCGGGAGGACCTGACGGACGGTGCCGGTCACCGCATCCCGGACAACGGATGCGGCCGGTCCGCGTCTGCGCAGCTCCCTCGAGGTACTCGGCGACTGTGTCGCCAGAGCTCGCGAGGAGAGAGCATGACCAGCAGCATCGGTTCCACCATTCTGGGATATCCCCGCATCGGCCCGCGCCGCGAACTGAAACGCGCCCTCGAGAAGTACTGGGCCGCGGCGTCCGGGGAGTCCGAACTCCGCGCCGTGGCCCGGGAACTGTGCGCCCGCACGTGGCGCGAACTGTCGGCCGCGGGACTGGATTCGGTCCCGGGCAACACGTTCTCGTACTACGACCACGTCCTCGACACCGCGACGATGCTCGGTGCGGTGCCCGCGCGTTTCCGGGCGCTCGGTCTCGGCCCGTTGGACACCTACTTCGCCATGGCCAGGGGAGCGGGGCGCACCGCGCCGCTCGAGCTGACGAAGTGGTTCGACACCAACTACCACTACCTCGTGCCCGAGATCGGCCCCGACACCGAGTTCACCCTGGCCGATCACACGCCGGTGACCGACTACCTCGAGGCGAGCACGCTCGGGGTGCCGACGCGTCCGGTGCTGCTCGGGCCCGTCACGTTCCTGCTGCTGGCCAAACCCGCTGCAGGCGCCCCGGAGGACTTCCGCCCCCTGGACCGGTTGGCCGACGTGCTGCCTGCGTACCGGCGCCTGCTGCGGGAACTGCACGCCGCGGGCGCGGACTGGGTGCAGTTCGACGAACCGGCGTTGGCCGCCGACCGCACCGAGTCCGAACTGGACGCGGTGCGCACCGCGTACGCCGCACTGGGTGAGCTCGGCAACCGACCGTCCATTCTGGTCGCCGGGTACTTCGGCGACCTGGACGGAGCGATCGACGTGCTCGCCGCGGCACCCGTCGAGGGCCTCGCGGTCGACCTGGTGTCCAGCCCGTCCACGGTGGACAGGGTGGCGGAGCAGCCGGGGCTGGCGGACAAGACGCTCGTGGCCGGCGTGATCGACGGACGGAACGTGTGGCGCACCAACCTGGACGCCGCGTTGACCACCGTCACGACACTGCGCGAGTCGGCACGGGACGTGGCCGTGAGCACCTCGTGCTCGCTGCTGCACGTGCCCTACGACGTCGAGGCCGAGCCGTCGCTCGATCCGGAGGTGCGGCCGCATCTGGCGTTCGCGGTGCAGAAGGTGCGCGAGGTCGTCACGCTGGGCCGCGCGCTGACGAACGGGCGGGCGAGTGTCGGTGCCGCGTTCGAGGCCTCGCGCGCCGCGCGCGCGGTCACCGGCAGGACGTACAACCACCGGGTGCGGGCACGGCTGGAGATGGTGCGGCCGGCGCACATCCGCAGGCCCGACTACGAGACACGGCGCCGGCTGCAGGACAACGCGCTGCGGCTGCCGCCGTTGCCGACCACGACCGTCGGGTCGTTCCCGCAGACGGCCGACCTGCGCAAGACCCGGGCCGCGTGGCGACGGGGCGACGTGTCCACCGAGCAGTATCGCGAGCGGATGCGCGAGGAGATCCGCGACATCGTCCGGCTCCAGGAGGACGTCGGGCTCGACGTGCTGGTGCACGGCGAACCCGAGCGCGGCGACATGGTGCAGTACGTCGCCGAGCACCTCGACGGGTTCGCCACGACCGAGCACGGCTGGGTGCAGTCCTACGGTTCGAGGTGCGTCCGGCCGCCGATCCTGTTCGGCGACGTGTCGCGACCGGCGCCGTTCACGGTGGAGTGGGCCCGCTACGGGCAGAGCCTCACCGACAAGCCCGTGAAGGGCATGCTCACCGGACCGGTGACGATGCTGGCGTGGTCGTTCGTGCGCAACGACCAGTCCGCTGCGGACACCGCGGCCCAGGTGGCGCTGGCGCTGCGGGACGAGGTGCGGGACCTGGAACGGGCCGGGATCGGCGTGATCCAGGTCGACGAGCCCGCGCTGCGGGAACTGTTGCCGCTGCGCCGACGCGATCGCCGCGACTACCTGTGCTGGGCCGTCGAATCGTTCCGTCTCGCGACCTCCGGTGTCGCCGACGTGACGCAGATCCACACGCATCTGTGCTACGCCGAGTTCGGCGACGTGCTCGACGCGATCGTGGCCCTCGAGGCCGACGTGACGAGCATCGAGGCGGCACGATCGCACATGGAGGTCCTCGACGATCTCGCCGCGGTCGGTTTCGCCCGCGGCGTCGGACCCGGCGTGTACGACATCCACTCGCCCCGGGTGCCCGGTGCTGCCGAGATCGCGCGGTTGCTGGCCGAGGCGATGGAGTCGGTGCCCGTCGGCAGGCTGTGGGTCAATCCCGACTGCGGGCTCAAGACCCGCGGCTACGCCGAGACCGAGGAGGCGTTGCGCGCCATGGTGGAGGGTGCCCAGACGGCCCGCCGCTCGCTGCGCTGAGCAGGCGGGCGCGCGCCGCTCAGGACGTGGGCGGGGCCGGCGGGGGACCCGACCACCGGTGCACGCCGACGTCCTGGGCGGCGGTGTCGCGGTGCATCCGGTCGAACGTCGCGTGGAACGCCGCGTTGCGCGCCTCGACGCGGTCCTGCCCGGCCTGGATCTCGGGCAGCCGTTCGCGGAGCTCGGCGAGCAGGGCGCTCTCGTCCACCGTGGTGACCCGGCCCTCGTCGACGACGATCTCGCCCGCGACGACGACCTGCCGGAGCGACTCGCCGTTCTCGGAGTACACGAGCTGCAGCTCGGTCCGGTTGCGGGGGGTGAACGCGAGGCTGGTGAGGTCGTAGACGAGCAGGTCGGCCTGCTTGCCGACCTCGAGCGTGCCGACGTCGGTCTGCAGCTGCGCCGTGCGGGCGCCGCCGCGCGTGGCGGCGTGGAGGACCTCGTCGACGGTCGGCCACGTCTCGTGGTCGGGATCGGTGACCTTGTGCAGCAGGGCGGCCGCCTTGATGACGTCGTGCAGGCGCGGCGTGTCGCTGCTGGAGCACCCGTCGGAGCCGAGCCCGAGCGGCACGCCCGCGTCGTGGTAGCGCCGCCACGGGGCGATCCCGGAGCCGAGTTTGAGGTTGGAGACCGGATTGTGCGCGACGCACGTGCCGGCCTCGGCGAGCAGCTCGACGTCGGAGTCGGTGGTCCAGACCCCGTGCGCGAGCGTGGTGTTGGCCGACAGGGCGTCGATGCGGCGCAGATGCTCGACGAGCGTCGCGTTGTAGAACTCCCGTCCTGTGACGGCCTGGGTCTTGGTCTCCAGCACGTGGATGTGGCATTCGGCGCCGTTCGCCACGGCGAGTTCGGTGGCGCCTGCCAGCAGGTCGTCGGTGCAGCGCTGCGGACCGGAGGGGGCGACCATGTAGTGCAGCCGGCCGCCGCCGCGGCCGGCGTACCGGTCGAACGCCTCGGCGCTGAAGTCGAGGTACTCCTTCGTCGTGGGCACAGGCAGGGTGCGGACCTCGTCGAGCAGGTCGGCGGGCAGCCAGGACGAGACGTAGGGGAGCGTGTCGACGAACGGGCGGTTGATGATGTGGCCCGAGATGTTCGCGCGGATGCCGACCTCGTCGTAGGCGTCGAACACGGCGTCGAGCTGGTCGAAGTCCTGGCCGGGCGTCTCGAGCACGTCGTCGACGAGCGTCGTGGTGCCCGACCGGAGCGATTCGACGGCGAACAGGCTGCTGCGCAGCCGCACCAGGTCCGGCGGCAGGGGCGCCGCGCCGAGGATCGGATACGAGTACAGCATCCACAGTTCGAGCGGCAGGTTGTCGTACCGGCCCTTGGCCAGGTACTCCCACGAGTGCGTGTGCGCGTTGACGAATCCCGGGCAGACGAGCCGGTCGCGGCCGTCCAGCACGGTGTCGCCGTCGGCGACCGGCACGTCCTCGGCGTCGGCGGCGATCGCGGTGACGACGCCGTCGGAGATCCGGATCGTGCGCCGCACCGGGGTGGACCCGGTGTCGTCGTCCATGGTGATGACGTCGGCGTCGCGGATGACGAGGGCCACGGTCAGTTCTCCTTCGGGGTCGTGCCGGCGGTGCGGGTGGTGCGGAGGTGGGCGGCCAGGACGAGCGCCAGCGCGACGGCGATGCCCTGCACCGGCGGGATGCCGATGTCGAACAGCGAACCGACGAGCGCGGCGGCCGTGCCGCCCAGGTAGGCGATCGTGCCCGGCCACAGCACGGCGGGCACGTCCTCGAGCGGGGTGCCGGGGTCGCGGCGCCGCCACACGAGCAGGAACATGCCGATCAGCACACCACCCAACGGCGGGATGAGCACGCCGAGCATGGTGAGGAACGCGGTGAGCGCGTCGCGATACCGGTCAGCGCCATGACGATGCCGACCACGACGCCGCCGACCACGAACGGCCGCTTGTCCGGTTTACCGGCGAGCTCGGCGCCGGCGACACCGAAGGCGTAGGCGGCGTTGTCGTTGGTGGTCCACAGGTTCGTGACGATCAGCAGCACGGCCAGTCCGGTGGAGCCGAGCGTGAGCAGGACGGCGGAGAAGTCCGGTTCGCCGTAGCCGATCGCGCCGAGTCCGCCGAAGAAGAACAGTCCGAACTGGACGGTGAGGATGGTGGCGGCGGTGATGGCGAACATCATCCGCCCGCCCGCGGCGAATCGGGTCCAGTTGCCGATCTGGGTGCCGCCGCTGATGAACGTGCCGATCATGAGGGTCAACGCGGTGCCGATGCTCATCGCGCCGGTCCCGGAATGGGCGAGCAGGCCGTCCCAGCCGCCTGCCTCGGACGTCGCCGACACCGCCACCCAGATGCACAGCGCGGTCATGAGCGGCACCGACAGCCACGACAGCAGTTCGATGCCGCGGAACCCGGTGTAGGCGGTGACCGCCATCGCGACGCCGCCGACGACGACCAGCGGCCACGTCACCGACAGGCCCAGCGCACCGCCGACCAGCGTCGCCAGCAGGCCGATCGTGATGCCGTACCAGCCGACCTGCGTGCCGCCGAGCAGCACGGACGCCCACCGGCCGCCGATGCGACCCAGCGCGAGGCGTGACAACAACACGGTGGTGAGCCCGGTGCGGGCACCCGCCAGTCCGAGCGTCGCGATGTACCCGGCGAGGACGAGTGCCGACACCACCGCGAGTCCGAGGAACGCGCCGAACGAGAACTCCGCCGCGACCTGGCCGCCCGTGGCCATCGTCGGGGTGAAGAACCCGAACCCGGCGATGACGACGGCCAGCGACGCGACGCCCTTGCGCCCGCTGACGGGAACCCGGCTCAGCGGGTAGTCGCGGTCGACGACCGTGACCGCCGGGTCATCGGCTGCGGGGCTTTCTACGGCGGTGGATCGCGGCATGGGGCACCTCGCTGGGGACGGGGTCGATTCCCCGATCTAACGCACCGACCTGCGGTGTTTCCATGCCTGCGGCCCAGATGTGGACGACCGTGCCCGGCGGGGCCCGGGTCGGTGTCGGATCGCACACCGCCGCGCAACACGGCCGTCAGCAACCGCAACGTGGCGGTTACGTACCGGCTCTAGCGTTGCCCGCCATGTGTGCCGCTGATTCCGTGGAGACCCCTCGGATCCGGGTGTTGGACGTGCTCGGATGGGCCGAGGGGCTGCGCCTCGTGGGCCGACCTGTGGGACTGGACCGATCGGTCCGGTGGGCGCAGGCGACCGATCTCATCGATCCCTCGCCGTACCTGCGCGGGGAGGAGCTCGTCCTGGTGACCGGACTGTCGTTGGCCGACGCCGCCGCGTGCGCGGAGTTCGTGCGCGCGTTGGCGCCCGCCCGGCCCGCCGCGATCGGCTACGCGGTGGGGGTGGTGCACGAGTCGGCGCCGGACGAACTCGTCCGCTGCGCCAACGACACCGGAACACCCGTGTTCGAGATCCCGCCGACCGTGCCCTTCGTCCACTTCACCGAACGCCTCGCCCGCGAACGGGTCGCGCATCGGGAACGGACCGCCAACGGGCATCTGCTCGACCTGATCCGTCGGGGCCGGGCGCGCCCCGACGTGCTGGCCGAACGCGCGCCGGGGTTGGCCGGCGCCGGGGAGCTCGCCGTGCTGGCCTCGTCCGCCGGCGATGCGGCGGACACGCTCGACTCGGCCGAGGACACCTTCGCCGGCGCCGTCGACGAACGGCTCGTCGTGGTGCACCGCGCGGGCGCGCGCCCGCGACCGGACCGCGGAACCTACGGCATGAGCGGTGTCGGCGCCGTCGAGGATCTGCCGTTGCTCATCGAGCACGCACTGTCCGCCTTGGACCTGGCGATCCGCCGCGGCTCCCCGGCGACCGCGGCCGAGCTGGTGTCGATCGAGGCGTTGGCGCAGTGCCTGCCCGGCGGGTATCTGCGGCTGTTCCGGCAACGGCTGCACGAACCGCTGGCGCGCTACGACCGGGCGCACCACGGCTGCCTGGTCGAGACGTTGCGCGTGCTGATCGACTGCGACGGCTCCGTGGCCGCGTGCGCACGCACCATGTACGTGCATCCCAACACCGTCCGCAAACGGCTCGCGCGCGTGCGCGGGCTCACGGGCAAGGATCCGGTGGTGCCGCTCGACCTGGCCGCGTTGGCGTTGGCATTGCCCGACACGCCCCTGAGCGAGGTGCCCGTGCCGGCCGACGGAGCCGGACTGCCCGTCCGGTGAACGGGCAGTCCGGGCGCGTCAGCGTCGCGCCGGGGCGCGGGTGAGGGTCAGCACGATCAGGCCGAGGACGACCATCGCTGCCGCGAACACGGCCGTGCGCGCCAGGTCCTGGTCGGTGCCGGTGGCCGCGAGTTCGCCGTACTCGGACGCACCGGCCTCCTTCGCCGGCTGGTCCGTCGCAGCCTGTTGATCAGCGGCCTGCTGATCGGTGCCGCCGCCGACGGTCGGGTCGTCGGCACCGGCGTTCATCATGCCGCCCGCGGCGTCATCGTCCAGATCGGACCGAGCCATGTCCGAGTTGGACTCGGGGCGCGCCTCCGAGGATTCCGGCTCCGAGGACTCCGGCTCGGTGGCGTCCGGTGCGGACTGCTCCGTGGCGTCGTCGCGCTGGTCATCGGCATCCGGGGCAGGCTCCGGGCTGGGCTCCGGCTCGGGAGAGGGCTCCGGCTCGGGCTCCGGGGAAGGCTCGGGCTCCGGGCTGGGCTCCGGTTCGGGACTCGGCTCGGGTTCCGGCTCGGGGGACGGTTCCGGGCTGGGCTCGGGCTCCGGCTCACGGGCGGCGTCGCCGAGGGCGAGCGCGCGGAGCTGGTCCATCGAGCCGTTGAAGGTGTTCTGGTCGCCGGGCATCGGACCAGAGTCGGCGTACTGCCAGATCGTGTACGAGCCCCAACCGGCGGGGAGCTCGCCGACACTGTCGGAGTAGCGCGCGATGAACAGGGGATGGTCGTCGGCGAACTCGGCACTGTTGCCGGTGCAGGTCTTCCACCAGTCGGTGGTCGTGTAGATCATCGGCCAGCGGCCGGTGCGGTCGTGGAGGCGCTCGGAGAAGTCGCGGATCCACTGGCGCATCTCGCCCTGGGAGCGGTTGTAGCAGGCCTCGCCGTTGGGGTTGTACTCGACGTCGAGCAACGGAGGCAGGGTCTTGCCGTCCGCGGTCCAACCGCCGCCGTTGTCGGCGAAGTAATCGGCCTGCGCCGCACCACCGCCGACATCGGGCCGGGCGAAGTGGTACGCCCCGCGGATCAGTCCGGCGTCGTAGGCGCCGTTGTACTGCTGGGCGAAGTACGAGTTGGTGAAGCCGGTGCCCTCGGTGGCCTTGACGTAGGCGAAGCGGGCTCCGGTGTCCCACGCCTCCTGCCAGTCGACGTTCTCCTGCCATCCGGACACGTCGATGCCGGGCACTCCGGCGGGCTTGGCCTCGGCGCGTGACGCGCCGAGCAGTGCCATCGATCCCAGTAGGACGGCCGCCAGTGCGGCCAGTGCGACGGCGGTTCGCGTCGCGGAGCGCAGGCCGGTCGCCGGCATCGTGTTCCTCCCATGTCGCGAGCGGCCCGGCCGCACGCGCCTCGGTCGGGTTGCGGCGAGCACGGCCACACCCTGATCAGCACAAGCCATCACAGGATCGGTGCGCATGGGGCGGCTGTAAACAGGTGGGTCTTGTGTGACACGTGTGACGGACGTTGTTTACCCAGGTCAGGTGGGCGGGGGAGTCGTCCCGAGCTGGGTAAGTCACCCGCTGAGGTGACGTCTACGAGGTGATGATCGGCGGTGCCCTCGGCCGCGTCGGCGGTGGATTCGGGCTCTTCCCAACCCATCGCGGGCGCATTACGCTCGACTCCGCACAGGTAGTCAAGGCGTTTATCACCTCGCTGGACCTGGAGGGCAGTGTGGCCCAACAGAACGTGGCCGGGCAGAACGCGGCCCGGAAGGCTTTCGCGTCGTCGGCCGATCTGGACGACAAGGAACAGACGCTGGAGGTGCTCGCCGACGGCGTGTACGCGCTGACGGCCGAGGGCGACCCCAACGTCGGGGCCGTCGAGGGCGAGGACTTCCTGGTCTGCTTCGAGGCCATGGCGACCCCGGTGGCGGCACGTGGCTGGTTGCGCCGCCTGCGCGAGCACACCGACAAACCCGTGCGTTATCTCGTGCTCTCGCACTACCACGCCGTCCGGGTCCTCGGGGCATCGGCGTTCGACGCCGACGTCGTCGTCGCGCACGAGAACACCCGCGCGCTGGTGGCCGAGCGCGGCGAGCAGGACTGGGCGAGCGAGTTCGCGCGGATGCCGCGACTGGCCACGGGTGCCGAGTCGGTGCCCGGTCTGACCTGGCCCACCCTCACCTTCTCCGACCGGTTGACCATCGACCTCGGCGGCGACCGCGGCGACCTCGTGCTCGAGTACTGCGGACGCGGGCACACCGAGGGCGATCTCGTCGCGTGGTTGCCGAAGCAGCGGATCCTGTACGCCGGGGACCTCGTCGAATCGGAGGCCGCGCTCTACACCGGGGACGCCTTCCACCGGGAGTGGGCCTCGAGCACGTTGGACCGCGTGGCGGCGTACGAGGCCGAGGTGCTCGTCGGCGGTCGCGGTGCCGCGACCCGGGGACGCGCCGCGGTGACGGCCGCGATCGAGCAGACCCGCGACTTCCTCGCCGTCCTGATCCGCGAGGTCGGGGCCGTGCACGAGGCGGGCGGCACCCTGAAGGACGCCTTCGACCGCGCGCACGCGGCCCTCGAACCGCGCTACGGGCGGTGGCCCATCTTCGAGCACTGCCTGCCGTTCGACGTCTCCCGCCTCTGGGACGAACTGTCCGGAGTGGAACGCCCCGTGATCTGGACGGCCGAACGGGATCGGGAGGTCTGGGCCCAACTCCAATCCTGAGCGGATCGGGGAAGGCGGCCGGACGGGCAGCCGAAGGAGGCACTGTGGGACACCTGGGCGAGAGGGTTGCCGACCACGGGGTCGCGGTGGTCGGCAACGGACCCGTCGGCCAGACGGCGGCGTTGTTGCTGGCGCGCTGGGGCGTGCCCGTCATGCTGCTGGATGCGCGAGCCGAACGGGACCGCGCCGGATCCAAAGCCATCTGCCAACAACGCGACGTGCTCGACATCTGGGAGTCGGTCGCCGCCGGACGCCGCATCGCGGACGAGGGCCTCACCTGGCGCACCGCGCGCACCTTCCACCGCGACAGCGAGCTGTTCGCGCACGAGCTCGCCGCCGGTCCGGCCGGCTCGGGCGGCTCGGCGTTCCCCCCGTTCGTCAACATCTCCCAGGCGCGGGTGGAGGAGATCCTCGACGAGTGCATCGCCGGCCAACCGCTCATCGACGTCCGCTGGGCCCACGACGTCACCGGCATCGACGAGCACGGCCACGGTGTGACGCTCACCTGCGGCGACGGCACCCGGGTCGAGGCCGCCTACGTGGTGGTGTGCGCGGGCGCGCGAGCCGAGTCGCTTCGCGCGGCACTGGGCGTGACGTTCGCGGGGCGCTCGTTCGACGACCGGTTCCTGATCTGCGACATCCGCGCGGAGCTCCGCGGCTGGGCCCGGGAGCGCCGGTCCTACTTCGACCCGTCCTGGAATCCCGGCCGGCAGGTGCTGATCCATCCGTGCCCCGACGGGGTGTTCCGGATCGACTGGCAGGTGCCCGGTGACTACGACGTCACCGCGGAGCAGGCATCCGGTGCCCTCGACGAGCGGATCCGCGCCATTATCGGCGACACCGACTACGAGATCGTCTGGATGTCGGTGTACCGCTTCCATTCCCGGGTGGCCGACCGGATGCGGAGCGGCCGCGTGCTGCTCGCCGGGGACTGCGCGCACCTGTACGCGCCGTTCGGGGCCCGCGGCCTCAACTCCGGGGTCGCCGACGCGGAGAACGCCGCCTGGAAGCTCGCGTGGGTGTTGCGCGGGTGGGCGGGCGACGAGCTGCTCGAGAGCTACCACCACGAGCGGCACGCGGCCGCACTCGAGAACCTGGCCGTCACGGCGGCGACGATGGATTTCCTGGTGCCTCACGACGAGCGGCAGCGCCGGCGACGGCGCACGGTGCTCGGCGGCGCTGCCACCGACGCTCGGCTGCGCGAGCAGGTCGACTCCGGCCGGCTCGCCGAACCGTTCTGGTACGGCGACTCGCCGCTGACCACTGTGGACCCGACCCGTCCTGCTCCCGGCCGGCGTCCACCCCGCGGGCAGGCGCCCGCGCCCGGACCGGGGGTCCTCGTACCGGACGTGCCCCTGCCCAGCGGGTCGCTGCCCGGCCGTGCCCGGCTGCGCGAGCTGGCGCGCGACGGGTTCCTCCTGCTCGCGCCGGAGGGTGCGGCCGGGATCCCCGACCCGCCGACCGCGGCGCCGCTGCGCATCGTTCCGCTGGCCGAGGTCGACCCGGCCGCCGCGGTACTGGGCGCCCGCGAGGGGGAGTGGTGGGTGGTGCGCCCCGACGCGCACATTGCGGGCGTCGCCGGCGATCCGGCCGCGGTCGAGGCGGTGCTCCGGCGGGCGAGTGCCGGACTCGCCGCACCCGTGCCGCCCTGACCTCCCCGCCCGCATCCGCGGGCGGCGCCGCACAGCACACCGGGTTCGCACCCTGCGCCCGGTCCGGTTCGAACAACGGAGTTCGCATGGAACCGCAGTCCCCACCCCAGCCCGCGCGCCCACCCGCGACCACGCGGTCCGGCCGTCCGAAACGGACCCCCGGCGAGCGGAAGGTGCTCGCCAGCACGCTCGCGGGCACGTCGATCGAGTGGTACGACTTCTTCATCTACGCCCAGGCGGCGAGTCTGGTGCTGGCGCCGCTGTTCTTCGCCCCGCTCAGCAACGACTCGCCGGGGCTGGCCACGGTCATCTCGCTGGCCACCATCGGCATCAGTTTCCTGTTCCGTCCGCTGGGCGCGATCGTCGCGGGCCGCTTCGGCGACCGGCTGGGCCGCAAGAAAATGCTGGTGCTGACCCTCGTCACGATGGGCGGCGCGACCACCCTCATCGGTCTGCTGCCGACCTACACCGACATCGGCGTGGCGGCGCCGCTGCTGCTGATGCTGCTGCGCATCCTGCAGGGCTTCTCGGCCGGTGGCGAATGGGGCGGCGCGGCGCTGATGTCGGTCGAGCACGCCCCCGTCGGCAAACGCGGCGTGTTCGGAGCCTACCCGCAGGTCGGCGTCCCCATCGGACTGATCATGGCCACCGGCATGCTGTGGCTGCTCACCGCCGTCCTGACCCCGGAACAGTTCGAGGCATGGGGCTGGCGGGTGCCGTTCCTGTTCTCGATCGTGCTCGTCGTCGTCGGCTACCTGATCCGCCGGGCCGTCGAGGAGAGCCCGGTGTTCCAGGAGATGCTGCAACGCAGGAAGGAGTCCTCGGCGCCGCTGAAGGACCTGCTGCGGCGCAACAAGCGGGAGGTCGTGCTCACCGCGCTGATCTTCGTGGGCAACAACGCGGCCGGTTACCTCGTCATCGCCTACTTCCTCACCTACGGCACGAACGTGCTCGGGCTCGAACGCTCGGCCGTGCTGACGGTGATCGTGCTCGCCTCGTTCGGCTGGCTGGCCTCCACGATGTGGGGCGGGATGCTGTCCGACCACATCGGACGGGTACGCACGTTCCAGCTCGGGTACGCGTTCATGTTCGTGTGGATGCTGCCGATGTTCCTGCTCGTCGACACCGGCAACATCGTGGCCTTCGGCGCGGGCATCGTCGTGCTGGGGCTCGGACTCGGCTTCTCCTACGGTCCGATGTCGGCCCTGTACGCCGAGATGTTCCCGGTCAACGTGCGCTACTCCGGGGTGTCGATCGGGTACGCGTTCGGTGCGATCCTCGGCGGGGCGTTCGCGCCGACCATCGCCGAACTGTTGGTGCAGGGCACCGGCTGGGGCGGTTCGGTGGGGCTGTACATCATGCTGCTCGCCGTGATCTCCGGCGTGGCCGTGACCATGGTCGACGACCCCAAGGGCACCGACCTCGGGGTGTCCGAGGCCGAGCCCGCGCAGACCCCGCGGAGCTGAGTGCAGATCTCGTGGAACGAGGGTCCGGCCGGCAGGGGAATGCTGCCGGCCGGACCCCCGGATGTTCGGGCCCCAGACCCCAGTGTCTGCGGTGGGTGATCAGCACATCAGCGCGCCAGGTGATCGGGCCGCACTCGCCGTCGACGACGAGCTGGTTGACCCGCTGGAACGTCTCGACCGCCGACCTGGTGACCGAGCCGAAGTCGCCGTCGACCCGCAGGCCGTCGCCGCGCCGGTTGAGGGCCTCCTGCGCCGAGCGCACGCCGTGGCCGACGGGGGAGTTGGAGTCGACGGTGCGGATCAGCGTCGGCCAGGTCTTCGGGCCGACCTGCCCGTCGACGACCAGGTCGGCGCCGTTCTGGTGCGAGCGCACGGCCTGGGTGGTGACCGAGCCGAAGTCGCCGTCGACCTGGAGGTCGCCGCCGCGGCTGTTGAGCAGACGCTGGACGACCCGCACGGAGGAACCGGACGCGCCCGGGTCGAGGGTCAGCCAGCCGCCGCCGAGGTCGACGCCCCGGTTCCGCATGTACGGCACCGGGTTCGTGGTGGAGCCGAGGCTGCCGGTGTGGATCTCGAAGTGCAGGTGCGGGCCGGTGACGTTGCCGGTCGCGCCCATGTCGCCGATCCAGTTGCCGGTCTCGACCCGGTCGCCGCGCGAGACCCGGACCCGGCTGAGGTGACCGTAGTAGGTGTAGGTGTTGTTGGCGTGGCGCAGGATGATCCCGGTTCCGGTACGGCCGGTGATCAGGTTCGAGCCGGTCGCCTGGACGGTGCCCCCGCGGGCGGCGTAGATGGCCGTGCCGGTGGGGCCGGTGATGTCCTGACCGGCGTGCGAGGCGCTGCCGCGGGGAGCGCCGTAGTGACCGCCGTTGGGGAAGTAGCCCTGGGCGGGGTTGGCCCAGAGGCCGTTCATGAGCGAGCTCGCGGTGGCCGATCCGGTGCCGAGCGTCAGCCCGACCGCCGTGGCGCCGATGCCGGCCGCGGTGCCCGCGAGCAGCTTGCGGCGCGAGACGCCCGCGCGCGCGTGATCCTGGTTCATGGTGGTTGATTCCTTTCGTCCGGTGTACCCCACGGCGACGCTAAGCGGCCGATGCGGACGTGAGTAGCGACCAACGACGGGGCCGGACGAGGTTCGGACCCGACGTTGTGGTCCACATGGGGGACGTCACAGCCGCCGGTGAGAGTCACCCGGATGCCGCACGGGAGAGCGGGGTCACGGCCGCGAGAATCACCGGCCGTGACATCCGGCTCCCGGAATGCACTTTTCTTGGATTGAAATGAATTCCCGTAATTTGTTTCAGGATGTGCCACCCAATGGTTGGAGTCTTAATCCTTGGGCAGGGTTTGACACTCGATCGTGGCGGACGCGAATATCTCTCCCATGTTGTTTCACCGTCGCTTCACGTGCGGCCCATCGTCAGCCGAACGCCGGGGCGGCGGGGGTTTCCGTTTCAGATACGCCTGCTGAATAAACCACTGCAACAAATTCCGGGATCGCGAATTCCCGACCTCACCGGAGCCGACGCGTGGAATAACCGCGTCCAGACATCGGAGTGAAGATGAAAGTCACATCGCCAGTGTGGCGCCGGCTCTCCCTGTGCGCGGCCGCTGCCGTGATCGCGGCGGCCAGCGTGACCTCGGCCGGGTCGAACACACCGGCCTACGCCGACGTCGAGGTACTCGTCGACCAGAAGGAGGGTGCCGACGGCAAGAACTACTGGGTCAAGAACCACATGGTTCCCGACCTGGTGCAGAAGTCCACCGAGGCCAGAGCGGGCGGGGACGGCGGAGCCGACCGTAAGAAGTGGCTGTTGGTCTGGGCCGGCGACGAGAACATCGCCGACACGGCCGTGGGTGACATCAAGGACCTGCCGGGCACGGTCGCGGGTGGGCTGGACAAGGCGCGCAACGCCCTGCCCGGACCGGACTTCCTCGCCGTGATCGACGCGACCGAGGGCTCGGAGTCGTACGGTCAGGTCGTCAACACCGCCACCGTGGGCCCGCTCGTGAAGAACGAGCCCCACCACATGCAGTACGTGTGGAACAAGGGCGACACGATCTACGCGGGGGCGCTGTTCACGGCCGCCACCTACGCGTTCGACGTCTCCGCGTTGCCGGAGCTCAAGCTCAAGGGCGTCAGCCTGCCGACGCAGACGCCGGGCGGCTCGGTGCCGGACGCGTACTGGACCCTGTCGGACGGCACGGCGTACGGCACGTACATGGGTGGGCCGATCGCACCCGGTCCGCACACCTACGAGAACGGCCAGACGGTCACCAGCAACGGGTTCGCGGGCAGTCCGGGCGCGGTGATGCGGTTCGACGAGAACGGCCAGGTGCTCTCGCAGACCTCGGCGGCGACGCCGCAGGGCGACAACGAGAAGCTGTGCGAGAACCTGCCGACCCTCGGGAAACCGACGTGCGCCAACCCGCACGGCATCCAGGCGCGCGAGGACCTCGACACGATGGTCACGAGCGACTACGCCGAACCGCGCAACATCATCCTCGACCCGGTCAAACAACCCTCGCCGTACCTGCGCAGGCCGACGGTGCGCACGTGGGACATCTCCGATCTCGACAACCCGAAGCTCAAGGCGGTCTCGTACCTGCCGGACGGTCCGCGGGCCGATTTCGCGGACCCGCTGTACGCCGAGAGCCGGGCGGTCATGGAGACGACCGTGACGAACAAGCCGGAGAACAAGGGCGCGTTCGCGCAGACCATGCAGGGCGGTGCGATCTTCTACACGCCCGACATCACCGCGGAGGAGCCGAGCTGGCGGCAGGTGTTCGACGACGGGACGGCCGCGGCCGAGATCCACGACGGCAACGACCGGATCGGCTCGAGTTCCAACGGCGGCTGGTTGCAGACCAGCCCCGACGACCGCTTCCTGTACCACGCGGTGACCGGCCGGCAGAAGGGCACGTTGGGTCCGGACGATCCGGGCACGACGGGTGGTGTGTACGTGCTGGACATCCAGAAGCTGCTCGCCTCGGGCGGCGACCCGCAGTGCTCCATCGACACGCGGGAGGAGTCCGAGCACGGCGGTTCCGAGGCGGACTGCCCCACGGTGCCGGTGCGGCGCCGATCAACCCGGGAACACCGGGTGCCGGTCCGCACTGGGGTGCCTACGACAACTTCACCCAGGACACCGACGGTCTGTACAAGCCGACCGAACAGCCCGAGCGGATCGCCGTGTCGAACTACTTCGTCGCACGGTCCGGGTTGGACGGTGACCACAAGGTGACGATGTTGGACCTCGGCAAGGACGGCGACATCTCGGTGGACGAGCAGTTCCGGGACGAGTTCACCGGGCAGGTCGGCGTCAACTTCAACCGCAAGTCCTGGCCGCACGGCGACTTCGGCAATGCGAAACCGCACTCCGAGCTGTTCGTCATCGCGGACGAGGACGTCAAGGAATAGCCCGTCGACGCGGGCCGGGTCGCCGCGGCGACCGGCCCGCCTTTCCTCCCTGGGTGGGTCATGGACCACGGAACACACACGCTCACCGGCTCGTCGGCCGTCGACGGGCTGACCCTCGCCATCCGGCTGGCGCTGCTGCTGGCCACGGTGGTCGTCGCCGGTGCCGGACTGCTGCGGCCGCTGGGCGGCGCACTGACCCGGCGTGCGCGGATCGTCGTCGGCGGCGCCGGCGCGGTGTCGGCCGTGCTGGCCCTCGTCTCGGTCGTGGCGCTCGACGTGAACGTGGTGGGCGGGGTGCTCCACGCGGTGCTGAGCGTCGCGGTGGTGGCCACCGCGGCCCACGCGCGGGTGTGCGTGTGGCCCTCCGGCGCGCTGCTGGTGTTGCTGGTCGTGGAGACCGCGGCCGGGCGCTCCGGCCTCGAACTCATGCTGGACCTCGTGGTGGTGACCGCGGCCGCGACGTGGTTCGGCGTCGTCGTCGCCGTGTCCACCGGGACCTGGCGCGGCGAGACCGTCCGGCCCGGTGGCCTGATGACCGCGCTCGGCGTCGTGCTGACCGTCGCCGGTGTCGTGGCGCTCGCGCTGTCCGGGCTCGGCCCGGACCGCCGGCTGGTGACGACCGGGCTCGGCGTGGCCGTGTCGGCCGCGGTGGTGCTGCCCGTGGCGGCCACGGTGCTGGTCGTGGCGGCCCGGCGGGAGCGGGGATTCCGTCCCGGCAACCGGTTCGCGGCGATCGGCGTCGCGGCGGCGTTCGTCGCCTGGACCGCGACCCCGGCGATGGCCGAACCCCAGGAACTGCCGATCCCCGGCGTCCCGGTGCTCGCCGAGGCGGGCATCGCAGGCGGGTCGACACCGGTGCTGATCAGCCCCAACCGCCCCGGCACCAACCTGGTGCACCTGCCCGCCTCCGCCGGCGACGAGATCTCGGTCGGTGTCGAGGGCGCTGACGGTGGACGGTTCGTCCCGGCCGGGGGCCGGCGCGGCGCGCCCGGAACGTGGGCCGAGGTCGAGCTGCCCGAGGGGCGCTCCCAGGTCGTGCTCCGGAGCGGCAACGAGCGGACCGGCGGCGTCGAGGAGACCGCCGTCGAGGTCGACACCGGCACCGACCGGACGGCTCCCGCCGGGTCGTCCGGTGTGGACGGACCGGAGTGCGCGACGGCGGCGCTCGGCGGCCGGATCTCCGGCGCCCGCGACGTCCTGCGGTCGTGCCCGTCACAGGAACTCACCGACCGCGACGAACGGGCGGTGCGGGCCCTCGTCGGCTATCTCGCGGACCGGGAGGTCCCGGCGCTCGTCCTCGCCGACGACGCCTCGCCGCGCAGCGCGCAGGCCGCCGCGGCCGTGCGCGACGAGGCCCGCGAGGTCGGACTGCCCGTCCGCGACGAACCGGCGGAGGAGGCGGCGCTCGTGGTCCTGTCGGGCTGGAGCGAGGCCCAGACCCGGGTGCGGCAGGCGGCGCAGGAACAGGCCGACGGGCCGACGTACCTCTACGGCGTGCACCTCGCGCCGTGGCTGTTGACGACCCCGGTGGTCACCGGACTGACCTCCTCGTCGCTGCCCCTCGACTTCGACCCGCGCGGCGCCAACGCGGTCGAGCACGTCGTGGAGCTCGCGGGCGCTTCGGTGGGCAGAAACCCACCCTCGGCGGCTACCGCCAGTGGCTCGCCGCGCAGGACCGCGAGGACGGCGGGGCGGCCTCTGACCTCCGGATGTACGCCTCCGCGCAGGTGACGGTCATGCCGATGGGGCCGGGCGAAGCGCACGGGCCCGGCATGTCGGGAGTCGGCGAAGGCGCCGGCAACTGGATCGAGCGGGGCACGGTCGTCTCGGTGACCGGCCCGCTGACCGAGCGAGACCCGGGAGGGAGGTGAGCACATGAAGCGGATCACGGCACGTGTGGCCACGACCGCCGCCGCGGTGGCGGGCTTCGGGGTGATCGGCGCCGGTGTCGCGTCCGCCGAGGAGGCACCGTACTGGCTCCTGCCGGGCGTCGACGCGGGAGCCCTCGTCGGGCCGATCGCGAATCTGCCGGCCGAGGCGCTGGCGCCGGTGTACAGCCTGATCAGCCTGATCACCGGATGAGGGCCCGCGCACGGTGCGCGCGCCCGGATGTGAAGGACGGCAAGCGAAAGGGATACCCGTCATGAAGAAGACCATCGCCCGCGGTGTCGTGGGCGCCACCCTGGCCGGGGCGCTCCTGGTCGCCGGTCTGGGAGCCGGCACGGCCGCGGCGGCCACCGAGTCGCCCGACGAGGTGCCCGTCGTGGACGAGCCGGACACCAGCGACCTCAACAACATCTACACGGTCGCACCGCTCGGCGTGCCGGTGCTCGGACTGATCCAGTCCGTCGCCGACGTGCCCGGCAAGCTGCTGCCCAGCTTCGAGGGGTAGCAGCCCGGGCGGGGTAGGGGCTTCCCGCCCACGGCGACCCGGTCGCCCTCGGACGGTCGTCACACACTCTCCGAGCCGGGGCGGGACACAAGTGGGGCGGTTCCGGATTCGATCCGGAACGCCCCACTGCTGTGTCGGGTGCCTGTGCGGGCCGGGTCAGCCCGCCGTGTCAGCAAGCCCGGTCAGCAGGCACTGTCAGAAGGCCACCGTCAGCAGGCACTGTCGCTGGGTTTCGGTACCGCCAGGCCGAACAGCGGACGGAGTTTCAGGCCCACCCAGGTGCCCAGTAGTGCGAACGCGCCCCACAGCCAGCCGTGCAGGCTGCCGGTGGAGATGCCGCCGAGGTAGGCGCCGATGTTGCAGCCGCCTGCGAGGCGGGCGCCGATGCCCATGAGGATCCCGCCGAGGATCGCCGCGACGGCGGTCCGCCACGGGATCTCGGAGTGGATCTTCCACGCGCCGGCGGTCGCGGCGGCCACCGCGGCACCGAGGATGATGCCGACGTTGGTCAGCGTGGTCTTCTCCGTCCACACCGAACCGGCGAGCATCGGGGCGAAATCGGGCTGCTGCCAGAACTCCCACGTCTCCGGCTGCAGGCCGATCAGTTGCAGGAACTTCGCGCCCCACAGCGCGAACGCCGTGGTGACACCCCAGATGCCGCCGGACACGAGCATCACGGCACCGGCCAGCACGCCGAGCACGACGGCGCCGACGAGCATCGGCCACGACCCGCGGAAGACGCGGGCGATGCCCTTCGCGCTGGGCGGAGCGGCCGTGGGCGGAGGGTTGCGGCGGGCCTGCACGACGCGGGTGGCCAGGACGATCAGCAGCAGGATCCCGATCGTCACCGCCCACGACCCGAGCCAGCCGACGTGCTCGGACAGCAGTACGCCGGGCACCTCGGGCCAGCCGCTGAGCACGGGGAAGGCGAACGTGTAGATGACCGAGCCGACGATGAAACCGCCCAGTGTCAGCACGATCGTCGACTGGCCGGAGCCGACGGCGAACAGCGTGCCCGAGGCGCACGCGCCGCCGAGCTGCATACCGATGGCGAACAGCATCGCGCCGACGAACAACGCGAGTCCGATCGGCCCCGCACTGGCCTCCGGCGTGTTGCCGAAAAGTCCGGTTCCGGTTCCGATCACCAGTGCGATCAAGGTCGCGGCGGTGCCGAGCAACAATGTGTGGGCTCGCAGACCCTGGCCGTTGCCGACGGCGACGAGTTGCCGCCACGCCGAGGTGAACCCGAAGCGCGAATGGAACAGGGCGACGCCGAGGAACAGGCCGATGACGAGCAGGGCGCCGAATTGCGCGCCGTGCACGGCCCAGACGTACCAGCTGAGCGCGACCGCGCCGAGGCCGGCGAGCACGAGCGGGACGACGCGGACCGGCTCCTCCGGCTCGACCGCCGGCGCGGCACACGACGTCGGTGAGGTGGTCAGGAACTTCCCTGGTGAGGTGTTGGATGTGTCGGTGGACACGGATACTCCTGTATGAGTGGGACTGGGGATGGGGTTCCCGCCCGGGGTGCGCTGTGTTGGTGACCCGCAGTCGCGGCGCATCGCGGTGGTGCCGCCGATACGCCGTGCTCGTGATACGCCGTTGTCCAGCGTACGGCGCGAATGGTGCGCAGGAGAAGTGCGTCCACTATTCGGAACCACGGTGAAATGATCGTGCGAGATGACGACGCGACGGGGCGCCGTTTCCTTTCACGGTGTCGAATACTCGCCCGGTCAGGTGTCGGGTTCGGACTCGACGATCTCGGGTGGGTGGAACGCCCGGGTCGGCTCCGGTTGGCCGCCGGCCCGTTCGACCTCGACGAGCGTCGTGCCGGACGTCGGGCCCTGGGCGAGCCGCGACGTGCCGGTGTCGCGGGTGAGCACGTTCGGATTGCCGTGCCGGTCGAGCCCGTCGGGGTCCGGGTCGTACCAGGCGCCCGTCGCCAGCACCACGACGCCGGGGCGCACCGCGTCGGTGATGCGCGCGCCCGCGAGACACGCCCCACGGTCGTTGTGCACCCGGACCACGTCACCGTCGGCGATGCCGCGGGCGGCCGCATCGCCGGGATTCAGGTCGATCGGTTCGCGCCCGGCGACCTTGGCGTCCCGGCTGACCCGGCCGCCGTCGTACTGCGAGTGCAGCCGGGTGCGCGGCTGGTTCGACACCAGGTGGAGCGGGTACCGCGCCGCGAGCGGCGCCCCGAGCCACTCGGTCGGTTCGAGCCACGTCGGCATTCCGGGGCAGTCCGGATAGCCGAACCCCGCCACCGTGTCGCTGACCAGCTCGACCCGGCCCGACGGCGTGTCGATGGGATGCGCGGCGGGATCCTCGCGCAGCGCGGCGAACGCCCCGCCCCGCTGGCTCATCTCCGCGGCGGGCAGGTCCGCCCAGCCGCGTTCCCAGAACTCGTCGAACGTGGGCAGCCGCCCGCCCGCGTCGGCGACCCGGGCGCGGGTGCGGTCGTAGAGCTCGCGGACCCAGTCCTGTTCGGACCGCCCCTCGGTGAACCGGCCGCCGAACCCGACCCGCTCGGCGAGCCCGGTGAACACCCCGTGGTCGGTGCGGACCTCGGCCGGCGGTGCGACGGCGCGCTGCATCGCGGTGATGGTCGTGTCGGACGAGCCGAGCGCGAGGTCCTCGCGTTCGAGCGGGGTGGCGACGGGGAAGACGATGTCGGCGCGGCGCGCGGTGGCGTTCCACCACGACTCGTTGACGATCACCGTGTCCGGGCGTTGCCAGGCCTTTTCGAGGCGCGCGAGGTCCTGGTGGTGGTGGAACGGGTTGCCGCCCGCCCAATACACCAGGCGGATGTCGGGGTAGGTCACGCGGGTGCCGTTGTAGTCGATCGTCTCGCCCGGCGACAGGAGGACGTCGGCGATCCGGGCAACCGGCAGGGCGGTGGTCACCGGGTTGGCCGGCTGCGGCAGCGCGGCGATGCTCCAGTGCCCGCGCACGCCGAGCTCGGCGATACCGAGGCCGGCGACGGGACCTCCGCCGGGACGGCCGAACGAGCCGGACAGCACCGCCAGCGCGATGCCTGCCCAGTACGGCTGTTCGCCGTGCTCCTGCCGCTGGATCGACCACGCGAGGTTGATCACCGTGCGGTGCGCGGCGATGTCGCGGGCGAGGGCGCGGATGTCGTCGGCGGGCACGTCGGTGATCGCGGCCGCCCACTCCGCATCCTTGGCGCGGCCGTCCGAGGAGTCCGAGGCCCCGAGGACGTAGTCGCGGAACTCGTCGAACCCGACGCAGCAGCGCCGCGCCACGTCGACGTCGGCGAGACCCTCGGACAGCAGCACGTGGCACAGGCCCAGCATCAACGCCGTGTCGGTCGCCGGCCGGATCGGCAGCCAGCGCGCGTCGAGGTCCGATGCGGCGTCGGTGCGGACGGGGGAGACGTTGACGAACCGCACCCCGGCCTCGGCGGCGGCGCGCTGCCACGTCGTCTGCGTGTGCCGGCTCGGCCCGCCCGGCACCATCTGGGCGTTCTTCGCCGCGAGCCCGCCGAACGACACGACCAGCCCGGCGTGCTCGGTGATCTCGGGCCAGGACGGGCCGCGCTGCTCGATGCTGCGCGGACTGCCACCGATGATGTGCGGGAGGACGACCTCCATGGCCGCCTGGCTGTAGGTGTTGACCGTCGCCGTGTATCCCCCCGCCATGGCCAGGAACCGGTGTATCTGGCTCTGCGCATGGTGGAACCGGCCGGCGCTGCCCCAGCCGTACGAGCCGCCGTAGATGGCGGCGTTGCCGTGCCGCGTGCGGACGCGGTCGATCTCGGCCGCGGCCAGGTCCAGGGCGCGTTCCCAGCTGACGGCCACGAACCGGTCGGTGCCCCTGGTGCCGGTGCCGGTCAGCCAGCCCTCGCGGACCATCGGACGGGTGATGCGGTACGCGCCCGGTCGGCCTCGGCACGCCCGCGCCGATCGGCGACGGGTCGGGGTCGTCGGCATCGGGGCGCACGTCGACGACCTCTCCGCCGGAGGTCAGCACGTCGTAACGGCCCCAGTGGAACGTCGTGCGCGTGCGGTTCAGCTGCTCGGAATGTTCGTCGACCGTCACGGGCACCACGGTAATCGGGCCGTCGACGTGGCAATCTGGCAGTCCGGAGTGATCAGGCCACCAGTGATCAGGAGGGAGCACACCGTGGAGCTCGAGAGTCTGCGAGACGGGCCGGTCGTCGTCGGCACCGACGGCTCGGAATCGGCGACGCAGGCGGTGCGCTGGGCGGCCGATCTGGCCGCCAGCGGCAACCGCCCGCTGCGCATCGTGCACGCGTTCACCTACGTCCAGGGCTTCTACGGCGGCGATCTACCGGTCAGCCCCGACGTCTACCGGGCGATGGAGGACGAGGGCAGGCAGTTCCTCGTCGACGCCGAGCAGCTCGCGCGCGGCCGCGCCCCGGAGCTGGACATCGAGACGGCCATGCCGCTGCAGGGCTCGGTGCCGATGCTGGTGCAGGAATCCGAGACAGCGGGCGTGTTGGTGGTCGGCAAGTCCGGCCGCGGCGGGTTCGCCGGCATGCTGGTCGGTTCGACGTCGGTGTCGTTGGCCGCGCACGCGCAGTGCCCGGTGGTCGTCGTGCGCGGCGGGACGGACGACGGCATCTCCGGCTCCGGCCCGGTCGTGGTCGGCATCGACGGCAGCGGCGTGAGCGTCTCGGCCGTGGGCATGGCGTTCCGCGAGGCGTCCGTGCTGGGCGCGCGACTCGTGGCGGTGCACGCGTGGTCGGACGTCGAACACGACTGGAACGTCCCCGGTGGATCGGCCGACTCGGCCCAGGCGGAGACCGAGGAGGTCGTCCTGGCCGAGGCGCTCGCCGGTTGGACCGAGCGCTACCCCGACGTCGAGGTCGAGCGGGTCGTCGTGCCGGGACGTCCGCGGCAGCACCTGCTCGAACGCTCCCGGGATGCGCGACTGCTGGTCGTCGGCACGCGGGGCCGCGGCGGTTTCCGCGGGATGCTGCTGGGCTCGACCAGTCAGACGGTGATCCACCACGCGGGTTGCCCCGTCATGGTCGTGCGTCCTCCACACCACTGACGGCGTTCGGGTGCGCGATCTCGACGAGGCGGTCGTGCCGCACCCACGTCGGCTCCACGTCGTCGGCGGCGCCGTCGGGCCGGGTGGGAACCCACACGACGGCGGCGTAGGGATCGGCGACCGGCGGGGCGACGACCCGGCCCTGAACGCATCGTCGCGGCGCCGTCGACGACGCCGTGCCGGATCGTTGTGTCCCGGAACGTGACCCCGTCCCGGGCAGATACGTCACCCGATCTCCGACGCCGACTCGGCCGGTAGCCTCCACCACAGGACTCCCTTCGCGCGCTTCTCCCTCGGAAGCCGAACGCCGGTGCCGACGGTGCGACTACCGGACAACCCCTGCGAGTCCGGTTCGTACCGCCGGGTCCGCTCCACGCAGGCGGACATGTACGGCGCTCGATCTGCACGTTCCCCGCCGGCAAACTACACCCGAACGGGGCGTGGAGTAACCGCCTCGCGCGGGGAGGGATAGACCGGACCGCCGTCCGTTTGCGTGGCTTTTCGTCGAACGTCACCGGTACCGGCGTGTCCACAGTGGACGACAACACGGCTACCCGTGAGTCTGTGACATGAGTCACAGGCATAGGGTGGGTGGACGTGACTGTCGCATGAACGGGGTTGTCGAGGGATTCCTGGTCATCGGCTTCGTCGTCGCGGTCGGCTACGGCCTCGGCCGGACCGGTGCGCTGGGCCCGTCGGCGATGCAGGTGCTGTCGCGGACGGCGTTCTTCGTCGGCAGCCCGGCCCTGCTGTTCGGCACCCTCGCCCGCACCGACGTCAGCGCCGTGTTCTCCGCCGCCCTGCTGGTCACGGCCGTCACGAGCACCGTCGTGTGCCTGCTGTACCTGCCCATCGGCCTCGCGCGGCGCAGACCCGCGGGTGAGGTCACCGTCGGCTCGATGGCCAGCGGCTACGTCAACGCCGGCAACCTGGGCATCCCGATCGCGACGTACGTGCTCGGCGGCGCCGCCGAGGTCGCGCCGGTGCTGCTGTTCCAGTTGGCCGTGCTGACCCCGGTGTTCACCTCCGTGCTCGACGTGCAGTCCGAGCGGGCTGGGGGCGGCAAGCCCAACTGGCTCCGCGCGTTCAGCGCGCCCGTGCGCAACCCCCTCGCGTTGGCGAGCGCGGCCGGCATCGTCTGCTCGGCGACCGGCTTCCTGCCGCCGACGGCGGTGATGGACCCCGTTGACCTGATCGGCAACCTGGCCGTGCCCGCCATGCTGCTCGCGTTCGGCATCTCGCTGCACGCCTCGACCCTGCCGGGCAAGGACCGGGACCTGCGGCCGTCGTTGATCACCGTGGTCGGGTTGAAGACGTTCGTGCACCCGTTGCTCGCATGGGGGCTCGCGATGGCGATCGGCGCCGACGAACACGCGTTGTTGGCCGCCGTCGTCTGCGCCGCGCTGCCGACCGCGCAGAACGTCTTCGGCTACGCGGTGCGGTTCGACCAGGGCGTGCAACTGGCGCGCGATGCCGGACTCGCCTCGACCGTGCTCGCACTGCCCGTGCTCGTCGGCATCGTTGCGCTACTGGGGTGAACCTGAACCCGAGTGAGTGGCGCAGTCCGGCGTGGACCTGCGGCGGCCGCCGCGTTCGAGACGCCGGAAGCGCGCCGCCGTGGTAGAAGGGAATACTCGGCCTGCAACACACACTCTGCAAGCGTGGGGCACAGCGCGGAGTGCGACGCGAGGCACAGGAACACGGGGCCCAACGAGCACGGGGAGCGCGGAACGTACATGGAACTGGTGATCACGGCGGACCGCAGCGACGACGCCGTCATCGTGCGTGCGAAGGGTGAGGTCGATCTGGGCACGGTCGCCCAACTCACCTCGGCGCTCGATGCCGCGTGCGACGAGGCGAGTCCGCCCCTGGCCGTGGTCGCCGATCTCGGCGGCGTGACGTTCCTGGCCTCGTCCGGACTCAGCGCCCTCGTGCGCGCCCACGAGCGCTGCGAGGACGCCGGCACGCCGCTGCGCGTGATCGTGGGCAACCGGGCCGTACTGCGCGGATTCGAGGTCACCGGACTGGACAAACTGCTCGACATCCGTGAAGGCGAATAGCGCGACTCGCGTTTAGGGTGGCCGCCATGGCGATCTACTACGACGTGCATCCGGACAACCCACAGCCGCGTTCGATCGGGAAGGTCGTGGACCTCGTCAGGCAGGGTGGCCTCATCGCCTATCCGACCGACTCGTGTTTCGCCCTCGGCACCTCGCTCGACAACCGTGAGGGTCTCGACCGGATCCGGAGCATCCGCAAGCTCGACGACCGCCACCACTTCACGCTGGTGTGCGAGGACTTCTCGCAGCTCGGTCAGTTCGTCCACGTCGACAACACCGTGTTCCGCGCGGTCAAGTCGGCGACGCCCGGGCAGTACACGTTCATCCTGCCCGCCACCAAGGAGGTGCCGCGGCGGCTGCTGCATCCGAAGAAGAAGACCGTCGGTGTGCGCATCCCCGCCCACAGCGTTCCCCAGGCGCTGCTGTCGGGGCTGGGGGAGCCGCTCGTGTCGAGCACGCTGCTGCTGCCGGGCGAGGACGAGCCGCTGACGCAGGGCTGGGAGATCAAGGAGCAGCTCGACCACGTCGTGGACGCGGTCATCGACTCCGGCGAGTGCGGCGTCGAGCCCACGACGGTCATCGACTTCTCGGGCGACGAGCCGGAGATCGTGCGCGTCGGCGCGGGTGACCCGTCCCGGTTCGAATGAGCCGCCTCAGCCGGTGAGCACGCACCGCGTGCGCCGGTAGATCGTGGGCATGCACCGGTTGCAGTGCACGCACAGCGAGCGGTGTCCCGGTTCCGCGGCGAGCCGGTTCGGCAGGTCCGGTTCGCGTAGCAGCGCCCTGGCCATGGCCACGAACGCGAAACCGCGCCGCATGGCCATGTCCATGGTCTCGCGTCCGGTGATACCGCCGAGCAGGATCAGCGGCAGGTCCACGGCGTCGCGGAACTGCAGTGCCCGCTCGAGCAGGTACGCGTCGCGGTAGGGATAGGCGCGCAGGAACGTGGTGCCGCTGAGCCGGATCCCGGTGCGCAGCGGCCGGGGGAACGCGGCGGCGAAGTCGCGCACCGGTGCGTCACCGGTGAACAGGTACATCGGGTTCAGCAGCGAACTGCCCGCGGTGAGCGCGAGGGCGTCGAGGTGGCCGTCGGCCTCGAGCCACCGCGCCACCTGCAGGCTCTCGTCGAGCCAGAGCCCGCCGGGCACCCCGTCGTCCATGTTGAGCTTGGCGGTGACGGCGATGCGGTCGCCGACGGCCTCGCGCACCGCGGCGGCGGTCTCCCTGGCGAGGCGGGCGCGGGCCGCGGTGGAGCCGCCGTAGGCGTCGCGGCGCCGGTTCAGCAGTGGACTCAGGAACGAGCTGATCAGGTAGTTGTGCCCGAAGTGCAGCTCGACGGCGTCGAACCCGGCGTCGGCGGCGATCCGCGCGGCGTCGGCGTGGGCGGTGACGATGCGGGTGAGGTCGTCGGTGGTGGCGCGGCGGATCATCCGCATGCTGAGCGGGCTGGGCAGGGACTGCGGCGCGAGCGCGGGCACCCGGTTGGATGCGCCGTTGGCGACGGGGCCCGCGTGGCCCAGCTGCGCGCTGACGGCCGCGCCTCGGCGTGCACCGCATCGGTCAGCGCGGACAGGTCGGTCAGCACGTCGGGGCGCATGAGGATCTGGTGCCGGTCGGTGCGTCCCTCGGGGGCCACGGCGCAGTAGGCGACGGTCGTCATGCCGGCGCCGCCGCGGGCGACCGTGGTGTGGAAGTCGATCAGGTCGTCGGTGACCCTGCCCGCCGGCGTGCGGCCCTCGAACGTCGCGGCCTTGACGATCCGGTTGCGCAGCCGCACGGGTCCGAGCGCGGCGGGGGAGAAGACGTCGGGCACGGTGTCGGGCGCGGAGTTCATCGGGCCTCCTCGGCGTTGTGGGGCCCCGTGCTGTTCGGGTCGGTGCTGTGGGGATCGGAGCCGAGTCCGGCGATGACGAACGTGCGCAGGGAGCGCAACGTTGCCCGGCCCGGCGCGGCGCCCGTGTCGGCGGCGGCGAGCGTGGGCAGGATCAGGTCGAACGTCAGCAGCAGGCGGCGTGCGGCCTCGGCACCGGACAGGCCGGGAACGGCGCCGCGCAGCAGCGCGATCCACGGCCGGAGCCCGAACCAGCCGGACGCGAAACGGACGTCCCGGCGGGCCAGGACGATGCGCGCGAGCAGTCGCAGGTGCAGGCGGCCGCGTTCGGACCGGGCGAGCTCGCCCAGCGGGACGAGGACGACGTCGACGAGTTCGGCGACCGTCGGCGCGTCACCGCCGCGGTGGCGACCGGTGAGGGCGCGGACACCGTCGTGCCAGTGCGGCGCGAGCCGGCGTTCCAGGAGGGCGCCGATCAGAGCGTCCTTCGAACCGAAGTGGTAGTGCACGGCCGCGGGGTTGAGGCCGGCGGCCGAGTTGATGGCGCGCACGGACACGGCGTCGATGTCGCGGGCGAGCAGCAGTGACTCGGCGGCGTCGAGCAGGCGTTCGCGCGTGGCGTCCGAGGTGGCCGTCGTGGGCATGCGAGCCAGTAGAACCCAGGCCGACCGGGCATTCAAGAGGCGTTTCAATCAGTGATTGAGGCATGGTTGTCGGCGTCCTGGACTATCGTCGCGGGCATGGGCCGGAACATCACGACCCTGCGGGGTCTGGAACCGTCCGCGACCGACGACGAGATCGAGGCGGCGGCGCGGCAGTACGTGCGCAAGATCAGCGGCGTGCAGAGCGTGTCGGACGCGACGCGGGAACCGTTCGAACGCGCGGTCGTCGAGGTCACGGCCACGACCCGGCGACTGCTGTCCGAGCTGCCCCCGCGGCGGCAACCGCCCCGCACGGTCCCGCCGCTGCGGCGACCGGAGGTGCAGGCCCGCCTCGCGCAGAAGGCCGAGGCGGCGGGCGAGACGTCCTGATCGCCGCGGCCCAGGACCGGTGACGACCCCGTCAGAGCACGGGCGCGGGCCCGTGGTCGGCTGCCGGACTGCTGCCCGCAGCGGCCAGGAGCCGGCTCGGCAGCTCGGGCAGCCGGTCGGAGTCCGGCGGGTCGGGTTGGCCGGGTGAGCCCCCGGCGAGCAGTTGCCGCGCGAACCGCCCGACGGTGGCCGGATCGGGCACCGGATCGGCGCCACCGAGGTAGGACACCATGATCAGGTCCTCCCCGGAGTGGGTCTCGATCGCGGCGCCCCAGCCGTGCCGCTCGTCCCACACCAGGGCGAAGTCCCGGTCGGGGAAGGTCGGCAGGTGCCCGTCGAGCGCGATGTAGGCGCTCACCGGGGTGCCCGCCGCATCGCACGTGTACTGCGCGGCGCCGGGGACCGCCTCCGTGACGGCCGCGGCGTAGGCGTGCAGCGCGGATTCCGTCGAGTGCCAACCGTAGATGTCCACCGAATGATCACCTCGATCCCTCCGCCACCCGCCGGCTGCGAGTGGCTCACTCGTTGGCGAGACGTTGCCGAAGCTCGGCGACCTCGTGACGTGCCTGGTCCAGCTCGAGTTCGAGCGCGAGGATGCGCTGTGCTGCGTTGAGGTTGTGGCCCTCGTCGAACAGGGTGCGCATGCGCTCGGCCCGGCCGAGCTGATGTCGCGAGTACCGCCGGTGGCCGCCGTCCGAACGGTCGGGGGACACGACGCCCGCCGTGTCGAGGCTGCGCAGGAACGGCTGCTCCACGCCGAGGATGTCGGCAGCCTGGCCGGTGGTGAACATCGGCCGGTGCTCGTCGTCCAGGTCGCGCAGGTTCATGGGCTCGCCTCCGCGGGATCGTGTCGGGAACGCGCTCGAACGGCTCACATAAATATGTAGTCGCGGGTGCAGAAAACGTCAAGCGGCTGGTGTGTGATCACGACATGGTGCGCTGACCTGGGGATCGGTACCGTCAGGGGCGGTCGGGCGACAGCGGTGTCGCCCCGGTTGCGAGGAGACCCATGACCGCCGAACACGTCGACGTCCTCATCGTGGGAGCGGGCCTGTCCGGTGTCGGAGCGGCCTGCCGGATGCGCCGGCGGCACCCGCACCGTTCGGTCGCGGTCCTGGAGGCCCGCGGCGCGCTGGGCGGGACGTGGGACCTGTTCCGCTACCCGGGCGTGCGGTCCGATTCGGACATGTTCACGCTCGGCTACGGATTCCGGCCGTGGCGCCGCGCCGAGGCGATCGCCGACGGCCCGTCGATCCTCGAGTACATCCACGACACCGCCCGCGAGTACGGCGTGGACCGGGACGTGCGGCTGCACCACGAGGTGCGCTCGGCATCGTGGTCGAGCGACCGGGCACAGTGGACGGTCGAGGTGCACCGCTCGGACACCGGCGAGACCCTGACGATGACGTGCTCGTTCCTGTACGTGTGCTCGGGCTACTACCGCTACAGCGAGGGCTACACGCCGAGCTTCCCCGGCGTCGACGAGTACCGCGGAACGCTCGTGCATCCACAGAAGTGGCCGGAGGATCTGACTACCGCGGTAAACGCGTCGTCGTGATCGGCAGCGGGGCCACCGCCGTGACGCTGGTGCCGTCGATGGCCGGGGACGCGGCCCACGTGACCATGCTGCAGCGGTCCCCGAGCTACATCATGACGTTGCCGTCGGTCGATCCGGTCGCGAAGCTGCTGCCCCGCGTGCTGCCGGACCGGCTGACGTTCCCGCTCGTGCGCTTCAAGAACGCCGCCATGATGACGCTGTTCTACCAACTCAGCCGGCGCAGGCCCGGGCTCGTCCGCAGGCTGATCGAGAAGGGCGTCCGATCGGCGCTACCCGAGGGCTACGACGTCGAGCGGCACTTCAACCCCGACTACCAGCCGTGGGACCAGCGGCTGTGCATGCTGCCGGACGGGGACCTGTTCCGGGCCATCCGGCGGGGCGACGCGTCCGTCGTCACCGACACGATCGACACGTTCACGCCCGACGGCATCCGGCTGAGCTCCGGCGCCGAACTCGAGGCCGACATCGTGGTGACGGCCACCGGATTGAACCTGCTCGCCATCGGCGGCATCGCGCTCGACGTCGACGGGGAGTCGGTGGACATCGGCAGGGCGGTGACCTACAAGGGCATGATGCTCGACGGCGTGCCCAACTTCGCCATGACGATCGGCTACACGAACGCCTCCTGGACACTCAAGGCGGACCTGGTCTCCGAGTACGTGTGCCGTCTGCTGGGGCACCTCGACGCTCATGGTCTGGACCGGGCGACGCCGCGGCGGCCCCCCGGCGGGCACGAGCCGGAACCGCTGATCGACCTCAAGTCGGGGTACGTGCGCCGCAGCGTCGACGCGATGCCGAAACAGGGGCGGGTCGCGCCGTGGCGGTTGCACCAGAACTACTTCCGTGACCTCGTCACGTTGCGGTACGGACGGGTGACCGACGACATGGGCTTCGGCCGCGCCCGTGGGCGGGTCACCCCGGCAGGTGGTGGCGTCGTTCAGTCGTCGGCCAGCGGCGGTGGGGCCGAGCGATAGGTCGGGGGAGTGGCCGACAGGCCGATCGGGTTCCGCGGCAGGCGCACCTCGGTGCCGTCCCCGCGGGGTACGCCGACGATCGGGTCGAGGCCGAGCTGCTCCGCGAGGCGGAACGCGCCGGCGACGTCGTTGACGACACCGGCGGGCACGCGCGCGGCCGTGAGCGTGTCCGCCCAGTCGGCCGCGTCGCGTTCCTTGAGCAGCCGGACGAGGTGCTCGCGCAGTTCGGCGCGGTGCGTCACGCGGGCGCTGTTCGTGGCGAACCGCGCGTCGGCGGCGAGCTCGGGTTCGGCGAGGTGCTCGCACAGGACGGAGAACTGCCGGTCGTTGCCCACGGCCAGGACCAGGTCGCCGGAGGCGCACGGCAGCACCTCGTACGGCGCGACGCTGGGGTGCGCGTTGCCCATCCGGCCGGGCACGATGCCGCCCGAGGTGTAGCCCGAGCTCTGGTTCACCAGTGCCGCCAGCAGCGACGACAGCAGGTTCACCTCGACGTGCTGGCCCTCGCCGGTGGCGTCGCGGTGCCGGAGGGCGGCGAGGATGCCGACCCCGGCGAACAGGCCCGACAGGACGTCGACGAGCGCGACCCCGGCCTTCTGGGGCTCCCCGTCGGGCTGTCCGGTGACGCTCATCAGCCCGCCGAGCGCCTGGATCAGCAGGTCGTAGCCGGCCAGATCGGCGCCCTTGCCCGTGCCGAAGCCGGTGATCGAGCAGTAGACGAGACCGGGGTTCGCCGCGTGGAGCTGGTCGTAGCCGAGTCCGAGTTCGTCCATGAGTCCCGGCCGGAAGTTCTGCACGACGACGTCGGCCCCGGCGACCAGCTCGCGGGCGCGGGCGATGCCGTCGTCGGTGCGCAGGTCCAGGGTGAGCGAGTCCTTGTTGCGGTTGACCGACTGGAAGTACGTGGCCTGGCCGCGCTCGTCGTAGGGCGGCCCCCAGCCGCGGGTGTCGTCGCCGGTGCCCGGGCGTTCGATCTTGGTGACGGTCGCGCCGAGGTCGGCCAGCAGCATCGTGGCGAACGGTCCGGCCAGGACGCGGGAGAAGTCCACGATCCGCAGGTCACCGAGCGAAGCGGGCATACGCGGCGAGCTCCTTCTGGTAGTTTTTCGAAAATCGAAACCAGCGTTCGACGCTAAGGTCCGCGCGGTGGCGGGTCAAGCCGCCCGCCCCGCGCGCCCGACGACGGCGGGAGGCCCGGCACATGGCAGCAGCGAGCACACAGGCACTCGACCCACGCGACTTCCTCGCGATCGGCGACCAGCTCACCCCCGAGGAACGGGACATCAGGGACGTGGTGCGGTCCTTCGTCCGTGACCAGGTGCTGCCGCACGTCGGCGGCTGGTTCGAGAAGGGGGAGATCCCGGCGGACCTGCCGGAACGCCTCGGCAAGCTCGGTGTCCTGGGCATGCACCTCGAGGGGTACGGCTGCGCGGGCACCAGCGCGACCGCCTACGGCGTGGCGTGCATGGAACTCGAGGCTGGCGACAGCGGACTGCGCAGCATGGTGTCGGTCCAGGGCTCGCTGGCGATGTACGCGATCCACCGGTGGGGCTCGGAGGAGCAGAAGACCGAGTGGCTGCCCCGGATGGCGGCCGGCGAGGCGATCGGCTGCTTCGGCCTGACCGAACCGGACTCCGGCTCCGACCCGAGTTCGATGCGCACCCGCGCCCGCAGGGACGGCGACGACTGGATCCTCGACGGCCACAAGATGTGGATCACCAACGGTTCGCGCGCCGACGTCGCGGTCGTCTGGGCCACCACGGACGAGGGCGTGCGCGGCTTCCTCGTGCCGCGCGACACCCCCGGATTCACCACGCGTGACATCCACGCCAAGCTGTCGCTGCGGGCCTCGATCACGTCCGAACTCGTCCTCGAGGGCGTGCGGCTGCCGGACTCGGCGCGCCTGCCGGAGGCGACGTCGCTGCGCGGTCCGCTCTCGTGCCTCGGCGAGGCGCGGTACGGGATCGTCTGGGGCGCCGCCGGCGCCGCCCGAGCCTGCCTGGAGGCCGCAGCCGACTACGCCGCCACGCGTGAGCAGTTCGGCAGGCCCATCGCCTCGTTCCAACTCCAGCAGCAGAAGCTCGCCGACATGGCCGTCGAGGTCAACCGCGCGACGCTGCTGGCCTTGCACCTCGGGCGGATGAAGGACGCAGGCACCCTGCGCACCGAGCACGTCAGCATGGGCAAGCTGGCCAACGTCAACTCCGCCCTGCAGGTGGCCCGCACCGCCCGGCAGATGCTCGGCGCCAACGGCATCACGCTCGACTACCCGGTGATCCGGCACATGGCCAACCTGGAATCGGTCGTCACCTACGAGGGCACGGCCGACGTCCACTCGCTCGTGGTGGGCGGCGCGGTCGCGGGCGTGCCGCCGGCGTTCCGATGAGGGCGCAGACGGCGCAGACGGCGCCGAACACGACGGCGCAGCACGCGCTGGCCGACCTGCGCCGGGCGATCGTCGCCGGCGAGCTCCGGCCGGGCCAGCGGGTCCGACAGGAGGAGGTCGCCGCCCGCCTGGACATGAGCCTGGCGCCCGTGCGCGAGGCGTTGCGGGTGCTCGAACAGGAGGGGCAGGTCGAGTACCGGCCGCGGCGCGGCTACTTCATCACGGCGCTCGACGTCGCCGATCTCGTCGAGATCTACGCCTTGCGGCAGGTACTGGAGGAGCGGGCGGCGCGGGCCGCGGTGCCGGTGCTCGACGGCGACGCGCTGGAACGGATCACCCTCGCCGAACGCGACTGTGCCGAGGCGGCGGCCCGCGGCGATGTCGTGGCCGAGCTGGCCGCCAACCGGCGGTTCCACTTCGGCATTCTCGACGCCCCGGGCCAGGTGCACACGATGCGCCTGATCCGGTTGCTGTGGGAGTCGACCGAGTCGTACCGGGCGCTGTACTACAACGCCCCGGAGGAACGCGAGCGCACCGTCGACGACCACACGCGGATCCTCGAGGCGGTGCGGGCCCGCGACGTCGACACTGTCGTGCGCCTGTTGGACGCGCACCGGCAGCGGGCGCTCGACGTGCTCACCGGGGTGCTGGGGGAGTAACGCCGCGAGTAGCGGTTACGGCGCGGTGGGTTCGGTGGCCTCGTCGGGCTCGGGGCGCTTGTCGGCTGGGCGCGGTGAGTGGCGCGCCCAGTACGAGGCGAGCAACGAACCGGACAGGTTGTGCCACACCGACGACACCGCACCGGGCAGCGCCGCGGCCGGCTCGAAGTGGGTGGTCGCCAGGCTCGAGGCGAGCCCGGAGTTCTGCATGCCCACCTCGACGCTGACGGCCCGGCGGGTGGACTCGTCGAGTCCGGCGAGCTTCGCCGCGCCGTAGCCGAGGCCCAGGCCGAGCGTGTTGTGGGCGATCACGGCGAGCAGCAGGATCCAGCCGCTCGTGGCGATGGTGTCCGCGTTGGCGCCGACGATGCCCGCGACGACGACCACGATGCCGGTGACCGACACGAGCGGCAGGTACGGCAGGAACTTCTGGACCCACCGGTCGGCCACGGCCCGGAGGACGAGTCCGGCGAGCACGGGGATCAGGACCACCTGGGCCACCGAGACGAACATGTCGCCGAAGCCGACGGGCAGGTTCGACCCGGCGAGCAGCAGCACGAGCAGCGGCGTCACCACCGGCGCCAGCAGCGTCGAGACGGACGTGAGGGTCACCGACAGGGCGACGTCGCCCTTCGACAGGTAGACGATCACGTTCGACGCCGTGCCACCCGGCGCCGAGCCGAGCAGCACCATGCCGATGAGCAGCGCCCCGGTCAGCCCGAGCGCCTGCGAGATGCCCCACGCGGTGAACGGCATGATCGCGAACTGCGCGAGGAGCCCGAACAGGATGGCCAGCGGCCTGCGGGCCACGAGCAGGAAGTCCGCGGCCCGCAGCGTGAGGCCCATACCGAACATGATGATGCCGAGGAAGATCGGCACGTGGTCGGCGAGCCCGGACGTCTGATCCGGGATGACCATGCCGACCACGGCACCGAGGAGGACGAGAAGTCCGAACCACTTGCCTGCGAGTTCCGCGGTCGCCCTGATGATGCCGCGTCGTTGCGTCATATAGCCGCCTCCTGGATGCGTGCGCATGGCACTGTAAGCCAACCGTCGCCCGGTCGGGTACACAGATGGCGTGAGTGTTTTCCCGGCCACTTCGGTCGTCCCGTCCGCTCCGGTGTCCGGCGAGACCGCCGACGCGGTGGTGATCGGCGCGGGCCCGAACGGTCTCGTCGCGGCGAACCTGCTCGCCGACGCGGGCTGGGACGTGCTCGTGCTGGAGGCGATGCCGTCGCCGGGTGGGGCGGTCCGCAGCAGCGAGACGGTCGAGCCGGGGTTCGTCACCGACCTGTTCAGCGCCTTCTACCCGATGGCGGCGGTCTCACCGGTCCTGCGCACGCTCGACCTGCCCCGCCACGGCCTGCGGTGGCGGCACGCCCCGGTTCCGCTGGCGCACGTGCTGCCCGACGACCGGGCTGCCGTCGTGTCGCGGAACGTGGACGCGACCGCGGCGTCGATGGAGGCGTTCGCGCCGGGCGACGGCGAGGCGTGGGCGTCCGAGGTCGAGCTGTGGCACCGGGTGCGGGACCGGCTGCTGGACGCGTTGTTCACCCCGCTACCCGCGGTGCGGGCTGGTGCTCGGCTCGCGCGTGCGGCGGGCCCGGCCGAAGGCATGCGGCTGGCCAGGACCGCGGCGATGCCGGTGACGGCGTGGGCCGGCGAGAGGTTCACCGGCGCCGGGGCGCGCGGTGGCCGCGGGCAATGCACTGCACACCGACGTCGGTCCGGCGCAGGCCGGCAGCGCGGTGTTCGGCTGGCTGCTGTCGATGCTCGCCCAGGACGTCGGCTTCCCGGTACCCGACGGGGGTGCGGGCGCGCTGACCGAGGCCCTGGTGCGCCGGCTTGAGTCCCGGGGCGGGCGGGTCGAGTGCGGACGGCCCGTGACGCGGGTCGTCACCTCCGGATCGCGGGCCGTCGGCGTGATCGCAGGGAACGCGGTGCGGGCTCGGCGGGCGGTGCTCGCGGCGGTGCCGGCACCGATCCTCTACGAACGGCTGCTGCGCCCCGACGCGGTGCCCGCGCGGCTGGGCCGCGACCTGCGCCGGTTCCGGTGGGACGCGGCGACGGTGAAGGTCAACTGGACGCTGTCCGGCCCGATTCCGTGGACGGCACCCGAGGCGGCGCAGGCGGGCACCGTGCATGTCGGCGGTGACCTCGAGGCGCTGGCACGGTTCGGGCTCGACCTCGAACTCGGCGCCCTGCCGGCGGAGCCGATGCTGGTGGTGGGGCAGATGGCGGTCGCCGATCCGTCGCGGGCGCTGCGGGCCGGGAGTCGGCGTGGGCGTACACGCACATCCCGCGCGGGCTGGGGTGGGACGCCGACCGGGTGCGCCGGTTCGCCGACGGCATGCAGGCGGTGCTCGAACGCCGCGCGCCGGGCTTCGGCTCGCGGGTGCGCGCCCGGACCGTCCAGGGGCCGGTCGAACTGGAACGCGACAATCCGGCCCTCGTCGAGGGCGCCGTGAACGGGGGCAGTGCGGCGATGCACCAGCAGCTGCTGTGGCGGCCCGTGCCGGGCACGGGCCGCGCGGACACTCCGGTGGACCGGCTGTTCCTGGCGGGGGCGTCGGCCCACCCCGGAGGGGCCGTGCACGGCGGTCCCGGGGCGAACGCGGCGCGCGCCGCACTGGCCAGAGCCGGTGCCGGCGGACTGCTCTACCGTGCCGGCATCGGCGGCCTGCACCGCCTGCTGCACGGCGACTGACCGCCCGCGCCTACAGGTCGCGGACGGTTTCGTCGGCGACGAACAGCATCGCCTTCCAAATCCCGTCGGAGGCGGCGCGGCGCTGACGTTGCGCCCCGGTGCCCTCGCCGAGGAGGTGCGCGAGGAGCGTCTCGGTCCGCTCGAGATCGCCGGCGGCCTCGAGCGCCGGGCGGATGTGGTCGAGCAGCAGCTGCGCGAGTTCCGAGGCCGGGCGGGCCTGTGCGGTCCACGGGTCGACGCCGCGGCCGGCCAGGCCGTACCGGGCGGCCGCCCACACCCCGGCCGACAGCACCGTGTCGTCGGCGCAGGGCTCGGTCTCGTCCGCGGCACCCGACAGGGCGGTGTCGACGAGCCCACGCACCAGCAGGGCCTGCAGGAGGGACTCGTCCGGGGTGATGGCCGTGTCGGCGACGCGCACCTCGACGGTCGGCAGGGTAGGGGAGGGTCGCGCCAACCAGAACGTCGTGTACCGGGCGCGAGCGCCCCGCTGCCCACGAGCCGGTCGACGGCGGCGTCGTGCTCGGCCACGTCGGCGAACCGGGGCGGGATGCCGGCGGTGGGGAAGCGGGCGTGCTGCATGGTGCGCCAGCTGGCGTAGCCGGTGTCGTGCCCGCGGTCGTACGGCGAGTTCGCCGACAGCGCGAGCAACGTCGGCAGCCACGGCCGTAGATGGTTGACCGCGGCCACGGCGTGCTCGCGGTCGGGCACGCCGACGTGGACGTGACAGCCGCAGCCCTCGTAGTCGCCGATCAAACCCCGGTACAGCCCGTCCAGTTCGGTGTACTGCGGGTCGGAGCCGAGCGGCACCGACGGTCCCGTGACCGCGGGTGTGCCTGCCGCGGCCAGGGCGAGCCCCTCGTCGGCGGCTGCGGCGGCGAGCCGCCGACGACCGGCGCGGATCTGTTCGCGCAGCGTCACCGACGTGGTGCTGATACCGGTCGCGGCCTCGACCTGGCTCGCGCGCAGCTCGGGGTGCCAGGCCGGTCCGGCGTCCACGCGGGGCCGGTCCTCGGCCTCGGGCAGGCGCGTGAGGACATCGTCGGCGGCGGGCACGGTCTGTCCCGTGTCGGGGTCGACCAGGAGGAACTCCTCCTCGACGCCGACGGTGCGGGCAGCGGACATCGCGTCCCTCCGTTCACTGTTGGGTGGAGCGCCTACGCGGCCTCGGGGAACGGCAGGGCTCGGAAAGCGGGGCCGGGTCAGCGTCCGGTGAAGCGGGCCGGGCGGCGCTCCACGAAGCTCTGGAGGCCTTCTGCGGCGTCCTCGCTGGCGAGAATGCCGGGCAGCGCCTCGCGAAGGTGCTCGGCCGCGGCCTGCTCGTTCTCGCGGCGCTGTACGACGCGCGCGTTGGCGAGCGAGGCCTGCACGCCGAGCGGCGCCTGTGCGGCGATCACCTCGGCCAGTTCGATCGCTCGGTCGAGCTGCCGGCCCGGCTCGACGACCTCCTGCACGAGACCGATGCGGTGGGCCTCGTCGGCGCCGAACTCCTCGCCGGTGAGCAGGAACCGCATCGCGTTGCCCCAGCCGAGCTGGGTCGTGGCGCGCACGGTCGCGCCGCCGAACGGCATGATGCCCCGGCCGATCTCGAGCTGGCGGAACCGCACGTCGTTCGCGCCGACCACGATGTCGGAGGCCAGGGCGAGCTCGATCGACAGCGTGAACGCGATGCCCTGGACGGCCAGCACGACCGGCTTGGGCACGGGCGGCTTCCAGAGTCCGAACGGGTCGTAGGAGCCGCCGCCGGACAGCGTCCCCGGCCCCTCGTCCTGAATCGCGGGCCACACGTCGGCCAGATCCAGACCGGCGCTGAAGTGGTCGCCGTGGCCGTACACGACGGCGACGCGGGCCTCGGGGTCCTCGGCGAGCCGGTCGTAGGCGAGGCCCACCTCCTCGATCGTGCGCCGGTCCCACGCATTGCGTTTCTCGGGCCGGTTCACGCCGATCAGAAGGACGTGGCCGCGCTGCTCAACGGTGACTCGGGGGGACAACTCTCCGGACCTCCTCGGGCTTCGGTGCTCGCGGGAGCAGCGTGCCACATCCAGATGTATAACGGCCTATACGCCGGGGCATGGTGGAGGCGAAGCCTCCCGACGTCACCTCAACGACGGCTCAGCCCACAGGCACAGACGAGCGGGGGCCTCAGAACGACACCGGGTTCTCGGCGTCGTTCTCGCTGCCGGTACGCGTCGTGTACTCGAGCACCTTGTGCTCGTGGAGCATCGCGAGGATCCGGTCGGCGGCGGCCTCGGGGGAGCCGGCACTGGTGTCGACGCGCAGCTCCGGCGTCTCGGGCACCTCGTACACGTCGTCCACGCCGGTCATGCCCTTGATCTCGCCGGCGGCCGCACGGGCGTAGAGACCCTTCGGGTCGCGGCGCGCACATTCCTCGAGCGGCGTCGCGACATGGACCTCGAAGAACGCCGAGTCCCGTTCGGCATGGTGCTCACGGACCGCCTGGCGGGTCTCCGCGTACGGAGCGATGACGGGAACCAGGGTCAGCACCCGGTGCCGGGACAGCAGCTCGGCGATGAACCCGACGCGCCGGCCCTGCTTGTCCCGGTCCTCGCGGCTGAAGCCGAGGTCGCTCGAGATGGTGCGGCGGACCTCGTCCCCGTCGAGCACCTCGACCTCGACGTCCTCGCTGTCACCGGCCACCACGGTGGCGACCGCGTTGGCCACCGTCGACTTCCCGGCACCCGACAACCCGGTCAGCCACACCGTGGCGCCGCGGGTGAGACGAAGGGACCGGTCCGCAGTCATCGAAGCTCCTCCACAAAGACGTTGCTGACACCATCATCCGTGCTGAATGAAACGCGCCGGGAAGGGCACAGCAAACCATCCTCTGTGACCGAGTACTCTCCCGGGGCCATGAGCTCCGCGACAACCCCCGCCACCCAGCGCGTCTATCTGCACATCGGGCTGCCCAAGACCGGCACGACGTCGCTTCAGGAGCTGTTGTGGCACAACCGGGAGGTCCTGACCGCCGACGGCGTGGCCTTCCCCGGCCATGACCTCGGCGCGCATCATCGCGCGGTCGCCGACGTCCACCCCGGACGGTACGGCGGCTGGAAGGAGAAGCGCACCCCCGGATCGTGGGCGTGGCTGGTCGAACAGGCCAAGGCGCACCAGGGCACGACGTTGATCTCCTCGGAGCTGCTGGCCCCGGCGAGCCCGCAGGAGGCCCGCCAGGTCGTGGACGCCTTCCCGTTCGCCGAGGTGCACATCGTCTGCACGGTGCGGGACCTGGCCCGGCAGATCCCCTCGGTGTGGCAGGAGAACGTGAAAACCCGGCAGAGCACGTCCTACCCCGCCCTGCTGGCGTCGCTGCGCGCACCCGAGCTGGATGACACGGCCCGGCTGTTCTGGGACTACCAGGAGGTGCCGCGCGTGCTCGAGACCTGGGGCGCACGCTGCCGCCCGAGCAGGTCCATGTCGTCACCGTGCCGCCACGCGGCGGACGTTCGGACGTGCTCTGGGAGCGGTTCGCGGGGCTGCTGGGCCTCGACCCGGCGAAGTACGAGACCGACATCCCGCACTACGGCAACTTCTCGCTCGGCTACCCCGAGACCGAGTTCCTGCGCCGCGTGAACGAGAACCTCGACGGGGAGTTCCCGTGGCTGGCCTACGCCTCGCGGGTCAAGGACGACCTTGCGGTCAACACGCTCAGCGCGCGCAGCGGCCGCGGCAGCATCCCGCTGCCGAAGCAGGACCAGGACTGGGTGCGCGACAAGGCCGAGGGCTACATCAGCGCGTTGACCGAGCGGGGCTACGACGTCGTCGGCGACCTGGCCGAACTGCGCCCCGCGGAGCCGCGCGGCGACGAACCGGCCACGGCCGACGAGTTGACGCCCAGCGATGCGCAGATCGCCGAGATCGCCACCGAATCGGCTGTCGCGCTGCTCAAGCACCCGGCCGGCTCGCGGCGGATGTTGGGCCGCAAGCCCCCGCCGCCGCCCCGCGCCGTGAAGCTGCGCCACACGGTGATGCGCCTGTCCGAGAAGTACGCGCCGGTGATGGCCGCGCGCCGGACGCTGTGGAAGGTGCGTGCCAAGATCGGTCGCTGAGTACCGACGGCGAGCGGATGGAGCAGGCGATGACGGCGCCGAGCAAGGTGGAGCTGACCGGGACCGGCGGCAGGTGGACGCTGACGCTGAACGACCCGGACCGGCGCAACTGTCTGGACGAGCAGGTGTGCCGGGAACTGGGCGAGGCCATCGACACCGTCGCCGCCGACGCCGACGCCCGCACGCTCGTCGTGACGGGTGCGGGGAAGGCGTTCTGCGCGGGGGCCGATCTGCCGGCGTTGTTCGGCGACGCCGCCGAGCGTCCGGTCGGTGAGCTGCGCACGCAGCTGCACGGCGTCTACGACAGCTTCCTGCGGTTGCGCAGGCTCGACATCCCGACCATCGCGGCGGTCCAGGGCGCGGCGGTCGGCGCCGGGCTGAACCTGGCGATGGCGTGTGATATCCGCATCGCGGGGCCGCAGGCCTCGTTCGCCGCCACGTTCTCCCGGATAGGCCTGCACCCCGGCGGTGGGTGCACGTGGTTCCTGGTCGACGCGCTCGGTCCGCAGCGGGCCATGGCGTTGCTGCTGGACGGTGGCGCGTTGGACGCCGACGCGGCCGTCGCCGAGGGGCTGGCGCTCGAGACCGCCGACGACGCCGTCGCGCGGGCGCACGAGCTCGCGCAGCGGTGGGCGGAGCACGATCCGGCGCTCGTCCGCGACATCAAGACCGCCGTCGGACTGGCAGGCGGGGGAGACTTCGACGCGACGCTCGAGTTCGAGGCGTGGGCGCAGGCCTCCAGCGCGGGCGGTCCGAAGATCCAGGAGTTCGTGGACCGGTTCCGCGGCAGGTAGCGGCTCCGTCGTCAGGCAGCGGTGTCAGGCGATGAGGCCGGCGGGGGCGCACAGTTCGCCGCGGCGTCGCCTGCGGAGCCATACCCGGCGGGTGCCGTCGCCGTAGAGGCGGACGTTCGACAGTTCCCAGCCGGTGAACTCGGCCTGGATGGCGAGTTGCACGGCCGCGGTCACGCGCGAGACGCCCGGCGGCAGTTGCACCCGCCGGTACTCCCAGTCGTCGTCGACCACCGCTTCCGCACGTGTCATGGCTCGATCACCTGGATACCTTCCTCGGCCGCCGACCCGACGACGACCTGGGACGTCCGGTCGTCGACGGTAACCGAATTCGGCTGGCGAACGGTCGGTAGCCGGAACTTTTCCTCCGGTTGTCCGCCGCGCATGCTGTAGCCGACAACCTCGTTACGTTCGGTCAACGTCACCCAGGCGACATCGCGTTCCGCGTCGTAGGCCACGCCGTAGGCGCCCCCTTCGACGGGGTGGTGCTGGCGCAGCAGGAGGGGTTCTGCGTCGAAGGCGAGCAGGGCGCCGTTGCGCGCGTCGGTGACCAGCACGCGGCCGAACTCGTCGGTGTCGGCCATGGCCGCGCCCTGGCCGGCGCGCAGGCCCTCGCCGATCGCGTCGTCGTCGAGGTCCAGGCTGAACGCTGCGGTGCGCAGTTTGTCGAGCACGACGGCGCCGCCGTCGGCCACCAGCACGTCGTCGGCGCTGTAGAGCTCGCCGCCGATCGCGCGGGTCGGGCGGTCCTGGGCGTCGAGCACCTGCACGGTCTGGTCGTCGCGCAGGGCGACGAGCGTCTCGTCGCCGCGCTCCGCGACGGCCGCGGGGCCGCCGTCGACCTCGACGGTCCGGGCCTCGCCGGAGTCGGGGTCGATGCGGGCGAACGCGTCGGCGTCCGGCATGGCGGCGACGATGCGGTCGTCGATGGTGCGCAGGGAGGCGACCTCGCCGGGCAGGGACACGGTCCGCGGGTCGCCCGGTTCGGCCAGGTCGTGCAGCTGCACCGCGTTCTCGCCCTCGACGGCGACGGCGAGCGTGCCGCCGGACGCGGCCAGCGCCGTGACGTTGCCGTCGGCGGGAACGACCTCGCCGGCCGGCTCCACGTCGGTGGCCGGGGACTCGGCGGGCTCGGCGCGCTCGGGGTCCTGCACCACCTGGAGCGAGTCACCGCTGACCGGGCCACCGTCGTCCGAGCAGCCGGCGAGAGTGAGGCCGGCGACGAGGGTCAGCGCGGCGAGCCGGACGGTGCGGCTGCGGACGGGACGGGTGGGCGACACGGTCACCTGTTCTCCTCTGTGGGCGCGTGGTCGGCGCCGCCGGCGGGGTCGCTGACGTCGTCGAGCGCCCCACGGATGGCGTCGGGCAGGGTGAGCTCCTCGGCGGCGAGCGAGCCGGCGAGCTGCGCGGCGTCGCGGGACCCGACGACCGGGGCGACGACGCCCGGCCGGTCGCGGACCCACGCCAGCGCCACGGCCAGGGGAGAGGTGCTCAGGCCCTCGGCGGCGGTGGCGACGGCCTCGACGATGCGGGCCGCGCGGTCTGTGCGGTGCCGGTCGACGTAGCCGCCGTAGGTGGTCGAGGCGCCGCGGGAGTCGGCGGGCGTGCCGCCGCGGTACTTGCCGGTCAGAACGCCGCGGCCGAGCGGGGCCCACGGCAGCAGGCCGATGCCGTGGTGGGCGGCCGCGGGCACGACCTCGGCCTCGACGCCCCGGTCGAGCAGCGAGTACTCGCTCTGCGTCGAGACGATCCGCGGCGCGGTGCTGCCGATGCCGCGGAGGCCGCAGGCGGCGGTGGCCAGCTGCCAGCCCGCGTAGTTGGACACGCCCACGTAGCGCACGCGGCCGCTGGTCACGGCGTGGTCGAGGGCCGAGAGCGTCTCCTCGATCGGCACCGCGGGGTCCCAGGCGTGCACCTGCCAGAGGTCGAGGTGGTCGACCCCCAACCTGCGCAGCGAGTCATCCAACGCGGCCAGCAACGAACCGCGGGACGCGCCGCCGCCGAAGGGCCCGGCGGCCCGCCGGGCGGCCGCCTTCGTGGCGAGGACGATGTCCTCCCGGGGAACGAGGTCGGCGAGCAGGGACCCGAGGATCCGCTCGCTCTCGCCGTCGCCGTAGACGTCGGCGGTGTCGACGAGCGTGCCTCCCGCATCGACGAACGCCACGAGTTGGTTGGCGGCTTCCTCGGCGTCGGTGTCGGTGCCCCAGGACATCGTGCCGAGGCCCATGCGTGACACCTTCAGGCCGGAGGCGCCGAGAGGGCGACATTCCATCGGCCCAGACTAACGATGCGACCCCCGGCGATCTTGACCAAGGCACCCTCTTCGGCCTGTCGTCCCACCGATAGTGTCCGCCCCGTGCGATTGGGTGTGAACCTCGGTTACTGGGGTGCAGGGAACGACGCGAGTAATTTGACACTCGCCAAACATGCTGACGAACTCGGCTTTTCCGTGGTGTGGGTTGCCGAGGCGTACGGGTCGGACGCGCCGACGGTGCTGTCGTGGATCGCGGCGCAGACGTCGTCGATCGACGTCGGCAGCGCGGTGCTGCAGATCCCGGCGCGCACGCCGGCGACGACCGCGATGACGGCGGCCACGTTGGACTCGCTGTCCGGTGGCCGGTTCCGGTTGGGGCTGGGTGTGTCCGGTCCGCAGGTGTCGGAGGGCTGGCACGGCGTCCGGTTCACCTCGCCGCTGGGCCGGACCCGCGAGTACGTCGACATCGTCCGGTCCGCGCTGCGCCGCGAGAAGGTCGCTTACGAGGGTGAGCACTTCCGGCTGCCGCTGCCCGACGGGCCGGGCAAGGCGCTGCGGCTGACGGTGCACCCGGTGCGCGAGCACGTGCCGATGTACCTCGCGGCGATCGGCCCGCGGAACGTCGAGTTGACCGGGGAGATCGCCGACGGCTGGCTGCCGGTGTTCTTCTCGCCCGAGCACAGCGGGCCGCAGATCGAGCAGCTGCGCACGGGCGCGGAGAAGGCCGGCAGGACTCTCGAGAACTTCGACATCGCACCGACCGTCCCGCTGGTTCCCGGGGACGACTGGCGCGTGTGCGCCGACTCGGTGCGCGCCTACGCCGCGCTGTATCTCGGCGGTATGGGCAGCAAGGAGAAGAACTTCTACAACCAGCTCGCCGTGCGGATGGGCTTCGAGGCCGAGGCGGCCGAGGTGCAGGAGAAGTTCCTCGCCAAGGATCACGCCGGGGCCATGGCCGCGGTACCGGCCGAGTTCCTCGACGCCACGTCGTTGCTCGGCCCGAAGGAGCGGATCGCCGAGCGCATGGCGGCGTTCGCCGAGGCAGGAGTGACGACGTTGTCACTGTCGCCGTTCGTGGCACCGGAACAGGGACATGACACGTTGCGCACCGCGGTGGATGCGCTCGAGCTTTCAGGAGTAGCCGGCTGATGGGTTGGTTCGAAGCAATCATCCTGGGCATCGTCCAGGGCATCACCGAGTTCCTGCCCGTGTCGTCGAGCGCGCATCTGCGCGTGACGGCGGCGTTCGCGGGCTGGGACGACCCGGGTGCGGCGTTCACGGCCGTGACCCAGATCGGCACCGAACTCGCGGTGATCATCTACTTCGCGAAGAAGATCGGGTCGATCCTGAAGAACTGGTTCTTCTCGCTGTACAAGTCGGAGTACCGGCGCGATCAGGACGCCCGGATGGGCTGGCTGATCATCGTCGGCTCCATCCCGATCGCCGTGCTGGGCCTGCTGTTCGAGGAACAGATCGACCACGCGTTCCGCGACCTGCGCCTGGTGGCGACCACGTTGATCGTGTTCGGTCTGTTCCTGTGGGCGGCCGACCACTACGGCAAGCAGGACCGGACGCTGGACCACCTGACCGCCAAGCACGGTCTGTCCTACGGCATGTTCCAGGCGCTGGCGCTGATCCCGGGTGTGTCGCGCTCGGGCGGCACGATCACCGGCGGCCGGCTGATGGGCTACAACCGTTCGGCCGCGGCGGAGTACTCGTTCCTGCTGGCGGTACCCGCGGTGATGGCGTCCGGTTTCTACAAGCTGACCGACATCGGCGCCGGTGACGCGCCGGCATGGGGTCCGACGATCCTGGCGACCGTGGTGGCCTTCTTCGTCGGGTACGCCGTGGTCGCGTGGCTGATGTCGTTCATCAAGCGCCGCTCGTTCCTGCCGTTCGTGATCTACCGCGTCGCGCTCGGCATCCTGCTCTACATCCTGGTGTTCTCGGGCGTGCTGGACCCGAACGCGGGGCCCGTCTCGCACTGAGGGCACCGCGTAGAGTGACGGCGTGGGAACCGTCATTCTGTTGCGCCACGGCCGATCCACCGCCAACGGATCGGGTGTCCTGGCAGGACGCATGCCAGGGGTGGAGCTCGACGACACGGGCCGCCGGCAGGCACGACGACTGGTCGAGAGACTGTCGGACGTGCCGCTGGCGGCCCTCGTCTGTTCACCGCTGCTGCGCTGCGAGCAGACCCTCGAACCGCTCCGCACGGCCCGCGGGCTGGCGCCGGTGACCGAGCCGCGGCTGGCCGAAGTGGACTACGGCGAGTGGACCGGCCGGGAGATCAAGAGCCTCGTCGGCGAACCGCTGTGGCCGGTGGTCCAGCAGCACCCGTCGGCGGTGGTGTTCCCCGGCGGTGAGGGACTCGCGGCGATGCAGGCGCGCGCGGTGGCCGCGGTGCGCGACCACGACGCACGCATCACCGCCGAGCACGGCGAGCACGCCGTGTGGGCGCTGTGCACTCACGGCGACATACTCAAGTCGCTCATCGCCGACGCGCTCGGCCAGCACCTCGACAGTTTCCAGCGGATCATGGTCGAGCCGGCGTCGCTGTCGGTGGTGCGCTACGCCGAGACGCGCCCGTTGGTACTGCGCGTCAACGACAACGGCGGCGACCTCGGCGGCATCGTCCCGCCGCCCCCGGCCGAGTCCGAGCAGGCCGACCCCAAGACAGCGACCTCCGCCGGCGATGCCGTGGTCGGCGGTTCGACCGGACGAGAGGACCACGCGTGACCGACAACCCGTTGCTGGCGCCGAGCACCCTGCCCTACGGGCTGCCGCCGTTCGACCGGATCGCCGACGAGCACTTCCTGCCCGCGTTCGAGGCGGGTTTCGCCGAGCACCGGGCGGAGATCACGGCGATCGTGGAGGACCCGGAACCGCCGTCGTTCGAGAACACGATCGTCGCACTGGAACGCTCCGGGCAGTTGGTGCACCGTGCGGTGCTGACGCTGTTCAACCTCGTCGGACCCGACGGCACGGAGGCGCGCAGGCAGGCGCACACGGAGGTCGCGCCGAAGCTGACGGCGCACTCCGACGCCATCCACCTCGACGAGCGGCTCTTCGCCCGGGTCGCGGCGGTCCACGACCAGCGGGGCGAGCTGGACCTGACCCCGGAGCAGGACTGGCTGCTGCACCGCACGTATCTGGCGTTCGTGCGAGCGGGTGCCGGGCTGCCCGCCGAGAAACAGCAGCGGCTGCGGGAACTCAACGAACAGCTGTCCACACTGGAGACCGAGTTCGAGAACAACCTGCAGACGGAGATGAACGAGCTGGCGGTGCTGGTGGAGGACCGCGCCGAGCTGGCCGGACTCTCGGACGCGCAGATCACCGCGGCCGCGGATGCCGCGTCGGGGCGCGGTGAGGACGGCAAGTACCTGCTCACGCTCGGACTGCGACCGCGCAGCCGATCCTGGCGTCGCTGGAGAACCGGGCCCTGCGCGAGCGGGTGCACCGGGCGTCGGTGCAGCGGGGCAACCGCAACAACGCCACCGACACCAAGCAGCTGATCATCCGCATCGCGCAGCTGCGTGCCGAGCGGGCCGCCGTGCTCGGCTACCCGCACCACGCCGCCTACGTCATCGAGGACCAGACCGCCGGTTCCTCGGAGGCCGCGCAGGCGATGCTGGCCAAGCTGGCCGGTCCGGCCGTGGCCAACGCGCGCGCGGAGGCGGTCGAGCTGCGCGCGGAGATGGCCCGCGACGGCATCGACGTCGACGGTGCGGACGATCTGCAGGCGTGGGACTGGGCCTTCTATGCCGAGCGGGTGCGCAAGCGCAAGTACGAGGTGGACGAGGCGGCGCTGCGGCCGTACTTCGAACTCGACCGCGTGCTCGTCGACGGCGTGTTCCACGCCGCGGGCCAGGTGTACGGTCTGTCGTTCACCGAGCGCACGGACCTGGCCGGGTACCTGCCGGACGTGCGGGTGTTCGAGGTCTTCGACGCCGACGGGAGCCCGCTGGGTCTGTTCCTCGGAGATTTCTACACCCGGGAGACCAAGCGCGGCGGCGCGTGGATGACGAACTTCGTCGAGCAGTCGCGGCTGTTGCGCCAGCAGCCCGTGGTGCTGAACAACCTCAACATCACCAAGCCGCCGGAGGGCGAGCCGACGCTGCTGACGTTCGACGAGCTCACCACGCTGTTCCACGAGTTCGGACACGCGCTGCACGGCCTGTTGTCCGATGTGGAGTACCAGTCGCTGCAGGGACCGAGTGTGCCGCGCGATTTCGTGGAGTTCCCGTCCCAGGTCAACGAGATGTGGGCGCTGTGGCCGGAGGTGCTGGCGAACTACGCACGGCACCATGAGACGGGCGAGGCGTTGCCGGAGCAGATCGTGGCGAGGCTGAAGGAGTCCACGAGTTACGGCGAGGGCTTCCGCACCACCGAGTACCTGGCGGCGGCGCTGCTCGACCTCGCGTGGCACTCGATCGGCCCGGACACGGTGATCGACGACGTCGAGACGTTCGAGGCCGAGGCGCTGGCCAAGGCCGGGGTCGCGGTGCCCGAGGTGCCGCCGCGCTACCGCAGCACGTACTTCGCGCACATCTTCACCAACGGCTACTCGGCGGGCTACTACTCGTACATCTGGTCCGAGGTGCTCGACGCCGATTCGGTGGAGTGGTTCCGCGAGCACGGTGGGATGACGCGCGCGAACGGCGAGCGCTTCCGCCGGGAACTGCTGGCCAAGGGTGGCAGCGTCGACGTGATGGACGCCTTCCGCGCCTTCCGTGGCCGCGACCCCGAGTTGCAGCCCCTCCTCGAACGCCGTGGTGTGACGGGCGCGGCCTGACGAGCGCGGTCCGGCGGGGGAGCGGCCCCCGAACGCGAACGGGGCCTGTCCGACCTCACGCGAGGTCGGACAGGCCCCGTTTCGGCACCGGTCGGCTCAGATGAGGCCGAGCTGCTTCACCGCGTCGCGCTCCTCGGTCAGCTCCGCCACCGAGGCGTCGATCTTGCCGCGGGAGAAGTCGTTGACCTCGAGGCCCTGCACGATCTCGTAGGCGCCGTTCTTGGTGGTCACCGGGAACGAGGAGATGATGCCCTCCGGCACGCCGTACGAACCGTCGGACGGGATGCCCATCGACACCCAGTCACCCTCGGCGGTGCCGTTGACCCAGTCGTAGACGTGGTCGATGGCGGCGTTGGCCGCCGAGGCGGCCGACGAGGCACCGCGGGCCTCGATGATCTCGGCGCCGCGCTTGGCCACGCGCGGGATGAACTCGTCCTCGAGCCACTTCTGGTCGCCGACGGACTCGGCGGCGTTCTTGCCGGCCACCTCGGCATTGAAGATGTCCGGGTACTGCGTGGCCGAGTGGTTGCCCCAGATCGTCAGCTTCTTGACATCGGCGACGCCCACGCCGAGCTTCTTGGCCAGCTGCGCCTGCGCACGGTTGTGGTCCAGGCGGGTCATGGCCGTGAAGCGCTCCTTCGGCACGTCCGGCGCGTGGGCCTGGGCGATGAGCGCGTTGGTGTTGGCCGGGTTGCCGACCACGAGGATCTTCACGTCGTCGGCGGCGCCGGCGTTGATGGCCTCACCCTGCGGCTTGAAGATGCCGCCGTTGGCCTCGAGCAGGTCGCCGCGCTCCATGCCCTTGGTGCGCGGGCGGGCACCGACCAGCAGGCCGACGTTGACGCCGTGGAACGCCTGGGTCGCGTCGTCGAAGATGTCGATGCCCTGCAGGAGCGGGAACGCCCCGTCCTCGAGCTCGAGTGCGGTGCCCTCGGCCGCCTTCACCGCCTGCGGGATCTCCAGCAGCCGCAGCTTGACCGGCGTGTCCTGGCCGAGCAGCTGACCGGACGCGATGCGGAACAGCAGCGCGTAACCGATCTGGCCGGCGGCGCCGGTAACGGTGACGTTGACAGGGGCTTGGGTCATGACGTTCTCCTGCTGATGGATTCGGTGCTTGTCCTTCGGATGCTATCCGGCGGCGCCGGATCCGAACGGGTGCGTCGCCTCACCTGTAACGATTGAGCCGTGAGCGGTCGAACGGCCGACGAGCGGTCCGGGCGCGACAGTCGCAACCGGACCCGACATTCCCGGCGTGTTACGTCTCGCGAAAACCTCCGGGGCCCGTTACCGTTGATCACGGTGAGCAGCTACTACGGATCCGACGGTTACGACTCGTACGGTGATCAGGGCGATTACGGCGAGCGGCGGCGAACGACGTCGACGCCCCGGGTGAACGCGGGCATGCTGTGGGCGGGCGGCGCGGCGACCGCGCTGGTGGCTGCCCTGATCGGCGTCGTGGCGACGCTGGTGGTCACTGGCGTGCTCGACATCCCCGTCATCGCACCGGCGACGGTCGACGGTTCGGGCGTCGACTACATCGGCGCCATGTGGCTCGCCGGCTTCGGCGTCGTGGGTTCGTTCCTCGCGACCGCGCTGGCGCACCTGCTGATGCTCGTCGCCCCGCGGCCCATGTCGTTCCTCGGCTGGGTGGTCGGCCTCGTCACGATCGTGTTCGTCGTGTGGCCCTTCACCATCACGGTCGAACTCGAGGTGCAGATCGCCAGCGCCCTCGTCTACATCGTCATGGGCATCGCGATCGGGTCCCTCGTCAGCGGAATGGCCAGCCGCGCCCTCAACGACTACTGAGCGCGCGACCGGCTTCGCCGGTCCCGCTCAGCCGTACTTGCCCTGCACGGCGCCGTCCGCGATCGCGGTGACGACCTTGAACGCCTTCATCGCGTCGGTCATCGTCGCCGCGTCGAACCCGATCCGTCGCAGGGAGACCTCCTCGACGGTGGGCACGACGGCGGCCGCCTGCGCGAGATGACTGGCGTCGAACTCGATCTCGATCCGGTGCGACTCCACGACCGGCGTGCCGCGACCGGCCCGCGACATGGACCGCTGCGCGGCCGCGGCGATGCGCTCGGCGGTGACCGCAGGGGGATCGCACACGGCCGAGTAACGGCTGATGCATTCCTTGACGACGACGTGCTCGGCGTCGGGTGCGTAGTCGGCCGCGTCGGCGCACGCCTCGTCGTCGCCGGTGACGACGAGGATCGGCACGCCGTACTCGGCGGCGAGGGCGCTGTTGAGCCTTCCCTCGCTGGCCGGGACGCCGTCGAGCCACACCCCGGTGATGTGCGCGGGCAGGTACGTGTGCGACAGCACGCCCTCGCAGCCCGAGCCGGCGTGGTAGCCGAGCAGCACGGCACCGTCCACACCGGAATCGATTCCCTCCATCATGGACAGTGGTTTGTGACGCCCGGTCAACAGTCGCGCGTGGGTGTCGAGTTCCTCGAGCAGCAGGTTGCGTTGCGACAGGTGCGCCTCGTTGACCAGCACGCTGTCGGCGCCGCCTGCGCACAAGCCGCCGACGGCGGCGTTGACGTCCCCCGTGAGCAGCGTGCGGAAGCGGTTCCACTGGTCGGTGCCCGGCACGACGTCGTCGGTCCACGTGACCCCCGTCACGCCTTCCATGTCGGCCGAGATCATGATCGTCCGGGAACCCGCGGCGGGTGCAGCGCTCGTCATGGCGTCAGGCTACGACGCACGCGCCCGCGCGCACACGCCGATTCGGGGAAAGGATCATCCCGGCGAGGGTGTCGGTTTCGCCGGTTATCGGCCTATCCTGGCCTATGCCCGCAGAGTTGCTGGTGTACGCCGCGATCTTCGTGTTCCCGAGTGTCGCGGTGACGCTCATCGTGACGACGCCCGGCCTGGTCCGCCGCGCCGCGTCGGCAGCGCTGCGTCGGAGGCGGCTCGGCGGCGGGCCCGTGGCCCCGGGGCGTCCGGTCGAGCACATCGCGGCCGATCTGCGCCGCGCCCGGCGCGCACTGGAGAACCTCGAGACGGACGCCTCGCGATTCCACCGCCAGGAGGCTCACGAGCGCTACGACGGGCTGCTCACCGAGGCGTGTGCGGCGGCCGGGATCGCCTCGGACATTCTCGACGACAGCGCCGGCCTGGACCGCGACATCGCCCGGCTGATGCTGGAGGACGCTCTCATCGAGCACGGCCTGGCGCCGCATTGATCACCGCATCGACGACGGCCTCCACCCGGAACAGGCACCTCCGAAACGCGTGCCGGGGCGGTTCGCCACCTACTTCCGTCGGTTACGGCTTGGAAACCGTTGGGCAAATCGTTGACAGCACATTCGGGCAAGTGGTTATTTTTTGCGCTTCGGGTCCTCTCCGTCCGAGAACGAGGTGTAACTGTGGGTATTGGTCGATCCCGGCGTGGCAGGGCCCTGCTCGCCACCGTCGCGGTGCCGCTGCTGATCGCGGGGCCCTTCACACCCGTCGCGGGCGCCCAGGAGGACGGGGGCGACGACGGCGAACGGTCGGTGCTGCGCGTCGCGCTCGTACAGGAGATCGACCACCTCAACCCGTTCACCGCCATCTTCGCCTCGAGCACGATGGTCGGCCGGATGACGTGGGAGTTCCTGACCCCGCCCTCGGCCGAGGACGCCACTCCCACCGGGGGTGTCGCCGAGTCGTGGGAACCGTCCGAGGACGGTCTGACGTGGACGTTCCAGCTTCGTGAGGGCATGAAGTGGTCGGACGGGGAGGACCTCACGTCGGAGGACGTGAAGTTCACCTTCGAGAAGATCATGAACGACCCGGTGGCCGCGGAGGCCAACGGCAACTACGTCGAGAACTTCGAGACGGTCTCCGCGCCCGACGAGCACACCGTGGAGATCACGACGTCGGAGCCGCAGGCGAGCATGACGGCGCTGGACATCCCGATCGTGCCGGAGCACATCTGGTCGGAGATCGACGACGTGTCCGCGGCCGAGACCGACACGATCGACGTGGTCGGGGTCGGCAGCGGCCCGTTCGTCATCACCGAGCACCAGCCGAACCGGCTGCTGCGGCTGGAGGCCAACGAGCACTTCTGGCGCGGCCAGGTCGAGGTCGACGAGCTGCAGTTCATCCAGTACGAGAACGCCGACGCCGCGGTGTCGGCGCTGCAGGCCGGCGAGATCGACTTCGTCAACCGGCTGACCCCGGCGCAGTTCGACGCGCTCGAGGGCACCGACGGCATCACCACGAGCCAGGCCAACGGCCGCCGCTACACCGATCTGCTGATGAACCCGGGCGCGAGAACCAGGACGGCGAGCCGATCGGCAACGGCCACGCCGCGTTGGAGGACCGCACGGTCCGGCAGGCCGTCGCCCGCGCCATCGACACCGAGGAGCTGATCGACCGGGCGCTCGGCGGCTACGGCCAGCAGCCGGGCGGGCTCGTGCCCGAGATCTACGAGGACTTCCACTACGAGCCGCCGGCCGACGAGGCGTATGCGTTCGCCCCGGAGCGCGCGAACCAGATGCTCGACGAGGCGGGATACGAGCAGGGGCCGGACGGGGTGCGGCGCACGCCCGACGGCGAACCGCTCGAGTTCTCCCTCACCGCACGCTCGAGCGAGGAGTTCCACGTCCGCACCGCGGACTACATCGTCGGCTGGCTCGGTGACATCGGCATCGAGGTCACCAAGGACATGGTCTCGGACAACGAGATGGACGAGAAGACGACCGGCGGCGAGTACGACCTGGCGATCTCCGGCTACGGCACCAACCCCGACCCGGACTACGTCCTGTCGATGCAGACGTGCGACGCCCTGCCGACGTCCGAGGGCAGTGGGCGCACCAGCGCGTTCTACTGCAACCCCGAGTTCGACGACCTGTACCGGCAGCAGCTGGCCGAGATGGACACCGAGCAGCGCGCGGAGATCGTCAAGGACGCCCAGGCGATGGTGTACCGCGACGTGCCCAGCTACGTGCTGACGTATCAGCAGACCCTCGAGGCCTACCGTTCCGACCGGTGGACCGGCTTCCCGCGCCAGCCCGAGGGTGACGGCGTGATCATGGAGCAGAGCGGCTACTGGGGCTTCGCCGGTGCGAGCCCGGTCGAGGGCGGTGGCGGTGGCGGGCTGCCCACCGGCGCGTGGGTCGCCATCGGCGTGGTGGCGCTCGCGGCCCTGGCCGGCGGCGGCACGGTGCTGATGCGCCGCAAGGCGTCCGCGGACGACCGCGAGTAGGGGACCCGGTGAGCGTCAGCACGACCGGACAGCCTCCTGCCGACCCGGACGAACGTCGCACGGGCACCTCGACGCTGCGTTACGTCGCGGGCAAGGTCGGTGGCGCGCTGCTGAGCCTCGGTTTCGTCGTGGCACTCGGGTTCTTCCTGTTCCGCATCATCCCCGGCGATCCGCTCGCCACGATGACCAGGGAACGGCCGACCAGCCCCGAGCAGCTGGCGCACCTGCGGGAACGGCTCGGTCTGGACAAGCCGTTGTGGCAGCAGTTCGTCGAGTACTTCGGCGGACTGCTGTCCGGCGATTTCGGGATGTCGTACATGTACCGGCGGCCCGTCGCGGAGATGATCGGCGAGCGCGTGTGGCCCACGTTGTTGCTCGTCGGCACCGCGACGGTGCTGGCGGTGCTGTTGGGCATGTGGCTCGGGGTGCGTGCGGCGTGGCGCCGCGGCGGCATGTTCGACCGCACGCAAACCGGCATCGCGCTCGCACTCTGGTCCATGCCGCAGTTCTGGTTGGGCATGCTGCTGCTCATCGCCGCACAGGGCGTGTTCCCGAGCCGGGGCATGAGCTCGGTCGACACCCCGGACGGCATGGCCGCGCAGGTGCTGGACGTCGCGTGGCATCTGACGTTGCCGTGCCTGACGTTGCTGCTGGTGGTCTACGCGCAGTACATGCTCGTCATGCGCTCCTCGCTGCTCGAGGAGATGGGCGCCGACTATCTGCAGACCGCGCGGGCGAAGGGCCTGCGCGACGACCTCGTGCGCAGACGGCACGCCGTGCCGAACGCGTTGCTGCCGACGATGACGCTGATCTTCCTGCAATTCGGCATGGTCGTGTCGGGCACGGTCACCGTCGAGGCGGTGTTCTCGTGGCCGGGGCTCGGCCTGCTGACCTACGAGGCGCTCAACGGGCCGGATCTGCCGGTCCTGCAAGGGGTGTTCGTGATCCTGGCCGGTTCGGTGATCGTGATGAACCTGCTCGCCGACCTGCTCTACCGCGTGGTCGATCCTCGGGTGCGTGCCTCATGAGCGCCCCGGTGTGGCAGCGGCGGCGGGCGGCGGCCGCGCAGGTGTGGCGGGAGTTCCGCGGCAACCGGGGCGGGCTCGTCGGCGCCGGGTTCATCGCCCTGCTCGTCGTCGCCTCGCTCGCGGCGCCGCTGCTGATCGACACGACGGGACTCGACGTCGTCGGGGCGAGCGGCGCGGCCCTCGAACCGCCGAGCGGGCAGTACTGGCTCGGCACCGACGAGACGGGCCGGTCGGTGGCGCTGCTGACGTTCTGGGGCGCGCGGGTGTCGCTGCTCGTCGCTTCGCCGCGACCCTGCTGTCGGTGCTGGTCGGCACGCTCGTGGGCATCGTGTCGGCCCATTTCGGCGGCTGGGTGTCGGCGGTGCTGATGCGCATCACCGACTTCTTCCTCGTGCTGCCCGCACTCGTGCTGGCCGCGGTGCTGATGGCGGTGCTGCCGAAGTCGATGTGGACGCTCATCCTCGCCATCGGCGCCACGTCCTGGCCGACCACCGCCCGGCTCGTGCGCGCCCAGACCCTCGCCGTCGAGGGCCGCCCGTACATCGAACGGTCGAAGGCGCTCGGCGGCGGCCACGCGCACGTGATCGGCAAGCACGTGCTGCCGTCGGTGCTGCCGCTGGTGTTCGCCAACACGACGCTCGTCGTGGGCGGGTCGATCATCGCCGAGTCCACATTGGCCTTCCTCGGCATGGCAGGCCCGGAGATCTCGTGGGGTTCGATGCTCGACCGGGCCAACTCCTCGGGCGCGGTCACCGCTGGCGCGTGGTGGTACCTGCTTCCACCCGGCATCATGATCGTCGCCGTGGTCCTGTCGTTCACGCTCGTCGGGCGCGCGCTCGAAACCGTGCTCAACCCGCGGCTCAAGGGGGACCGGTGACCGACCAGGCAGCACCAGCATCGACCGGCGAACCGACGGGCGAACCGGCCCGGGAGAGCGCGGCGCCGCTGCTCGAACTGCGCGACCTCGGCGTCACCTACCGCACCGCCGACGGCGACGTCGAGGCCGTGCGCGGCGTCGACCTGACCATCGACCGCGGCGAGACGCTCGGCATCGCGGGGGAGTCCGGCTCGGGCAAGTCCACCGTCGCGGCGAGCGTGCTGCGACTGTTGCCGAGGTCGGCCACCGTCACCGGGCAGGTGCTGCTCGACGGGGAGGACGTCGGCGGCATGCGCTGGGGACGGCTGCGCGCGGTCCGGTGGTCGGAGGCGTCGGTGGTGTTCCAGGGCGCGATGCACGCGCTCAACCCGGTACAGCGTGTCGGCCGGCAGATCGCCGAACCCCTCCGGCTCCACGGCCTCGCCACCGAGTCCGACGTCGACGCGCGGGTGGAGGAACTGCTCGCCCAGGTCGACCTGCCCGCGGCCAAGGCGCGGTCGTATCCGCACGAACTGTCCGGCGGGCAGAAGCAGCGCGTGATGATCGCGATGGCACTGGCCTGCCGGCCGAGCCTGGTCATCGCCGACGAGCCCACCACGGCCCTCGACGTCGTCGTCCAGGCGCAGGTGCTCGACCTGCTCGGCAGGCTCGTCGCCGAACGCGGCATCGGCCTCATGTTCATCACCCACGACCTGTCCGTGCTCGCGGCCACCTGCCGGCGCATCGCCGTGATGTACCAGGGCGAGATCGTCGAGACCGGTGCGTCGAAGGAGGTCATGTCCGCACCCCGCCACGAGCACACCCAGGCGCTCGCCGGCGCGTTCCCCACCGTGGGTGATCCTGCCTCGCGCTACCGGCCCGCGACCCGAACCCCGGAGCCGGCAGCCGAGGAAACGGCATCCGCGGACAGCGCCCCTCGAACCGCCGCTCCCGAAACCGCCGCGGAGAGCACGGCGCCGGAGTCCGACGCACCGGCGTTGTTGTCCGCGCGGGAGCTGCGGGTGCACTTCCGCGACCGGACGGGCGCGACCGTGCCCGCGGTCGCCGGTGTGGACCTCGACGTGCACGCGGGGGAGATCGTCGCGCTCGTCGGCCAGTCCGGGTCGGGCAAGACCACCCTCGCGCGGACGCTGCTGGGCCTGCAGCGCCCCACGTCGGGCCGGGTGCTCCACGGCGGTGACCCCGTGCCCTCGTCGTCCGCGGCGCTGCGGGCCTACCGGCGACACGTCCAGCTCGTATTGCAGGATCCCAGCAGCGCCCTGAACCCGCGGCACACCGTGTACGAATCGGTCGCCGAGGGTCCCCGTATCCACGGGCTCGAGGGCGACGAGCACGCCCGCGTCGTCGCCGCGCTCGAGGCGGCCGAGCTGCGACCGGCCGAGCAGTTCCTCTCCCGGCTGCCGCACGAGCTCTCCGGCGGACAGCGCCAGCGCGTCGTCATCGCCGGTGCCCTCGCCCTGCAACCCGGCGTCCTCGTCGCCGACGAACCGGTCGCCTCGCTGGACGCGTCGGTGCGCGGCGAGATCCTGGGACTGTTGCTGCGCCTGCGCCGCGAACTGGGCCTGGCCGCGCTCGTGATCACCCACGACCTCGGTCTGGCCTGGAACATCGCCGACCGTGTGGCCGTCATGTACCGGGGCGAACTCGTCGAGATCGGGAACGTCGACGAGGTGCTGGTGCGGCCGCGGCACGACTACACCCGGGCACTGCTCGAGGCGTTGCCGAACGAGCACACTGCGTGAGTTCGTATGCGCCGGGTGATACCAAAGCCGGCAAACGTGGTGTGTAACCTCAAATTCCAGTATGGCGACCACCACCGACCCCGCCGCCGGTTCCGGAACCCGGACCGACAAGGGCATCGCTGACACCTTCCTGCCGGCCGACGCGCACCGCGACGAGCCGCGGTTCCCGCTGCGCACCATCGTGATGGGCCTCGTCGGCAGCGTTCTGGTGCTCATTGCGTCGTTCGGCGCGGCGGGCGTGCTGGTGCACGACCCGATCCTCAGTGACGGTCCGTTGGCGTGGGTGCGGTTCGGGCACGGCAAGGTGCTCATGACGGGCCTGCTGTACCTCGGGTTCGGTCTCGTCGTGTGGGCGTGGATCCGTCTCGGGCGCTACGTGCTCGCCGGACGGGTCGGCACCCGCCCGGTCGTCATCGCCGCGCTGTCGTGGATGGCGCCGCTGATGGTGGCGCCGCCGCTGTTCACCCGCGACGTCTACTCCTACCTCGGTCAGGGCGCGCAGCTGCTGCACGGCCTCGACCCGTACGCGTACGGGCCGCGGGCACTCGAGACGCTGCCGATGGTGGTCGAGAACGTCCACCCGCTGTGGCAGACCACGCCCGCGCCCTACGGACCGCTGTTCCTGTGGATCTCGCAGAGCGTCGTCGGGGTCACCGGCGACAATGTGATCGCCGGCGTCATCGTCATGCGCGTCGTACTGCTGGCCGGTCTGGCCGCGCTGCTGTGGGCGCTGCCGCGGCTGGTCCGCAAGCTCGGCGGCAACCTGCCGGTCACGATGTGGCTCGCGGTGGCCAGCCCGATGATGGTCATCCACCTCGTCGGCGGCCCGCACAACGACCTGCTCATGGTCGGCCTGCTCGCCGTCGGCGTGCTCGCGGCGCTGGAACGCAAACACGTCACCTCGATCGTGCTCGTCACCATCGGCATGCTCATCAAGCCGACCGCGGCGATCGCGCTGCCGTTCCTCGTGTGGATCTGGGCGAACCACATGCCGGCGGACAAGAGCCTGTTCCGCCGGTTCGTCAGCGCCGTCACGCCGTCGCTGGGCATCTTCGGCGCGGTGTTCGTCGCCGGCACCTGGGTGTCGCTGGGCTCGTTCAACCTCGGCTGGGTCGGCGGACTGTCGGCCCCGCAGATCATCGTCAACTGGCTGAACTTCCCGAGCGGGGTCGGCGAGGCCGTCCACACGCTCGTCAAGACGGTCGTCGACGTGCCGCCGGGGCCGTTCATCGACGTCGCCCGCAGCATCGGCTGGCTCGTGCTCGCCGCAATCGTGGTGCGCCAGTGGTGGCTGGCCCGCAACGGCGACGAGAACAACACGATCTTCCGCATGGGTGTCGCGCTGCTGACGGTGGCGATCTTCGCGCCGCCGACGCTGCCGTGGTACCTGACCTGGGGTTTCGTGATCCTGTCGCTGTTCCGCTGGAAGCGCGAGCACCTGGCCGCGGTCGTGGGCATCTCGGTGTTCCTCGTGCTCGTGTACTACCCGACCGGTGAGCAGAGCCTGTACCACTGGCTGTTCATCATCGGGGTCGTCGCCGCGAGCCTCTACGCCGCGGCGTCGCTGCTGCGGCCCGATCCGCTCGGTCTCGTCTCGGCCTGGCGCAAGGAGGACCCGCGCAGCCGGGACGTGCGCAATCCCGAGCTGCCCCTCAGCTCGCCGACCAGCCGCGCCAGGCGCTGACGGCGATCGCCACGACCGGTCCCCGCGGGGGCAGGTCCTCGTACTGCGGGTACCGCATGCTCAGCGACCGCACCGCGGCCATGCGCTCCGGACCGTCCTCGTGCACCGTCGCCGTCCCGTCGACCCGCACCCACCACAGGCGCCGCCAGTCGTCCTCGTAGTGGTCCACCAGCACCGACACAGCCGGGTTGGAGGCGATGTTGCGCAGCCGCCGCAGGTTCGTCGTGGTCTTCGGCTTGTCGTCGATCGCGAACACGACGGTGTCGCCGTCGACGGCGAACGTGATGGGCACCAGATGGGGGACGCCGTCGGCGTCGGCCGTGGCCAGGGTCGCGGCGCGGGCGCCGGTGAAGCGGGACCGGGACTCCGATTCCGAGAGCTGCATACCGCCGAGGCTAGTGCGCACGGATCGCACCCGCGCCCTGACGATCACGGATGCAGTGATCATCACGCAGTCACAGGCACGCGTCGACGGTCACGGGTTGACGGTCAGGCTCGCCGCGTCGGCGTCGAGCACCGCAGGCACACCGAGCGGCACGGTCAGCGCGCCCCGGTGGTGGCCGAACCCCAGGTCCCACACCATCGGCACGCCCAACGGGCCGAGCCGTTCGACGATCAGCTCCTCGACCGTGCCGGCGGCCGGGTCGCCGCAGGCGGTCCACGACCCCAGCGCGATCCCGGCGACGCCGTCGAACCAGCCCGACCGCAGCAGCTGGGTCAGCAGCCGGTCGAGCCGGTAGAGGTCCTCGCCGACGTCCTCCAGCAACGCCACCGCGCCCGCGGCGCACTGCTGCTCCGGTGTGCCGGCGCAGGCGGCCAGCAGGCACAGGTTGCCGCCGACCGTCGGCCCCGACGCCCGGCCCTCGACGAGGCTGCGCGCGTTCGGGCCCTGCACGGTGCGGGTGCCGGCCGGGTCGAACAGCGCCGCGCGCAGGCTGTCGGCGGCCGTGTCGTCGAAGTGTGTGGAGGCGGGCATCGTGGCGAACACGGTGGAGACCCCGACCCTGTGGGCGAGCGCGGCGTGCAACGCGGTGATGTCGCTCGACCCGGCGAACAGCTTCGGCCCGGCGGCGCGGACGGCGTCCCAGTCGACCAGGTCGATCATGCGCTGCGCGCCGTACCCACCGCGGGCGGCGATCACCGCAGCGATGTCGGGCCGCGTCCACGCCGCCTGGAAGTCGGCGGCGCGCAGCTCGTCGGTGCCGGCCAGATACCGATACCGGGGGTGGCGTGCCGTGACGCTGTCGAACACCTCCACGGTCAGCCCCCACGCCGTGAACGCCTCGACCGCCTGGGTGCGCAGTTGTTCGGGAACCGGCCCGGAGGGGGCGACCAACGCGGCCGTGTCGCCCGGCCGCAGGCCCCGCGGGATCGGCAGCACGGTCGGTGCCGGGGGCGTCGCCGCGGTCATCGGCGCAGCTCGACGGGTGCGACGCCCGGGGTGGCGAAGCCGAACACCTGACCGTAGAACGCGAGCTCGGCCTCGAGGGCCGCGACGATCGTGGCGGCCTTGCGGAACCCGTGCTGCTCGCCCTCGAACGTCAGGTAGGCGTGTGGGATCCCGCTGCCGTCGAGGGCGTCGATGAACCGTTCGGCCTGCTCCGGGGGGCAGATCTCGTCCTCGAGGCCCTGCAGCATCAGCACCGGACCGCCCAGTCCGTCGAGGTTGTGACTGGGGGAGCGCGTGCGGTATCGCTCGGTCGCTCCGGCAGCGGGCCGACGAGGCCGTCCAAGTAGCGGGACTCGAAGTCGTGCGTCTCCCCGCCACCGTCGGTCCACCCGGACAGGTCGAGGATCGGGAACTTGATCGTCGCCGCGCGGTAGGTGTCGACCGTCGTCATCGATGCCGCCGCGGTGAACCCGCCGGCGCTGCCACCGCGAATGGCCACCCGCTGCGGATCGAGCGTGCCCTCGGCGGCGAGCGCGTCGACCACCGCGGCGCAGTCGGCCACGTCCACCACGCCCCACTGCTCGCGCAGCCGCTCCCGGTACCGCCGGCCGTACCCGGTCGAACCGCCGTAGTCGACCGCGACGACGCCGATCCCACGGCTGGTGAAGTAGGCGAAGTCCAGGTCGAGGACCGGGGCGTTGCGTCCCGTGGGACCACCGTGGGCGTGCACCAGATACGGCGGACGCTCGCCGTCGGGCGGTGTGATGTCCGGGTTGCGCGGCGGGTAGACGTACGCGGGGACGAGTTCGCCCTCGGGGGTACGGAACGTGCGCCGCTCGGGCACGGAGAGGTAGTCCGCGGGTGGCACCACGGCCTGCGGTGTCAGGTGCCGCACCGCCGAGTCGGCCGTCCGCACCCGCACGACGGCCAGCTCGGACGTCGGACCGGCTGCGATGCCGACGACGTCGCCGTCGAGCACCGCGATCGACGCGCCCCAGCTCGTCAGTTCGGGCGCGACCGGCGTGAGCGTGCCGTCGGACTCGTCCAGCACGCCCAGCGCGCCCGAGGCCAGCACCGCGTGCCGGCCGCCGCCCAGCGTCGCCGTCCACCGGGAGCCGACCTTCCACAGCGGCCCACCCAGCTCGGCCTCCACCGGGGCGACCGCGCCGGCGCGCCGGAGGTGACGTCGACGCGGTGCAGGTTCCACCAGCCGTCCGGGTCGGCGACCGCGAGCAGCGTCGTCGCGTCCTCCCACTCCAGCTGGCACACCGACACCCCGGCGCCGCCGAAGACCACCCGGTGCGCTCCGAACGCGCCGGACGGGTCGACGTCGGCGACGCACACCTCGGTCTCGTCCCACGGCATGGCCGGGTGGTCCCAGCCGAACCAGGCGGCGCGGGCGCGTCGGGGGAGATCTGGGGCCCGGTCATGAACCGGTGACTCGCCGCGAGCGACCGGACCTGCCCGTCGAGTCCGACCGCCACCAAGTCCCGGTCGATGTCCGTGCGCCGCGCGCCGACGACGCTCTCGCGCACAGCCCAGACCTCGCCGACCCGGCCCGGGCGCAGGTCGCCGAAGCGCACGCCGTGCGGCTCGGCCGGCTCCGGGGTCAGGGGTCGCACCTGGCCACTGGACAGGTCGCGGGCATGAATGCGCTGGTCGGCCCAGTGCGTGAACACCACGGTGTCGCCGGTGACGGTCCACGGTCGGCCGCCGTACTCGTGGAGCCGGTTACGCACGTTCCACGGGCCGGGCAGCACCTCCTGGGGCTCTCTGCCGGGCTCGCCGGCGGCCGAACGCACCAACGCGACCCGGCCGCCCTCCGCGGGACGCGCCTCGGCCCACCACACGGCTCCGTCGACGACATCGAGCCACTGCGGGGTCACGTCGGCGGCCGCGACGTCGGCGGCGGAGATGGGGGACGACCAGGTGCCGAAGGGAACAGTCGCAGACATGCGCGCCACCCTAGAGCGGACGGCGCCGACGTGGGGGAAGATCAAGAGACGCGCCGCACCCGGACGAGACCCGGAGCGGAAGTTGGCTTAGGGTCGGAGGGGCCATGGCTCGTGTCATCCACGTCTTCCGCCAGCCCGACCGGTTCGTCGCGGGAACCGTCGGGGAACCCGGCGATCGCACCTTCTACCTGCAGGCCTCCGAGGACACGCGCACCATCAGCGTGACCATCGAGAAGCAGCAGGTCTCCGTGCTCGCCGAGCGTCTCAGCTCGCTGCTCGAGGAGATCGCCAGCAGATTCGACGCCGAGGTCCCCGAGGAGGCCCCCGACGACCTGCTCGACAACGAACCGCTGACGGTTCCGGTCGAGGAGGAGTTCCGGGTCGGCACGATGGGCCTCGGCTGGGACGCCGAGAGCCAGGCCGTCGTCATCGAACTGCTCGCCGTCACCGAGGGCGAGGTCGACGAGACGGTGGTCCTCGACGACACCGAGGAAGGCCCCGACGCCGTACGCGTGTTCCTCAGCCCCGCCTCGGCGCGCGCGTTCGCCGCCCGCGCGACCGGGTCGTCGGCGCGGGTCGCAAACCCTGCCCGCTGTGCGGGGAGCCGCTGGACCCGGCCGGGCACATCTGCCCGCGCCAGAACGGGTACCGGCGCGACTCGGAACTCACCGACGAGAGCTGATCGGACGTGTCCGACAACGAGCCCGACGCGCGCAACGCGGTGGACCCGGCCGATCCGGCCGTCGTCGAACTGATCACCCGCGGCCGGCTCGACGTCGAGGGCAGGCTCGTCGACGCCTCGAACCTGACGCTGTTCGGCTCGGTCGAGCTCGACGGCATGCAGGCCGACGTCGTGTACAAACCGCTGTCCGGGGAACGGCCGCTGTGGGACTTCCCCGACGCACCCTCGCCGGCCGCGAGGTCGCCACCGCGTTGATCGCCGAGGCCGCCGAGATCGGCCGGGTGCCGCCCACGGTGCTGCGCGACGGACCGTTCGGCACCGGCATGGTCCAGCTGTGGATCGACACCGCCGACGCCACCGAGCTGGTGGACGTCCTGGCGCCCGCCGACCTGCCCGCCGGCTGGCGGGTGGTGCTGCGGGCCGCGAGCGAGGACGGCGAGCCGTTGCTCGTCGCGCACGCCGACCTGCCGGGACTGCGTGAACTCGCGATCCTCGACGTCGTCGTCAACAACACCGACCGCAAGGGTGGGCACATCCTGCCCGGCACCGACGGCCGCATCTACGGCATCGACCACGGCATCTGCCTGCACACGGACCCGAAGCTGCGCACCGTGCTGTGGGGCTGGACGGGCGAGCCGCTGCCGGACGAGGCGCTCGACAAGCTCCGCAAACTGCGCTGGACGCTCGACCGCGACCTCGGGCAGACGCTGTCCGAGCACCTGACCGCCGACGAGATCGCCGCGCTGGCCGCCCGCACCGACGAACTCGTCGCCGCCGGGGTGCACCCGGCCCCGAGCGGCGAATGGCAGGCCATTCCCTGGCCGCTGTTCTGAACTTCTCCGCTGCCGACCGGCGGCTCCGCGCCGCGGCACGCGTGGCGCTACCGGGGTGGGCCGGGTTCGACGACTAGGTTGTCGGGTCGTGCGATCCCACTCGTATGGCGACATCCTGTCCGGCGCTCGCAAGCGCAAGGTCCCCGAGGTTCCGGCCGAGCCGGGGCTCGTCGTGGAGGACCCGGCGAGCGGCTTCTGCGGTGCGCTCGTGCGCCTCGAACACGGCAACGCGGTCCTCGAGGACCGGCACGGCAAGCACCGCGTCTTCCCGCTCGGCCCCGCGGCCTTCCTGGTCGAGGGCAAACCGGTGACGCTCGTGCCGGCCCGCGCGCCGCAACCGGAGCGGGCCGCCTCCACGCGGTCGGCCTCGGGTTCGGTGCACGTCGACGGGCTGCGGGCACGGGTGGCGCGCGATTCGCGCATCTGGGTCGAGGGCAAGCACGATGCCGAGCTCGTCGAACGCATCTGGGGCCACGACCTGCGCGTGGAGGGCGTGGTCGTCGAACCCCTCGACGGCGTCGACGAACTGGCCGCCGCGATCGCCGAGTTCGGCACCGGCCCCGGGCGCAGGCTCGGCGTGCTCGTCGACCACCTCGTGCCCGGCAGCAAGGAATCGCGCGTCGTCGAGGCGATCACCGACGAGAACGTGCTGATCACCGGCCACCCGTACGTCGACATCTGGGAGGCGGTCAAGCCGGACGTCCTCGGTATCGACGCCTGGCCGCGGATCCCCATGGGCACCGAGTGGAAGCGCGGCGTGTGCGACGCCCTCGGCTGGGGCGAGCCCTACGAGGGCTGGCAACGCGTACTCGGCGGAGTGAGCAGCTTCCGCGATGTGGAGACCCCGCTCATCGGGGCGGTCGAACGGCTGATCGACTTCGTGACCGAACCGGGCGCGTGACCAGGTCCGGAATCGTGCCCGGAACCACGAGGTCAGCAGAAGATCACGTATGAGTCACGGCGTGTGATCCGCTTCATCTCGGCGTAACGGATCTGGGAGCATGGGTACATGACAGCGGCACTCATCTGGCTCATCATCGGCGTACTCCTGATCGTGGGCGAGGTGCTGTCCGGCGACTTCGTGTTGCTGATGCTCGGTTTCGGTGCACTCGCCGCGGCAGGCGCCGACGCGCTCACGGGCAACCTGTACATCGACGTCGCCGTGTTCGCGGTCGCCTCCGGTGGCCTCCTGCTCCTCGCCAGACCCGCTCTCAAACGCCGGTTCCTGGCCGGCCCCGAGATCAAGACCAATTCCGAGGCCCTCGTCGGCTCGCACGCGACGACGCTCTCGCGCGTCGACGTCCACGGCGGCCAGGTCCGGCTCGCCGGTGACACCTGGTCGGCGCGGGCGATGGCCGATGGCTACGTCATCGACGAGGGTGTTCAGGTCACGGTCGTGGAGATCGAGGGAGCCACGGCCGTGGTGGCATCCGAGTTCTGAGTGATCTGCCGTGGACGTGACGGTGGCGGGCACGCCGCAGCAACAGCACGCGGAACCGCCGACACCGTGTGCGCATCCAACAGACGCTGACCGGAGTGGACCCGCGTAAGGCGTGCCCACATCAGACCGACCGGTCCGCACAGTGAAGGGGAGAAATACGTGTCGACAGCAGGAATCATTGTTGTCGCCGTCATCGCGCTTCTCGTGGTCGTCACGATCTCGAAAGCGCTCATGGTGGTGCCACAATCTCAATCGGCCGTCATCGAGCGGCTCGGGCGGTTCAAGCTCGTGGCCGGTCCCGGCCTGAACTTCCTCGTTCCGTTCCTGGACAAGGTGCGGGCGAAGGTCGACCTGCGCGAGCAGGTCGTCTCGTTCCCGCCGCAGCCGGTGATCACCCAGGACAACCTGACGGTCTCGATCGACACGGTCGTGTACTTCCAGGTCACCGATTCGCGCGCCGCGGTCTACGAGATCTCGAACTACATCGTCGGTGTCGAGCAGCTGACCACGACGACGCTGCGCAACCTCGTCGGTGGCATGAGCCTCGAGGACGCGCTGACCTCGCGGGACAACATCAACCAGCAGCTGCGCGGCGTCCTCGACGACGCGACCGGCCGCTGGGGTATCCGCGTGGCCCGCGTCGAGCTGAAGGCGATCGACCCGCCACCCTCCATTCAGGACTCGATGGAGAAGCAGATGCGCGCCGACCGCGAGAAGCGCGCCATGGTCCTGACCGCCGAGGGTGAGCGTGAGTCCGCCATCAAGACTGCGGAAGGCCAGAAGCAGAGCCAGATCCTCTCGGCCGAGGGTTCGAAGCAGGCCGCGATCCTGAACGCCGAGGCCGAGCGTCAGTCGCGGATCCTGCGGGCCCAGGGTGAACGTGCCGCCCGCTACCTGCAGGCGCAGGGTCAGGCCAAGGCCATCGAGAAGGTCTTCGCCGCGATCAAGGCCGGCAAGCCGACGCCGGAGGTGCTGGCCTACCAGTACCTGCAGACGCTGCCGCAGATGGCGCAGGGTGACGCGAACAAGGTCTGGATGATCCCGAGCGAGTACGGCAAGGCCCTCGAGGGCTTCGCCCGCCAGCTCGCGCCCCGGGCGAGGACGGCGTGTTCCGGTACGAGCCGCCGGCCGACGACGACACGGAGATGCCGCCGCTCGAGGACGAGGAGGTCGCCTCCTGGTTCGACACCCAGTCGGACCCGAGCGTCCGCGAGGCCGTGCGCGAGGCCGAGAAGGTCGCCCGCCAGGAGGTCGGCCCGCTGACCGGCACCCCGGCCGCGCCGACCCCGCCGCCTGCCGCGCTGCAGGCGCTCGGCGGCGGTCAGCCGGTCCAGACCGGTTCGGAACAGGAGCAGCAGAAGGACGAGGAGTCGCCCGCCCAGGAGCAGTCGCCGACTCCGGAGCTGCCCCCGGTACCGCCGGTCCAGCCGTCGGCGCCGCAGACTCCGCCGCCCCAGCAGCAGGCCCCGCAGCAGCCGCCTCAGGGCGGGCCGCAGATGCCGCAGCAGCCTCCCCAGCAGGGCGGCCCCCAGGGTGGGCCGCACGGGGGTCCGCAGCCTCCGCAGGGCGGGCAGTTCCCGCCGCAGCAGGGCGGTCCGTTCGGCGGCCCGCCGCGGCAGCAGTAGGACCGCGGCGCCTGTAGGAGCGCACACGTACCGAGGGCCGGTTCCCACCGCAGTCGTGGGAACGGCCCTCGGTCGTTCGGGGTCAGGCCGGACTGACGGGGGCGAGCTCGGGCCGTTTCGGCGTCACGGCGTCGCCGGAGGACGTGCCCCGCACGCGCCGGCCGATCCACGGCAGCACGTGGGTGCGGGCCCAGTTCAGGTTCTCGGCGCGCCGCTGCGCGTCGGTCTGGACGGGCCGCTGTCCGAGCTCGACCGGGCGGATGTCGTGGGCCACGCCGAGAGCGTCGAGGGCGGCCCTGGCGACGGCGGTGTGCCCGTGGGGACCCAGGTGGATGCGGTCCTCCGACCACATGCGACGGTCGCGCAGCTCGCGCATCGCCCACATGTCCACGACGACCGCGCCGTGCCGGGCGGCGATGAGGCGGACGTGCTCGTTGTAGACGGCGGTGCGGCCGCGCATCTTCCGGAACACGGGGTCCTCGACGCCGTCGACGCCGGTGAACAGCACCACCGTGGCGCCGGAGGCGGCGAGCTTGCCGACCGCGACGTCGTAGGTCTCGGCGAGCCGGTCGATGTCGGGCCGAGGTCGCATGAGGTCGTTGCCGCCCGCGTACAGCGTCACCAGGTCGGGCCGCAGCGCCAGTGCCGGTTCGATCTGTTCGGCGACGACCTGGTCGAGGAGCCGTCCGCGCACGGCGAGGTTGGCGTAGCCGAGTGCGGAGTTGGTGGCGGCGAGCGCCTCGGCAACCCGGTCGGCCCAGCCGCGCACGCCGTTCGGATAGGCGGGGTCGTCGTCGCCGACACCCTCGGTGAACGAGTCTCCCAGTACGACGAACCGCTCGATCATGCTTCTGACCCTAATCTCGGATGTGGTGTGGTCGAGCACACGCTCAGTCCCTCGGCAGCATGGTGAAGTCGGCGAAGTCGAAGCCGGGGGAGACGATGCACGACACGAGCACCTCCTCGTCGGCGGCGGGCCGGGCGGACTGCCAGACGTCGCCGGGGACGAGGACCTGCAGGTGCTGGCCGTGCTCGACGTCCGGCCCGAGGACGTGGCGCTGCGGGTTCGGGGCCGGTTCGTCGCCGCTCCCGCCGAGCAGGAGCGTCAGCGGGCCGCCGCGGTGCCACAGCCACAGTTCGTCGCTGCGCACCCGGTGCCACGCGGACTCCTGGTCGGCCTCCAGCAGGTAGTGGATGCCGGTCGCGAGTGGACGGTCCCCGGGATAGCCCTCGGGCCGGTGGGTGTGGTCCGAGGCCCACGTACGGCGGTACCAACCGCCCTCCGGATGGGGCTCGAGGTCGAGGGCGGCGGCCAGCGGCGGACGGTTCGGTGTCGACATCCCCGGACTATAGAAGGCCTCCCCACGCCGGTCACTCCTCATCGGCCCGGCCCGTCCGGAGACCGTCGTGCCCGACGGGGTTGTTCCCGCGAGCGCTGTTGTCGAATGTGCCGTCGCCGGCCACGCCGCCCGCGGAGTAGCCGAGGTCGAAGTCGAGCGAGCCGTCTCCGTCCGGGACGTCCACGGTGGCGGTGGCCGGGCCGTATCCGCTGGCGATCACGGTGTAGCGGCCGTGGTCGACGTCGTCGAACCGGTACGTGCCGTCGGTGCCGGTCAGGGTCACGCCCGCGACGGTGCCGTCGGCGTCGAGCAGCACCACGCGTGCCTCGGCGACCGCCTGACCGCTGAGTTCCGAGCGCACGATGCCCGCGAGACGTCCGGTCGCGGCCAGCTCCACGTCCTGGGCCAGCTGCTGCCCGGTGGTCATGCGGACCGGGGTCGCCTGGGGCCGGTAGCCCTGCGCGGTCACGGCGAGGGTGTACGCACCGCCGGACACGTCGCCGAACCGGTACCAGCCGTCGCCGCCGGTGAGGCTCGCGTCGAGCACGTCACCGCCGGAGTCGGTCAGGACCACCGTGGCGCCGCCGACGGGCCGGGCCTGCTGCGTGCGCACCCGCCCGCTGATCTGGCCGGCCCCGGTCAGCGCGATGTCCCGGCGCAGTGTCGTCGCTGATGTCGTCGCTGATGTCGTCGCTGATTCCGTCGCCGGATCGGCCGCGGTGCCGAGTTCGACGGACCGGGCCGACGGTTGCAGACCCTCGGCGGCGGCGATGAGGGTGTAGCGCCCGGGCTCGCGGCTGCCGACCCGGTACGTGCCGTCCTCGCCGGTCCTGCCGAGGTCGATCTGGGCGCCGTCGCGTCGGTGAGGGTCAGCGTCGCACCCGGCACGGGGTGTCCGCCGGCCGTGACGACCCCGGTGACGACCGTCCGGGCCGGGCTCGCGACGACCGCCGGGGTCGGGGCGGGCACGGCTGCGCCCTCCGTGCTGTCGGTGCCGGCGGGCTCCTCGGCGATGTCGAGGGTGCTGCGCAGCGGCGTTTCCTTGATGAACGACACCGCGACGAGCGTGACGACGGCGACACAGGCGGCGATGAGGAAGATGTCGCCGAGGGCGTCGCCGTAGGCGTGCCGGACGATGTCCTGCACCGGTGCGGGCAGGGCGTCCACGTCGAGGGTGCCTGCGCCCCCGCCGGGGCCGCCGCCGGTGGGCAGTCCGCGTTCGGCGGCGCCCTCGGCGATGTAGGTCGCGACGTTGGCGGCCAGCACCGCGCCGAGCGCGGACACGCCGGCCGAGCCGCCGAGGGTGCGGATGAACGTGACGACCGCGGTGCTGGAGCCGACGTCGCGCATGCCGACGGTGTTCTGCGCGACCAGCACGAGGTTCTGCATGAGCATGCCGGTGCCGGCGCCCATCATCGCGAGATAGACGCCCATCTGCACGAGGTCGACGTCGGCGTCGATGGTGCCGAGCAGGCCGAGCGCGACGACGAGCAGCGCGGCACCGGTCACGAGGAACGGTTTCGTGCGGCCGATGCGCGAGACGACCTGGCCGGAAACCGTGGAGGAGACGAAGAGGCCGAGCACCATCGGCATGGTCATCAGGCCTGCGTGCGTGGGGGAGTAACCGCGCGCGATCTGGTAGTACTGCGCCAGGAACACCGCGCCGCCGAACATGGCGGTGCCGACGGCAAGCGTGCCGATGACGGCGAGGCTGAACGAGCGGTTCCGGAACAGCGCCAGCGGCACGACCGGCTCCGCGACCTTCGCTTCGACGAGGACTGCGAGTCCGAGCGCGAGCACGGCCCCGCCGAGGTACAGCGCGGTGGTGATCGACCACCAGTCGAACTGGTTGCCGGCGAGCGAGACCCAGATGAGGATCAGCGCGACGCCGCCGACGATGAGGGTGGCGCCGAGCCAGTCGATCTTCACGTCGCGGGTGATGACGGGCAGTTTGAGGGTCTTGCCCAGCACGATGAACGCGATGACGGCGATGGGCACACAGACCCAGAAGCACCAGCGCCAGCCGAGCGGTGAGTCGACGATGATGCCGCCGAGCAGGGGGCCGGACACGGTGGCGACGGCGAACGTCGCGCCGATGTAGCCGGAGTAGCGGCCGCGTTCGCGCGGGGAGATCATCGCGGCGATCACGGCCTGGACGAGTGCCTGCAGTCCGCCCATGCCGATGCCCTGGAGGGCGCGGTAGGTGATGAGCTCGGGCATGGACTGGGCGAACCCGCCGAGCACCGAGCCGATCGTGAAGATGACGATCGCGAGCTGGTACAGCATCTTCTTGCTGAACAGGTCGGCGAGCTTGCCCCAGATCGGCGTGGTGGCCGTCGACGTCAGCAGCATCGCCGTGATGACCCACGTGTACTGGCTCTGCGTGCCGTCGAGGTCGGCGATGATGCGGGGGAGCGCGTTGGACACGATCGTCGAGGACAGGATCGCGACGAGCAGGGCGAGCAGCAGGCCGACGAACGCCTGCATGATCTCGCGTTTCGACATGGCCGCGTGCGGATCGTCGACGGTCTGGGCTGGTGCGGACGTGGTGAACCCCCTGAGGACAGACGTGCGGGAACGGTTATGACAACATAACAAATAACTTGATTGCTGCAACTACATATTCCCGGGTTCGGGTATGACCCGCCCGTTCAGGGGATGCGGCCGGGCCGGTTCACGTGGCGTTGGTGTCGTGTGTTGACCTCGAGTGCGGTGTAGGTGTGAGTCTGGGTCGGTGACTACTGAGACAGCACACTCCGATACCGACGCCGCGGTGACGACGGACCCGTGGACGGTCGATGCGTTGAATCTGGATGCCTATCTGGCACGGGTCGGCGGCGTTGTGGGGGCGCCGTCGGCGGAGGCGTTGGCCGCGTTGCACGAGGCGCATGTGCGGTCGATCCCGTTCGAGAACGTCGATCCGTTCTCGGGCCGTCCGCCGTCGCTGGATCTGGGCGATGTGCAGGCGAAGTTGGTCGATCGCCGGCGCGGCGGCTATTGCTACGAGCACGGCCTGTTGTTCGCCGCGGTACTGGAACGCCTGGGCTACGACGTGGTGCGGATGACGGCGCGGGTGCAGCCGCATCGCAACGGACCGAAGTCGCACATGAACTTGGCCGTCACGGTCGACGGTGTTCGTTTCCTGGCCGATGTGGGTTTCGGCGCGAGCGTGTTGCGTCCGATGCCGTTGGAGGACGGTGCGGAGGCCGATCAGGCGGGCTGGCCGACGAGGTTGGTGCGGGGTGGTTTCGCCGATGGGGGTTGGACGTTGGAGAAGCGCACCGCGGACGGCTGGGAGCCGCAGTACGCGTTCTACGAGACGCCGCAACGTCCGGTCGACTACGAGGTGTTCAACCACTACGTGGCCACCCATCCGAAGTCGCCGTTCACGCGGGGCTTGATCGCGATGAAGTTGGAGCCGGGTGTGAGTACCCAGCTGTTGGGCCGCAAGCTCGTGCGGGAGTACCCGGACGGCACCAAGGACGAGACGACCGTGGACGTGGCCGAGGTGCGGGAGCGGTTGGTCGAGTTGGGTGTGGTGTTGTCGGATGCCGAGGCGGCCACGTTGCTGAAGGCGATGGAGGCAGCGGAGCGGGCCGCGGGTTAGAACGGCGGCGGTTCGTCGGGATCCGGCGATCGCGGTGTCAGGACGGTTTCGCGTTTGTCGGTGTAGGTGACCCCGAGGGGCGTCGTGATCGACGAGGTGCCGTGGCCGGGGTCGTACTGGCTGATCCAGCCGGGTGCGTTCTTGAGCCGGTGGTGCCGGCGGCAGCGGGGCGCGGCATTGTCGGTGGAGGTCGAGCCGCCGTCTTTGGCCCACTGTTTCTGGTGGTCGAAGTCGCAGTGTCGGGCTGGTCGGCGGCACCAGGGGACGACGCACATCCGGTCGCGGACCTGGACGAGTTTGCGGATCGTCGAGTTCGGACGATAGCTGGATCGGCCGAGGTCGACGGGGTTGCCGGTGGCCGGGTCGCAGAGCACCTTCCGCCAGACCGACTTGGGGTTCGTCATGATCTCCCGCGCATACGCGGCGGGCACCGGCCCGATCCCGTCGATCGAGGCTCCCGTCTCCGACATCGAGAGGGCCGTGTCGACGGGCATGTGCAGGTAGACCATCGCGGCGGACTGGGGGACGGTGACGCCGGGGTCGTTGCCGAGGAGCAGGTCGGCGAAGACGTCGGCGCGGAGCTGGTCGAGGTTGCGTGAGGAGCCGGAGAGGCGGAGCTTCCGAGCCATCGCGTCGACCCGGGCGTACGCGGCCGAGGCAATGTCGGAGGGTAGGTCGGCGGAGATCCGCGACTGGGCGTAGACGCCGTGATCGAGCACGACCTTGCGTCCTTCGTGGGCCATGCGGGCGGCAGCGGTCTCAGCACCGGGATCGACTTGCTTGACGATCTGAGAGGCGTGCCAGGCCATGTTCCGAGGTTGCCACGCAGTAAGAGATAGCCGGGACAGCTTCTCTTCGAGTAGCCGGTCGACCTCAAGCGCGTCGGAATCACCGACAGGTGAGACAACGTTCAGAACACGCTCCGCGCAATACCGATCCACCTGGCCCCGGCGCATAGCCGCAAGCAGCCGAGGCATCCGGTAGGTCAGAGCAAGCGCAGTGTGGATGCGGTCGAGAACCCCCTGGGGTGACAACCGAAGCTCAGGAGCCAACGCCTCGGCAAGCGACCGGCGCTCCAACGAGTCAGACGACGCTCCAGGGTCGAGCGAAGCAAGAAACGAAACCTCAGCAGCATCAGCCCGAGCCCGCAAGGCAAGCACCGAGCGAGCCCGATCAACTATCCCATCAACATTTCTCACAAACCCAATAATACCGAACAAGTGGGCGCCAAACACCACCCACAAGCATGACAACGAACCACCACGAAAAGTAACCAAAACACCCACGACGAATCGCCACCGCCGAAGCGAAGCAAGGCCAAACCCGCCAACCCACCCCACCCACAAACCCGCCCACCGAAGTGTCATCCCGTCGACCTAAAACCGGAACCATCACACTGCAGTCAGGGCGCAACCC
>NZ_MKKE01000001.1 GCF_001942305.1 Saccharomonospora sp. CUA-673 | reverse complement strand
AAAACCAGAAACCATCCACGGCTCCGGGTAGGCGCAACCCCAACCACCAAACCGCCACACAAACCAACGAAACCCTTGCGCCCTGCCGAGTGATACTCGAAACGAGAGGTCGAGGGATGACACGGAGCAGCGGCACAGCCGCCCAACCATCCCAGAGACCTGCCCGCCGGCGAGGCACCGCTCACCCCAAGCGCAGACCCCGCACCCAAACCGCCAACACAACGACGCGAATTGCCAACACAGCGACGCAGAACGCTGACACGGCGACGCGAACTGCTAACACGGCGACGTGAGGTGCTAACACGGCGACGCCAATTGCTGACACGGCGACGCAGAACGCTGACACGGCAACGTGGGGTGCCAACACGGCGACGCGAATTGCCAACACGGCGACGCAGAACGCCAACACGGCGACGTGAATTGCTGACACGGCGACGCAAAGGGCTCTAACCGGGGCGGAGGACCGGGGTTAGGGCGGTGAGGACGGTGGGGTCCTCGATGGTGGAGGGGACGGGTTCGTTCTTGCCGTCGGCGATGCCGCGCATGGTCTTGCGGAGGATCTTGCCGGAGCGGGTCTTGGGGAGGGCTTCGACGACGGAGACGTCGCGGAATGCGGCGACGGGACCGATGTCGCGGCGTACGGCTTCGACGAGTTCGTCGCGCAGCTGCTCCTCGGCGATGTCGGCGCCGGCTTTGAGGACGACGAGTCCGCGGGGAAGTTGGCCCTTGAGTTGGTCGGCGACGCCGATGACGGCGCATTCGGCGACGGCAGGGTGGGCGGCGAGCACGGCTTCCATGGAGCCGGTGGACAGGCGGTGTCCGGCGACGTTGATGACGTCGTCGGTGCGGCCCTGGACGAACAGATAGCCGTCGTAGTCGAGGTAGCCGGAGTCGCCGGTGAGGTAGTAGCCGTCGTAGCGGGACAGGTAGGAGTCGATGAACCGGGCGTCGTCGCCCCACAGCGTCGGCAGCGCACCCGGCGGCAGGGGCAGCTTGATCGCGATCGCGCCCTCCTGGCCCGCCGGCAGTGGATCGCCGGCCTGGTCGAGGATCTGCACGTTCCACCCGGGAACGGGCACGGTGGACGAACCCGGCTTCGGCGGCAGAGGTTCGATCCCGCGCAGGTTGGCGGCGATCGGCCAGCCCGTCTCGGTCTGCCACCAGTGGTCGACGACGGGAACGCCGAGCGTGTCGTGGGCCCAGTGGTAGGTCTCCGGGTCGAGCAGTTCGCCGGCCATGAACAACGTCGTGAACCGGCTCAGGTCGTACTTCGCCGGTTCGGCGGCGTCCGGATCGACCCGTTTGACGGCCCGCAGCGCCGTCGGCGCGGTGAACAGCGCCTTGACGCCGTGTTCGGAGATGACCCGCCAGAACGCGCCCGCGTCCGGTGTGCCCACCGGTTTGCCCTCGTACAGCACCGTCGTGGCGCCGATCAGCAGCGGCGCGTACACGATGTACGAGTGGCCGACGACCCAGCCGACGTCGGAGGCCGTCCACCACACGTCGCCGGGGTGGATGTCGTACACCGCGCCCATCGACCAGCTCAGCGCCACCGCGTGCCCGCCGCAGTCACGCACGACGCCCTTCGGTTTGCCCGTCGTGCCCGACGTGTACAGCACGTACAGCGGGTCGGTCGCCGCCACGGGCACAGGGTCGGCCGGGCTCGCGCCGGCCATCAGGTCGGCCCAGTCGACGTCGCGGTCGGTGAGCTCGGCGCGGTGGGCGTCGCGCTGCAGCACGACGACGTGGTCCGGCTGGTGCGTCGTCAGGGCCAACGCGTCCTCGACGATCGGTTTGTACTCGACCAGCCGCGTCGGTTCGATGCCGCACGAGCCGGCGACGATCGCCACCGGCTCAGCGTCCTCGATGCGCGCGGCCAGCTCCTTCGGCGCGAACCCGCCGAACACCACCGAATGCACCGCGCCGATCCGCGCGCACGCCAGCATCGCCACGACCGCCTCGGGCACCATCGGCATGTAGATGATCACCCGGTCGCCCTTGCCGACGCCGAGCGACGCCAGGCCGCCGGCGAACCGCGCCACCTCGTCGGTCAGCTCGGCGTAGGTGTAGGTGCGCTGCGTCGACGTCACCGGCGAGTCCCAGATCAACGCCGGCTGCTGCCCGCGGCCGGCCTCCACGTGCCGGTCGAGCGCGTTGTACGCGGTGTTCAGCTCCCCGTCGGGGAACCAGCGGTACAGCGGCGCGCGCGAGTCGTCCAGAGCCTTCGTGGGTGCCTTCGTCCAGGTCACGCCGCGGGCCGCGGCGAGCCAGAAACCCTCGGGATCGGTGATGCTGCGGTCGTAGGTGTCGGCGTACGCGCCCATCGCGGCTCTCCCTCGTCCTCTGCGCTGAGTCTCGGTCGGTCCCGACAGCGACGGTAGGCCGTAGATCGCGGCCGCACCAGAGCAACGCGGGCGAGGCGCATGCGTCCAGACTTAGGGTGGCCGACATACTGTGTCCACCGCCGCGGTCACCCGCAGGCGATGGACGTCACGAGCGACACGCATGAAGGAGCGAGAGGTGGAATCGATCGCTGGCTCGTTGCTGTCGCTGGCGTACCAGATCTTCCAGCCCGGGTTCTGTCCCGGCGACTGGGTGTGGGCGACGAGCATGGCGGGCCTGCTCATCGGACTGTGGCCCGTGGCCGGTGCCTTCGTCATCGCCGTGGTCCGCAAGTTCACGGGCAACCGCTACGACGGCGCCTCGCTCATCGCGATCGCCGGTATCGCCGTGGTCAGCGTCCTGGTGGTGCCGTGGACGCTCGCGAGCGGCGTGTCCGGTATCTACCGCGAGATCTTCGCCGGCGGCACGGGCGGGCTGACGCAGACCGACGTCGCCAACATGGGGCAGGAGTACTGCTTCGTCGGCACGCAGATCGAGTATCTCGGCGGCGGGCAGAACGTCTACGAGACGCTGTTCTACCCGTCCGGCAACGCCCTGGCCTACGGCCTCTACCTGGGCGGACTCGTCGGCCTGCCGATCCTCACGCTGCTGGCGATCATGCTGCTCGGCCGGATCGCGCTGCGCCGTGGCCCGAAGTGGCCGGGCCGGTTCATCTGGGGCTCCTACGTCGCGTTCGTCCTGCTCTCGGCCGGCGTCGAGGCCAACACGGCCATCCACCTGTGGCTCGGTTTCCTGCCGGCGATCATCCTCGGCGTCATCCCCGTGGCGATCATCGGACCGCCGAGCTGGGCGACCATCCAGAAGGCCGACCGGCCGCCCGAACCGCGTCCGCAGCCGCGGCCCGAACCCCGTCCCGAACCGGCCCCCGAGCCGCAGCGGCAGTACGCGCCCACGGCCGTGGCGCCCTCGCCGCCGCCGGTCGCCGCCGCGGCGTTCCCGGCGTCGTCGAACAGTGGCGACGGCCGGTTCGAACGCATCCGCAGGCTCGGCCAGGGCGGCTTCGGCACCGTGTGGCAGGCCCGCGACACGCAGCTCGGCCGCATCGTCGCGCTGAAGATCGCGCACGTCACCGATCCCGACACCGAGGAGCGCATGCGCCGCGAGGCGCGGGCGCTGGCGATGCTGTCGCACCCGAACTGCGTGCGTGTGTACGACCTCGTCGAGGAACACGACGGGCTCGCGCTGGTCATGGAGTACCTCGAGGGCCGTTCGCTGGCCGACGCCGTCGACAGCGGTGGCGCCCTCGACGACCAGGCCGCGGGCAGGTTGTGGGCCACGCTCGCCGGCGCGCTGTCGGCCGCTCACGAGAAGGGCGTGCTGCATCGCGACATGAAGCCGTCCAACGTCATCCTCGACCCGCAGGGCCTGCCGCACCTGATCGACTTCGGCATCGCGCGCAGCAAGAACGACGCCAAGCTGACCGCGACGGGCATGATGATCGGCACGCCGGACTACACCGCGCCCGAGGCCGCGGAGGGCAAGGAGGCCACGCCCGCCTCCGACGCGTGGCAGCTCGCGGCGACCGTGAGCTTCGCCCTGTCCGGCCACCCGCCGCGCGGCACCCGCGAGACGCCGATGGCGGCGCTCATGGCGGCCGCCCGCGCCGAACCGGCCAGCCATCTGCCCCAGCAGAGCGTGCACGCGCGACTGCTGCGTGCGTCGCTGGACCCGCAGCCCCGCAACCGGCCGACCCTGGCCGCCGTCGAACGGGAGGTCCAGGGCTGGCTCGCGCGCATGGGCTCGTCCCCGGACGGCCCCGTCACCCGCATCGTGCCGCGTTCGGAGTGAGCGCTCGTACGGCGAACGTGCTGCTGATCGCCTACGCGGTCGTCTCCGCGGGGCATCTCGTCGTGCAGCTCGCGGGACCGGCGTGGTTGTCGCGGCCCACCCAGATGCTGCTCATGCCGTTGCTCGCCGCGTGGCTGTGGTGCGCCGCAGCGGAACGCACCCGCCTCGTGCGGATCGCGGTGGTTGCGCTGGCTTTCTCGTGGCTGGGCGACTCGCTTCCCGTCGCGTTCACCGGTGACGCGGCGTTCCTCGCGATGGTTGCCGGCTTCCTGGCCGCTCAGGTCGGGTATTCGCTGGCGTTCTGGCCGTATCGCCGGGGCTCGGTGGCGCGGACCCCGTGGACCGGGCTCTACGTCGTCGCGTTCGCCGTCCTGTTCGGGCTGTGCGCACCGGGAGCAGGCGAGATGCTCGTGCCCGTCGCGGTCTACGGCGGCTGCCTCACGCTGATGGCCGTACTCGCCACGGGCGTCGGCCGACTCGCGGGCATCGGCGGCGCAGTGTTCTTCTGCTCCGATGCGCTCATTGCCCTCAGTGCCTTCGCCGACTGGTACGACCCACCGGTGGGCGGGTTCTGGGTGATGCTCACCTACCTGGCCGGGCAGGTTCTGCTGGCCGCGGGTGTGTTGCGCCGCGTGCGGTCAGACGCCGCGACCGGAGATGCTGTGCGCGGGTGAGGCCGTGCCCGGTCGGGCCCCGCGGCGGTCAACGCCAGGACGGCAGCCAGAGCTGCGCGTTCCACTGGTCCACGGTGATGGACTCGCCCACGAGGATCGGCCACAGCCACACGAAGTTCGCGACGACCAACCCGGTGTAGAGGGCGACGACGAGCAGTCCGGTGCCCCGGCGTTCGAACCCGTCCTTCGCCCTGCCCAGCAGGTGGCCGAGCACGAGCGTCAGGCCGAGCACGAGGAACGGCGCCATGGGCGTGGCGTAGAAGAAGTACATCTGCCGGTCGAGGTTGACGAACCACGGCAGCAGGCCCGCGCCGTAGCCCACCAGCACGGCGGCGTAGCGCCAGTCGGCGCGCAGCAGCATCCGCCACAGACCCCACGCCAGCACCGGCAGGGCCAGCCACCACATCGCGGGCGTGCCGATGAGCATCGTCGCCTGGACACACTCGTGCTGTCCGCAACCGCCGATGTCGCTGCCCGAGCTGTGGTAGTACAGCATCGGCCGCAGCCCCATGGGCCACGTCCACGGTTTCGACTCCCACGGATGCGGATCGCCGTCCGGGGTCGCGAGGCCGCTGTGGAAGTCCAGGACGTTGAACGTGTACAGCATCAGGTTCTGCAAGGCCGTGGGCAGGAACCCGAACGAGTCGTCGCCCTCGATCTCGGCGTAGTGCCGGTCGGTGGCTGTCTCACTGGCCAGCCACGCCCACCAGGTGCTGAAGTACACCAGCACCGACACGAGGCCGATGGCCCACGCGGCGGGAGCCAGGTCGCGGCGCAGCACGCCCAGCCACGGCCGCGCGACACCGGCCGCGCGGCGCGCCGCGATGTCGAAGGCGATCGTGAGCAGCCCGAACGCCAGCACCCAGTACATGCCCGACCACTTGATCGCGGTCGCCAGGCCCACCAGCAGACCCGCGCCGAACCGCCACCAGCGGAAACCGAGCCGCGGACCGTACGGCGTCTCGTGCAGCCAGCCCTCACGGACGGCGACGGCGAGTCGTTCGCGCACCTGGTCCCGGTCGACGAGCACACACGCGAACGCGGCGACGACGAACAGCGCCTGGAAGATGTCGAGCATCCCCATGCGCGACTGCAGGTGCAGCACGCCGTCGCAGATCACGAGGATGCCGGCCACGGCGCCGAGCAGCGTCGACCGCGTCAGCCGCCGCGCGATGCGGATGACCAGCAGGATGATGAGCACGCCCGCGAGCGCGGCCGTGAACCGCCAACCCCAGCCGTTGTAGCCGAACAGCCACTCGCCGACGGCCGTCAGCTGCTTCGCCAGCGGCGGATGCACCACCAGCTCGTAGCCGTAGTTGTCCTCGTAACCGCCGTTGCGCAGCATCTGCCACGCCTGCGGCACGTAGTGCTTCTCGTCGAAGACCGGCGAACCGTCGTCGGTGGGATGACCCAGGTTCCACAGCCGGACGACGCCGCCGATGGTCGTGATGACGAGCGTGACCCACAGCGCGCGCATCCGGTCGGCCGGCATCGGCGTGCCGAGCAGCGCGGCCTCCCGGTCCGACGGCGGGGCCCCGCCCGAACCGCTGCCGCTGCCGCCACTGGCGCCCTGGCCAGGGCGGGAACGGGTCAGAACGGCGGTCACGAGGGCCGATCCTACGGGCGCCGATGTGAAACCCCGTGCAGGCCGGGATCTTGCACGCGGCCGCGCTAGCCTCGACGTCATGCCGTTGATCCTCGCCGGGACGCCGCTCGGCGACCGCGCAGACGCCAGTCCGAGGCTCGCCGAGGCGTTGCGGGAGGCCGACGTCATCGCCGCGGAGGACACGCGCCGGCTGCGCGGGCTGACCACGGCGCTGGAGGTGACCACGACGGCCAGGGTCGTCAGCTTCTACGAGGACGTCGAGACCGCCCGCCTGCCGCGTCTGCTGGAGGCCGTGCGCGCGGGCGAGACCGTGGTGCTGGTGACCGACGCGGGCATGCCGAGCGTGTCCGACCCGGGGTTCCGTCTCGTGGCCGCGTGCGCCGACGAGGACCTGCCCGTCACGTGCGTACCCGGACCGTCGGCGGTGACGACGGCACTCGCGCTGTCCGGCCTGGCCCCCGACCGCTTCTGCTTCGACGGTTTCGCTCCGCGCAAACCCGGCGAACGCGCGCGCTGGCTCGCCGAACTCGTCGGCGAGAAGCGCACCACCGTGTTCTTCGAATCCCCGCACCGGCTCGCGTCGACGTTGGCCGACGCCGCCGAGACGCTCGGCGCCGACCGGCGGGCGGTCGTGTGCCGGGAGCTGACCAAGACCTACGAGCAGGTGCGCCGCGGGGGCCTCGGCGAACTCGCCGCGTGGGCGGCCGACGGGGTGCGAGGGGAGATCACCGTCGTCCTCGCGGGCGCGGCGCCGCGTGCGGTGCGGGTCGAGGACCTGGTCGCCGACGTCGCGGGCCGGGTCGAGGCGGGCGAGCGGCTCAAGGCCGTCGCCGCCGAGGTGGCGGAGCGGACCGGCGTGTCGAAGAAGGAGCTCTACGACGCCGTGGTCGCAGCGCGGAACGGCTAGGGCGCGCGCCTAGGGCGTACGGAACCGGTGCGTGCGGAACTGGGGCGCGCGGACCGGGGCGGGGTTGCCAGCAGCTGTTCGAGCGGGGCGGCCTTGTCGAGGCATTCGCGCCATTCGGCAGCCGGGTCGGAATCGGCCGTGATGCCGCCGCCGACGCCCACCTCGACGATGCCGTCGCGGATCTCGAACGTCCGGATCGCCACGTTCAGCTCGAGCCCGGCGACCGGCGACACGAGGCCCATCGCGCCCGTGTACAGCCCGCGGGCGTCGCCCTCGAGCTCGGCGATGAGATCGAGCGCGCGGATCTTCGGCGCGCCGGTGACCGAGCCGGGTGGGAACGTCGCGCGGAGCAGGTCGGCGTCACCGTTGCCAGGGGCGAGCGTGCCGACGACCGTCGAATCGAGATGCCACACGCCCGGCGCGGGCCGGACCGCCAACAGCTCCGGGACGCGCACGCTGCCGACGGCGCAGACGCGGCCGAGGTCGTTGCGCACCAGGTCGGTGATCATCACGTTCTCCGCGACGTCCTTGACCGACGCCCGGAGCTGCTCGGCCCCCGTGTCGCCCGCGTCGCCGGTGCGCGGACGGGTGCCCTTGATCGGCGTGGAGCGCACGTCGGCGTCGCGGCGCGAGACGAACAGCTCCGGGGACATCGACACCGCACTGCCCCATGCGCCCGACAGATACGCCGCGCGCATCGGGTTCAACCGGCGCACGCCCTCGGCGAACAGCGCGACCGGCGCGCCGTCGAAGCGGCCCGTGAACCGGGTGCAGATGTTGGCCTGGAACAGCTCGCCGGCCTCGATGGCGTGCACGCATTCGCGCACGGCCTTGTGGTGGACGTCGGCGGGCGGGCGGTGCAGCGACGTGGCCCGCCACGTGTCCGGCACCGGCGGCGGGTCGGTGAGGAGCCGTTCGAACTCGTCGACCTCCGGCCCCGTGTGCGGGCGGAGCGACTCGAACCACCACCGGCCTGCGGCGTCGAGGCGCAGCACGTGATCGGCCCACCCCCACACGGCCCGCGGCAGCAGACCGGCGCGGCCGGACGGGTCGGCCAGGTCGTAGGACAGGTAGCCGAACCACCCGCCGCCGACCGCCCCGGCATCGGTGTCGGCGGCGTCGGTGTCGGCCGTGGGCTCGGAGCGTCCGGTGGGGTCGGGCAGGTCGAGCGCGGTGTCGAGGTCGGTGACGGGCTCGAGCCGAACGGACGGGGCGAGGACGGCGCGGGAGCGGAACCAGTCGCCGGTGAGCGCCGCGGGCGGGGGCAGGCCGAGCGTGCGGGCGCGGTGCTCGAGCGCGGTCAGCACCCGCTCGGCGGGGAGCCGCGAGGTGAGTGCCGTCCGCTGGAGCCGCATATCGGGCATTGTCACCCGTCCGGACGCCCCACACCCCGCAAAGGTGGCCAACACGACCCGCAGTAACCACCCGCAGCGAGACCCAAAAGCTCCCGAGGGCCCCATGGTCGCGTTCAACGCGACCATGGCCTCGGGAACTTTGACGGGGTTAGCGCGCCAGCGGGAGAGGCGACGCTCCGTGAGGACGAGGGCGTGGTTGAGGGTCACGCCGAGCAGGGAGATCGTCACGATGCCCGCGTACATCTCCGGCACGAGGAAGCTGTACTGCGACGCGTTGATCAGGTAGCCCAGCCCGGCCTCGGCGCCGACCATCTCGGCCGCGATCAGCACGAGGATCGAACTGGCGCCGGCCAACCGGATTCCGGTGAAGATCGTCGCACGGACGCGGGCAGCACGACCTTCCCGAACAACGCGAGCGGCGAGAAGCCCAGCGACCGCGCCGATTTGATCAGCAGCGGGTCCACGGTCCGCACGGCGCTCACCGTGTTGAGCAGGATCGGCCACGTGCACGCGAACACCACGAGCGACACCTTCGACAGCTCGCCCAGGCCCAGCAGCAGCACGAACACCGGCAGCAGCGCCAGCGCGGCGGTGTTGCGGAACAGCTCCAGCAGGGGATTCAGTGCCACGTGCACCGGCCGGTACCAGCCGATCAGGATGCCCAGCGGCACCGCCAGCGCCGCGGCGACGACGAACCCGGCGAGCGAACGCGCGAGGCTCGCGCCGAAGTGCTCCCACAGCTCACCCGTCGCCGACAGTTCGACCATCGCCTGCACGACCCGGCTGAACGGGGGTAGGAAGATGCTGTCGACCAGCCCGAGGCGCGGCGCGAGTTCCCACAACGCCAGGAACGCGACCACGCCCGCCGAACCGACCAGCACCCGGCGGGCCCGGCCGGTCCCGCCCGGCCGGGTCGGGGCGCCGTGAACGGGGCGCGGTGGTGCGTCGATGTCAGCCAACGGGGACGACCTCCTCGGCCTCCTCGGCAGCCGCGCCCTGCCGGGCGTCGGCCGACGCGCCGGTGCTGTCCTCCCCGCGGAGCAGGCTCCAGATCTCGTGCCGGTGGTGGGCGAATGCCGGCGTGGAGCGGATGTCCTCGCCGGAGGCCCGGCCCGGCAGGTCGACGTCGACCACGGCCCGCACGCGGCCCGGCCGCGCGCTCAGCACAGCGACCTTCCTGCCGAGGAACACCGCCTCCTCGATGCTGTGCGTGATGAACACGATCGTCTTCTGCGTCTGCTGCCAAATGCGCAGCAGTTCCTCCTGCAGGACGTCGCGCGTCTGTGCGTCGAGTGCGGCGAACGGTTCGTCCATCAACAGCACATCCGGGTCGTAGGCCAGGCTGCGGGCGATGGCGACGCGTTGTTTCATTCCGCCGGACAGTTGGTCGGGATAGTGCTGTTCGAAACCGCCGAGTCCGACGAGGTCGAGATAATGGCGTGCGCGTTCGCGGCGTTCGTTCTTCGGCACCTTTTTCGCCTCGAGTCCGAATTCGACGTTGCCTTGCGCGGTGCGCCACGGCAGCAGCGCGTACTGCTGGAACACGACGCCGCGGTCCAGCCCGGGGCCGGTGACGACCCGGTCGCCGATGCGGATCTGCCCGGACGTCGGATGGTCGAGCCCGGCCAGCAGGTCCAGCAGCGTCGACTTGCCCGAACCGCTGGGGCCGACCACGACGGCGAGCTGTCCGGCCTCGATGCGCAGGTCGATGCCGCTCAGTGCGGTGACCTCCTCACCCCCGCTGGTGCGGGCGTGGAATCTCTTCGACACGTCGTCGAACACGATGGCGTTCATCAGCTTCTCCAGTGGGGTCAGGACCGGTACGGGTTGAACTCGTTGGTGTAGAGGTCGCGGGTGGCGATGTCGTGCAGGGCGGGGCGGGTCTCGGCGGCGCGCTCCTTCCACAGGTCGAACTCGCGGTCGGCGATCAGTCCGCCGGGCAGGGCGACGCCGGTCGAGCGCCAGTACCGGATGGCCTCGGTGTCCTCGTTGCGTTGTCGCCGCGTGATGATGTCGGCGAAGCGGGCGACGACCTCGTCCCGCGGACGGGTTTGCGCCCACCGCGCCGCCCTGGCCGTGCCGGCGAGGAACCGCCGGGCGGTGTCGGCGTGCTCGCGCAGGTAGGCCGACCGCATCACGTAACAGCCCGCGCTGAAGGCACCGAGCAGTTCGTAGTCGCTGAACACCGTGCGGATTCCGCCGCGTGCCAGGGCTTTCTCCCGCGTGATGTCGGTCATGCACGCCACGTCGAGCTGTCCCGAGTGCAGTGCCTGTTCCGCGCTGACGGGTGGCACGACGACGAGCTGCACCGAGTCGATCTCCTCCGGGGTCAGTCCGGCGCGTTCGAGGTACAGGGTGAGCACGTCCTCGTGGTGCGCGCCGAGGGTGTTCACGCCGACCTTCTTGCCGATGAAGTCGCGCGGCCCGCGGATCGGGCTGTCCTCGAGCACGAAGTAGCCGGCCTCGGTGCGCGAGTCGGCACCGTAGTAACTGAGCACGGACGTGATGGGAGCGCCCGCGGCGACGAGCCGCAGGATCGCGCCGTTGAACGCGCCGCCGATGTCGATGTCGCCGGTGACGACGGACTGGATGTCCTGCGGCCCGCTGATCGTGTTGCCGATCCATTCGAGCCGGGTGTCGCCGAGGAAACCGAGGTCGTCGGCGAGTTCGAAGAACAGGACTTTGCCCGCCCAACCCTGGTACCGCACGGTGTCGGGGCGTGCGGTGTCGGCGCCGGCGCGGCGACGCAGCCGCTCAACGCGGCGGCCGCGGCCGTGCCGAAGGCGGCGCCCGCGGCCAGGCGGAGTGCGTCGCGGCGGTTGACGGTTCGGAGGGTGCTCACACTCGTCGCTTTCCCCGGTCCCGCGAGCGGTCATCGTGTCCACTGTGGATATAGCGGGCACGGCTCGCTCGCGGCACCGGTGTGGTGGTCCGTGCGGTGGCGTCAGGCCGGCGTGTAGGCCGAGGCATCGCCCTGGAGGGCCACGCTGCGCCTGCCGTCGACACTCACGGGAACGTCGCCTGCGACGGTCACGCGGTGCAGCCTGCGCGGCGTGTCCCCGAAATCGGAGACGGCGTAGTGCTGGGTCAGCCGGTTGTCCCAGATCGCGATGTCGCCCGGCGCCCAGCGCCAGCGCACGGTGTTCTCCAGTCGCGACACGTGGTTCTGCAGAACCTCGAACAGGTGCCGTGAGTCGCTTCCGTTGTAGCCGACGAACTTCTGCGCGAAGTGCCCGAGCAGCAGCGTCTTCTCGCCGGTCTCCGGGTGGATCCGCACCACCGGGTGCTCGGTCTTGTACACGGTCGAGGTGAACTGCTCGCGGTAGCGCTGCGCCTGTTCGGTGACGGCGGCGACGGCGTGCGAGGAGCTGTAGTCGTAGTCGTTGGTGTGCACCGCCCAGAGCTGTTCGGCCATTCGCTGGAGCGAATCGGGGAGGCTCTCGTAGGCGGACACGGTGTTGGCCCAGGCGGTGTCGCCGCCGTACGGCGGGAGCACGATCGCGCGCAGCAGCGAGAACGACGGCGGCGCCTGGACGAACGTCACGTCGTGGTGCCAGCTGTTGGCGCGGTTGCCGCGCTCGGCGTCGACGGGCAGCACGTTGCTGTTCGCCTCGGCGCCGGGAACGGTCGGATGCGCGGACGTCAGTTCCCCGAGTTTGCGGGCGAATCCGGCCTGCAGGTCGTCGTCGAGGTGATCCTGACCTCGGACGAACACCACCTTGTGCTCGAGAATCGCCTGCCGGACGAGCGCGACGACGTCGTCGCTGGTGTCGGGTCCCAGTTCGACACCGGTGATCTCGGCGCCGAGCGATCCGGCGACGGGCTGAACGTCGATGACGGTGGTCTGACTCGCGGTCATGCTGCACTCCTGATGTTGTCTGCGCTTTTCTGTTGCTCCGAGCCACTACGGCGCTATGATCATTTGGCTTTTTTGTGCACGATCGATTCGGCGGGTCGAGATTTTGGACGCACTTAGCCCGGGGAAATGTCGTTCGGGTGAATTGTTCACCGGCCTCCGTCGGTGGGCATCGTGCTCGCCATGACTTCAGGGTGGCCATGAGTGGAGCGCGGCGTCAACCATTTCTCGGCGATCCCATCAATTGGACGAAAAGCCCACGCGCGGGGCGAATAAATGCACCGAATTAATAATCGCGTGCAATGAGGTTCTCGTCGTTCGCGGGCGAGGTGTGCGGTGTCGCGTTACGTTCGGGGCATGGAGATCAGGCCGCTGCACACGGAACGGATCGCGCAGGTCACCGGGACGGCGTCGGCCAACCGCACCGGTGAGCGGTTCGCGATCGAGGCCACCGACCTCGGACTGTTGTGGGATGCCGGGGACGGCCGGGTGTTCGTGCTGTTCGGCGACACCTTCGGCGCGGGTTGGGGTGGTCATGGCGCTGGCCCCGGCAACGCCGACTGGCGCAGCAACGTCCTCGCCTGGTCGACGGGCCGTGACCTGTCGGCCGGCCTGTCGCTGGACGGGGTCGTCGAGCGGTCCGGCGGCGGTGCGACGCAGGTCATTCCCTCGGCGCGGCGCGAGGTCACGGTCATCCCCAACGGCGCGATCACCGTCGGCGGCGTGCACTACGTGCACTACATGTCGGTGCGCGAATGGGGACGACCCGGCCACTGGCGGACGAACCACGCCGGTATCGCCGTCTCGACCGACGACGGACGCAGCTGGGACCGGCCCCGGTCCGCGCGGTGGAAGAACCGCGACGGCGACAACCGATTCCAGATCGGCGCCTTCGCGCTCGGCGATGGCCCCGACGGCGAGTGGGTGCATCTGTTCGGCACCACCAACGGCAGGCACGACGTGCCGTACCTGGCGCGCCTGCCCCGCGCGGACCCGGCGAACGTGCGGGCCTGCGAGTACTGGAACGGCGACGGGTGGGGTCGCGACGAGCGGGACGCGGCCCCGGTCGCGACGGATCGGTGGGCGAGATGTCCGTGGGCTACCATTCGGGGTTCGGGCTGTGGGTGATGCTGCACCTCGACGAGCCGCGCAAGGGCATCGTGCTGCGCAGCGCCCCGGCGGTGACCGGGCCGTGGAGCAGGGGAGAGGTCGTCGTGTCTGGCGACGAGTTCCCCGCGATCTACGGCGGGTTCCTCCACCCGTGGTCGCTCGACGGGCCGGAGCTGTACTACCTCGTCTCCCAATGGGGCCCGTACAACGTCTTCCTCACCCGAACCCGTCTCGAGGTGGTGTGACCCCGCCTGGGCTCGGGGTCAGGGGGCGTCGTAACCCGGAACAACGCCCGCGTTATTCCGGGTTACGGGTCCTAACCCGGAATAACGGACGTCGAAACACACCTTTCACGGGTCGGCAACCTCCGCGCGCCGCGCAGGGCGTCTACTGACGGGCAACAGAGTTTCCTGGTAATAGGAGTTGCCGTGAGGTAGGAGTCCAGGAATGAACACACTGGAACACACCAGCGTCCCGGCGTGGGCCCGCGGATCGGACGCGGCCACCGGGGACACCGCTGCCGTGGGCGTCGCTGACCTGGGCGCCGGCAGCCCGGTCGGCGGGGCGTGGCATCTCCTCGTGGGCGTCGGCGACGACGGTCGGGCGCGGGTGGCCGCATGGGAACGCGAGACGGGCCTGCCGACCGAGACCGTCCTCGCGGGCACGGTCGACGAGGCCGGACCGCGCCTGTCCGACGCGCTCGCCCGCGCCACGGTCGGCGTCCGGCTGCGGATCGCCGGTCCGGTCGGAGACTGCCTGCAACTGCGCGGGGTCGCGCTGACGGCGGGTATCGAGGACGACGAACTCGACGTGAACCCCACCGGAACCGGGCCGATCGAACTCTACTGTGGACACTGCGCGGCCGTCACCCGCGTCGAGGCCGGGATCGGTGACGTCGCGGACTGCGCCGGATGCGCCCGCGGCCTTCACATCTACTACCACGTCTCCCGCAATTCCGGGCGGTTCCTCGGTTTCCAGCACGACGCCGAAACGCGGCCCGGAAACGAGGAGGGGACGCAGCGATGAGCGCGCGTACGCTGGAACTCGTCGTGACCGCCGTCCGGGACACCGCACCGGACGTCCGTGCGGTCACCCTGGCCGACCCCGACGGGAACCCGCTTCCCGGGTACGTTCCCGGCAGCCACCTCGTGCTCGCACTCGGCGAGCAGGGCGAGTGGCGCAACGCCTACAGTCTCACCGGCGACGGCGTCGCGCCGGCGACCTACGACATCTCCGTGCTGCACGTGCCCGGCGGTGCGGGCGGTTCCGACTGGCTGCACCGCGAACTCCGGCCCGGCATGCGGCTCACCGCGCAGCTGCCGCGCAGCGCGTTCGCACCCGTCGCCCGCGCGCGCAGGCACCTGCTGATCGCCGGCGGCATCGGTGTCACGCCGATCGTGTCGCATCTGCATGCGGCCCGCCGATGGGGACGCGAGGTGCAGGTGCTGTACGCGTTCCGGCCCGGCCGCGGCGCGCACCTGGACGACCTCGAGACGCTGACAGCCCCGCTGCCGGGGCCCGGCGTCGAGACGTGCACCGACCGCGACATGTTGCTGGCGCGACTGTCCACAGTGCTGCGCGGACAGCCCGTCGGCACGCACCTGTACGTCTGCGGCCCCGGCGCGATGATCGACGCCGTGCTGTCGGCCGCGGGCGACGCCGGCTGGCCCGCCTCACGCCTGCACTCCGAACGCTTCGGCGTCGACGCGCTCGACCCCGGCGAGCCGTTCACGCTCACGGTCACCCGGGGCGGCGTCGCCGAACGGTTCGACGTGCCCAGCGGCGTCAGCCTGCTCGAAACCCTCGAACGCCACGGCGTCGACGTGCCCAACATGTGTAGGCAGGGCGTGTGCGGTGAATGCCGGCTGCCCGTCACCGGCGGCACACCCCTGCACCGCGACCTGTTCCTCGGCGACGACGAGAAGGCCGCCGGCGAGGCCGTGATGGCCTGCGTCTCCCGCGCCGACGGCCCCACCCTGGAGGTGTCCCTGTGAACCGCCCGGCACCCGCAAGCGCAGCAACCTCAAGCACAGCACCAACCGACACAGCACCGGACGGCACGGCGCCGACGTATGCGACGACGCCCGCGGGGATGCTCGGCGTCCCGACGACCCCCGCCGATCGGCTCGACGAGTTGACCGCCCGGTTCCCGTTCCCGTTCACCGCCGACCGGTTCCGCTACTCCACCAACGTCCAGCCGGCGGGTGTGCCGGTGCGGACGGAGGTCGGCGGGTGGGGTGAGGCGGTGGTGGACGTCGACGGGGAGTACGCCGCGGAACTCGCCGAGCGCGCGGACATCGTGCGCCGCGATCCGCGCCGTCAGGCCACATTGCCGCACATGCGGCCCGCGGCGTGGGACGCGATGCTGACGTTGATGCGTGAGCTGTCCGCCGCCTATCCGGAGAGTTTCACGCTGGAGCCTCTCGGCGGCGACGAGTACCGCTGGCACAACGCGTTGCTCGGCGACCGGCTGCGGTTCCGCTACGGCGACGACGGCACGGTGGCCGATCCGATGGCCTACATCGGCTCGCAGGTGCAGGAGGACATCGTCCTGCTCGACCAGCGCGAGCAGCTCTACGCCGACGCCGGTGTCGTCACGTTCGCCGCCGACTGGAACTTCGGGTTCGACCTCGGCATGAGCTTCCTGGAGATTCACGGCCCGGTGCCGCGCATCCACGAAGAGCGCGTCATCACCCGTGCACACGACTTCCTCCAGCGGTTGCAGCCGCACGAGCCGTATCGGCGCACGAACTGGACGCTCACCGTGGGCCGCAGGCTCGACGTGTCCACCGAGACCTACCCCGGCTGGGGTCCGGAACGGGCGATGGTGCCGAGCATCGACGACGACCTGTTCGGCGAGCTGCTGCACCTGCGCGTCGAGGTGCAGCACCTGATCCGGCTCGCCGATTCGGGTGCGGTGATGTTCCTGATCCGCACGCATCTGCTCCCGTTGCGGCAGATCGCGCGCATCGAACCGTGGCGGGTGCGCATGGCGAACGTGCTCGCCGAACTGCCCGAGGACATGGCCGATTACAAGGGACTCATCGAGACCCGCGACCGCGTCGCCGACTGGCTGCGAAGCCACGGCCCGCATTCCGGCGTAGGCGCTACCAGACCGTAACGCCCACGGCGTGATCGGCAACGTCGCCGAAGTACTCGCCACGCAGACTTCCGCAACACCCCGATCACCCCGAAACCCGGAAAATCAAGAATCGCAGGAGTACGACCATGGAATCCGTCCTGGCCGCTCAGGCAGACCTGGCGTGGCTGTTGGCAGCCTTCGCCCTGGTTTCGCTGATGTTCCCCGGACTCGCGCTGTTCTACGGCGGGATGCTGGGAGCGAAGAACACGCTCAACATGATGATGATGGTCATGAGCACGCTCGCCGTGACCTCGGTGCTGTACGTGCTGTACGGCTACGGACTGGTGTCCGGACCATCGGTCGGCGGGCTCGGCCTGATCGGCGATCCGACCGACTTCATCGGCCTCGGCCAGTTCCAGAACGACGAGGGAACCGGCGGTGCGGAAGGCGCGTTCGACGCGGCGTTCTTCATCCTCTTCGCCGCGATCACCATCGCGATCGCCGCGTCGGGTGCGGCGGGCCGGATGAAGTTCACCGGCTGGATCGCCTTCTCCGCGGTGTGGCTGACGGTGGTGTACTTCCCGCTCGCGCACTGGATCTTCGCCATCGACGACGGCTGGATGAGCAAGCTCGGCGTGCACGACTACGCCGGCGGTACCGCGGTCCACATGAACGCCGGTGTCGCCGCGCTCGCGCTCGCCTTCGCGCTCGGCAAACGCCGTTCCGGCGAACGCCCGCACAACCTGCCACTCGTGGTGATCGGCGCCGGCATCCTGTTCTTCGGCTGGTTCGGCTTCAACGGCGGCACCGCCGGTGCGTCGGACTTCCTGGCCCAGTACGTCATCCTCACGACGCTGCTGTCGGCGTGCGCCGGCATGATCGGGTTCGCCATCGTCGAGCAGCTGCGGGAGAAGCGGATCACCGGGCTCGGCATCGTCACGGGTCTGATCTCCGGTCTGGTCGGCATCACGCCCGCGGCCGACGCGATGAGCCCGATCGGGGCGCTGCTGGTCGGCGTGATCGCCGGTGCCGGCGTGTGCGCACTGCTCGGCCTGAAGAACAAGCTGGGCATCGACGAGAGCCTCGACGCGTTCGCCGTGCACGGCCTCGGCGGCATGTTCGGCACCCTGTGCGTCGTCCTGTTCGCCTCGGGCGCCGCGCCCGGCGGGGTGACCGGCGTGCTGTTCGGCGGCAGTCCCGACATCATCTGGCGCGAACTCGTCGGCATCCTCGCGACGTGCGTCTACTCGTTCGTCATGACGTTCCTCGTCGCCAAGGGTCTGGACAAGCTGATGGGCATCCGCGTGGACTCCGAGACCGAGTCCCAGGGCCTCGACGTCTCGGTGCACGCCGAGTCGGCCTACGAGCTCACCCCGGCGCGCAGCGCCCCGAAGCCGGGCGGGGAGACCTCCGCCTGAGCGCCTGTGCCGTCGCGTGTGGCCCGGTCACCCAGGTGACCGGGCCACACCCATGTTCACCTGCGGAAACTCGCTGAGCCCCGATTCAACCCTCCCCCTCGAATCGGGGTAAACCCACTCAACCCTCCCCCTTGATGCAAGGTGTCGCGGGGCGCAACGTGACGATGACGGCGATGTCATCGCGGCGAAATCCCGGCCGTGTCTACTGAGGATGTATACCGATTCCTACAGGTAGACGATTGGGAGCAGGCCGATGACCGTCACCACCGAGAAGGGGCCGGCCACGTCGACCGAGTTGGCTGCGCTGGCCTCGCAGCACGGAACCAGGTTCATCCTCGCGTTGTTCGTCGATCTGCGGGGCAAGCCGTGCGCGAAGCTCGTGCCCGTGGAGGCGGTCGACGAGCTCGCCACCGACGGTGTCGGCTTCGCCGGGTACGCGGTCGGCGCGATGGGGCAGGAACCGAAGGACCCGGACCTGATCGCCATCCCCGACGTCGCGTCCTTCACGCCCGTGCCGTTCCTCAAGGAGGGGCTGGCGATCGTCCACTGTGACCCGCACGTCGAGGGCGAGCCGTGGCCGTACGCCCCGCGCAACATCCTCAAGGCGTTGATCCGCCAGGCCGGCGACGCCGGATTCGAACCCCACGCCGGCGCCGAGGTCGAGTACTTCCTGCTGCGGAAGACGGCCGACGGCAGCCTGGTCACCGCCGACGAACTCGACGACGCCGCCCAGCCCTGCTACGACGTCCGCGGGCTCACGCGCATGTACGACTTCCTCACCCAGGTGTCGACGGCGATGAACACCCTCGGCTGGTCGAACTACGCCAACGACCACGAGGACGGCAACGGCCAGTTCGAGCAGAACTTCGCCTACGCCGACGCCCTCACCACCGCCGACCGGGTCGTCACCCTGCGGTATCTGCTGTCGATGTTCGCGCAGGAACGCGGCATGATCGCGACGTTCATGCCGAAGCCGTTCGCCGACCGCACCGGCTCCGGACTGCACTTCCACCTCTCGCTCACGAGCGCCGGGGATCCCGTGTTCCCCGCGGCAGGCGGCGACGAGCGCGGCACCGGTCTGTCGGCGACGGCGTACTCGTTCGTCTCCGGACTGCTCGGCCACGCGCCCGCGCTGCAGGCGTTGATCGCGCCCACGGTGAACTCGTACAAGCGCACCGGCGCGACGGCCACGACCTCGGGTGCCTCGTGGGCTCCGTCCAAACCGACCTACGGCGGCAACGACCGCACGCACTACGTGCGCATTCCCGATCCGACCCGGGTCGAGCTGCGCGGCGGCGACGGATCGGCCAACCCGTACCTCGCGGTCGCCGGGGCCATCGGCGCCGGACTCGACGGCATCAAACGCAGCGGCGACCCGGGCGCGCTCGGCACCGGTCCGGACCACGTCGACACCCTTCCGCGCACCCTGCTGCACGCCGTCGAACAGCTCGAGGCCGATCCCGTGATCAGCGGCGTGCTCGACGCCGCCGTCCCCGCGGGTGGCGTCGCCGGCGACGCGACACCCGTCTCCCGCTACTTCGCGACATTGCAGCGCGACGAGTACTTCGCGTGGCACCACGCCATCTCCCGGTGGGAGATCGACCGCTACCTGACCGCGTTCTGACACAAGGAGGCACGCGCATGTGCGGAATCGTGGGTCTGCACCTCCGGACCCCGGACCTGCACCCGCACCTGGGCGAGTTGCTCAGCGGGATGCTGTGCGAGATGGAGGATCGCGGCGCCGACTCCGCGGGCGTCGCCGTGTACGGCGATCCTCGGTGGACACCGCCGGGACACGGTGCGGTGTCGTTGCTCGAGACCGGTGCCGGCGACCCGGCGGCCGCGGCGGAGGCCGTCGCCGCCGCGCTCGGCGAACCCGTGCAGGGCGCCGTCTCGCCGAGACCCTGCTGCTGACGTCCCCGGCGCCCAGCGAACGGCTGCTCGCCGCGGCGCGCACCGCGCACCCCGAGGCGCTCGTCGCCGGGTTCGGCACGGACCTGGCCGTGCTCAAGGGGGTCGGCCACCCGCGCACGCTCGCCGAGGGTGGGGACTGCCCGGCGCCCAGGGCTGGCAGGGCGTGGGCCACACGCGCATGGCGACCGAGTCCGCCGTCGACGCGGCCGGCTGCCACCCGTACGCCGTGGGCCCGGACCAGTGCCTGGTGCACAACGGTTCGTTCGCCAACCACGCCACGATCCGCCGCGAGCTGACGGCTGCGGGGGTCGAGTTCGACAGCCTCAACGACACCGAGGTCGGCGCGCGGTTCGTCGCGCAGCGGCTGGCGCAGGGGGTCGACATCGAGACGGCGTTGAAGGACCTGTGCGCCACCTTCGACGGTTTCTACACGCTGCTGGTGTCGCATCACGACTCGTTCGCCGTGGTGCGCGACGCGATCGCGTGCAAACCCGCCGTCATCGCCGAGACCGCCGACTGGGTCGCGATGGCCAGCGAGTACCGCGCGCTGGCGAACCTGCCCGGCGTCGCATCCGCCCGCATCTGGGAACCCGAACCGGAGGTGGTCTACGCATGGACCCGGTGAGGCGCTTCGACCTGGCCACCACCCCGCTGCGCGAGGTCAACGCGGCACTGCACGCCGACGACCTGGCCGGCGACTACGTGATCACCACACCGAACGGCGCGCACAACGTCGCGGTCGGACTGACCGCCCCGGTGACGGTCACCGTCGAGGGGCACGTCGGCTACTACGCGGCGGGCATGAACCAGCGGGCCGAGGTCGTCGTCACGGGCAACGCCGGAACGGGCGTCGCCGAGAACATGATGAGCGGAACCGTTGTCGTGCACGGAAACGCGTCGCAGAGCGCGGGCGCCACCGCCCACGGCGGACTGCTCGTCGTGCACGGGGACGCCGCCGCGCGCTGCGGCATCTCGATGAAGGGCGTCGACATCGTGGTGGGCGGCAACGTCGGGCACAACTCGGCGTTCATGGCGCAGGCCGGGCGCATGGTGGTCCGCGGCGACGCGGGCGACGGGCTCGGCGACTCCGTCTACGAGGCGCGGCTCTACGTGCGCGGTGACGTCGGCACGCTCGGTGCCGACTGCGTGGCCAAGCCGATGCGGCCCGAGCACGTCGACGAACTCGCCGGACTGCTCAAGGCCGCCGGCTACGACGACGATCCCGCCGACTACACGCGCTACGGCTCGGCGCGACAGCTCTACCACTTCCAGGCCCACAACACGTACTGAAGGAGGTCCGCCCGTGAGCGACACGTGGGGACTGCGCGAGTCGGCGACGTTCGACCGCGCCGCGATCGCCGAGATCCGGCGCGCCGCCGACACCGGCGTCTACGACATTCGCGGCTGGGGAGCCAAACGCGCCGTTCCGCACTTCGACGACCTGCTGTTCCTGGGTGCGTCGATGTCGCGGTACCCGCTGGAGGGGTATCGCGAACGCTGCGACACCGACGTCCGGCTGGGTACGCGTGGCGCGAAGTACCCGCTGCACCTGGACATCCCGGTGACGATCGCGGGCATGTCGTTCGGCGCGCTGTCCGGCCGGGCCAAGGAGGCGCTGGGCCGCGGGGCGTCGGAGGCCGGGACGTCGACGACCACCGGCGACGGCGGGATGACGGCCGAGGAACGCGGCCAGTCGAAACACCTGGTGTACCAGTACCTGCCGAGTCGGTACGGCATGAACCCCGACGACCTGCGCAAGGCCGACGCCGTCGAGGTCGTGCTCGGCCAGGGTGCCAAACCGGGCGGCGGCGGGATGTTGCTGGGACAGAAGATCTCCCCGCGCGTGGCGGAGATGCGCACGCTGCCCGAGGGCATCGACCAGCGCAGCGCGTCGCGGCATCCCGACTGGACCGGACCCGACGACCTCACCATCAAGATCAACGAACTGCGCGAGATCACCGACCACGAGAAGCCGATCTACGTAAAGGTCGGGGCGAGCCGCACGTACTACGACACCAAGCTGGCCGTCCACGCCGGTGCGGACGTCGTGGTCGTCGACGGGATGCAGGGCGGCACGGCCGCCACGCAGGAGGTGTTCATCGAGCACGTCGGCATTCCGACCCTCGCGGCGATTCCGCAGGCCGTGCAGGCGTTGCAGGAACTCGGTGTGCACCGGGCCGGCGACGACGGCGTGCAGCTGATCGTTTCCGGCGGCATCCGCACCGGCGCCGACGTCGCGAAGGCCATGGCGCTCGGCGCCGACGCCGTCGCGATCGGGACGGCCGCGCTGATCGCGTTGGGCGACAACGATCCCGCCCACGCGGCCGACTACGAGCGGATCGGCTCGGCCGCCGGCTTCTACGACGACTTCCAGGACGGCCGCGACCCGACGGGCATCTCCACCCAGGACCCGGAACTGGCCGCACGCTTCGACCCGGTCGAGGGCGGCAGGCGGCTCGCGAACTATCTGCGCGTGCTGACGATGGAGGCGCAGACCGTCGCGCGCGCGTGCGGCAAGGCGCACGTGCGGCACCTGGAACCGGAGGACCTCGTGGCGCTCACGATCGAATCCGCCGCCATGGCACGGGTTCCGCTCGCGGGCACGTCGTGGATCCCGGGGCAGACGCATGGGTGGTGACAGAACGGTCGTCGTCGGCAGCGGGCTGATCGGACTGTCGATCGCCCGCGCGCTGACCGCCCGCGGTGTCGGCGATGTGCTCGTGCTGGAACGCGGCATGCTCGCCGGCGGGGGCACCGGCAAGTCCAGCGGCATCGTCCGCGCCCACTACGGTGTTCCGTCGATCGCCGCGATGGCCTGGCGCAGCACGCCCGTGTTCGAGGAACTCGGCGCGGCGGTCGGCTTCCGGCAGTGCGGCTACGCGGTGCTCGTCGGGGAGGAGAACGAGGCCTCGCTGCGCGCGAACATCGCCACGCACCAGAGGCTCGGCATCGACGTCGATCTGATCGACCTCGACCGGCTGGCCGCGATGTGGCCGATGATGAACGTCGACGACGTCGCCGCGGCGGCGTACGAACCGCGCGGCGGCTTCGCCGACGCCACCCAGCTGGCCCTCCACTTCGGACAGCTCGCCCGCGCCGCAGGGGCCCGCGTGCGCCAGCAATGCCCCGTCGCGCGCATCCGCACGACCGGCGACCGGGTCACCGGCGTCGAACTGGTCTCCGGGGAGGTCGTCGAGGCCGACCGGGTGGTCGTCGCCGCGGGATGGTGGTCGGCGCCGCTGCTGGCCGACCTCGGCATCCCCTTCCCCGTCGAGGGGTACCGCTCCGAACTGATCGTCGTCGACGCCGGCGAACCGCTGCCGGACCTGCCCGTCGTCTCGGACCTGGTGAGCCTGCAGTACTGCCGCGTCGAAGGGGCCGGTCAGTTCCTGGTCGGTAACAGCGACCACGGCAGCGACCACGGCGGCGAGGGCGGGCGGTTCGTCGACCCGGACGACTACTCCAACGTCGCCGCCGAGGAGAGCGTGCTGGCCTACGCCGAGAAGGTGCTGCACCGCTTCCCCGGATTCCCCGCGCCGTCGGTGAGTCACAGCTACGCCGGCGTCTACGACGTGCCCCCGGACTGGAACCCGGTGATCGCGCCCGTCGGCGATGTCGCAGGATTGACGTTGTGCGCCGGCTTCGCCGGCCACGGCTTCAAGATCAGCCCCGCGGTCGGCGATCTCGTCGCCGACCTGTTGCTCGAAGGGGACAGCACCGACCCGGACATCCCGGCGAGCGACTTCCGCCTCGAGCGGTTCGAGACCGGGGACCTGTTGCGCAGCCCGCATCCCTACGCGGGCGCGGGGGAGATGCGATGAGCACCGAGCACAGCAGCACGGAACACACCGGAACGCCGGCCAGCAGCGCCGACACGGTCGCCGGGCTGCTCGGCCAGATCGCCGACGTCGGACGAGATCCGAAGCGGGGCGGCTACTCCCGGCCCGTCCACTCCGACGCCGAGCACACGTTGCGCGAGTGGTTCCGGGAGCAGGCGGCCCGGCGGGGATTGGACGTCGAGACCGACCGCAACGGCACGATCTGGGCGTGGCACGCGCCCGGCGGACGGCGGGAGAACGCGGTCGTCACCGGGTCGCACCTGGACTCGGTTCCGGGCGGCGGCGCCTACGACGGACCGCTCGGGATCGCCTCGGCGCTCGTCGCGTTCGACCGGCTGGCCGAACGCGGAACCGGTGGTGCGCGGGCGATCGCGGTCTTCGGCGAGGAGGAGGGCTCGCGGTTCGGCGTCGCGTGCCTCGGCTCGCGCCTGGCCACCGGGGCGATCTCCCCGGAACGGGCGCTGGCGCTGACCGACGCCGACGGTCGCACCTACGCCGAGGTCGCCGAGCGCAGTGGGCTCGACCCGACGCACATGGGACCGGATCCGGACACGCTGGCGCGGATGGCCGCGTTCGTCGAACTGCACGTCGAACAGGGCAGGGGGCTCGTCGATCTGGGCAGTCCGGTCGCCGTGGCCACGTCGATCCTGGGCCACGGACGGTGGCGGATCTCGATCTCCGGCGAGGGCAACCACGCCGGCACGACGCTGATGACCGACCGCCGCGACCCGATGATCGCCGCGGGCGCGCTCGTCGTGCGCGTGCGCGACCTCGCCCGCGCCGAACCCGGGGCGCGCGCCACCGTGGGCCGGTTGCAGCCGATTCCCGGCGGTACCAACGTGATCGCCTCCCGCGTGGACGTCTGGCTCGACGTGCGCCACCCCGAGGACGCCGTCACCGCTGCGCTGGTCGAGCAGATCGGCGCCGAGGCATCGCGCCTGGCCGCCGACGAGGGCTGCACGGCGACGCTGACCGAGGAGTCCTTCGGCGGCACCGTCGACTTCGACGCCGGCCTGCGCGACCGGCTGGCCGCCCGGCTCGGCGACGTGCCGCTGCTGCCCACGGGAGCCGGGCACGACGCGGGCGTGCTCAACGCGCACGTCCCGACGGCGATGCTGTTCACCCGCAACCCGACGGGCGTCTCCCACGCCCCCGACGAGGGCTGCGAGGACACCGACGCCGAAGCAGGCGCCGAGGCGCTCGCCGACAGCATGGAACTGTTGGCGGACACCGCATCCACGGCGCCTGAGCGTCCACTGCCATGAGACGACTCGCCGCTAGGGTGAACCCATGACCGACGAGAACCTCCTCCGGAACGTCTCGGGCACCGCGCGCAACCGGCACGAGAGCGAGACCGTCGAGGAGATCGCGCTCGAGGAGGCGATCGCGGCCAACGTCCGCCGCCTGCGCGCCCAGCACGGGGTCTCCGTCGGGCACATGGCCGAGCAGATCGGCATCTCCAAGGCGATGCTTTCGAAGATCGAGAACGCGCAGACATCGTGCAGCCTCGCCACGTTGGCCCGGCTGGCCTCGGCGTTCGACGTGCCCGTGACGTCGTTGTTCCGCGGCGCCGAGACCGAACGGCCCGCCTCGTTCGTCCCCGCGGGACAGGGCACCCGCATCGTCCGCAACGGCACGCAGGTCGGCCACGAGTACGAACTCCTCGGCACGTTGCGCGACGAGCACAAACGCCTCGAATGCCTGCTCGTCACCCTCGACGCGCAGAGCGAGGTGCACCCCCTCTTCGAACACCCCGGCACCGAGTTCATCTACCTGCTGGAAGGGGAGATGGCCTACGGACACGGCCGGTCGGTCTACCGGATGCGGGCAGGCGACTCGCTGCAGATCGACGGGGAGGCGCCGCACGGACCGGTCGAACTGATCACGTTCCCGATCCGGTTCCTGTCGGTCATCGCCTTCCCCGACTCGGCCACGCTCTGACCGGACGGGTCAGAGGTTCAGCGAGGTTCGCGGGTTCACAGCAGGATGTCGGCCAGCGTGAACGGGTAGACCAGCGCCGACTCGGGCGCCTGCGAACGGTTGCTGTGCTGGTGCACGCCGAGCCTGCTGTGGAACCAGCCGGGGCGGCCGGGAATGCCGTTGCGGCGCACCAGCCACAGCACGACGTCGGAATCGGCCCAGCGGTCGGGGTGGAACCGGTGCTGCCAGTCCTCGAACTCGGCCTGCACGAGCACGCGGCGGATGCCGGCCTCGCCGCGGATCGTCTTGATCCACGTCTTGACGAACCGGTCGTCGATGCCGGGGGCGCGCGCATCCAACGTCGGCGCGAGCACACCCGGCGCGAACGCCCCGAGCGGTGCGCCCGCGCGCACGACATGCCGTGCCTGGTCGATCGCGCCGCCCTCACGCGCCAGATGCCGGATGCCCGCGTGCACCCCGGCGTCCAGGGCCCGGCCCAGTTGTGCGGCGGAACCGTCGTCGGTCCAGTTGAGGTTCTCGGTGACGGTGATCGCCGCGAACGTGACCGCCCGGCCGCGCAGCGCCGCCCAGTCGGGCACCGACTCACGCAGCGACAGGCTCACGCCCGTCGGTCCCGCCGGTTCGGTCACCGCCCCACCTCATCCGCCTGCCGCTGTGCTGCCTGCCGAGGGCCCACTCTACGTGCGGCGATGCACGAAAAGTGGGCCCTTCGGGCGGGCGTGTCCGGTGGTGGATCGGCCGGCGGGTCGGGCCGGTCGGCTCAGGCGTTCTCGCGGCGGAACGTGCGCGCGCCCCAGAACACCGCCAGGGACATCAGCACGAGCAGCACCACCGAACCGGTCAGCAGCGCGTCGACGGAGAAGTCGCCGCGGAAGCTCGCGCGGCCCGCGTCGACGATGTGCGTGAACGGGTTGACCCGCGAGATCGAGTACAGCCACTGCGGGGCCAGCCCGGTGGTGATCGGCACGAGGATGCCCGACAACAGCAGTACCGGCATCAGCACCGAGTTCACGACCGCCGGGAAGGCCTCCTCGTTGCGCAGCGTCAACGCCACCGCGTAAGAGGCCGAGGCCAGCGTCACCGACAGCATCCCGACGATCAGCAGGGTCAGCACGATCCCGCCGACCGGCGCCGACAGGTCGAACACCAGGAACGCCAGCGTCGTGATGATCAATGCCTGCACGATCGTGGTGAGGCCGTTGGTGAGGACCTTGCCCAGCAGCAGCGCGACCCGGCTGGCCGGCGTCACGCGGAGCCGTTCGACGACGCCGTTGCGCAGATCGGCCAGCAACGAGAAGCCGGCCATCGTGGCGCTGAACAACGACAGCTGGATGATCAGCGCGGGCGTGAGGATCGTCCAGCTGTCACCGGGCGGGAAGCCGGGCGTGCTGGTGACGATCCGTTCCATCAGCGGCCCGAACAGCACCAGGTACAGCACCGGCTGCATCGCGCCGATCGCCAACCAGGCCGGATTGCGCAGCAGCAGGGTGTAGTCGCGGCGGAAGATCAGCCAGGTGTCACGCAACACGGGTGTTCACCCCGCCCTCGTTGCCGGCCTTGTCGTCGGTCCTGGTGTCGGAGTCGGTGCCGGCTGTGTTGTCGGCTGTGTTGTCGCTGTCGCGCAGGCTGCGGCCGGTGAGGGTCAGGAAGACGTCGTCCAGCGTCGGCCGGTGCACCTGCATCGACCGCATCCCGATGTCGGCGGCGTCGAACGCGCGCAGCAGCGCGGGCAGTGCCGTGTCGCCGCGCGGGACGCGGAACCGCACCTCGCCGTGGGCGGTGACCAGGTCGTGGGCGCCCTCGACCGCGGACACGATCTCCGCGGCTCGGGGCAGCGCGTCGTCGTCGACACCGAGCACGACGCCGTCGCCGGAGACCCGGGCCTTCAACGCGTCCGGGCTGCCCTCGGCGACGATCTCACCGCCGTCGATCACGAGGATCCGGTCGCACAGGGCGTCCGCCTCGTCGAGGTAGTGCGTGGTGAGGAACAGCGTCACGCCCTGCTCCGCGCGGAGGGTGCGGATGTGCTCCCACAGGTTCGCCCTGCTCTGCGGGTCCAGGCCGGTGGTCGGTTCGTCGAAGAACACCAGACCCGGCCGGTGGATCAGGCCGAGGGCGATGTCGAGCCTGCGCCGCTGCCGCCGGACAGCGTCTTCGTCAGCCGTTGGTCCAATCCGGACAGATCGAGCTGCTCGGTGAGATCCGCGCCGCGTGCGATCGCCTCGGACTTGCGCAGACCGTAGAGCCGGCCCTGCAGTTCGATCTCCTCGGCGACCTTGCACTCCGGTCCCGTGCCGCCGCCCTGGGCGACGTAACCGATGCGCCTGCGCACCCCCACCGGATCGGCCAGCAGGTCGCGGCCGGCGACCTGCGCCTCACCCGCCGTGGGCGTGAGCAGCGTGGTGAGCATGCGCAGCGTCGTGGTCTTGCCCGCGCCGTTCGGGCCGAGGAAGCCGACGAGTTCGCCCTCGGCGACATCGATGTCGACGCCCTTCACCGCGTCCACCGTGCGCCCGCGCGAGGTGAAGCGGCGTTGCAAACCGCGTGCCGTGATCAATGGAACCCCCGTGGAGAAAAGACAGTGCGGGTCGTCGCGTGCGACCCGAGGACGACTGTCCTCCACGACCGGCATCGTCGTCAAATTTGATTAGCTGTGCCCGGTGTCGGTCGGGTCGTCGGCCATGACGTACTCACCGGAACGCAGGCGCTCGACCAGCTCGCGGGTCCAGGTCAGATCGGCGTCGCAATGCCCCAGCCACAGCCGGTACAACTCGTTGACGTGCGCCGGGTGGCCCCAGTCGCTGCCCTTGTCGAGCACCGTCGCGACGTTCGCGCGTTGCCCCTCCAACTGGGTCACGCGGTACTCCAGCAGTTCGAGCGCCAGCTTGCGGGGCAGTGCCGTGATGAACACCAACGCGGCGGTGAAGGCGCTCGCGTCCGCCGGCGAGCTCGTGACGTCGGCGATCCGCTGTTGCAACTCGCGCTGGAAGTCGCGTTCGCCGGCGTCGGTGAGGGTGTAGGCGAACCTGTCCGGGCCCTTGCCCGGCGTGGTCTCGACCTGCTGCAGCAGGTCCTCGGACGCCAGCCGTTTCAACGCGTGGTAGATCGAGCCCGGCTGCACGTTGGCCCACCGCTCCGCCGACCACGACAGCAGCTCGCGGCGCACCTGGTAACCGTGAGCGCGGCCGTACATCCGCACCACGCCGAGCACGAGCAACCGCGTCGCTGGCACCGCTACCGGCCTCCGTCCCTGCTCGCCCGTCCGCCGGGCACCTTCCGTAATCTACTGAGGCATGAGCACCTCAGTGTTGACCGCGGTGGCCTGGCCCTACGCCAACGGCCCCCGCCACATCGGTCATGTGTCCGGCTTCGGCGTCCCGTCCGACGTCTTCTCGCGCTACCAGCGAATGGCCGGCAACCGGGTGCTCATGGTGTCCGGGACCGACGAACACGGCACGCCGATCCTGGTGCAGGCCGACAAGGAGGGCCTGACGCCCCAGGAGACCGCCGACAAGTACACCCGGCAGATCGGCCAGGACCTGCGCGGACTCGGCCTGTCCTACGACCTGTTCACCCGTACCACCACCGGCAACCACGCCGACGTGGTCCAGCAGATCTTCCTCGCGCTGCACCGCAACGGCTACGTCGTGCCGAAGACGACGACCGGCGCCGTCAGTCCGTCGACCGGGCGCACCCTGCCCGACCGCTACATCGAGGGCACCTGCCCGCTGTGCGGCTACGACGGCGCACGCGGCGACCAGTGCGACAACTGCGGCAACCAGCTCGACGCCGCCGAACTGAAGAACCCGCGCTCGCGCATCAACGGCGAGACGCCGACGTTCGTCGAGACCGAGCACCTGTTCCTCGACCTGCCCGCGTTCACCGAGACGCTCGGTTCGTGGCTGTCGACGAAGACCGACTGGCGCTCCAACGTCCTCAACTTCACGAAGAACCTCGTCGACGACATGCGTCCGCGGCCGATCACCCGTGACCTCGACTGGGGCGTGAAGGTGCCGCTCGACGGGTGGCGCGACCAGCCGCTCAAGCGGTTCTACGTCTGGTTCGACGCGGTCATCGGGTACTTCTCGGCCAGCGTCGAGTGGGCGCGCCGCAGCGGCGACCCCGACGCGTGGAAGCCGTTCTGGACCGACCCGGACGCCCAGTCGTACTACTTCATGGGCAAGGACAACATCACCTTCCACGCCCAGCTGTGGCCCGCGTTCCTGCTCGGGCACAACGGCGCGGGCGACAAGGGCGGCGAGACCGGCCGGTACGGCACGCTGAACCTGCCCGGCGAGATCGTCTCGAGCGAGTTCCTCACCATGAGCGGGTCGAAGTTCTCGACCTCGCGCGGCACCGTCATCTACGTCGAGGACTTCCTGCGCGAGTTCGGCCCCGACACGCTGCGCTACTTCATCAGCGTCGCCGGGCCGGAGACCCAGGACACCGACTTCACGTGGGACGAGTTCGTACGGCGCACCAACTTCGAGCTCGCCAACGAATGGGGCAACCTCGTCAACCGGGCCATCTCGATGGCGCACAAGAACAACGGCGGCGTTCCCGCGCCGACCGCGCCCGCGGCCGCCGACGAGGAGCTCAAGGCCCTCTCCCGCGGCGCGTTCGACACCGTCGGCGAGCACCTGCGGCGCTCGCGGTTCCGGCAGGCCGCCGGTGAGGCGATGCGGGTGGTGTCGGCGGCGAACAAGTACCTGTCCGACCAGGAGCCGTGGAAGCTCAAGGAGGACCCCGACCGGCGCGACGCCGTGCTGCACACCGCCCTGCAGGTGGTGTCCGACGCCAACGCGCTGCTGACGCCGTTCCTGCCGCACGCCGCGCAGAAGGTGCACGAGGCCCTCGGCGGCACCGGCGTGTGGGCGGCGCAGCCCGAGCTGCAGGACGTCGAGGACCTCGACATCCCGGGGCGGGTCAACCCGATCCTCACGGGCGACTACAGCGGCGAGCAGGCCGTGTGGGCGTCCACGCCGATCGAGGTGGGCCGTCCGCTGGCCAAGCCGTCGCCGCTGTTCGCCAAGCTCGACGCGACACTCGGCGAGACGGGCCCCGACTGGGCCCCCATCACCAGCTGACACGAATAGAGCCCCCGAGGGCCCCATGGTCGCGTTCAACGCGACATGGCCTCGGGAGTGCATACGGGAGGGGTTGTGAGTCGGAAGAGTGGGCGGGACACGCCGCCGCCGGTGCCGGACCGGTTGCCGCGCCCGCGGTGGACGCGCACACCCATCTCGACGCCTGCGGGGCGGAAACGGCGGCCGACGTCGCCGCGATCCTCGACCGGGCAGGCGAGGCGGGGATCGAGCGGGTCGTCACCGTGGCCGACGACCTGGCGGCGGCGCAGTGGGCCGCCGAGGCGGCCACGTGGGACGAGCGCGTGTTCGCCGCCGTCGCGATCCACCCCACCCGCACGTCCGACTTCGGTGACGCCGAGAAGGCCGAGATCGAACGGCTCGCCGCGGGCGACCGCATCGTGGCCGTCGGGGAGACCGGACTCGACTACTACTGGGACTACTCGCCGCCCGCCGCGCAGCAGGAGGCGTTCCGGTGGCACATCGACCTCGCCAAGCGCATCGGCAAACCGCTGATGATCCACGACCGCGAGGCCCACGAGGACATCCTGCGCATCCTGTCCGAGGAGGGGGCGCCGGAGCGGGTCGTGTTCCACTGCTTCTCCGGCGACGCCGACATGGCGCGCCGGTGCGTCGACGCCGGCTACGTCCTCTCGTTCGCGGGCACGGTGACGTTCCGCAACGCCACGGGTCTGCAGGACGCGGCCGAGCTCGTCCCCGCGGAGCAGTATCTGGTGGAGACCGACGCGCCGTTCCTGACCCCTCATCCGTATCGGGGTCGCCCGAACGAGCCGTACTGCGCCGCTTACACCGTTCACGGTCTCGCCGAGCTCCGCGGTGAGCCGGTCGCCGTGGTCGCGGACGCCGTTCGGAGCAATGCCGAGCGTGTCTTCCGTCTCCCTCCGTTGCCGACAGTCACATCGGCCTGAACGGACTGCGACAAAGGTGCTGGCACAAGCCGTCATTCGATCCAGTGAGGCAGATCACAAGACTGCGTGGCGTGTTTGCGCAACCCCCCGAGGCCCGTTACGGTGCCGTGACCGTGCTGGTTGGAGATCGACTGCCTCCCACCGGCATGCCCACAGTCACGTCGGTGTTCGTCGGGGACCACATGACTCGCGCGGAGCGATCCGCGCGGCGAATGTCAGGGGACGACGCTGACTGCGGGTGTCCTGGCCATGCGTGAAAGGGATAGACCCAGTGACTGGTAGCTACGGGCGCGCAGACGCGAGCTCGTCGTCGGCTCGTGCCGACTCGACGGCTCTGCTCGACCGACCGAGCGATCCAGAGTTCTCGTCCGACCCGCGGATCACGCGGGACGACATCCTCGCCGTGCTCGGCCCCGACGCCGACGCGATGATGGCCGAGGCCAATGTCGGAGTGGACGAACTCATTCGGCTGATGAACGCCGAGACCACGATGCTTCCGCCGATCGTCGACACCGCCCCGGCGCCCGGCGCCGTCGCGGCCGCCGACGCCGACGACCTCGACGCCGACGACGGCTTCGCCAGCGCGGTCCGGACGTGGAAGAAGCGCTTCCTCAAGGGTTCGGTCCTCGCCATGCTGATCACGCTCACCGGTGGTGGTGCGGCGGCGCTGGCGATGAACAAGAGCGTCACGCTCGACGTCGACGGCGAGCAGCAGACCATCCGCAGCTACGGCGAGACGGTCGGCGAGATCCTCGACGACGCCGACATCAACGTCGGCAAGCACGACGCGCTGTCCCCGTCGCCGCAGGCGAGCGTGGGCGACGGCGGCGTCATCAAGCTCGAGCGCGGCCGCCACCTGACCGTCACGGTCGACGGCGAGGAGCAGACCTCCTGGGTCCGCGCCACCACCGTCGGCGAGGCGCTCACCCAGCTCGACCTGGACCACCTGAAGAACCAGGGCGCCGAGTTCTCCGCGCCGCTCGACGGCGACGTGCCGCTCAAGGGCAAGAACCTCGAGATCAAGACGCTGAAGAACGTCACGGTCTACGACGGCGGCGACGAGCCGCGCGAGGTGCAGACCAACGCCGTGACCGCCGAGGAGCTCCTCGACGAGCTCGGCCTCGAGCTCGGTCCGCGGGACGAGGTCAAGAGCGGCCGCGACATGAAGCTGACGGACAACGCCGAGGTCTTCGTGGCCCGCACCGGCGTGTCCGTGGTGAACGAGAAGGAAGCCATCGAGCCCGAGGTCCGCGAGATCGAGGACCCGGAGCTCGAGCAGGGCAAGGAGATCGTCGAGGACGAGGGCAAGGCCGGCGAGAAGCTCGTCACCTACCGCGTCACCAAGGAGAACGGCGAGGAGATCTCCCGCAAGGAGGTCGACTCCAAGGTCCTCAAGGAAGCCGAGGACCGGGTCGTTCGCGTCGGCACCAAGGAGCCGCCGCAGCCGCAGATCGCCGACGGCGCCGTGTGGGACCAGCTCGCCGAGTGCGAGTCCGGTGGCGACTGGTCGATCAGCACCGGCAACGGGTACTACGGCGGTCTGCAGTTCGACAAGCAGACCTGGGACGCCTACGGCGGCAGCCAGTACGCGGCATACCCGCACGAGGCCAGCCGCGAGCAGCAGATCGCGACGGCCACGCAGGTCCGCGACGACCGCGGCGGTTACAGCGCCTGGCCCGCGTGCTCGTCGAAGCTCGGCCTGTCGTAACGGGCCGCACCGAACAACTCCGACGCCGCCCGGTACCCCTGCGCAGGGGTACCGGGCGGCGTTGTGCTGAACTCGTTGCCGTGACCGCCGACAACCCGCCCGCGCAGCCGGGCCTGCTCGGGCCCGCCGAGATCCGCGAACTCGCCGCCGAGCTCGACGTGCGTCCGACGAAGAAGCTCGGGCAGAACTTCGTGCACGACGCGAACACCGTGCGCCGGATCGTCGACCTGGCCGCCGTCGACGCGGGCGATGTCGTGCTCGAGGTCGGGCCCGGCCTCGGCTCGCTCACGCTGGGTCTGCTGGCCACGGGCTCCGAGGTGGTGGCGGTCGAGATCGACCCGGTGCTCGCCGCAGGTTGGCCGAGACCGCACGGTCGCACGCACCGGAGGCGGCGCCCCGGCTGACCGTCGTCGCGGGCGACGCGTTGCGCATCGGCCCGGCCGACGTCGGCGCGCCGGACGCGCTCGTGGCGAACCTGCCGTACAACGTGGCCGTGCCCGTCGTGCTGCACCTGCTGGCGGAGTTTCCGTCGCTGCGGCGGGTGCTGGTGATGGTGCAGACCGAGGTGGCCGAGCGGATGGCCGCGGGACCCGGCAGCCGCGTCTACGGGGTGCCGAGCGTCAAGCTCGCCTGGTACGGCAGGGCGAAGAAGGTGGCCGCGGTGCCGCGCGCGGTGTTCTGGCCGGTGCCGAACGTCGATTCGTCGCTCGTCGCGTTCGACCGGGGAGCCGACCGGCCCGGCGTGGATCGCGACGCGGTGTTCGCCGCGATCGACGCGGCGTTCGCCCAGCGGCGCAAGACGTTGCGGTCGGCGCTCGCGTCGTGGGCCGGGTCGGCCGAGCGGGCAGGGGAGATCCTGACCGCCGCCGGCATCGATCCGCGGACGCGGGGGGAGCAGCTCGACATCGACGCGTTCATCGCCATCGCCGAGGCCGGTGCTGCGCCGGCCGCGTGACGCCGGATGTGATCTACGCCCGGCGGCTTGCCATTACGGGCACGTTTCATGTCTACTATGTGGGAGTTCCATCCCGAGCGACCGAGAGACCTGGCTCGTCGACGTCGCAGCAACCCTCCCTCGAGGACGGTGCTAACGCCAGGACCGATGGAGGAACTCCGATGTACGTCTCCGAGCTGCTCACACAGCGCCGGGTAGTCGATCAGGGCCGCCGCACGGTCAGTGCGTGTCGACGCTGCGTCATGGCCTGACGGCCGACCAGCCTGACCGACCCGCCACCCGTTTTCCCTCCTGGCACGCCGCTGTCCGCGGTGCGTGCCGGTGAGCCCTGAGCTGCCTTGGAGCTGTCTTGATCACCGTCGAGAACGTCAGCAAGTCGTTCCCCTCCACCACCTCCGACAACGCCCCTTCCGCCGCCTCGGTTTCCGCCCTGCGCGAGGTCAACCTGGACGTCGACGCAGGCTCGCTGTTCGGCGTCGTCGGCGGGTCCGGTTCGGGCAAGTCCACCCTGGCCCGCTGCGTGGCGCTGCGCGAGCGGCCCGACCGCGGCGCCGTGCGCTACGACGGCCTCAACACCACGACGCTGGACGGCCGCAAGCTGCGCGAGGCGCAGAGTCAGGTCGCCGTCGTCGACGCGCGGCTGCGGCCCGAGCGGACCGTCGCCGGCAACATCGCCGCCCCGCTGGAGCGGGTCGGTGTCGACGGGGCCCGGCGTCGCCAGCGCGTCAGTACCCTGCTCGACGTCATCGGCCTCACCCGCGCGGCCGCGCAGGTGCCCGCCGACCTGACGCCCGGGCAGCAGCGGCGCGTGGCCATCGCCCGTGCGCTGGCGGGCGGCCCGGCCGTGCTGCTGGCCGACGATCCGACCTCCGGGGTCGACGTCGAGGAGTCCGGTTCGGTGTTGTCGGTGCTGGACCGCGCGCGGTCCGAGCTCGGCGCGACCGTGCTGTTGACGACGCCGGACACGTCGGTGGCTCGCCGCGTGTGCGACGACGTCGCGCTGCTCGACCGCGGGTCGGTCGTCGAGAGCGGCAACCTGCTCGGCCTTGCCGGCAAGCGGGGCAGCCGGATCGCCGACGAGCTGCTGCCCGCCGTCGAGCCGGCCGCGGGTGGCGCCGCGGGCTTCGACGTGGTGGTCGACGTCGTGCTGGTGGGGTTCGCGTCGGTCGGCGCGCTGCTGCCGGAGCTCGAGCCGCTTCGACGTCGAGATCGGCACCATCGGCGGCGGTCTGACGCGGTTCGGTGACACGCCCGTGGCCCGGTTCCGCATCGGCGTCCGTGGTCAGCGTGCCGACGCGGCGCTGGCGTGGATCGCCGAACGCGGCGCCCACGTCACCCACACCCTCTACGGCCTCCGCGGCGTCGCGGCCTGACCCCCGGCGACGCCGTGGGACGCCCACGGCGTCGCCGTGTCAGCACCCCACGTCGCCGTGTCGGCATCCTGCGACGCCGTGTTGCGGGTTCGTGTGCGCTCGTACGACGTATGCCATGGGATAGCGTTCTCGTAGCGCTAGTAGTTCCCTATTGCTATCATTGCGCTATGAGTACGGAGATTCGGCAGTCGGAGCTGCGCAACGACAATGCGGCGATCATGCGTCGGGTGGCTGAGGGCGAAGCTTTCACCGTCACCGTCAACGGGCGGCCCGTTGCCGACGTCGTGCCGCATCAGCGGGACACGAAGCGTCGCTTCATCCCGGTCGACGAGATCGCGCAACTCCTCGGACGCGAGGATCTCGATCGTGCGGCGTGGATCGCCGACGTCGAGTCGGCGCCGTTCGCCGACGAGGTCGAGGATCCGTGGGCGCGGTGATGCGTCGGGGGCTGCTCGACACGTCCGTCGTTATCGATTATCCGGCGGAGCAGGTTGCCGCGGTGGTCGACGAGGCCGCCGTGGCAGCGATCTCGTTGGCCGAGCTCGAATACGGCGTGACCGCTCCCAAGGACGCGGTTGTGCAGGTGCGGCGGCGACGTGAACTGCACGCCGTCACCGCTGCGTTCGATGTGCTGCCGTTCGATGCCGACTGCGCCGAGTACTACGGGGCGTTGGCGGCCGCGGTGCGCGCTGCCGGCAGGGACCCCCGTCCACGGCGTCTCGATCTGCAGATCGCTGCGACGGCTGTGCGCTACGGGCTTGTCCTGTTGACTCGGAATGCCGCTGATTTCAAGGGCCTCGAGGAGTCCTTGGAGGTCGCGGATCTCGGCGCAGCGCCGCGGCTCTGAACGGGTTGGCGGTTCGCGTCGCCGTGTTGCCGCGTGCCTGACGGCGTCGGCGGGGTCCGCAAGTACCCTGGGTACGTGCTTGCCGTCGTACCGACTCCCGTGACCGTCACGGTGCCGTCAAAGATCAACGTGCACCTGTCGGTGGGTCCTGCGCGCGACGACGGGTACCACGAGCTGACGACGATCTTCCAGGCGTTGTCGCTGACCGACACCGTGACGGTCTCGGCCGCCGAGACGCCGTCCATGCACGTCACGGGCGAGGGCGTGAAGATCGTGCCGCGCGACGAGCGCAACCTCGCGTGGAAGGCGGTCGACGTGCTGGCCGAGCACACCGGCCGGTCGGCCGAGGAACTCGGCAACGTCAGCATCACGCTCGACAAGGGCATCCCCGTCGCGGGCGGCATGGCGGGCGGCAGTGCCGACGCGGCCGGTGCCCTCGTCGCACTGGCGAACCTGTGGAAGCTCGACCTCTCCCGCGAGGAACTGACCGGGCTCGCCTCCAAGCTCGGCAGCGACGTGCCGTTCGCGTTGCACGGCGGGACGGCGCTCGGCACCGGACGCGGTGAGGAACTCGTCCCCGTGCTCTCGCGGCACACGTTCCACTGGGTGTTGGCGTTCGCGCAGCGAGGCCTGTCGACCCCGCGGGTCTACCGCGAGCTCGACCGCCTGCGTGAGACCGGCGATCCGCCGCCCGTGGGCGACCACGCACCGTTGGTCGAGGCGATGGCGTCGGGCGACGTGCACCGGCTCGCGGAACTGCTCGGCAACGACCTGCAGGCCGCCGCTGTGTCGTTGCGCCCCAACCTCCGCCGCACGTTGCGCGCCGGTGTCGAGGCGGGCGCGCTCGCCGGGATCGTCTCCGGCTCGGGGCCGACCTGCGCGTTCCTGTGTGCCGACGGCGACGCCGCGGTACAGGTGTCGGCGCGCCTGTCGGGAGCGGGCGTGTGCCGGACGGTGCGGGTCGCCAGCGGACCGGTCCCGGGCGCGCGGCTCGTCGAGGACGGCGACGGTGGCGGGGACGACGACGTCCCGTGGCCGCCCACCCCGCCGCAGGCACATGCATGACCCCTGCCGTGCGGCGGCACACCGGCAGGATCCGGGACAACAGGCGACCTGAGTCCACAACAGACATTCTGCAACACGCATTCCACTTCGTGGAAAGGTTTTTCTGACGTATGGCCAACCTGGTCAATCTCGAATCGGTGAGCAAGTCCTACGGTGTCCGGCCCCTCCTGGACGAGGTGTCCCTGGGGGTCGGCGAGGGGCAGCGCATCGGGGTCGTCGGGCTCAACGGCGGCGGCAAGACGACGCTGCTCGAGGTGCTCGCGGGCGTCACCGCACCCGACTCCGGGCGCGTGAGCCGGGTGCGCGACCTGCGCCTGGGCGTCGTCACCCAGCGCACGGACCTGCCGGAGGGCAGCACCGTCGGCGACGTCGTGCTGGCCGGGTTCGGTGCCGAGCACGAATGGGCCTCCGATGCCCGCGTGCGTTCCATTGTGGACGGTCTCGGGATCGCCGCGATCGGCCTCGACACCGATACCGCCAACCTCTCCGGTGGGGAACGCCGCCGGGTCGCGCTCGCCGCGACGCTCGTCGGCGAGATCGACCTGCTGGTGCTCGACGAACCGACCAACCACCTCGACGTCGAGGGCGTGCGCTGGCTGGCCGATCACCTGTTGGCCCGCAAGTCGTCGCTCGTGGTCGTCACGCACGACCGGTGGTTCCTCGACACGGTGTGCTCGCGCACGTGGGAGGTCACCGGCGGCCGTGTCGAGCAGTACGAGGGCGGGTACGCGGACTGGGTGTTCGCCCGCGCCGAACGCGCGCGGCTGGCGCAGGCAGCGGAGGAGAAACGGCAGAACCTCGCGCGCAAGGAGCTCGCGTGGCTGCAGCGCGGCGCGAAGGCACGCACCTCCAAGCCGCGCTTCCGGGTCGAGGCCGCAGAGGCGCTCATCGCCGACGTCCCGCCGCCGCGCGACACGGTCGAGCTGATGAGCTTCGCCCGGCGCCGGCTCGGTAAGACGGTGCTGGAACTCGAGGACGCCTCGCTCAGCGCGGGCGATCGGGTCCTGCTCGACCGCGTGACGTGGCGCATCGGCCCCGGCGACCGGATCGGCCTCGTCGGCGTCAACGGCTCGGGCAAGACGACGCTGCTGAAGCTGCTCGCGGGGGAGAGCGAACCGGAGACGGGCCGGCGCATCGAGGGCAAGACCGTCCACCTGGCCCACCTCAAGCAGGAACTCGACGATTTGCCCGCGGACCTGCGCGTCCTGCAGGCGGTCGAGGCCGTGGCGGCGCGTGTGCAGCTCGGCAAGCACGAACTGTCGGCCTCGCAGCTCGCCGAGAAGCTGGGCTTCCCGCCGAAGCGCCAGTGGACGCCGGTCGGCGATCTGTCCGGCGGCGAGCGTCGCCGGCTGCAGCTGGTGCGGCTGCTGATGGCCGAGCCGAACGTGCTGCTGCTCGACGAGCCGACCAACGACCTGGACATCGACACGCTGCAGCAGCTCGAGGACCTGCTCGACGGCTGGCCCGGAACCCTCGTGGTGGTCTCGCACGACCGGTACCTGACCGAGCGCGTGTGCGACAGCGTCGTCGCGTTGTTCGGCGACGGCCGCATCACCGACCTGCCCGGCGGGATCGACGAGTACCTGCGGCGCAGGCAGAACATCGCGTCCGCGCGGCCCACCGCGGGCACCGTGTCGGAGCAGGCGGCGGAGCAGTCGGCCGATGCGTCGGCAGCCGGGTCGCAGGGCGGGGCGAAGGCCCTGTCGAACGCCGAATGGCGGGCGATCACGAAGGAGCTGGGCAAGCTCGAACGCAAACTCGACACCCTCGCCGAGAAGGAGTCGACCCTGCACGCGGCGCTGGCCGACGCGGCGACCGAACCGGACCGGCTGATGGAGCTGAACAACGAGCTCAAGCAGCTGCAGGCGGAAAAGGACGAACTCGAACAACAGTGGCTCGAGGCGTCCGAAGCCGTCGAGTGAACCGGTCCGGCCGCCTCCCCGCGGCGTGTGACTCGCGGTTACAGTCACTGCCATGAGCCGGTTCGTCGACACGATGATCGCCAGCGCCGAGGCTGGCGGGCAGCAGCGAGGCATGGTCACGGGTGAGCCCTCGGAGCCCGTGCGCAGGACGTGGACCGAGGTGCACGAGCGCGCCCGGCGCCTCGCCGGGGGATTGACCGCGGGCGGTTTCGAGTCCGGTGGGGCGGTCGCCGTGCTGGCCGCCGCACCGGAGCTGATCGCGCCGACCGTGCAGGGCGTGTGGTTGTCGGGCGGCAGCGTGACGATGCTGCACCAGCCGACCCCGCGGACCGACCTCGCCCGCTGGGCCGAGGACACGCTGCAGGTGCTCCGGATGATCGGATCCGACCTGGTGCTGCTGGGCGAACCGTTCGGCCAGCTGGCGCCCGTGCTCGAGCAGAACGGCATCTCGTACCGGACGATCGAGGACCTGCTCGAGTCCGACCCGATCGCCGAGCCCGTCGCCGTCGACGAGGACGCGATGGCGTTGCTGCAGCTCACGAGCGGTTCCACGGCCGAGCCGAAGGCCGTGCGCATCACGCACGGCAACCTGTACGACAACATCAGCGCGATGGCGCGGCGCTCGAACCTCGACCCCGACAGCGACGTGATGGTGTCGTGGCTGCCGACCTTCCACGACATGGGCATGGTCGGCTTCCTGACCGTGCCCATGACGTTCGGCGTCGAGCTGGTCAAGGTGACGCCCGTCGAGTTCCTGACCTCGCCGTTGCTGTGGCCGGACCTGATCACCCGTTACCGCGGCACGATCACCGCGGCGCCGAACTTCGCCTACGCCATCGTGGGCCGCCGGCTCGCACGTGTGGACGACGATGCCGCGTACGACCTGTCGCGGATGCGGATCGCGCTCAACGGTGCCGAGCCGATCGACGAGACCGCGGTGCGGACCTTCACCGAGGCGGGCGCCCGGTTCGGGATGCCGGCCGAATGCGTCTTCCCCGCGTACGGGCTCGCCGAGGCGACGCTCGCCGTGTCGTTCGCGCCGCTGCTGTCCGGCCTGACCGTCGACGTCGTCGAGGCCGAACCCCTCGAGGCGCAGAACCGCGCGGTGCCCGTGCCCGAGGGCGACGAGCGGCGCGGCACCGAGCAGGTCCGCGGCTTCGCGGTCCTGGGCAGGCCGCTCGACGGTATCGAGGCGCAGATCGTCGGTGAGGACGGCGCGGTGCGGGGCGAGCGCGAGGTCGGCGAGATCCGCCTGCGCGGCGCCGCCATCACGCCCGGCTATCTGACCGTCGACGGCCCTGTCGACACCCAGGACGCCGACGGTTGGTTCGCCACCGGCGACATCGGCTACCTGGCCGACGGGCAGATCGTGATCTGTGGGCGCAGCAAGGACGTCATCATCCTGGGCGGGCGCAACGTCTACCCGACGGACGTCGAACGGGCCGCGGGCGGCGTCGAGGGCGTGCGGGCCGGCAACGCCGTGGCCGTGCGCATCGACGCGGGCACGCGACGGGAACGGTTCGCCGTCGTGCTCGAATCGAAGTCGGCGGGCGACGAGGCCGAGGAGGCCCGCATCGTCAAGGAGGTCACGGCACGCGTGCGCGACGCCGTGGACGCGCGGCCCTACGCCGTCGTCGTCCTGCCGACGGGCAGCCTGCCGAAGACGCCGTCGGGCAAGGTGCAGCGCGCCGCGACCGCCGAGCAGTACCGCGACCGGATGGACGCGCAGTAGCCCCGGCGGCAGCACCGCCGGGGCTCCGGTCTCCGGTCAGAGGTCCGCGCGCTGGGGGACGGACTCGCCCACGGGCGCCGCGTCGGTGACGGTGGGCGAGTCGTCGCGGGCAGCCGGCACCTGGTGAGCACCGCGGGTGACGCCCGTCCGGTTCAGGAGCGTGTCCTCGACGCGGTCGAGGAACTCGTCGACGGTCTTCTCGTCGTAACCGCGTTTGCCGATCGGCGGCCGTCCGAACTGGACGTGGTGCACCTCGGCCGCCGTCAGGTCGTCCTCGTCGGACAGTGTGCGGACAACTCGGTCGAGCAGCGTGTCGACCTCCTGCTTGGCGTAGCCGCGCCTGCCGAAGCCGGAATCCGGGAAGTCGGTGTTCCGTACCTCGTCTGCCGTGAGCGCCATGATCCGCACCTCCACGTCGGGGTCCCTCGCGGCTATCCGTGATAGCCGGGGGCACCGACAATGGGGAAGCTTCACGCCGATATACGACTCGATCAGGCGTATCGATCCGACCCCGTCGGGGGAGTGTCACCCCGTGGTGTGACGCTCCGTGTGCGCAGGGCCGTAGTAAGGAACGTCCGGCCGGAGGTCGGCGGCGATCAGGAGACGTGGAAGGTGTTCTGCGCGGCGGTGAGGCCGCCGGCGAGCAGCTCCTCGACGGCGTCGGCGCAGCGGTCGACGTTGAGCGGCAGCTCGCGGCGTTCGACCGTGGCGAAGTCCTTGAGTACGAAATCCGCGGCGTCCATGCGTCCCGGCGGCCGGCCGACGCCGAACCGCACGCGGTAGTAATCCTTGGTGCCGAACGACTTCGTGATGGACCGCAGTCCATTGTGGCCGTTGTCGCCGCCGCCGAGCTTGAGCCGCAGCGATCCGTACGGCACGTCCAGCTCGTCGTGCACGACGACCAGACCGGCGGCGTCGATCTTGTAGAACCGGGCCGCGGCCAGCAGCGGGCCGCCGGAGAGGTTCATGAACGACCGGGGCTTGGCCAGTACCACCTTGCGGCCGCCGAGTCGTCCCTCGAGGATCTCGGCGCCGCTCTTGTGGGCCTTGAACTTCCCGCCCACGCGGGCGGCCAGTTCGTCGAGGACGAGGAAGCCCGCGTTGTGGCGGTTGCCCGCGTACTTGGGCCCTGGATTGCCGAGGCCGGCGAGCAGCACCTGCTCGCCGGCCCCGGGAAGATCTTCTGCCATGTCGGGGTGTGTTCAGCTGACCCTGGGGTGGATCAGCTGTTCTCGCCCTCGGCGGAGTCGGACTCCTCCTCGACCACACCGGCGCCCTCGGCGTCGACGTCGGCCTCCATGGCCTCCTCGGTCGGCGCCTCGTTCACGGCGACGATCAGGGTCTCGGCTTCGGAGACCAGCTCGGCGCCGCGGGGCAGCGTGACCTCCGAGGCGACGACCGTGTGACCGGCCTCGGTGCCCTCGATGTCGACCTCGAACTGCTCCGGGATGTGGGTCGCCTCGACCTCGATCTGGATGGTGTCGACGTCCTGGTTGACCAGGGTGCCCGGGCGGGCGGTGCCGGTGAGCACGATCGGGACGTCGACGGTGACCTTCTCGCCGCGCCGCACGACCAGCAGGTCGACGTGCTCGATGTAGTTCTTCAGCGGGTGGACCGTGATGGTCTTCGTCAGCGCCAGGTCGGTCGACTTCTTGGTCGCACCGGCGACGTCGAGCGTGATGACGGCGTTCTGGCCGTTCTCACGGACGACGCGGGCGAAGTCGACGGCCGGCAGCGCGAGGTGCTTGGGATCCTCGCCGTGGCCGTACAGCACCGCGGGGATCTTGCCGGCGCGGCGGGTGCGGCGGGCCGCTCCCTTGCCGAACTCGGTACGGGGTTCGACGGACAGGCGTACCTCGGACACGGTGATGCACTCCTCGCGGTGGGGCCCTGGTGGAATGGGGCGGTTCTTCTGGTCGAGCGTTGCTGGCGGGCCAGCTCCTGGTCTCTTGTGGCTGTCCGGCGGCGAGTACCACGACGTGCGCACACGGGGGCCTTCTCAAGCCGCCGCGTCGATCACGTCGGTGACCGGAGAGTCCCTCCGGTCCCGCCTCGCCGAGACAACTCGCCCAGTGTAATGCAGCGTCTCGTGGCGCTCTTGACCCCCTGCCGGTTCTGTGCAAGACGCGGGGTTCGGACCGGGCACCGACAGCGAACGGGGCCGGCGCGGACCGATGTCCACGCCGGCCCCGTTCGAGGGGTGTCGAGGCTCAGGCGCTGCCGTCGAACAGGCTCGTCACCGAGCCGTCCTCGAAGACCTCCTGGATGCGCGCGCGAGCAGCGGCGCGATCGACAGGACGGTCATCGTCGGGAAGCGCTTCTCCTCCGGGATCGGCAGCGTGTTGGTGACGATCACCTCGCGCGCCTTGGAGTTGGACAGCCGCTCGGTCGCCGGGTCGGACAGGATGCCGTGCGTCGTGGCGATGACGACGTCGGAGGCGCCCTGCTCGAGCAGCGCGTCCACGGCCTTCGTGATGGTGCCGCCCGTGTCGATCATGTCGTCGATCAGCACGCACAGCCGGCCCTCGACGTGGCCGACGACCCGGTTGGCGACCGCCTGGTTCGGCTGGTCGGGGTCGCGCGTCTTGTGGATGAACGCGATCGGCCGGTCGCCGAGCTGCTGCGCCCACTTCTCCGCGAGGCGGACGCGGCCCGAATCGGGGGACACGACCGTGATGTCGTGCTGGCTGTAGTGCTCGTTGATGTAGTCGGCGAGCACGTTCTGGCCGTGCAGGTGGTCGACGGGGCCGTCGAAGAAGCCCTGGATCTGCGCCGTGTGGAGGTCGACCGTGAGGATGCGGTCGGCGCCCGCCGACTTGTACAGGTCCGCGACCAGGCGCGCGGAGATCGGCTCACGGCCCTTGTGCTTCTTGTCCTGTCGCGAGTACGGGTAGAACGGCACGATCGCGGTGATCCGCTTCGCGCTGCCCCGCTTCAGCGCGTCGATCATGATCAGCTGTTCCATCAGCCATTCGTTGATCGGCGGCGAGAAGCTCTGGATGACGAACGCGTCGGTTCCCCGAACGGACTCCTGATAGCGGACGTAGATCTCACCGTTCGCGAACGTGTGCACCGTCTGCGGGGTGATCGTCACGTCGAGCGCCTTGGCGACCTCTTCGGCGAGCTCGACGTGTGAACGCCCCGAGAAGAGCATCAGGTTCTTCTGGGGTGTTCCGGACTTCGGACTCATTGTTGCGACTCCCCGTCGGTGTCGGTTTCCTCCTGGTCGGCGAGGGCCTGTTCGGCGGCCTTCGCCGCTGGGGTACCCGGCCTACGGCGCGGAACCCAGCCTTCGATGTTGCGCTGCGGCGTCCCCGACACCGCGAGCGCCCCTGGCGGCACGTCCTCCCTGATCACCGTGCCTGCGCCACTGTAGGCGCCGTCCCCCACGTGCACCGGCGCCACGAACATCGTGTCCGAACCGGTGCGGACATGCGAACCGATCGTGGTGTGGTGCTTGGCCGTGCCGTCGTAGTTGACGAACACGCTCGAGGCGCCGATGTTGCTCTGCTCGCCGATCGTCGCGTCGCCGACGTAGGTCAGGTGCGGCACCTTCGTGCCGCGGCCGATGTCGGCCTTCTTGGTCTCGACGAAGGTGCCGATCTTGCCCGCGTCGCCGAGTCGCGTGCCCGGACGCAGGTAGGCGAACGGGCCCACGGCGGCGTCGTCGCCGACGACCGACTCGCTGCCGTGGGTGCGCACCACACTGGCGCGTTCGCCCACGCGTACGTCCGTCAGCGTGGAGTCCGGGCCGATCCGCGCGCCGGCGCCGACGACCGTCGCACCCCGCAGCTGCACGCCCGGTTCGACGACGACGTCGCGGGCGAGCGTGACGTCGAGGTCGATCCACGTCGTGGCCGGGTCGACCACCGTGACGCCCTCGCGCTGCCAGCGGGTCACGATGCGGCGGTTGAGCTCGACCCCCAGCGTCGAGAGCTGCACCCGGTCGTTGATGCCCTCGGTCTGCCACGGGTCCGACACCGGCAGGGCCCCGACGGCGCGTCCGTCGCCGCGGGCGATGCCGAGGATGTCGGTCAGGTACAGCTCGCCCTGCACGTTGTCGGTCGACAGGCGCGAGAGCCCGTCCGTGAGCACGGCGGCGTCGAAGGCGTAGACCCCGGAGTTGATCTCGGTGATGTTGCGCTGGGCCTCGTCGGCGTCCTTGTGCTCGACGATGCCGGTGACGGCGCCGTCGGCGTCGCGCACGATGCGGCCGTAGCCGGACGGGTCGTCGACGACGGCGGTCAGCACCGTGACGGCGTGCCCGGCGCGTTCGTGCGCGGCGAGGAACTCGGCCAGCGTGGCGCTGTCGAGCAGCGGCACGTCGCCGTAGGTGACCAGCACCGTTCCGGTGTCGCCCGCGGGCAGCGCGTCGAGGGCGCAGCGCACCGCGTGTCCGGTACCGCGCTGCTCCTCCTGCACGGCCGTCTTCACGGTCCGGCCGATCACCTCGGCCACCCGGTCCAGGTGTGTGCCGACGGCCTGTCTGCCGTGCCCGACGACCACGACGAGCTCGTCCGGGTCCAACCCCGCCGCCGCGCGGACCGCGTGCTCGACGAGCGGCCGTCCGGCAAGGGGGTGCAACACCTTGGGAAGGTCCGAACGCATACGGGTGCCCTCGCCCGCGGCGAGGATCACGGTGCTCAACGGCCCGGTCACGGCACTCCTTGGATTCACCGGGGATTAATCTCGACCGGTCAACGATCCTACGTCGGTTCGTCGACGGCGGACGTGGGGTCGTCCTGCGGTGCGGTTTGTCCCTCGTCGCCGATTTGGGTGGCGGTGGCGATTCGGTTCCCGCCTTGGCGTTTGGCCTGGTACATCGAGGCGTCGGCGCGCGAGAGGACCTCCTCGGCGCGTTCGCCGGTCCGGAGCGCGACGAGCCCGACCGACAGGGTGACCCCGTGTGACAGATGTCGCGGCAGTTCGTCGACGGCCGTTACCGCACGGTTCATCGCTTGCGTCGCGGCCGCCAGCGGAGCGCCCGGCAGCAGGGCGACGAACTCGTCGCCGCCGTAGCGGGCGACGATGTCGTCGCCGCGCAGGGAGTCGCGCAGCGTGCTGGCGACGATCCGCAGGACGTCGTCGCCGTCGGCGTGCGAGCGCAGGTCGTTGACGCCCTTGAACCCGTCGAGGTCGATGAGGGCCACGGCGAGGGGTTCGCTCACCGACGAGGAGGCATAGCCGCGCAGGCGTTCGTCCAGCGCGCGGCGGTTCGGCAGTCCGGTCAGCGGGTCCTGCATGGCCTGCTGGGTGATCGCGCCGTGCATGGCCGACAGCCGTTCGTGCTCCCGGCGGGTGTCGAGCGCGGCGCTCTGCGATTCGCGCATCGACCACAGCTCGGCCTCGAGCGCGCCCGCGTAGTCGGCGAGCTGGGCGCGGGGGTCGCCGAGGTCGTAGCGGTCGGCGAAGCGGGTCAGCTCGTGGATGACGCCGATGCGGATCGACGGCTGGTAATGCTCGTCCGGCAGGTCGTCGCGGTCGCCCAGGAGGAGTTCGAAGGCCTCCTCGTGGTTGCCGATCGATTCGAGGCAGCGGGCCAACGCGATCGACAGCAGCGGCTTGTCGAACGGGAACAACGGGGTCGTGCGCAGTCGGCGGAGCCGGTCGATGTGCGCCTCGCTGGGCGCGGCGAACGCGAGCGCCGCGGCGAGGGAGGCGACCTGGTCCACGGCCGCGACCCCGGCCTTGCGGGGGAACAGCGATTCGGCGAACGGGGCCTCGACCGCGATGGCCATCGAGGCCGCGGTGCGGAACTTCTCGCCCGCCTCCTCGCTGCGCCCGATCCGCTCGAGCCGCAGCCCCCAGCCGAGCAGCATCTTCACGCGGTTCATGAGCTGCATCGTGATCTCGTGCGGCCCGGCGCTGTCCCGCACGGCCTGGTGGGCGCGCGTGATCACCTCCTCGGCGGCCTCGTAGACGCCGAGCTGGTTGAGCACGATCCAGCAGTCGTTGAGCGCGGTGGACAGCAGCCGGTCCCACGCGCGCCTGCCCAGCCCGAGCTCCTGCGACGGCGGGTCGTCGAGCAGGGCGAGAGCGCGGGCGATCTCCGTCAGCGCGGCGTCGTCGTGACCGGACAGCACCAGCCTGCGGCCGCGCAGCGCGTGGCAGTCGGCCTGCAGCAGGGTCGCGCCGTGGCGGCGGGTGTGGGCGAGCATCTCGTCGAGCTGCTGCTCGGCCTCCTCGGCCCTGCTGACGGAGATGATCCGGGCCAGCGCGGCGGCCCGCAGCATCTGGGCGACGAGCAGCGGCTCACCGCGGCGCTGGGTCTCGTCGAGCAGGCCGTCGAGCGTCTCGATGATCTCGATCTGTTCGGACTTCGAGCACCGCTGGACGTTCGCGATCAGCTCCCGAGCGCGGCCGAGCAGCCAGGCGTCGGACTTGTCGCCGAGTGCCGGGCCGGATGCGCCCTGGTCCATCTGCTCCATTGCCTCTGTCTGGCCTACCTTCCGGCCGGCCGTCGACCGGCCTGCCGTTGCCTTCCCGGCGTGGAGCTCATCGCCGTGCAGCGGACACACACCCCCTGGGCTGCTCGAATGCCGCGAGCTGCTCCGCCGCCAGGGCTCGAACCTGGACTGTCAGAACCAAAATCTGAAGTGCTGCCAATTACACTACGGCGGATTGCGCCTGGTCAGGATATCCAGTGCACCTTGCAGATCGCGGGCAGGTCCGGCGCACGACGTTTTCCTCACTCCCCAGACCGGGAAACCGTGCTGTACCGTAACTTACGGTATCGTAGGTAAGGTCACCCTTCGAACGCTCGCCCGGTCGGCATCGCCGGCGCCGCGGGCGAGGCGAGGGTCCTCGTGGAAAGAAGAGACGTGCATGACGGCAACCCTGGATGCGGACGAGACGCCCAGATCCGGTCGTAAACCCGTCCTCGACGGACAACGCACCGCCGGCCTCCAGTTCGCGGTCTACCTCGGTGTCCTGGCCCCGCTGGCCGCACTGGTGGCCGCCGTCCCCTTCGCATGGGGATGGGGCCTGTCCTGGGTCGACGTGGGCCTGTTCGTGGCGTTCTACGCCTTCTCCGGACTCGGCATCACCGTCGGCTTCCACCGCTACTTCACGCACGGCTCGTTCAAGGCCAAGCCGTGGCTGCGTGTGCTGCTGGCCATCGCGGGCAGCTCCGCGGTTCAGGGCCCGGTGATCACCTGGGTCGCCGACCACCGCAGGCACCACGCGTTCTCGGACCGTGAGGGCGACCCGCACTCGCCGTGGCTGTTCGGCACGACGCCGCTGGCCGTGGCCAAGGGCTTCTGGCACGCGCACATGGGCTGGCTGTTCGAGCGGGACAACAGCAACCACGAACGCTTCGCCCCCGACCTGCTCAACGACAAGGCGATCCGCAGGGTCGACCGGCTGTTCGGGCTGTGGACGCTGCTGAGCTTCGTGCTCCCCGGCATCATCGGCGGTCTGGTGACCTGGTCGTGGTGGGGCTTCGTGACCGGTTGCTTCTGGGCCGGCCTGGTGCGCGTGTGCGTGCTGCACCACGTGACGTGGTCGGTCAACTCGATCTGTCACATGCTCGGCGAGCGGCCGTTCACCGCGCGCGACCGTTCGGCCAACTTCTGGCCGCTGGCCATCGCCTCGTTCGGCGAGTCGTGGCACAACCTGCACCACGCCGACCCGACGTCCGCCCGGCACGGCGTCAAGCGGGGGCAGATCGACATCTCGGCCCGCGTGATCTGGGCGTTCGAGAAGCTCGGTTGGGCCCACAAGGTGCGCTGGCCCACAGCCAAGCGACTGGAGAAGCTCTCGGCCGCGTGAGCGCGTCGGGTTGCCTGTACGGTTCGGTAAATGGCAGGTCGAAGGCGCGCCAAGCGGGAAGCGGCGGCTGCGGCGAACGCTCAGGGTGACGCAGCCGGCGCCCCGGGGTCGGCGGAGCTCCGGGGGCTTCCGGGATGGCGCGAGTGAGGATGACGGGTACCGAGCGCCGGCAGCAGCTGCTGAACGTGGCTCGCACGCTCTTCGCGGAGAAGGGGTACGACGGCACGTCCGTCGAGGAGATCGCCCGCCGCGCGAACGTGTCGAAACCGGTCGTGTACGAGCATTTCGGCGGTAAGGAAGGCGTCTACGCGGTCGTCGTCGACCGGGAGGCGCAGACGATCCTCGACCGCATGGTCTCCAGCCTCCACGGCGGACATCCGCGGGTGATGCTCGAGCAGGCCGCGATCGCGTTGCTGAGCTATGTCGACGAGTCGCACGAGGGTTTCCGGATCCTCGTGCGCGACTCGCCGGTGGCCAGTTCGACGGGAACGTTCTCCACGCTGCTCAATGACATCGCCAGCCAGGTCGAACACATCTTCGGCGAGGAGTTCTCGGCGCGCGGCTACGACGGCAAGCTGGCCCCGCTGTACGCGCAGGCGCTGGTCGGCATGGTCGCGTTGACCGGACAGTGGTGGCTCGACGCGCACAAGCCCAAGCGCGACGAGGTCGCCGCGCATCTGGTGAACCTCGCGTGGAACGGCCTGTCGCACCTGGAGCACAAGCCGAAGTTGCGCGTCGCCGAGTGAGACCGGCCGGCCACGACGTAGGCTGGACGCACAACCCACAAGCTCGAGCACCCACCGGACCTGTGCCCACATTTTCCCGGGCACGGGTCTGTCCGTGCGTTCCCGTACAGGGGGAGTCTTCCCGTGTCCCAGCCGATGTTGGCCGGCCTCCTGTCGGCCGTCCTGCCCGATCCCGCGCTGCGTGCGGTCGCCGAGCGTGCCGGCGCACCGCTCGTCGATCTCGACGGTGCCCCCGCGACCCGGCAGCTCGTGCTCGGCGCGCTGGCCTCCGACGAGGGCGCGGGCAGGCCGGTACTGGCGGTCACCGCGACCGGCCGTGAGGCCGAGGAGCTGACGGCCGCGCTGGGCAGCCTGCTCGGCGAGGACGTGGTGACGGATTTCCCGTCGTGGGAGACGTTGCCGCACGAACGGCTCTCGCCGCGGGCCGACACCGTCGGCAAGCGACTGTCGGTGCTGCACCGGTTGGCCCGGCCGAACCAGGACGGTCTGCGGGTCGTGGTGTCGACCGTGCGGAGCCTGATCCAGCCGCTCGCACCCGGTCTGGGCTCGTTGGCGCCCGTCGACCTGCGGGTCGGGGAGGAGCAGGACTTCGAGGGCGTGCTCGAGCGGCTGGTGGAACTGGCCTACACGCGCGTCGACATGGTCGAGAAGCGCGGCGAGTTCGCGGTGCGAGGCGGCATCCTCGACGTGTTCGCCCCCACCGACGACCATCCGCACCGGATCGAGTTCTGGGGCGACGAGGTCAGCGAGATCCGCACGTTCTCGGTGTCGGACCAGCGTTCGCTGCCGGGCGAGGAGTCGGAGGTCGGCCAGGCCACCGCCCCGCCGTGCCGGGAACTGCTGCTCACCGACGACGTCAAGGCGAGGGCGGCCGAGCTCGCCGAGGAGCACGCCGCGGACGCGCAGCTCGCCGAGATCCTCACCAAGCTTGCCGGCGGCATCCCGTCCGAGGGCATGGAGGCGTTGATCCCGGTCCTGTGCGACGGCGAGCTGGAACTGCTCACCGACGCGATGCCCGAGGGCACGCACATCGTGCTGAGCGATCCGGAGAAGATCCGCGCGCGGGCCGCCGATCTGGTGCGCACGGGCCAGGAGTTCCTCGAGGCGTCGTGGACGACGGCGGCCGACGGCGGCCGCGCCCCGATCGACCTCGGCGCCTCGGCGTACCGCGGACTCGGCGAGATCCGTACGCATGCCACCGATTCCGGTCGTTGCTGGTGGACGTTGTCGCAGCTGACGAGCGAGGACGACGTGGTGCACGTCGGCATCGACGGCGTCCCCGGGTATCACGGCGAACTGGACAAGGTCGTCACCGATCTGCGCGCGCACACCGCGGCGGGCGGCGCGGCCGTGGTGGTCGTCGCCGGCAGCGGCACCGCGCAGCGCGCCGTCGAGCAGCTGTCGTCCGGCGAGGTGCCTGCGACCTATGTGGACAGTCTCGCCGAGCAGCCGAAGCCCGGGGTCGTCACCGTCACGTGCGGTGCGATCACCGACGGGTTCGTCGCTCCGGGGAGCGCGTTGGTGGTGCTCAGCGAGTCCGACATCACCGGCCGCGGTGCGAGTGTCGCCCGGTCCGGGCGCGATCTGAACACGAAGATGCCGTCGCGGCGGCGCAACGCCGTGGACCCGTTGGCGCTGAAGGCCGGCGACTACGTGGTCCACGATCAGCACGGCATCGGCAAGTTCGTCGAGATGGTGCAGCGCACCATCGGCGGCGCCACCCGTGAGTACCTGGTGCTCGAGTACGCGGCCTCGAAGCGCGGCCACCCCGGCGACCGGCTGTTCGTGCCGACCGATCAGCTCGACGAGGTGTCGCGGTACGTCGGCGGCGAGCTGCCGACGCTGAACAAACTCGGCGGCTCGGACTGGAAGAACACGAAGGCCAAGGCGCGCAAGGCCGTCAAGGAGATCGCCGCCGAACTGGTGCAGCTCTACGCCGCCCGGCAGGCGGCGCCCGGGCACGCGTTCGGACCGGACACCCCGTGGCAGCGCGAACTCGAGGACGCGTTCCCGTTCGTGGAGACCAACGATCAGCTCGCGGCCATCGACGAGGTCAAGGCCGACATGGAACGCAGCGTCCCGATGGACCGGGTGATCTGCGGCGACGTCGGCTACGGCAAGACCGAGATCGCGGTGCGCGCCGCGTTCAAGGCGGTCCAGGACGGCAAGCAGGTCGTGGTGCTCGTGCCGACGACACTGCTCGCGCAGCAGCACCTGAACACCTTCACCGAGCGGATGAGCGCGTTCCCGGTGACGATCCGCGGGATGTCGCGGTTCACCGAGCAGGCCGACGCCGACAAGACGTTGGCGGAACTGGCCGCGGGCGAGGTCGACATCGTGATCGGCACGCACCGGCTGTTGCAGACCGGGGTGCGCTACAAGGATCTCGGTCTCGTCATCGTCGACGAGGAGCAGCGGTTCGGCGTCGAGCACAAGGAGCACATCAAGGCGCTGCGCACGCACGTCGACGTGTTGACGATGTCGGCGACGCCCATCCCGCGCACGCTCGAGATGAGCATGGCGGGCATCCGCGAGATGTCGACGATCCTCACCCCGCCCGAGGATCGACACCCGATCCTGACCTACGTCGGCTCCTACGACGACAAGCAGGTCGCGGCGGCGCTGCGCCGCGAGTTGTTGCGCGACGGGCAGGTCTTCTTCGTGCACAACCGGGTGTCGTCGATCGAGAAGGCGGCCAAGCGGCTGCGGGAACTGGTGCCCGAGGCGCGGGTCGTCACCGCCCACGGCCAGATGCCCGAGCACCGGCTCGAGCAGATCATCGAGGGGTTCTGGGGGCGCGACTTCGACGTGCTCGTGTGCACGACGATCGTCGAGACCGGTCTGGACATCTCCAACGCCAACACGCTCATCGTCGAACGCGGCGACATGCTCGGCCTCGCCCAGCTGCACCAGTTGCGCGGGCGCGTGGGTCGCGGGCGCGAGCGCGGGTACGCCTACTTCCTGTATCCGCCGGAGAAACCGTTGACCGAGACGGCGCACGACCGGCTCGCGACGATCGCGCAGAACACCGAACTCGGCGCCGGGATGGCGGTGGCGATGAAGGACCTGGAGATCCGCGGCGCGGGCAACATCCTCGGCGAGGAACAGTCCGGGCACATCGCGGGCGTGGGCTTCGACCTGTACGTCCGGCTGGTGGGCGAGGCCGTCGACGTGTTCCGCCGGAGCGCGGGCGCCGAGCCCGTCGAGGACGAGGCGCCGACCGAGGTGCGGGTGGACCTTCCGGTCGACGCGCACCTGCCGCACGACTACGTACCGGGCGAACGACTGCGCCTCGAGGCGTACCGGAAGATCGCGGCGGCCACCGATCAGTCCGAACTGGACGGTGTGCTCGAGGAGCTGGTGGACCGCTACGGCCAACCGCCGGAACCGGTGCGGCGGCTGTTGGCTGTCGCGGCGTTCCGCCAGGCGTGCCGCAGGGCGGGCGTGACCGAGGTGACCGTGCAGGGCAACACCATCCGCTTCACCCCGATGCCGTTGGCCGATTCGCAGCTGGTGCGGCTCAAGCGGCTGTACCCCAAGGCGACGTACAAGGCCGTCACGCACACGGTGTCGGTGCCGAAACCCACCGAGGGGCCGGCCGGTGGCCGGATCGGCGCACCGCCGTTGCGGGACGAGGCGCTCATCGACTGGTGTCACAACCTGCTGACGTCGATGACGCAGCAGCCCGCGACGGTCTGATCGACGTACCGGTGTGATCGTTGTACAGGGCGGCGGGGTGTGTGCGAAGGTACGGTCTGTGATCCGGATCATGCGTCGTCCCGCCGCGTTGTTCACCGCCGCTGCCGCCATCGCCGTTCTGGCCGGGTGCGGCACCGGGCCCAGTCAGGTCACCTCCGCCGCGATCGTCGGCGAGCGCTCCGTGCCGCTCGACGGCGTGCAGCAGGAGGTCGACTGGTTGCTCGACAACGTGCCGCAGGTGCGGGAGGCACAGGGGCAGCGCAAGCTCGATCTGCACGCGCGCGAGGTGGTGCGCGGACGGATCGTGCACGAGCTGACCGAGATCGCCGTCCAGCGGGAGGGGCTGCGGCCGAACGAGGGCGAGATCGACCAGCTCGTCGAGGGCAGCGGTGGGGCCGCGGAGATCGCGCGCACGGCCGGCGTGGCCCCGGAGCGGGTCCACGACCTCGCCTACGACCAGGTCATGCTCCAGCAGCTGGCGGAGAAGTACGTCGGCAGGCTCTCGGTGGAGCTCACCGGCACGGTGATCACCCAGGACGAGCCGGGCAACAGCGCGAAGGACCAGGCCACCGCGCTCGGTGAGCGCATCGCGCAGGACCCGGAGCGTGCGCAGCAGGTGGTCCGGCAGGAGGGCCACCAGCTCGTCGACGAGCAGCTCGACTTCGCGGAGGCACTGCAGAGCGACCCCGAACTCGCCACGACCGCCGTGTTCGCGCCCAGGAGGGCACGGTCGTCGTCATCCAGCCGAGCCGGCAGCAGGCCGGGTGGCTCGTCGGCCTGGTGTCCGACCGGACGGTCTCGGGTGCGGCGGAACCGCTGCCGGGGCAGGTGAATCCGGAGTTCCTGTACTTCGCCGGGCTCCGCATGCTCCAGCCCATTGCGGAGGACGTGGGCGTGCGCCTCAATCCGCGGTACGGCGTGTGGGACGAGGCGGCGCTCGCGCCGGCTCCGAACGAGGACGAGTTGACGGGCACGCTGCTGCGGTCACGTACCGTGCAGTCATGACCTGGCGATCCGCGACGGTAGTCCTCTGCAGTCCGGCACTGCCGGATTCCCTCCCTGCCGCGGCGTTGGGAGTCGTGCGCGCCGCCGAGAACGTCTACGCCGCCCCGGGTCTTCCCGATTCGCTCCGCGTGGCGCTCGATGCCAAACCGGCGCCGCATCCGGATGAGCTGACCCGCCAGAGCGGGGTCGTGCTCGTGGCCTCCGGGGCGCACGAACCCGGCGCCGCCGCGCTGATCGCGGCCGGTGCCACCGTGATCGAGGCGTCGGTCCCGCCGTTGTCGCGGGCGGTGGAGGTCATGGACCGCCTGCGTTCGCCCGGCGGCTGCCCGTGGGACGGGGCGCAGACGCACGAGTCGCTGCGCCGCTACCTGATCGAGGAGACCTACGAACTCCTCGAGGCGCTCGAACAGCAGGATCGTCCCGCCATGCGCGAGGAACTCGGCGACGTCCTGCTGCAGGTGCTGTTCCACGCCAGGGTCGCCGCCGAGCACGACGGCGACCCCTTCGACGTCGACGACGTCGCCCGGAACCTCGTGGACAAGATGGTCGGCCGGCATCCGCACCTGTTCGCCGGCGCGGAGCAGGTGGACTCGCCCGAGCACCAGGCGCTCCGCTGGGAGGATCTGAAGCAGCGGGAGAAACAGCGCGAGTCGCTTGTGGACGGTGTCGCGCTGGGACAGCCCGCGGCCGCGCTCGCCGGCAAACTCGGTCAACGCACCGGGCGGGCGGGCGTCCCGTTCGACCTGCTGCCCGCGGAGGAGGGCGAGGGCGCGCGGTTGTTCCGCATCGCCGCGGCCGCCTCGCGCACGGGCGTCGACCCGGAGGGTGCGCTGCGCGCGGTCGCGAAGGACTTCGCCGAGCAGCTGCGGGCGGCGGAGGCGGCGGCCCGCGAGGCGGGCCGCGATCCGGCCGAACTGGATGCCGACGGATGGCGGGAGTTCTGGCCGACGCCGCACCCGTAACCTGACCGAGTGAGCGAACGCCCTTCGTCTGCTACCCCGGGTACTCGTGGTGGATGGTCGTGGCCGCTGCCCGGTCCCGCACGGTCGCGGTTGGCCCTCACGTTCGCGCTCATCGCGACCGGGTTGATCCTCGTCTTCACCGTCGGCACGGAGCGTGACGAGGAGCCCGCCGCCGAACCGGGCACTCGCGAACCGGCACCCGAGGAGTCGCCTCCGGCGCTCCACCGCACGCTGCCGGCCGCGGCCGCCGAGGCGCCGGTCGACCGCAAGCAGGTCTCCGACGAACAGGAACTCGACGACTGGTCCCGGCAGGTGGAACGGGCGACGGGAGTGCCGGCCCGCGCGGCGGCCGCCTACGGGCGCGCGGAGATGTGGCTGCGCGGCGGCGAACCCGACTGCCACCTGTCCTGGAGCACCCTCGCGGCCATCGGCTACGTCGAGACACGGCACGGCGAGGGCGGATCCGGGACGCCGATCCGCGCCGACGGACGTCCCGCCGAACCGATCGTCGGTCCGCCCCTCGACGGCACGCGCGGCCGCGCCGAGGTCGCCGACACCGACAACGGCCTGCTCGACGGAGACGTCACCTGGGACCGCAAACTCGGCCCGCTCGGCTTCCTGCCCGAGCACTGGGAGAACGCGGCCGACCGGGCGACCAGGGACGGCCGGCCGCCCGACCCGCAGGACGTCGACGACGCCGCACTCACCGCCGCGCGGCTGCTGTGCGGGCAGGGGCGCGACCTCTCGAGCGTGGACGGCTGGTGGGAGGCCGTGCGCGTCCACCACGGAGCCGGCCCGGCACCGGACGCCGGGAACGGACCCGACGAGGACCCGGCCGAGAGCTACGGCCGTGAGGTCGCCACCCGGGCCGACATCTACGGCCGGCGGATGCCCGCCGACCGCTGAGGGCGCTCGGACCCGTCAGGTTCCGTGCAGCGCCAGTCTCGCCGAGACCTCGCCGATGGCGTCCTGGTACTCGGGCTGCGGATGCATCGCCGAGGCCATTCGCAACTGGCCGAGCGCCTCGGCGAGGCGACCCAGCCGCTGCAGGGTCTTGCCGAGCACGAAGCGTGCGTAGTGGTCGGACGGATCGTGTTCGAGCACCCTGCCCAGGGCGTGCTCGGCCCGCCGCAGCTGCGCCGAGTGGAAGTAGGCGCGGCCGGCGAGGAGCTGGACGCTGGGCTTGTCGGCCTCCGCCTCGAGCACGGGTTGCAGGGCCTGGAGCGCGTCGAGCGGGCGACGCCGTTTCACGAGTGCCTCGGCCTGGCGGAAGGCGTGGACACGGGCTTCACCGGCATCGGGCGCGGCCGGTCGGACGAGGCCGAGGGCCCTGCCGGAGGTGGATTCGATGGCGTCGACTCACCCATGGTTCAGCGACGGTACCCGCGTCCTGCGTGCTAATCGACCCCTTGACAGCCTCCGGCCGCCGAAGATCAACCTGGTGGCGCAGTACGCGGACCGACATGCCGTGGGCGGGGGCGCGACAAGCCGCGCTCATTCGTGTGGTGGACTTGCGCGCCATGAGCGACCCAGTGATGAAGGGCGATGACCCGAGGTACCTGGGCATTGCGCCGTACCTTTACTACACGGACGCCACCGAGGCGGTGGAGTGGCTCACCCGCGTCCTCGGGTTCACCGAGAAGGTCCGTTACGTCGACGCGGCGGGCGAGGTGTTCCAGGCGACGTTGAGCGCGGGCGGTTCCGACATCCACCTGGCGGGTGTCGGCGACGAGTACTGGCCGGCCAAGGGGGTCGATGGACCCGTCGGCCAGCTCAACGTGGTGTACGTCGACGACGTCGACGTGCAGTACGAGCGGGTCAGCGAGGCCGTCGGCGAGACGGTCGAGGTGTCCCGTCCGCAGGACCAGCCGTACGGGGCGCGGCTGTTCACGGTGCAGGACATCGGCGGCAACAGCTGGACGTTCTGGCAGCACATCTCCGACACGGCCGAGCTGCCCGCCGGCTGGCGGCAGATCCGCAGCGGCGACTCCGACTCCGCGAGCACCGCCGACAGTGCCGACAGCGCAGACACCGCCGCGAGCGCCGACGGAGCCGACGGCGTCGGCTCGGACACGACCGACACGGCGCCCGGAACGCCGGCACCCGCGTCCGAGTCCTGAGACATGCGCCACGTGGGCCGGAAAAGTCACTCTTCGCACGTCGCGCTCGCGCGTGCCTCCAACGGGTGACCTACGACGCCCGATACGCTGCCCTCGACGCGACTACGTTGGGTGCCGTCATGTCTCAGGCATGTCGGCATGCACGTCAAGTCGACACAACCGGGTGAGGAGCAAGTGTGGCCGTGATCGAGCAGGTAGGCGCGCGCGAGATTCTCGACTCTCGCGGCAACCCGACCGTCGAGGTGGAGGTGGCCCTCGACGACGGCACGTTGGCGCGTGCCGCGGTGCCGTCGGGTGCGTCGACCGGTGAGCACGAGGCGGTGGAGCTGCGGGACGGCGACGCCGGTCGCTACGGCGGCAAGGGCGTCGAGCGGGCCGTGGCCGCCGTACTGGACGAGATCGGCCCCGACCTGTCGGGCGTCGACGCCGTCGACCAGCGCATCGTCGACCAGAAGCTGTTGGACCTCGACGGCACGCCGGACAAGTCCCGGCTGGGTGCGAACGCCATCCTCGGCGTCTCGCTGGCCGTCGCGAAGGCCGCGGCCGACTCGGCCGACCTGGAGCTGTTCCGCTACCTCGGCGGTCCGAACGCGCACGTGCTGCCGGTGCCGATGATGAACATCCTCAACGGCGGTGAGCACGCCGACACCGACGTGGACATCCAGGAGTTCATGATCGCCCCGATCGGCGCGGAGTCGTTCCGGGAGGCGCTGCGCTGGGGCACCGAGACCTACCACGCGCTGAAGTCGGTGCTGAAGTCCCGCGGCCTGGGTACGGGCCTCGGTGACGAGGGCGGGTTCGCGCCCAGCCTGTCGAACAACCGTGAGGCCCTGGACCTGATCGTCGAGGCGATCGGCAAGGCCGGGTACACCCCGGGCCGCGACATCGCGCTGGCACTCGACGTCGCCGCGACCGAGTTCCACTCCGACGGCGTCTACACCTTCGAGGGCCAGAAGCGCACCGCCGAGGACATGAGTGCCTACTACGCCGAGCTCGCCGCGGCGTACCCCCTGGTGTCGATCGAGGACCCGCTGTCGGAGGACGACTGGGACGGCTGGGTCACGCTGACCGAGCAGCTCGGCGACAAGGTGCAGCTCGTCGGCGACGACCTGTTCGTCACCAACCCGGACCGGCTCGAGGAGGGCATCTCCCGCCGCGCCGCGAATGCGCTGCTGGTGAAGGTCAACCAGATCGGCACGCTGTCGGAGACGCTCGACGCGGTGTCGCTGGCCACCTCCTACGGCTACAAGTCGATGATGAGCCACCGTTCCGGCGAGACCGAGGACACGACGATCGCCGACCTTGCCGTCGCCACCGGCGTCGGCCAGATCAAGACCGGCGCCCCGGCCCGGAGCGAGCGCGTGGCCAAGTACAACCAGCTGCTCCGCATCGAGGAGACCCTCGGGGACGCGGCCCGCTACTCGGGCGACCTCGCGTTCCCGCGGTTCACGCCGGAGGGCTGAGGCGCACCGTGGCCGAACGGGGGAGAACGCGGACGCGACGCGGCGGGAGCCGAGCACGCGGCTCGGCTCCCCGCGACGTGCGGTCGCCGCAACGCACCAGGCGGAGCGGCGACCGCAGGTCGTCCCTGCGCCGTTCGGCCGCTGCCAAGCGCACGGCGGGCGCCGCGAAGGTGCTCGGTATGTCGACGACCCGGCGGGCCGCGATCGTCGCGATCGTGGTGTGCGCGCTCGCGTTCACGATCGCGGTGCCGCTGCGGACGTACCTGTCGCAGCAGGCCGAGGTGTCCGAGCAGGAGGCCCGGCAGCAGCAGTTGCGCCAGCAGGTCGAGCAGCTCGAGGAACGCAAGGCCGAGTTGTCGGACCCGGCGCAGGTCGAGGCCGAGGCCAAGCGCAGACTGCGTTATGTGACTCCGGGGGAGACGCCGTACATCGTGCAGCTCCCCGGGGACCGGGGCGACGAGAGCCGCCCGCTGCGCGGCGACGAACAGCCGCACAGTGATGCGGCGTGGTACGAGAACTTGTGGGATGGCGTGACCGAGCGTGAATAGCACCGACTTCGAGCCCGTGACCGAGGCGGACAAGGCGATCATCGCCGAGCAGTTGGGCCGCCCGCCACGGGCTCTGCGGGCGGTCGCCGCGCGGTGTCCCAGCGGGCATCCGAGCGTCGTGCAGACCAGTCCGCGGCTCGAGGACGGCACGCCGTTCCCGACCCTCTACTACCTGACCTGTTCGAACCTCACGTCCCTCGTCGGCGGGCTCGAGGCCCGCGGCGTCATGCGCGAGATGACCGAGCGGCTCGAGCAGGATCCCGAACTGGCGGCGGCGTACGAGCATGCGCACACCCAGTACCTCGCCGAACGCGACGCCATCGACCCGTTGGGCCACGAGGTCAGCGCAGGCGGAATGCCGCGCCGGGTCAAGTGTCTGCACGTCCACCTCGCGCACACGTTGGCCCGCGGCGCTGGTGTGAACCCTTTCGGGGACGAGACGTTGGAGCTGCTGGCCGAACTCGGCTGGCCGAACGGCCCCTGCGCGGCCGGGCATGCCGACGCCGACGATCAGGGTGCTCAGGGGTAGCCCGTCCGGATCAATCTCGCGCGAACATCGGCGTTTGCGTGTGAGCACGCGTCCCAACGGGCACTCTGGCCTCGACACGGTGACACGGCGGCACCGGTCGTTCGGTTGTGCGAGGAGGGGCGCGTGGACAGACCGCGCAGAGTCCGGTTCTCCGAGAAGGTCGCGTCGGTCGCCTTGGCGGCCGCACTGGCGGTGACGCCGGCGGCACTGCTCGCTGATCGGTCCGAACAGGACTATCGAGCGATGGGGGCCGCGGCCTTCGAGACCCGTCCGACCGGCAACCGGTAGGCGCGGGTGCCGGCGACACGGAGCAGGTCGCCGTCAACGGAAGCCTGCCGACACCGCCCCAACCCGAGACTCTTCTCGCCGACATGCCCGCGGCCGGCGGCCCGTTGGGCATCCCGGGCAGCATGCTCGCGGCGTACCGTCAGGCCGCCGACCGGTTGGCGGCCGAATCGCCCGACTGCGGCGTCGACTGGGCCCTGCTGGCGAGCGTCGGCCGGATCGAGTCGAACCATGCACGCGGTGGTTTCGTCGACGCCGACGGCACCACCAGGGAGCGCATCCTCGGGCCGGTGCTCGACGGCGGCCCGGGCGTCGCCGCGATCCGCGACACCGACGGCGGCCGACTCGACGGCGACCCCGTGTGGGACCGCGCGGTCGGCCCGATGCAGTTCATCCCGGCGACGTGGCAGGCGTTCGGCGCCGACGGCACCGGCAGCGGCCAGGCCGACCCGAACAACATCCACGACGCGACGCTCGCAGCGGGGCGCTACCTGTGCGCGGGCAGCTCGAACCTGCGCGACGACAACCAGCTGCGCGGCGCACTGCACCGCTACAACAACTCGAGCTCCTACGTCGCGACGGTGATCCGCTGGGCCGAGGCCTACCGCACCGGCGCGCTGCCCATCCCGGACAGCGACGTGTCGCTCGGCGCACCGCCGCAGGTCGTGGCGGCCCCGGCCCGCCCCGCGCCGCCCGAGACGTCGAACCCGGACGCCGTCGCCGCACCGGGCCACAACTCCCCGGACGGTCAGCGCCCCGGCGGCCCCGGCAACGGTGGCAACGGCGGCAACGGCCCGGTAACGGCGGCAACGGCCCGGCAACGGCGGCCCCGGTAACGGTGGCAACGGCCCCGGTAACGGTGGCAACGGCAACAACGGTGGCGGTGGCGATCAGTCGCGGCCGCCGGTCGACGACCCGAACCGGCCCGACCGCCCGAACCCCACGCACCCGGATGACGAGACACCGCCGCCGGACGGGACGACCCCGCCGGACGACACCACGCCGCCGGACGACACCACGCCGCCGGAGGACGGCACGCCGCCGGAGGACGGCACGCCGCCGGAGGAGGACGAGAACGAGCCGGAGTGGTGCGTGTGGCCGGAGGAGGACGGTGCCGAGAGCGAATCGGCGACCTCGGACGAGCTGCCACCGTGTTACTGCCCGCCGGATTCGGACGAACCCGGCGACGAGGTCGAGAACCCCGAGGAGTGCTGGGACGAGGAGCCTGCCGACCGGCCGAAGGACGGCGAGGGCACGGCGACGGCCCCGGCGGCTCGCCACGAGGAGCGCTGAGGGTCGATTAGTGTTGGGGCATGCCCCGCGTAGCCGCCATCGACTGTGGAACCAACTCGATCCGTCTGCTCGTCGCCGAGCTGACCCGCCGCCACGACGGCAGCGTCGACCTACGTGACCTGCATCGGGAGATGCGGGTCGTGCGACTCGGTCAGGGCGTCGACGCGACCGGGCGGCTCGCGCCCGAGGCGCTCGAACGCACCAGGGAGGCGCTGGCGGCGTACACGGTCGCCGCGCGGCGCAAGGGCGCCGAGCAGGTGCGCATGGTGGCGACGTCGGCGACCCGCGACGCCGAGAACCGCGACGAGTTCTTCGCGATGACCCGCGAGGTGCTCGGGGTGGAGGCCGAGGTCATCACGGGTGACGAGGAGGCGCGGCTGTCGTTCACCGGCGCGGTCGGCGAGCAGGACCCGGACGACGGCCCGTTCCTGGTGGCCGACGTCGGCGGCGGGTCGACCGAGCTCGTGCTGGGCACGTGGGACGGCGCGCGGGCGGAGATCCTCGGTGCGAAGTCGGTGGACATCGGCTGTGTGCGCATCACCGAGCGGGCGTTGCCGACCGACCCGCCGACCGACGCCGACGTCGAGGCCGCACGCGGGCTCGCGCGCGAGGTGCTGACCGGGGCGTTCGACGTGGTCGACGTGGCGAAGGCGCAGACGTGGATCGGCGTCGCCGGCACGGTGACGACGCTGTCGGCGGTGGCGCAGAACCTGCCCGAGTACGACTCGCAGGCCACGCACCTGTCGACCATGACGCGGGCGACGCTCGACCGCGTCACGGCCGAACTGCTCGCCGCCGACCACGACGCGCGCGCCGCGAACCCGGTGATCCACCCGGGCCGGGTCGACGTCATCGGCGGCGGCGCACTGGTGGTGCAGACGCTCGCCGACGAACTCGCCCAGCGCGGCGGCCCGGACCGCCTCGTCGTCAGCGAGAAGGACATCCTCGACGGCATCGCCCTCTCCCTGGCCTGAACGCTCGGCCGTGGGCGAACACAAGGAGCGCATGCTCCGCGGGGAGTGGTACCTCGACGAGCCGGAACTCGTCGAGGACCGCCGCCGGTGCCGCCGGCTCGTCGACCGGTTCAACGCCGCGGACGCCGCCGACGACGCCCTCAGGCGTGCCGTCCTCACCGAGCTGGTCGCCTCGCTCGCGCGGGCGCCGTGGTCGAGCCGCCGTTCCGGTGCAGCTACGGGACGCAGATCCGGCTCGGTGCGAACGCCTTCGTCAACAGCGATGCGATCTTCATGGACGACGCGCCCATCACGGTTGCCGAGGACGTTCGGATAGGGCCGCGTGCACAGCTGCTCACGGCGTTGCATCCGATGGAGGACCACGAGCGACGACGTGCCGGCTGGGAACGGCCCGCGCCCATCACCATCGGCGAGAACACCTGGCTCGGCGGTGGTGTGATCGTCTGCCCCGGCGTGACGATCGGTGAGAACACGGTGATCGGTGCGGGCAGTGTCGTCGTGCGGGACGTGCCCGACCACACGTTCGCCGCGGGCAATCCGGCCCGCGTGATCCGGCGCCTGGACGGCAGCTGAGCTGTTGCGAGTCCAGCTACGTCGTCAGGACGCTGTCGTCGAACTCGGTCGGCGGCAGGTCGGCCACCGCCACCCAGCCCGAGGCGATGATCGCCGCCAGGGGGTCGTTCCAGAAATCCGGCCGTTCGTCGCCGGTCAGATCGTCGGGGCGGATGGCGCAGACGCGGCCACTTCCCGGGCGGTACATCACCAGCACCACCGGCGGATCGTGGAGTCGGGCACGCTCGATCGCCGAGCCGTACGTCTCGGTGTCGAGGCACACGACGATCGTCGGCGGTGTCGCGTCCTGCTGGATACTCGCGAGGGAATCGACGGCGGCCGGTGTGCGGCACAGCTCCCGGATCGTCCGCACAGCAGCCTGGTAGTCGGGGTTCACAGTTCTCCTCCCGCTCGTGGTGTCGGCGTCGTGAGTCCTACGTCAGCGCTGGACAACCCGGCGTCGAGAGGCGACACCGTGCTCGGGCGTCGCGGTGGCGGTGCGCACGAGACGTGCGGTCACCGTCGGCCCGCTGCGCACGAACCGTCCGGTGCGTGTCCATCCGGTCTCGGCCAGAACGGCGTCGACGGCTCGGGCCCATTCGTCCCACGTCGCGCGTCGGGCACGGCGAAGCACTCGATCGGTTCCCGCGGGGCGTGTCCCACGGGCACGATCCACGCGGTGTCCGCGTGCGGTCCGTCCGTGTCGACCTCGAGTGTGGCCACGCAAGCAGCCGCGGGGGCTGCGGCGTCCGGCACGTCGACGGTGAGCGCGTCATGACTGCGCACGGTGGGGTCCCTTCACCTATTCGGCGCGTAGACGTGGAATTAAAACCCATTCGATCCGGCGCATTCAATAACCTGTGACGTGAACTGTCAATGAGGCCGCTTTAATCTACGAAAACAGAATCTTCCGAGGAAGCAATTTCGGCGTGCGATTGATTGCGTGGAAGTGGGCGGGCAGTACCGGCCCGCGTTCATGTCGAGTCTGGAGACCGTTGCCGGACACCGGAGAACCACTGCTGTGAGGTGGCGCGGCTTCACCTGACGGCAGCCGTCCGGCGCCGCGGCGCGTGGCCGTGACGCCGGACGGTGCAGTGCCGGTGGCGAGTCGCCGGTGGCGAGCCCTCGCCACCGGGTCAGCGATTGGAGGCCGACTTGACGAACTCGCCGAGGTCCTTGCCTTGCTGGACCCGCGAGGCGTCGTGCACGTACATCATGTGCCCGGCGGGGTAGTACGCCGTTTCCACATTGGACTGCAGGTCGGCGGGGATGCGGAGCTGGGCGATGACGTGCTCGGCTGCGTAGTACGGCGTCGCGCCGTCGTAGTGGCCGAGTGCGACGTGCACCTTCAGGTGCGGGTTCTCGCGCATCGCGCCGCTGAGCGAGTCCACAACGGACACGGCGCGGCCCTCGAAGTCCGAGTACGACCAGGCCTTGTTCACGTCGATCGACAGGATCTCGTACGGCAGGTCGCTGACGTACTCGAGCTCGGCACGCACGTAGTGGTTGAACGCGGCCGAGTAGGCGCCGATGATGCGCGAGATCGACGCGTCGTCGCTCATGTGCTCCCGCCCGCCGTCGGGCTCCCAGGTGGTGAACCGGCCGTCCATGCGGCCGGTGACCAGCCCCTCGTCGCGCAGCAGCTCGGTGAAGAACCGCACGTGCTCGATGCGCAGGTTCACCCTGTCCACATACGACTCCGACAGGCCCGTCAGCTCGGCCAGCTTGGCGACGACCTCGGCGCGCTCGTCGGGGTCCAGGCGCGCACCGCGCTGCAACGCCCACGGCAACGTGTTCGACGCGAACTCCTCGGCCTCGGCCAACACGTCGCCGAGCTCCCGGTCGCCGTGCTTGCCGTGGTAGTGCGCGATCGCTGCGTACGTCGCACGAAGAGGCTGTAGGGAAGGTCGTTGCCCTCGGTGAACCGGATCGTGCCCATGTCGAGCACCGACGAGATCAGCAGCAGACCGTTCAGGTACAGCCCGTGCCGGCTCTGCAGATGCGCGGCGAGCGCGGCCGCGCGCAGCGTGCCGTACGACTCACCGGCCACGAACTTGGGCGACAACCACCGCTGGTTGCGCGAGGTCCACAGCCGGATGATCTCGCCGACGGACTCCACGTCCGGGTTGAAACCGTGGTAGTCGCCGGGCTTCTCGCCGTCTGCGGCGCGGGAGTAGCCGGTGGACACCGGATCGATGAACACGAGGTCGCTGTGCGCCAGCAACGTGTCGGGGTTGTCGACGAGCCGGTACGGCGGCGGTTCGGGCGCGTCGACGTCGCCGGACACGACCCGGCGCGGCCCGAGCACGCCCATGTGGAGCCAGATGCTCGACGAACCGGGCCCGCCGTTGAAGGCGAACGTGACGGGACGCGTCGTCGGATCGGCGCCGTCCAGCGTGTAGGCGGTGACGTACACCTCGGCCTTCGGCTTGTGGCCGTCGAACGTGCCGTCGGTGAGGACCTCCTTGCGCAGCACGACCCGGCCGGTCTGCGCCGTGTAGGCGAGCTTGCGGCGCTTGATGGTGATCGAGTGCTGCGTGGTGACGAGGTCGTCGACCGGCTCGGCCGGGGACGCGGCGCCGTCGGGGTCGGGCTTGCTGTCGACTGTGTCAGGCGTGTCTGGCATGCCTACAACCTATGCCGAGCACCCGCCGGGCCGCCGGGAAAATCGGCGCGCGGTTCGCCGCGTCCGCTGACAGGATGCCGGCATGCATCTCGTGATGGTCGGCGTGACCGCGCCCAGCCACGTCTACCCGGGTCTCGGACTGATCGCCGAGCTCGTCGCCCGCGGGCACCGCGTCACCTACGTCGTCGGCGAGCGGCTGGCCGACCTCGTCGCCGCGACCGGCGCGGACGTCGTCACCCACGAATCGGTGATGCCGGAGGCCGACGAACACTGGCCCGAGGACACCGGCGCGGCGATGCAGGTGTTCCTCGACGACGCGATGACCGCGCTGCCCGTGCTGCGCGAGCTCGACCGGCCGGACGCGGTGCTCTACGACATCGGCGGTTTCGCAGGGCGGGTCGCCGCGCACCACTGGGACGTGCCCGCCGTGCAGCTGTCCACCGCGTACGTCGCGTGGGAGGGCATGGCCGAGGAGATGGCCGAGTTCAAGACGCAGCTGAAGGAGTCGGCGTCCGGTGCGCGCTACTTCGCGACCGTGCGCGCGTGGCTCGACGAGAACGGCATGGACGTCGATGCCGACGAGTTCCTCGAGACGCCGCCCGCGTGCGTCGTGCTGATCCCGCGGGTGCTGCAGCCGAACGCCGACCGGGTGGCCGATCGGTACGTCTTCGCCGGCCCGTGCGTCGACCCGGCCCGCCGCACCGGCTGGACGCCCGAACCGGGCGACGACCGCCCGCTCGTCTACGTCGCCCTCGGCACCGCCTACACCGACCAGCCCGACATCTACCGCGCCTGCATCGACGGGCTGTCCGGCGAGTACCGCGTGGTGCTCGCGACGGGCAAGGTCGACCCGGCCGCGTTGGGCCCGCTGCCGGACGGGGTGACGGCGGAGCGCAGCCGGCCGCAGCTGGACGTGCTGGAGCACGCGGCGGTCTTCGTCAGCCACGCCGGCATGGGCAGCGCCGCCGAGTCGCTGTGGTTCGGCGTGCCGACCGTGCTGCTGCCGCAGGCCGTCGACCAGCCGCTGAACGCCGACACGCTCGTCGCGGTCGGCGCCGGGGTGCTGCCCGCGGAGCCGTGGGACGCTGCGACCCTGCGCGCGGCCGTCGACGAGGCGACCGGCAAGACCGGCCGGGCGCGGGAGCTGCGCGCCGAGGTGCGCGCGCAGGGCGGTGTCGAGCGTGCCGCCGACGCGGTGGAACGCCTGGCGCGGGAGACTGTGCCGCGTGGTGCGCACACTCGCTGACCTCGACCGGGAGCTGATCGACTGCCGTGCGTGCCCGCGGCTCGTGGAGTGGCGGGAGCACGTCGCGGCGACCAAACGTGCCGCGTACGCCGACGAGACGTACTGGGGCAGGCCCGTGCCCGGGTTCGGGCCCACCGACGCGCGGCTGGTGATCGTCGGACTGGCGCCCGCCGCGCACGGCGCCAACCGCACGGGCCGGATGTTCACCGGCGACCGCTCCGGCGACGTGCTGTACCGGGCGCTGTACGACGTCGGCCTGGCCTCGCAGCCGACCTCGACCCACGCCGACGACGGGTTGACGCTGCACGGCACGCGCATCACCTCGCCGGTGCACTGCGCGCCGCCCGCCAACAAACCCACGCCGGCCGAACGCGACACGTGCGGCGGCTGGCTGGCCGAGGAGCTCGACCTGCTCGCGCCGACGATGCGCGCGATCGTGGTGCTCGGCGGTTTCGGCTGGCAGGCGTTGTTGCCGATCCTCGCGCGGGCGGGCTGGGAGGTGCCGCGCCCACGCCCGGCGTTCGGCCACGCCGCGCACGTCGAACTCGCCGGCCCGGCGCCCCTGCACGTGGTCGGCTGCTACCACGTGAGCCAGCAGAACACCTTCACCGGACGTCTCACCCCGGCCATGCTGCGCGACGTCCTGAACCAGGCAAGACACCTGGCCGACCTCCCGTAACCCGTCGCCGTGTCAGCACCCCACGTCGCCGTGTCAGCAATTCACGCGGGCGTGTCAGCAACTCGCGTCGCCGTGTTGGCATCTCGCGTCGCCGGCGGGATCCGGGGCCCTCACCTCAACCCCGCGCGCGTCAGCGGGGACGGCGGGCAGGGTCTCGCCGGTCTCGAGCAGCGTTTTCAGATCCGACAGCAGATGCGGCCAGCCGTTGCTCACCATCTGCTGCATCGTGCTGCCCTCGGGGAAGTCGTCGTGCACGACGGTGAGCTTGACCAGGTCGCCCAGCGGCTCGATCTCGAACGTGACCTTCGACCGGCGTTCGGCGACGAGGGTGGCCAGTGTGTCGGCGTCGATGCCGGCGCCGGCCGCCCATTCCTCCGTGGGCGTGTGCCACGTGTAGGAGAGCTTGCGGTACGGCTCGGCCTCGAGGACGCGTTGTTCCGGGTCGACAGTGCGGTTCCCGTGCTCCTCCCAGACCATGGGCGAACCCGGCTGCCAGTCGGTGTCGAACTCGATTCCCCAGTAGCGGCGCGTGAACGCCGGATCGGTGAGGGCGCGCCACAACTGTTCGGGCGTGGTCCTGATGAAGGTCGTGTAGACGAAATCGTCGTTGCTCATCGGTGATGCCTCCAATGCGCGGGTGAGGTCGGCGAGCGCCTCGGCGCGCCGGCGGTCGTAGCGGCTGAGCCAGCGGTCGGCGATCGCGTTGATCGGTGCGGCGTCGAGGTAGTGGAGCTTCTCCCTGCCGTGCCGGACGGTCGTGACGAGCCCGGCGTCCTCGAGTACGGCGAGGTGTTTGCTCACGGATTGGCGCGCCATGTCGAGGCCCTCGCACAGTTCGCGCAGGCGCTGTCCGTTGTGGGCGTTGAGGCGGTCGAGCAGGCGGCGCCTGCTGGGGTCGGCCAACGCCTTGAAGACCGGGTCCATGGGGCGTGATCGCAATCAGGAAAAGGTAACCGTTTGGCTGCCTAAGATACGCAGCCGTGCGGCTGCATGTCAACGCTGACCTCATCGGGTCGGCGAAGGTGTGAGTAATCAGCCGAATGTCGGCGACAGGTGTTGCGTTTGGACTGCGTACGGGGTAGGACGCTGTGAAGTCGTTGTCAACTGAATCGTTTGCGAGAAGTCGGCGACACCGATCACACCTGGCTGGCCCGGTGGGTGGGGGTTGCCGGTTAGTGGGAAACTGAACTCATGGCAGTCAAGTCGGAACCGACGAGGATCCTCATTCTCGGCGGTGGGTACGTCGGCCTCTACACGGCGCTGGGTCTTCAGAAGAAGCTCCGCGCCAACGAGGCGTCCGTGACGATCGTCGATCCGCAACCGCACATGACCTATCAGCCGTTCCTTCCGGAGGCGGCTGCCGGGTCCATCGAGCCCCGGCATGTCGTGGTTCCGTTGCGCCGGGTGCTCCGACGCTGCCACGTCCTCACCGCCCGGGTGAACAAGATCGAGAACGAGCGCAAGACCGTGACGGTCGAGGCCGCCGACGGGCACATCGAGCAGCTGGGCTACGACGTCCTCATCGTCGCGCTCGGCTCCGTGCCGCGGCTGCTGCCGATCCCCGGTCTGGCCGAGCAGGGCATTGGCATCAAGACCGTCGGCGAGGCCATCTACCTGCGCAACCACGTGATGACCAAGCTCGACGAGGCCTCCAGCACGCTGGACCCCGACCTGCGCAAGCGGTTGCTGACGTTCACCGTCGTCGGCGGCGGGTTCGCCGGCATCGAGGCACTCGCCGAGCTCGAGGACATGACCCGGTTCGCCACGCGCTACTACCCGAACATCGATCCGGAGGACGTCCGGTGGGTGCTCGTCGAGGCGGCCGGCCGGATCCTGCCGGAGGTGCGCGACACCCTCGGCGTGTGGACGGTCGAGCAGCTCGAGAAGCGTGGCATCGAGGTGTACCTGTCGACGGCGGCGAAGTCGTTCGAGAACGGCCGGGTCGTGCTGTCCGACGGCACCGAGTTCGACAGCGACACCATCATCTGGACGGCCGGCGTGAAGGCCAACCCGGTCGTCGCGCAGTCCGACCTGCCCATCGACAAGCGGGGCCGGCTCGAGGCGACGGCGGCGTTGAACGTCGTGGGGCACTCGGACGTGTGGACCGCCGGTGACGTCGCGGCCGTGCCGGACCTGTCGCGGACCGAGGAGGACCCGACGGCGACGTGCCCGCCGAACGCGCAGCACGCGGTGCGGCAGGCCAGGCACCTGTCGAAGAACATCATCGCCTCGCTGCGTAGTGGCAAGCCGACGGACTACTACCACAAGAACCTCGGCGCGGTCGCCGGTCTCGGCCTGCACAAGGGCGTCGCCGACGCGATGAACATGAAGATCAAGGGCTTCCCCGCGTGGCTGTTCCACCGGGCCTACCACGTCAAGGCGATGCCGACCTTCAACCGCAAGGTCCGCATCCTCCTCGACTGGGCGCTCGGCGGTCTGTTCCGCCGCGAAACCATCGCCCTCGGGCAGATCAACAACCCGAAGGAAGAGTTCACCCGCGCGTCCAAGTCCTGACCCGCGAACAACTCCGCCGGGAGACCGGCCCCGCACCACCATGCAATCGGGGTGTGGGGCCGGTTTTCATTTTCGTGACCTCCGTACCTGCGGTTTCGTTACCGGGGTGGCCACGATCGGGGAGCCGAGGGGCATAAGCTGCAGGAGCCCCCGTAGCCCAACCGGCAGAGGCAGTCGACTTAAAATCGATCAAGTGCGGGTTCGAATCCCGTCGGGGGCACTCCAAGGACGTGCACCGGTGGGGCGTCTTCCGGCGTTCACCGCAACGTCGGAATACCCGCGAGGAGTGCGGCTACCGCCCGCTTCGTCGCGGGCACGAACTCCACCTGCATTCCGGCCAGCTCGGGATGGCGGTCGTAGGCCTCGCGCAGTGTCGGCGGCGGGTTCGCGGCCGGGTAGAACGCCATCGCGAACGCGGCCGCCGCCGTGACCACCTCGCTCGCCTCGGCGTCGGTGAGCTCGGCGGAGCACTCCGCGATCGCCACCGCCAGCTCGGCGGTCAGCCCATGCATGGTGCGTTTGAACTCCGCCGCCGCCTCCACCCCGACGTTGTGCTCGAGCGACGTGCCGCCCTGGCTGATCAGGTCGCACAGCAGTGGTCTTTCGCCGAGCGGCTCGACGAGCGCGTCGACGATCCCCTCGCGCGGGAGCCGCCGCTTGACCTCGTCGACCCATTGCCGTCCGTGGACCAGCGAGAGCTCGAGGTAGATCTCCTCGCGGGTGCCGAAGTAACGCACCACGTTCGACTTCGCGAAGCCCACCCGTTTGGCGATGTCGCCGAGGCTGACGTCGCGCACACCGCGTTCGAGCGCGAGCTCCTCCGCCGCCGCGAGGATCGCCTCGCGGCGCTGCCGCTTCTGTTCCGGACGCCTTGCCCGTACGAACGTTTCCTGAGTCATGTCTCAGCGGAGTATAGGTAACCAGTTAGAGGAACGCCGTACTCTTGTTAACGGTACAGCGTTCTGTTAACTTTGCGGTACATCCACCACGACGAAGGAGACCGCGATGGCCGAGGTGCGCTTGCGCGTCAACGGGGCCGACCGACGGCTCGACATCCCCCCGCAGGTCAGCCTGCTCGACGCCCTGCGCGAGCACCTCGGGCTGCCCGGTACGAAGAAGGGCTGCGACCAGGGCGCGTGCGGCGCGTGCACGGTGCTCGCCGACGGCGAGCGGATCAACGCCTGCCTCGCGCTCGCCGTGCAGTACGCCGACCGCGAGATCACGACGATCGAAGGCGTCGATCATCCGCTGCAGGAGGCCTTCGTCCGTCACGACGGGTTCCAGTGCGGCTACTGCACCTCCGGCCAGATCTGCTCGGCGATCGGGATGCTCGCCGAGCACAAGGAGGGCATCCCCAGCGCCGTCACCGAGGACCCGCCGGCCGAGGGCGAGGAGCTGACCGACGAGGAGATCCGGGAACGGATGAGCGGCAACATCTGCCGCTGCGGCGCCTACAACGGGGTCGTCGAGGCGGTCGCGGAGGTCGTGCGATGAGAACGTTCGACTACGTGACGGCCACGGACGTCACCACCGCGCTGCGCACCGTCGCCGAGAGGCCGGGCGCGAAGTTCCTCGGCGGCGGCACGAACCTCGTGGACCTCATGCGCGAGAACGTCGAGCGGCCGGACGTGGTCGTCGACGTCACCCGGCTGCCGCTGACCGCCGTCGACGAGTTGCCCGGCGGCGGTGTCCGCGTCGGAGCCGGCGTGCGCAACAGCGCGCTCGCCGCGCACCCGCTCGTTCGTACGCGCTACCCCGTGCTCTCGCAGGCAGTGCTCAACGGCGCGTCGGCGCAGCTGCGCAACATGGCGACCGTCGGCGGGAACCTGTTGCAGCGCACGCGATGTCCGTACTTCTACGACACCGCGTCGCCGTGCGCGAAGCGCGAGCCGGGCAGCGGCTGCGGCGCGCTGGGCGGCATCACGCGCGACGCGGCGATCCTCGGGGTGAGCGAGCACTGCGTCGCGACGCACCCCTCGGACATGGCCGTCGCGCTCGCGGCGCTCGACGCCGTCGTCGAGGTGGAGAGCACGCGGGGCGCGCGGCGTGTGCCCGTGGTGGAGCTGTACCGGCTGCCGGGCGACACGCCGCATGTCGAGACCGTGCTCGAGCGCGACGAGCTGATCACCGCCGTCGAGCTGCCCGCTACCGACGTGACCCCGCGGTCCCGTTACCGCAAGGTGCGAGACCGGGCTTCGTACGCGTTCGCGCTCGTCTCCGTCGCCGCCGCGCTGCGCCTCGACGGCGGCACCGTCGCCGACGCTCGCGTCGCGCTCGGTGGCGTGGCGCCACTCCCGTGGCGTGCCGCCGAGGCCGAGCGACTGCTCGTCGGCGCACCCGCCACCGAGGAGACCTTCGCCCGCGCCGCCGAGTCCGAGCTCGCCGCGGCCAGCCCACAACACGACAACGCGTTCAAGGTCGAGCTCGCACGCCGCACGATCGTGGCGACCCTGCGCGAGCTTCGGGACAATGCCGCAGACGGGAGCGCCGCATGACCAGCACTCACAACACCACCCGTGGGCCCGTGGTCGGCGCACCGGTCGACCGCGTCGACGGGCCGGCGAAGACCACCGGCGCGGCGCGCTTCGCCGCCGAACACGACCTTGCCGGTCTCGTCCACGCGGCACTGGTGACCGCGACCGTCAGCCGTGGCCGGATCACCCGCATCGACACCTCCGCAGCCGAGACGCTTCCCGGAGTGGTGGCGGTGCTGACGCACCACAATGCGCCGAAGCTCAACCCGCCGAAGCGCGTCTCCCCTGTCAACATGAGCTCGATGATCTCCGGCACGCAGGTCAACTACCTCAACACCGACGAGGTGCACTGGGACGGCCAGCCGGTCGCCGTCGTCGTGGCCGAGCATTCCCACGCCGCACGCGAGGCGGCCGCGCTCGTCGAGGTGACCTACGAGCGTCTTCCCGCCACGGTGGACTTCTCCGCGGAGCTGCCGAACGCCGTGCTGGACAAGGGAAACATGCTCATGCCCACCGGTGCGAAGAAGGGCGACGCCGACGCGGCGCTCGCGGCGGCACCGGTCGTCGTCGACTCGCAGTACTCGACGCCGCAGCACCACCACAACGCGATCGAGCCGCATGCGACGACCGCCGTGTGGCGCGGCGACGAGCTGACCGTGCACGACGCGACACAGAACATGGCGTGGCTGCGCACGCATCTTGCGCTCCGGTTCGGGGTGCCGGAGGCCAAGGTGCGGGTGCTGGCGCCGTTCGTCGGCGGAGGATTCGGCGGCAAGGGGTTCGCCTGGCCTGGCGTGATCCTCGCGGTGCTCGCCGCGCGGGCGACGGGCCGCCCGGTCCGGCTGTCACTCACCCGCGAGGACGTCTACCGCACGGTCGGAGCGCGGACACCGTCGACTCAGCGGGTCGCGCTCGGCGCCGGCCGTGACGGGAAGCTCACCGCACTCGTACACACCGCTGTCACCAGGAAGAGCCCGGTCGGCGGTCAGCCGGAACCCGCCGTGACACCCGCGAACCACCTCTACGACGTGGCCAACATCCGCACCGCACTGAGCTCGGTGACACTCGACTGGATCCCGAACACGGCCTTGCGCGCACCCGGCGACGCGATCGGGTCGTTCGCACTCGAGTCGGCGATCGACGAGCTCGCGTATGAGCTGGGCGCCGACCCGATCGAGCTGCGCATGCGCAACGAGCCCGAGCGAAACCCCATCGACGGCAAGAAGTTCTCGCACCGGATGCTGCGTGAGGCCTACGAGCTGGGTGCGCGGCGCTTCGGCTGGGCCGACCGCTCGCCGGAGCCCGGCACGACACGCGACGGCCGCTGGCTCGTCGGCACGGGCGTGGCGACGGCGTACCACCCGCAACTGCGTCTCACGGCGAACGTGACCGTACGGCTCGCCGCCGACGGCAGCGTGACCGTCCGCAGTGGACTACACGAGATCGGCGTCGGCGCGGCGACCGTGCAGGCGCAGATCGCGGCCGACGCGCTCGGCGTGCCGTTCGACGCGGTGCACGTCGAGTACGGCGACTCGGCGCTGCCCGAGGGAGCGATGGCGGGCGGCTCGATGCAGACCTCGAGTGTCGCGGCCAGCGTGCTCGCGGTGTGCCGGAAGCTCACGCGGCGGCTCGACACGTTGGCGCGGCGTTCGGGCACAGAGGGCCGAACGCCGGCCGAGGTCGTCGCCGCCGCGAAGGTTCCCTACATCGAGGCGGCGGTCGGCTCGGACACCAGGATCGGCAAGGCGGTGGGCCAGGCGCGGTTCATGGCGAGGACGATGCGCGACATGCGCAGATGGCAGAAGGCCGCGTGTGGCGCGCACTTCTGCGAGGTCCGGGTCGATGCCGACACCGGCGAGGTGCGCGTCTCCCGGTGGACGGGCGCCTTCGACGTCGGCCGTGTCATGAACCGCAAGACCGCGGTCAGCCAGCTCCGTGGCGGGATCGTCATGGGCATCGGGATGGCGCTCACCGAAGAGGCGCACGTGGACCCGCGCAGCGGCCGGATCATGAACCCGAGCCTGTCGGGCTACCACGTGCCCGTCCACGCCGACATCCCGCCGATCGACATCGCCTACCTCGACGAGGCGGACCCGACCATGCCGCTGGGCCTGCTCGGCATCGGCGAGGTGGGCATCACCGGCGTCGCGGCGGCGGTCGCCAACGCCATCCACAACGCGACGGGCAAACGCCTCCGCGACCTGCCCATCACCCCGGCCAAGCTCCTGTGACACCGCGAGTCCTGCGGTTCCACCGGCCTGTTTCCATCCTTTGCTGTTCCCGCCGGGGGCACTCCAAGATGGGGAGCGTCCGTCGGGGGATGTCCCACCCCTCGAGGACCGCCTGGAAGCAGGAGGATCCATGGCAACGGTGAAGGTTCGCTACATCGTCGACGACGTCGCCTCCGCCGTCGATTTCTATACCCGGAACCTGGGTTTCGGCGTCGAGTTCCATCCGGGGCCGGGGTTCGCCATCGTCGGCAGGGACGAGCTGCGGCTGTTGCTCAGCGCCCCCAGTGGGCCGGGCGGTGCCGCGCAAGCCATGCCCGACGGTCGCGTCCCGCAGCCGGGTGGCTGGAACCGCATTCAACTCGAGGTCGTCGATCTCGACGCGGAGGTGGCGGCGTTGCGTGAGGCGGGTGTCCACCTGCGCAACGACGTCGTGATCGGACGCGGCGGCAAGCAGATCCTCGTGGAGGACCCGTCCGGGAATCCCGTGGAGCTGTTCGAGCCCGCCCGGTAGCGCCGCCCGCACGACGTTTCCAGTTATGTGCTGAGCCCGAGACTCTTGCGCGTCGATGTTACGGGCGTAACATTGGGTCGTGACGAGCGAAACTGACAGCCGGGACTGGCTGATGGTCAGCGTGTCGACCGCGGGCGCGGCGGGGACGTTGCGCGTGACCGTGTGGCGCAAGCTGCGCTCGCTGGGGGCGCTGTACCTGCAGCAGTCGGTGTGCCTGTTGCCTGCCGAACCGGAGGTGGTGCGGCAGGTGCGGCGGCTGGCCGACAAGGTGCGCCAGCAGGGCGGCAGTGCGCGCGTGCTGACGATGCGTTTCGCCGACCGCGACGAGGAGCGGGGCGTGATCGCGGAGTTCAACACCGCCCGCGACGACGAGTACGCGGAGATGCTGGAACGGCTACCCGAGCTCCGGAAGGAGCTGGAGTCCGAGCGGGCGCGCGGACGAGCGACCTACGCCGAGGTGGAGGAGTCGGAGGCCGACCTGGAGCGGTACCGGTCCTGGCTGGCCAAGATCGCTGCGCGGGACTACTTCGACGCGCCCGGTGGGCAGGCTGCGCGCGACGCGGTGGAACAGGCCGCGCGGGACCTGGCCGACTTCGAGCAGGCTGCGCTGAGCCGTGAGGCCCCCGTCGAACCTGCCGTCGAGGACGCATCGCAACGCAGGCTGCGAGCGGTCGAGGACCGCTGATGCCCCGCGCCCGCGCAGGAGAGGTAGACACCGCCGTCGACGTGGTCGATGCGGAACAGCCACCTGCGTGGCACGCCCTCACCACGGGAGACGTGGTCGAGCGGCTGGAGACCGGGAAGACCGGACTCCCCGAGGACGAGCGGGCGCGTCGTCTCGCCCACCACGGCCCGAACACCGCTGCGGCCAAGAAACGGGAACCGTGGTGGGAGGAACTGGCCGAATCCTTCACCGAACCGCTGCAACTGCTGCTGATCGCGGTGGCCGTGCTGTCCGGCGTCTTCGGGGAGATGGTGGACGCGATCGCGATCGCGTCCGTGGTTGTCGTGGTCGCGGCGCTGGAGACGGCCAGCGAGATGCGGGCCGCGCGGGCCATCGCTGCGTTGAAGGCGCTGACCGCCCCGACCGCGCGGCTGGTGCGCGAGGGCGGTGTCGTCGAGGTGCCGTCCGCCGACCTCGTACCCGGCGATGTCGTGGCGGTCGAGGCCGGCGACGTCGTGCCCGCGGACGCACGCGTGCTGTCGGCAAGCGGACTGCGGGCCGACGAGTCCACCCTGACCGGCGAGGCCGCCCCGGTCGGCAAGACCGAGCATCCGGTGCCGGCGCGGACCGAGCTCGCCGACCGCTCCGGTGTGCTGCATGCGGGCACCGCAGTCCTCGCGGGTGAGGGGCGTGCCGTCGTGGTCGCCACCGGCGAGACGACACAGCTGGGGCGGCTGGGCAAACTCGTCGCCGACACCAAGGAGCCGCCGACGCCGTTGCAGGTCGGGCTGTCCCAGCTGGCCAGGACGGTGGCGATCGTGGCGATCGCGGCGAGCGTGCTGGTGCCCGTCGTCGGCCTGCTCACCGGGCAGCCCTGGCAGGACATGCTGCTCTCCGGACTGACCATCGCGTTCGCGACCGTTCCCGAAGAGCTGCCCATCCTGATCACGGTGTTGCTCGCGATCGGGGGCCGCGCGCTCGCGCGGCGCGGCGTTCTGCTGCGGCGGTTGCGGGCAGGGGAGACCCTCGGCGCGGTGACGACCGTCGTCACCGACAAGACCGGCACCCTCACCGAGAACCAGCTGCAACTCGCCGAGATCCGCGGCGACCGCACGCGGGTGCTGCAGGTCGCGCTGGCCTGCCAGTCCGAGGACGCGGCACAGCGGGACCCCCTTGAAACCCAGCTCGCCCGTGCTGCCGTCGAGGCCGGCATCGTCCGGCAGGGCGGGCAGGTGGCGGTGTTCCCCTTCGACCCGATCCGCAAGCTCGTGTCCCGCGCCCACACCACGGGCGACGGTGTGGTGGTGGCGGTGTCCGGCGCACCGGAGGCCGTGCTGGACCGCTGCCGCCTCGACCCCGCCACCCGCAGCGCGCTCGACGCCGAACTCGACACGATGTCGGGCCGTGGGATGCGGGTCGTCGCGTTCGCCCAACGCCGTCTCGACCACGAAACAGCCGACCGCGAAACGGCCGAATGGGAAACGGTCGACCGCGAAACGGTCGAACGGGAGCTGTCCTACGTGGGACTCGCCGCGTTCACCGATCCGATCCGCCCCGGCCTGCGCGGTGCCGTCGCCGAGCTCACCGACGCGGGCGTGGCCACCATCGTGGTCACCGGGGACCACCCCGCCACCGCCGCCGCGGTCGCCGCGCAGGCCGGGCTGCCCGCCGGTCACACGCTGCGCGGTCAGGACCTCGACGTCCTGTCCGACGCCGAGCTGGCCACCCACCTCCGGCACGGCAGTGTGATCGCCCGAGCCACCCCGGCCGCCAAGCACCGGGTCGTGCAGGCCCTGCAACAGCGGGGCGAGGTTGTCGCGGTCACCGGGGACGGCGCCAACGACGCTCCGGCACTCGCCGCCGCCGACGTCGGCATCGTGCTGGGCCGGCGCAGTGCCGAACTCGCCCGCGCCACCGCCGGTGTCGTCCTCACCGACGACGCCTACCCGACCGTGGTCACCGCGGTCGCCAAGGGCCGCAACATCAGCGCCCAACTGCGCCGCGCCGTCGCGTTCTATCTCGGGGCGAAGGTCGCGCTCGTGCTCGTGCTGCTCCTCGCGCTGGCGCTCGGCCTGCCCATCCCGTTCCAACCCGTGCACATCGTCCTGCTGGAGATCTTCATGGACCTCGGTGCCTCGGTGGCGTTCGTCGCCGAACCGGCGGCGCCCCAGGCGATGCACCGGCCGCCCCGGCCCGCCGACAACCGATTCCTCGACCGGGTCGTCGTGACCGCCATCGCCACCACCGCGGCCACGCTCACCCTCGCGGTTCTGCCGGCCTACCTGCTGCTCACCGAACTCGCGCCGGCATCGAGGAGCCCGCACCGGTGCTGTGCTGACCTGGCTCACCGCGCACGCCCTCATCGCCTGGACGCTGCGCAGCCAGCCTGCCCTGTCGTGGACCGCCAACCCCGCCTTCCCCGCGTGGGCCCTGACCGCACTGCTCGCGGGACTCGCCGCGACCCTCACTCCCGTCGCCACCGTGCTCGACTTCGCACCGCTGACGTGGGGAGGGGCGGCGCTCGTCGCGACCCTCGTCGTCCTGGCGACCGCCGCAGCGACCGCGGCGAACCGCGCGACCCGAATGCCGCAGTTGCTGTAGCCCGGCCGCATCGTCGACGGCCCGTGGAGGTCGAGTCCGGCGCCGGTGGGGTCAGAACAGGGTCGCCGGTTCGACCGGCTCAGGTTCGGGCAGCGGGTCGAGGTCGGGCACCCGGGCGCGGACGTCGTCGTGGAACCGGCGGGCCAGCATGGGCGCATCGCGATTGTCCGGGGTGTGCACGAAGACCGTGGGTGAGCGGCCCTCGCGCAGCCAGTCGGCGACCACCGCGGTCCACGGTGCCCAGCCCGCGATCGTCTCGTCGACCGCGTCCCTGCCGAGGTAGCGCACGATCGGCCGGTCGGTCAGCGCGCGGGTGCGCCGCGGCAGCCGCGGTTTCTGTTGCCAGGCCTCGTGTTCCGCGTCGCTGGTCGGTGGGGTGGCGAACATCGGGGTCGTGTCGAACGGCACCCATTCGGCGTTCGCTCCCGCGAGCGTCGCCTCGAGTCGGGACGCTGCACCCGCGTCGGTGAAGAACACCGGGTCGCGCACCTCCACCGCCCGCGGGATGCCGGGCGGCAGTCTGCGCAGGAACCGGCCGAGCGCGTCCAGCGCGGGCGGGCCGAACGAGCGCGGCAGCTGGGTCCACAGCACCGCACGCTCACCGAGCGGTTCGACCGCGTCGAGGAACGCGCGCATCTCGGTTTCGACGCCGACGAACCGGCGTTCGTGCGTGGCCACCCTCGGAAGTTTCAGCACGAACCGGAAGTCCGGGTCGGTCTGCGCCGCCCAGCTCGCGACGGTGTCCCGCGCGGGCGTGGCGTAGAACGTGGTGTTGCCCTCGACCGCGTTGCACCAGCCGGCATAGGCGCGCAGGCGTCCCGTGGCCGGCAACGACGACGGTACGAACCGTCCCTGCCAGGCCTGGTGTGTCCACATCGCACAGCCGACATGCAGACGTGCCAACCCGGTCAGCTCCCTTCGACCGCCCATCGCTTCCCCCGGTGCTCAGTGCCGGGCAGCGCTCGTCACACCAAGTGAGGGTCGTTCTCGCTCTTGATACGCAGCCAGCGATACCCGTAGCCATCCAGCGGGATCTCGGCGCCGCGCTCCCCATCCAGCTGGCAAGAATGCTCAGACAGCAGGTCCACCAAGTACGTGCCCGGTTCCTCGCTTTCCAGGGCAAGCGGCACGATCACCGGCTCAGGACCCAGGTTGTGCATCAGCACCACCGAACGGTCCTCCCAGGCGGTGCGGTGGACCAGGACGGATTCGTGGGGCTGGTCGATGATCTCGTAGTCGCCCCAGCCCAGCTCCGGGGACTCCCGGTAGCGTTTGGCCAGGCGAGTGATGTGATGCAGCAGCGACTCGTGGTCACGCCGGGCAGCAGCGGCATTGACGTGGTCGGGAGCGTAGGGCCCGTCCGGGATTTGGCGCGGCAGCTGGGAGGGTTTGCAGGTGGAGAACCCGGCATTCTTCTCGTCCGACCACTGCATGGGGGTGCGCACCGCTTCGCGGCCGGGGACCTCGAGGTTCTCCCCCATGCCGATCTCCTGACCGTAGAACAGCACCGGGGTGCCGGGCAGGGCGAAGAGCAGCGAGTAGATCATTCGCAGCTTCCGCGGGTCGCCGTCGAGCATGGGGGGCAGCCGACGGCGGATCCCTTCACCGGCAAAGCGCATCTCCTCCTCCGGGGCGAAGGCTTCCAGGATCTCGGCGCGCTCATCCTCCTCGAGTAGGTCCAAGGCCAGCTCGTCGTGGTTGCGAAGGAAGTTGGCGTACTGGGCCTCCATTCCCACGTCCTTGGGACGGTTGCGCAGCGCCTCGGCCAACGGCTCGGCCGAGTTCCTGGCCAGGGAGAGGAAGATCCGCTGGTTGGTGAAGAAGTCGAACTGCATGGTCAGCTGATCGCCCTGCTCGCCGCCGAAGAACGTGGCCTGCTCCTCATGAGGAAGATTCACCTCGCCCAGCAGGATGGCGGCACCGTTGCCGCTGGAGCGGCGTTCCAGGAAGCCGCGCAGGGACCGCAGATAGCTGTGCGGCTCGTCGAAGTCGTGCTCATCAATGCCCTGCAGGGTGTTCTGGTTCAGCGCGAAGGGCACAGCGTCCACCCGGAAGCCGTCCACGCCCAGCTGCAGCCAGAAGCCCATGGTCTTGGCGATCTGGTCGCGCACCGCCGGGTTGGCGGTGTTCAGGTCGGGCTGACTGGAGAGGAAGTGGTGCAGGTACCACTCCCCGGTCTTCTCGTCGTGGGTCCAGATGCCGTCCTCCACATCGGGAAACATGGTTTGGTCCGACGTGTCCGGCGGGGTGTCGGCGCGCCAGACGTAGAAGTCCCGGTACCGGTTGTCCTTGGAAGCCCGGGCTTTGCGGAACCAGGGGTGCTTGTCGGAGGTGTGGTTGATGATCAGGTCCACGATCACCCGGATGCCGCGGTCATGGGCTATCCGCACCAGCTCCACAAAATCGCCGTGGTCCCCGTAGCGGGCATCGACCCCGTAGAGGTCAGAGATGTCATAGCCGTTGTCTTCGCGCGGCGAGGGGTAGAAGGGCATCAGCCACAGGCAGTTGACCCCTATTTCGGCCAGATAGTCGATGCGCTGGGTGACACCGTGCAGGTCGCCGGTGCCGTCGCCGTCGGAGTCCAGATATGTTTCCACGTCCACGCAGTAGACGATCGCGTTTTGTACCAAAGGTCGGCGGTCTCTGTGATCCGCATTGATCCCTGCCTTTCGCTCAGCGCAGCTGGGGCAGCACCTGATCGCCGAAAGTGTCGATGAATGGCGCCTGGGTCTGCCCCACGTGGTGCAGGTAAACCCGCTTGAAGCCGGCCTGCCCGGCCTGTGCCAACCACTCCACGTGCTGCCCAGCCGACGACGACGTCCACACCGCCTCGCGCACACTGTCCATCGAAACCTCGGCGGCCGCAGAGTCGAAGTGCTCCGCGGTGGGCAGGTCCTGGTCCAACGGGGGTCCGAAGACGTTGGTGCGCCACTGGTCGTAGGCGATCTCTTCAGCCTTGGCCTGTGTTTCTGCCCAGCTGAGATGGACCTGCAGCATGGCGGGCCCGGTGCCACCGGCTTCCCGGTAGGCCTGAAGCACCTGCTCCTGGGCGGCTCCGGGCTGGTTCAGCGTGATGAATCCGTCTGCCCATTCGGCGGCCAGGGCGGCCGACTCCGGGGTGATGCAGGCCGCGTAGAGCGGGACGGGGTCAGCGGGCCGGTCGTAGAGGTAGGCGTCGGTGGCGGTGACCATTCCCTGGTGATGGCCGACCCATTCACCGGCGTGCAGGTCCCGGATCAGCTGGGCGGACTCGCGCAGCCGTCGTCGTCGGAGGTCTTGGTTCAGCCAGGCGTCACCGGTGACGTGCTCGTTCATTGCCTGACCTGCGCCCAGCGCGCTCCAATAGCGGCCCGGGAACATTTCGCCCAGGGTGGCGGTGGCCTGGGCGACGACGGCCGGGTGGTAGCGCTGCCCGGGGGTGCAGACCGAGCCGATGCTGAAGCTGGTGGACGCCAGGGCGGCGCCCAGCCAGGAGAAGGCGAATCCGGAGTGGCCCTGGCGCTCGGACCAGGGCATGAAATGGTCTGAGCACATGGCCGCATCGAAGCCGGCGGCCTCGGCATGCTGGACATCGGAGAGCAGCTGAGACGGCGCGATCTGCTCGTGCGAGGCGTGGAAGCCGAAAACCGTCATGGTCACGCTCCAGAGTCGGGGCGGTGGCCGGTGAGTCTTTACACTACCGGATGTCCGGCGAACTCCGCCTGGGCGTCGTTTGCGATTCCCATTCTTCTCGCCGTGTTCGGTGGCGGCACGGCGCATTCCGGGTTCGTAATCCTCGTCGTCATCGCTTTCATCAAGACGAAGCCGCCCGTCCAGGGACAGTGCGCTCACCTGTTCCCATTCTTGACCCCGCCCAGATTCCCCCATGCGCTTGCCTGACTCGCCACCACATTCACCAAACAGTGGCCTGTGCTCGCACGGCAGGCGCCAGAGGCGTGGGCATGCACGGCGGCCGCAGCCTACGGCTGATCCGGCTTCCACCCCAATGGCGGCGCGACGTACCGCATGATGTTCTCGAGAACGGATGTGCAGTAAGCGACACCCAACTGGTTGGGCACGGTGAGCAGGAGCGTGTCGGCGGCGGCGATCGCCTCGTCCTCGGCCAGCCGCTTGGCCAGCACGTCGGGCTCGCCCGCGTACGAGCGTCCGAACACGGCGCGGGTGTTCGCGTCGATGTAGCCGACCTTGTCCTCCGAGTCGCCCGCGTCGCCGAAGTACATGTCGTCGAGGTCGCTGACGATGGGGAAGATGCTGCGGCTGACCGAGACCCGCGGTGTGCGTTCGTGCCCTGCGGCGCGCCACGCCTCACGGTAGATCTCGATCTGCTTGCGTTGCTGGACGTGCAGCGGCTCACCGCTCTCGTCGTCCTTGAGCGTCGAGCTCTGCAGGTTCATGCCGAGTCGCGCCGCCCACTCCGCCGTCGCGTTGGAGCCCGATCCCCACCAGATGCGCTCGCGCAGACCATCCGAATGTGGCTCGACGCGCAGCAGGCCGGGCGGGTTGGGGAACATGGGGCGCGGGTGCGGCCGCGCGAAGCCCTTGCCCTCGAGGGTCGCGAGCAGCGTCTCGGCGTGTTCGCGACCCATGTCCGCGTCGCTCGTGCCCTCGCGGGGTTCGAAGCCGAAGTAGCGCCAGCCGTCGACGACCTGCTCGGGCGAGCCGCGGCTGATCCCGAGCTGCAGCCGTCCGCCCGCGATGAGGTCGGCGGCGCCGGCGTCCTCGGCGGTGTAGAGCGGGTTCTCGTAGCGCATGTCGATCACGCCGGTACCGATCTCGATGCGGCTCGTGCGCGCGCCGATCGCGGCCAACAGCGGAAACGGCGACGAATGCTGCCGCGCGAAGTGGTGGACGCGGAAGTAGGCGCCGTCGGCCCCCAGCTCCTCCGCCGCGACCGCGAGCTCGATCGCCTGCAGCAACGCATCCGACGCCGAGCGCGTCTGCGAATGCGGCGCGTCGGACCAGTGGCCGAAGGACAGAAACCCGATCTTCTTCACCTCCCGTGCAACGCCCCGCGGCGGGGTTCTTGTTCCACGACTGCTCCGGAGCGGCTGGTCCCGTGGGTGGCGAAGGACGGGTGCCTACGAAAGTAGGTTGGGTGATGGCGCCATTGGTTCACATCTGGAAAATTGCCGACATCCTGTTCCGGCGTCGTAGGAGGATCGTTCGTGTTCGACAGGGGAGTGGACCGGCGCAGTCTTCTCAAGGGGGCCGGCGGCCTGGCAGCCGCCGTGGGCCTGGGCGGTGCGGCCGCGGTGGCGAGCACCGCATCGGCGAGCGCCAAGGTCTCGGCGGCGGGGTTGAACGTCGTCCGGCGGGACGAAGGCGACCCGCGTATGTGGTTCTACCGGTTCGCGACCGCCGAGATCGGCTGGGATCCGGCGGCCAATGTGCTGTTGCCGGACGACTATCACACGAGCGGCCGTACCTACCCGGTACTGTACCTGTTGCACGGCGGCCTGGGCGACTTCAGCTCCTTCGACGCGGAGGGCATTCGGGAGGCGACCGCGGGCAAGTCGCTGATCGTCGTCATGCCCGACGGCGGAATGGCCGGTTGGTACTCGAACCCCGTCACCTCGAATGTCGGACCGCGCAATTGGGAGAACTTCCACATCAATCAGCTGATTCCGTGGGTGGAGGCCAACTTCCGGGCGTACAACACCATGGACGGCCGTGCGGTCGGCGGTTTCTCGATGGGCGGCTTCGGCGCTCTCAAATATGCCGCCAAGTACTACGGTCACTTCGCCTCGGTGAGTTCCTACTCCGGCCCCGCGAGCGTGCGACGGGATTTCGGGGCGGTGGGCCGCTGGGCGAATGCCTCGTCGGCCGCGGTCGAGTTGGGCGGTGGCACGGTGTACGGCGTGCCGTGGGACGAGGCGCGCGTGAGTGCGGACAACCCGATGGAGAACATCGAGCGTTACCGCGGTAAGCGGATCTTCCTGACCGCAGGCACGAGCCCCGACCCCATCCACATCAACCCCGGCGACCACTTGAACGAGACACAGGTGCTGGCCGGGCAGCGCGAGTTCAAGGCTGCGCTGGACGCAGCGGGGATCGGCCACGACTCGTACGAGGAGTCCGGTGGTCATCAGGTGCGGATGCTCCACGAGGACGTCGAGGGCGTCGTGGCGACATTGCGGGCCGCAGCCTGACCGCCGTCGCGGCTACAGGTTTCCGCGGCGGTCCTGTTCCCGTTCGATGGCTTCGAAGAGGGCCTTGAAGTTGCCCTTGCCGAAGCCGAGGGAGCCGTGGCGTTCGATGAGTTCGTAGAACACGGTCGGACGGTCGCCGACGGGTTTGGTGAAGATCTGCAGCAGGTAGCCGTCCTCGTCGCGGTCGACGAGGATGCCGTGCTGTTTCAGCGTGTCGATCGGCACGCGCACCTCGCCGATGCGCGCGCGCAGTTCCGGATCGTCGTAGTACGAGTCCGGGGTGCCGAGGAATTCGACGCCCGCCGCACGCATCTCCGTCACCGTGGTGATGATGTCGTTCGTGGCCAACGCGATGTGCTGACAACCCGCACCGCCGTAGAACTCGAGGTACTCGTCGATCTGCGAGCGTTTCTTGCCCACGGCCGGTTCGTTCAGCGGGAACTTCACGCGGTGATTGCCGTTGGACACGACCTTGCTCATCAACGCCGAGTACTCGGTCGCGATGTCGTCGCCGACGAACTCCGCCATGTTCACGAAGCCCATCACGCGGTGGTACCAGTCCACCCACTCGTCCATGCGGCCCAGCTCGACGTTGCCGACACAGTGGTCCACGGCCTGGAACAACCGCTTCGGCGCCCCCTCGCGCCGCGGTACCGCCGACGTCCTCGCCACGTACCCGGGCAGGTACGCGCCGGCGTACCGGGAGCGGTCGATCAGCGAATGCCGCGTGTCGCCGTACGTCGCGATCGCCGCCATCCGCACCGTGCCGTGCTCGTCGGACACGTCGTGCGGCTCGGTCAGCACCGTCGCGCCCTGCGCGCAGGCGTGTGCCACACAGCGGTCCACATCGGACACCTCGAGGGCGAGGTCGGTGACCCCGTCGCCGTGCTTGCGGTGGTGATCGAGCAACGGCGAATCCGGCCGCACCCCACCGTTGATCACGAACCGCGCCGAACCGGACGTCAGCACGAACGACTTGCGCTCCGGCTCACCCGTCTCCGGGCCGGAATACGCGACGAGCCGCATCCCGAACGCGCTCTGGTAGAACCACGCCGTCTGCGTCGCATTGCCGACGGTGAACACGATCGCGTCCAGCGCCGTCACCGGGAACGGATCGGCGGACTCGTCGTGGTCCACGAGCCCCACGAGCTGGCGCAACTGGTCGTAGCTGATGTCGTCGAGCGCTGGGTTCGCCATGTCAGCCAGCATGCGCCCGCGTCGGCATGCTGGACAACAGCCGCCGATTTCACTGGACAAACTGCGCAGAGAAACCGACAGTTGATCGGTCAGAGTGAGCAGATTGCCCAGGAGGTGGCCCGTGGAGCTCGACGCGCTCGACGCGCGGCTGCTGTTGCTGCTGACCGACGCGTCCCGCCTCGGGGTGCTCGAATGCGCGCGCCGGCTCGGCGTCGCCCGCGGCACCGTGCAGGCCCGACTCGACCGCATGTCCGCCGGTGGCGTCCTCACCGGGTTCCCGCCCGAACTGCGCCTCGACGCCGTCGGCTACGGGCTCACCGCGTTCGCCGTGCTCGAGATCGCCCAGGGGCGGCGCGGCGAGGTCGCCGAGGCGCTCGCCGCCATCGACGAGGTGTGCGAGGTGCACGCGACCACCGGTCAGGGCGACCTGTTCGTGCGGTTGGTGGCCCGTTCCAACGACGACCTGCAACGCGTCATCGACGAGGTCGTCGGCGTCCCCGGCGTGTTGCGCACCTCGACGTCGATCGCCCTGTCGACGCCGGTCGCCCCGCGCGTGCGGCCGCTGCTGGAACGCATCGCCCGCGACGACGAGTGAGCCGTCAGCCGACCGTCAGCTCCAGGTACCGCTTCGCCGCGTGCTGCACGACCCGCTCGGCGCCGCCGATGATCGTGGCGTTCCACCAGGCGCCGTACAGGTCGTCGAACGCCAGCCCCGCCAGCATGTCCGCCGCCCGGCGCACCACGCTCGGCCGCTCGGGCAGGAAGTTCGGATAGCTGTACATGAACGCCACCAGCTCGCGGTTCGGCACCACCTGCACGATGTCGCCCGTGCACAGCGCGCCCTTGCCTCCGGCACCGTCGCGCCAGTGCAGCACCGTGCCGCCCGCGAAGTGCACGCCCGGGTTCACCAGCGTCAGGTCCTCGGCGAGCGCGAACGTGTCGCCGCTCCAGAACCGGATGCGCTCGCTCGGCCTGCCCACCCACTGCCGATCACGTTCGTGCAGGTAGAGCGGCACGCCGAAGGTGTCGGCCCAGTCGACCATCGTCGTGTAGTAGTGCGGATGGCTGATCGCGATCGCCGTGATCCCGCCCAGGTCGACGAGGTGTTCGACGAGCCGGTCGTCGAGGTAGGTGACGCAGTCCCACAGCACGTTCCCGGACGCGGCGCGCACGAGCAGCGCCCGTTGCCCGATGGCGAACCGCTCGCGGGTGCCCACGCCGTACACGCCGGGCCCCTCCTGCTCGACGGCGACCGTGTAGTCGCCTGCCCGCAGCTCACGCAGACTCGTCCACTGCTGGCCGGACCGGGGCACGTACTGCCGTTCGTCCTCGCAGATCGGGCAGTCGGCACGCGGCGCCGCGTACTGCGTCCCGCAGGCCAGGCACACGGGCAGGTCGAGGGCAGGTTCGGTGGTCACGCGTTCAAGTGTGCAGAACCCACCGACAATCGGCGCGCCATCCGACACGGGCCCCGAAGCGCATGCGTCCGAAACGCCGAACGGCGCGCCCGGCAGTGGCCGGGGCGCGCCGTCGGTGGTCACGGGCGCCGTGAGTCGTCAGCTTGCGCTGTAGGGCACCGCCTTGAGGAGCTTGACCTTCTCGGTCTTGCCGTTGGGCAGCGGGTACTCCCGCGTCTCGCCCTCCTTGGCGCCGAGCAGGGCCGCCCCGAGCGGCGAATCCGGCGAGTAGACCTCGAGGTCGCCTCCGCCGCCTTCCTCGCGCGTCGCGAGCAGGAACGTCTCGGAGTCGTCATCGCCGTCGTACTGGATGGTCAGCACCATGCCGGGCTCGGCGACGCCGCTGTTGGTCGGTGCCTCGCCGACCTTCGCGCTGCGCAGGAGCTCCTGCAGGTGACGGATGCGAGCTTCCTGCTGGCCCTGTTCCTCACGGGCGGCGTGGTAGCCCCCGTTCTCCTTGAGGTCGCCTTCCTCGCGGCTGTCGTTGATCCTCGCGGCGATGACCGGACGATTCTCGATCAACTCATCGAGCTCGCTCTTGAGCCTGTCGTAGGCATCCTGGGTCAGCCAGGTCACCTTGGTGTCGCTCACGGTCACCATCTCCTCCTTGCCTGCCGAATCTGGGTATACAGACCGGCCGCCACGCATTGGGCGTGGTTCGAAATAAAGGAAAGACACGGCCCATCCAGGACCGTGCCGATGGTGCAGACTACCACGAAACGGCGCGCGGATGCTGCCGAGCGCAATCGCGCCCGAACATTCGGCGCCTCGTTCACCCCGTTGGCCGCTAGGCCCTTGACATGTACTCCGGAATATCGTAGCCGCAGCCGTAGACGTCCGCCGTGACGGGTTGGCCGATGCTCTCGATCACCGTCGAGACCCTGCTCTGCCCGGGTGGGACGAGGATCTCTTTTCGTCCGCTCTCCTGGCCGGAGATGTTGCGTGCGCGTACGATGCACACCACTTCGCGGTCGGCGTCGTTGCGGGAGACGTCGATGGTGATTTCCACCGCGTTGTTCTCGCGCTCCTCGTAGGCGATGCGCTGTGCCTCGACCGGCGCGCCGGCCAGATTCTGATACCCGACGTAGGCGCCGAAGCCGCTCACGCCCAGTGCGACCGCGGTGAAAACGACCGCCTGCCAGCGTTTCAGCTTGGTCCAGGGCTTGCGCGCGGTGCGCCCGTAACGATCGGCGATCCGGTCGGCGCCGGACGTGGGCTCGTCGGACAAAACGGAGGCCTCCCGGTCGGGACTGTCGTGGGTACCAGGAAGATGGACCCCATCCCCGGTGTTACGAGTATCGGGGGCGACCCCCGGCCGAGAGCTGTCGGGGTCGGTGCGGTGCAGGAAACGGTGACGGCACAACCTGGTGCGAGAGGGGTCTGGTCGGGCATGACTGGATCGGACAGAGCGGAAACGAGCGAGGTCGCGAGCAAGGGCTTGCGGCTGATGGCCGTGCACGCCCATCCCGACGACGAGTCGAGCAAGGGCGCGGCCACCATGGCCCGATACGTCGCCGAGGGCGCCGAGGTCATGGTCGTGACCTGCACCGGAGGCGAGGCCGGCGACGTGCTGAACCCCGCGATGGACCGTCCCGAGGTGCACGAGCACATGGACGAGATCCGCCGGGAGGAGATGGCCAAGGCCGCCAAGATCCTCGGTGTGCAGCACCGCTGGCTCGGTTTCGTCGACTCGGGTCTGCCCGAGGGCGACCCGCTCCCGCCGCTGCCCGAGGGCTGCTTCGCCCGCGTCCCCCTCGAGGAGTCCACCGAGGCGTTGGTGCGTGTGATGCGCGAGTTCCGTCCGCACGTCGTCATCACCTACGACGAGAACGGCGGCTACCCGCACCCCGACCACATCCGCACCCACGAGGTGTCGATGGCCGCGTTCGAGGCGGCCGCCGACCCCGAGCAGTTCGTCGACGCGGGCGATCCGTGGCAGGTGCTGAAGGTCTACTACGTCCACGGGTTCTCCCGCGCCCGCATCACGGCGTTCCACGAGGCGCTCCTCGCCGCGGGCCAGGAGTCGCCGTGGGGCGAGTGGCTCGAGAAGTGGGACCCGAACAAGCCCGACGTGATGGAGCGCGTGACCACGCAGGTGGAGTGCGCCGACCACTTCGAACAGCGTGACGACGCCCTGCGCGCTCACGCGACACAGATCGACCCGACCAGTCGTTGGTTCGCCGTACCCTTGGAGATCCAACGTGAGCTGTGGTCGACCGAGGAGTACGAGCTGGCACGATCGCTCGTCGACAGCACGGTTCCGGAGGACGACCTGTTCGCCGGCGTCCGAGAGAAGGTGAGCTCATGACGTTGTCCGAGGTGATCACGGAGCCGGCGATGGCGGCGACGACCGTGCTCGCGCAGGCCCAGGACACCGGCGGCCAGGGGGAGGACTTCGGCAAGTCGTCCCCGGTCGGCCTGCTGTTGATGATCGTGTTCCTGATCGCGGTCATCGTCCTGATCCGGTCGATGACCAAGCACCTCAAGCGGCTGCCGCAGAGCTTCGACCAGGACGGCCAGGCTGCGAGCGACGGCGAGTCCGGCGGTGGCTCCGACGGCGGTTCCGGCGGTTCGCCCGCTGCGAAGGCCGAGGCGGCGTCGGCGACGCAGGGCGACAAGCCAGGTCCGACGGCTCCTGACCGTCACGCCAGCAGCAACAGCTGTTCGCCGGGCGGTCGCCTGCCGGCGCGCCTATGCTCGGCGCCGGCCGACGCGCCCCGGCGGGCGCGTGGGCAGGTGCGCCGCGTAGGGGAGTGAGGTGGCGACGATGGACCCGTCCGAGGTGCGCTCCGCAGCGTTCAGCAGACCGCCGTTCGGTGCGACGGGGTACGACGTCGACGAGGTCGATGCGTTCCTCGACCTGTGCGAGGCCGAGCTGGAACGGGCGATCCGCACCGGTGAGTGCGGACTGCAGCCCCACGAGGCCGCCGCCGTCGAGTTCAGCCCCGCACCGCGGCGGAAGGGCGCCTACAACGCGGACGAGGTCGACGCGTTCATCGATCTGTTCGTCGCCGAGCTGCGGCGCATCGTGGACTCCGGAGGGATGCCCGCGAGTGCGGCGCAGGCGGCCCGGCCGGCACCCGAGGCCCAGCCCGAACCCGTGGCCGAGCCCACGATCGCACCGCCAATCGAGGACACGACCCGCCGGCGCCGGTGGTGGCACCGGCGCTGAACGCAGACCTCGTGGTGGGGCCGTCGGGTGGAGGGGGTTGGCCTGAGGTGAGACCCTGTTGACCATGGCCAACCGCCTTGCGAACTCGACGAGCCCGTACCTGCTGCAGCACGCCGACAACCCGGTCGACTGGTGGCCCTGGGGTCCCGAGGCCCTGGCGGAGGCGGCCGAACGGAACGTGCCGATCCTCCTGTCTGTGGGCTACGCGGCCTGCCACTGGTGTCACGTGATGGCGCACGAGTCGTTCGAGGACGACGAGATCGCGGCCGTGATGAACGAGCACTTCGTCAACGTCAAGGTCGACCGCGAGGAACGCCCCGACATCGACGCCGTGTACATGTCGGCCACGCAGGCCATGACCGGCCAGGGAGGCTGGCCGATGACGTGTTTCCTCACCCCGGACGGGAAACCGTTCCACTGCGGCACCTACTACCCGCCCGCGCCCGTCCACGGAATGCCCGCGTTCCGGCAGGTGCTGGACGCCGTCGCGCGGGCGTGGGACGAACGGCCTGAGGAACTCACCGAGGGCGCCGGCAAGATCGTCGAGCACCTCGAGAAGCAGTCCGGACCACTGCGCGAGCAGCAGGTGGACGACGAGCTGCTCACCGCCGCGGTCACCAAGCTCCGCGAGGAGACCGACCCGGGCTACGGCGGATTCGGTGGTGCGCCGAAGTTCCCGCCGTCGATGGTCCTGGAGTTCCTCGTGCGGCACTACGAACGGACGGCCAACCCCGCCGCGTTGTCCATTGTGGAACTGACGGCCGAGGGGATGGCGCGCGGCGGCATCTACGACCAACTCGCGGGCGGCTTCGCCCGGTACTCCGTGGACGGACGCTGGGTCGTGCCGCACTTCGAGAAGATGTTGTACGACAACGCGTTGCTGCTCCGTGTCTACACGCACCTCGCGCGCCGCACCGGGCACGCGGGCGCGCAGCGCGTCGCCGCGGACACCGCCGAGTTCCTCATGCGTGACCTGCGCACCCCGCAAGGAGGGTTCGCCGCGTCGCTCGACGCCGACACCGACGGCGTCGAGGGCCTCACCTACGTGTGGACGCCGAAACAGCTGGTCGAGGTGCTCGGCGAGGACGACGGCGCGTGGGCGGCCGAGACGTTCGCCGTCACCGACGAGGGGACGTTCGAGGAAGGCGCCTCGACACTGCAACTTCCCGCCGATCCCGACGACACCGAACGGTGGCAGCGCGTGCGGACGGAGCTGCTGACGGCGCGCAACCGACGTCCGCAGCCCGACCGGGACGACAAGGTCGTCGCGGCGTGGAACGGACTCGCGGTCGCGGCGCTGGCCGAGGCGGGTACCGCGCTGGGCGAACCGGAATGGGTCGACGCCGCAGGCGACGCCGCTCGGCTGCTGCTCGACGTGCACGCCGTCGACGGCAAGCTGCGCCGCACCTCGCGCGACGGTGTCGTCGGCGAGGCCGACGGGGTGCTCGAGGACTACGCCTGCACCGCCGAGGGCCTGCTCGCACTCCACCAGGCGACCGGCGACCCCGAATGGCTGGGCGAGGCGACGCGACTGCTCGACGTCGCGGTCGACCGGTTCGCCGCCGAGGCTCCCGGCGCGTTCCACGACACCGCCGACGACGCCGAACAGCTCATCAACCGGCCCGCCGACCCGACCGACAACGCCACCCCGTCCGGCGCCTCGGCGCTGGCGAGTGCCCTGCTGACGGCGTCCGCGTTGGCCGGTCCGGACCGCGCCACGCGATACCGGTCGTTGTGCGAGAAGGCCGTCGCGCGGGCGGGCGCACTGGTGACGCAGGTGCCGCGGTTCGCGGGCAACTGGGCCGCCGTCGCCGAGGCCATGCAGACCGGGCCGTTGCAGGTCGCGGTCGTCGGCGAGGACGCGGCCGCACGGCAGGAGCTGGTGGCGACGGCGGCCCGGCGTGTGCCCGGCGGGTCGGTCGTCCTGGCCGGCACCCCCGAGAGCGCCGACGTGCCGCTGCTGGCCGACCGGCCGCTCGTCGACGGTGAACCCGCCGCGTACGTCTGCCGCGGCTACGTCTGCGAGCGTCCGGTGACCACGAGCGAGGACCTCGTCCGGCAGCTCACCCTCTGAACGCCGACCCCGATGTCTACTGTGGAGTGAAGCCCGCGTGGCGGCTGGCATGTCAGGAGTGCGTTCGACCGCGTTCTCCGGCAGGCTGGCGGTATGACGCCCCTGACAGACGTTCTCGACGGCAGGTGGGCAGGCGTGCGTCGCGACGTGCGCGCCCAGCTGGACAGCACCGAGCAGCCGCCGGCCCACGGGCTCGAGCGCGAGGAGCACCGCGCACAGGTGCTGGATCAGCTGAAGGAACTCGCGCGGACCGGGCGTCCGCACCTCGGATTCCCCGTCGAGTACGGCGGCAAGGGCGACATCGGCGGTTCGATCGTCTCGTTCGAGATGATCGCGCTCGGCGACCTGTCGGTGATGGTCAAGGCCGGCGTGCAGTGGGGCCTGTTCGGCGGCGCGGTCGAGCTGTTGGGCACGCAGCGCCACCACGAGCGCTACCTGCGGGCGATCATGGATCTCGACCTGCCCGGCTGCTTCGCGATGACCGAGTACGGCCACGGCTCCGACGTCCAGAACCTCAAGACCACCGCGACTTACGACCCGGCCACGCAGGAGTTCGTGGTACACACGCCGGACACGTCGGCGCGCAAGGAGTACATCGGCAACGCCGCCCGCGACGGCCGCATGGCCGCCGTGTTCGCGCAGCTGGTGACCGGTGGTGAGAGCCGCGGCGTGCACGCCTTCCTCGTGCCGATCCGCAACGACGACGGCACCCCGATGCCCGGCGTGACCATCGAGGACTGCGGGCACAAGGCCGGCCTCAACGGCGTCGACAACGGCAGGCTGACGTTCGACGAGGTGCGCATCCCGCGGACCGCGCTGCTCAACCGGTACGGCGACGTCGCCGAGGACGGCACCTACTCGAGCCCCATCGAGAGCGACGGCCGGCGGTTCTTCACGATGCTCGGCACGCTCGTGCGCGGCCGCGTCAGCGTCGCGGGCAGCGCCGGCAGTGCGACGAAGCGGGCGCTGACGATCGCGGTGCGCTACGGCGACCGGCGCACCCAGTTCGAGCGTCCCGGCACCGACGACGAGGTCGCGATCCTCGACTACCTCGGACACCAGCGCAAACTCCTGCCCGCACTCGCGACGACGTACGCGCTGCACTTCGCGCAGGAGGAGCTCGTCACCGCGCTCGACGAGTTGCAGCACATCGACGAACCGGACGAGCGCATGCGCCGGGAGTTCGAATCGCACGCCGCCGGGGTCAAGGCGGTCGCGACGTGGCATGCGACGTCGACGATCCAGGCCGCGCGCGAGGCGTGCGGCGGCGCCGGCTACCTCGCCGAGAACATCCTGCCGCAGCTCAAGGCCGACACCGACGTGTTCACCACGTTCGAGGGCGACAACACCGTGCTGTTGCAGCTCGTCGCCAAGGGCATGCTGACCAGCTACAAGCAGGAGGTGCAGGATCTGCGGCCGCTCGAGACGGCGCGGTTCGTCGCCGAGCAGGTCTTCGAGCGGGTCATCGAGCGCACGGCCGCACGCAAGGTCATCGAGCGGATCATGGACGCCGGGCCGCGGCGCGACGAGGAGGACTCGCTGTACGACCGCGCCTGGCAGGTCCGCATGTTCGAGGACCGCGAGGAGCACGTGCTCGACAGCCTCGTCCAGCGGCTGCGACGGGCCGGAAACGACGGCGTCGACGCGTTCGACGTGTTCAACAACGCCCAGGACCACGTGCTGCGCGCCGGCCGGGTGCACGTCGACCGGGTCGTGCTCGAAGGCTTCGTCGGCGCCATCGACGGCTGCACCGACCCGGACACCAAGGCGCTGCTCGAGCAGCTGTGCGACCTGTACGCGCTGGCCAACATCGAGGCCGACCGCGCCTGGTTCCTCGAACACGGCAGGCTCACCAGCCAGCGGTCGAAGGCCGTCGTCGCGGCGGTGAACGAACTGTGCCGCGAACTGCGTCCGCGGGCCCGCGAACTCGTCGACGCCTTCGCCATCCCGGAGCAGTTCCTCCAGGCCCCGATCATCGCCGACTGACCGTGTCAGCACCCCACGTCGCCGTGTCAGCACCTGGCGTCGCCGTGTTGGCGTTTCGGGGACGGTGCGCGGGTGGTCAGAGTGTCGTCGTCGCGACAAGTACGAGGACGAACGCCGCGGCGAGGACACCCACCCGCACGTGGTGCAGGCGGTCCCAACGGCGCAGCTGATCACGCCAGTCGGGTGGGTGCTCGTCGGCGGTCCAGCGTGCCGAACGATTGCTGATCGGCACGAGCAGCGTGACCGACATCAGCACGCTGATCAGCAGCAACACCGCTGCGGCCGTGGCCGAGGCGGTCGGCCACGCGGCGATCGTCAGCGCGACGGTGAGCGCCAGCGATGCGGCGTACCAGAACGGCATGGTGCGCCCGAGCCTGCGCGCCCCGTCGGCGCGACCGTCGAGCGCGGGTCCTGCCGGCAGTCGCGCCAGGATCGGGTTGACGACGGCCGCGACGGCCAGTTCGACGCCGACCAACAGGCCGACGACGGTCGCGGTGAGCACGGCCAGCAGCGAGGTCATGGCAGACCCCTCTCGGGTTAGCGGTGCTAGAATTTCTAGCATTGCTAGGCTAGCACCGCTCGACCTAACGTGCCCGGAATCGGAGGATCGATGCCCGACTCGGCGGCCAAACAGCGACGCGCGGAGGACCGGCGCCGGCAGATCCTCGACGCCGCCCGTGCCCGCGCCGATGCTGAGGGTTGGGCCGCCGTCACGACCCGCCATCTGGCCGAGGCGATCGGCTACAGCCAGCCGGTGCTCTACGGACACTTCCCCGGCGGCAAGGCCGAGATCATGCGCGCAGTCGCGTTGGAGGGTTTCGTCGAGCTGGCGCGGCTGTGCCGCAGCGCGGTGCACGGGCGCACGGGCCGGCCTGCCGTGGAGGCCGCGGCCGTGGCCTACCTGGATTTCGCCGCCGAGCATCCGGCGTTGTACGCCGCCATGTTCGAACTGCCCCTCGACGCCCGATTCGCGCGCGAGGACGCCGAGGCCGAGCTCCGCGCCGGATTCGACGCGCTCGCCGACGTGATCGGCGACGGTGCTGGTGGCGCCGCCGGTGGCGGGGATGGGACCGCCACCGAGGTGCTGTGGGGTGCCCTGCACGGACTCAGCCTGCTCGAACGTGCCGGCCGGCTGCGCGAGGGACACCGCGCTAGCCGCGTCGCCGAGCTGGCCGCCCGCTTCTGCCCGTGAGGCGTCAGTCCGGACCCGTCGGCGCGGTGTCGGCGGGTGCGGTCTGTGCGGCGGTCAGTCGGTAGGACGTGCCGGCGGCCGCGGCGCCGTCGGCGAGGAACTCGAGGGCCTGCCGCGTCGCGGGGAAGAGCTCGGCGGGCACCTCGTGGTCGGCGAACCATTGCCACGTGCGGAAGACCTGCGGTTCGAGCACGTGGGGTTCGCCTCGCGCGGGGCCGGCGACCGCGACCGCGGTGGCCGTGACGTCCGGTCCCGGTGCCAACACGAGGCCCACGACGTCGGCCGTGTCGGCGGTGAGTCCGGTTTCCTCGGCGAGTTCGCGTACGGCGGCCTGTTCGAAGCTCTCACCAGGGTCGACGGCGCCACCGGGCAGACACCACACGACCGGTTCGCCCGCTTTCGCGCGCAGTCCGAGCAACACCCGTCCGTCCTCGTCGCGTACGACGACGCCGACCCCGACCGTGCCGTTCCCGCTAGCCATGCGGCGGAGCGTACCGACGTGCCAACACAGCGACGCGGGATGCCGACACGGCGACGCCAACTGCCGACACGGCGACGTGGGGTGCTGACACGGCGCGTTTAGTACATGGCCAGCCAGATCGCGATGTAGTGGCAGATCGCGGCCAGGACCGTGCAGGCGTGGAAGAACTCGTGGTAACCGAAGGTGCGCGGCCAGAAGTTCGGCCACCGCGTCGCGTAGAACACCGACCCCACGGTGTACAGCCCGCCGCCGACGATCAGCAGCACGAGCGCCGCGACGCCGCCGTTGACGGCCAGTTCGGGCAACACGAAGACGGCCACCCAGCCGAGCGCCACGTAGATCGGCACGCCCAGCCAGCGCGGCGCCTTCGGCCACAGCATCTTGAGGGCGACGCCCGCGATCGCGCCCGCCCACACCACGCCGAGCACGATGTAACCGGTGGGCTGGGACATCGCCAGCAGCGTGAACGGGGTGTAGGTGCCGGCGATGAACAGGAAGATCATCGAGTGGTCGGCGCGCTTCATCCATTTGTAGCCGCGCGGACTCCAGATGCGCCGGTGATACAGCGCGCTCACGCCGAAAAGGCCCAGCACGGTGGCGCCGTAGACCGACGTCGCCGCTGCGGCGAGGCCGGACACGGTCGACGCGGCCAGCGCGATCAGGGCCGCGCCCGCCGCGACGGCGCCGAAGAAGCTCCAGGAATGGAGGTGCCCGCGCAGTCGTGGACGTTCGTCGACGGACTTCGCCGGGGGCGGTTCGGTCAGCGTGCTCACGTATCCAGGTTACGGAGGCGTATGTGGCCGGCGCACCCTCGAGCAGCGAACGTCACGCGCATCGCCGAGTGCCCGATCGGACGACGCGCCGATTCCGGCACGCGTACGCTGCCTGGACGTGAGTCTTCGGTCGTTCGCTTCCAAGGTCGTTTACCGCCTCTACTCGTGGCGGCTGCAACAGCAGTCCGCGGGCAAGCATCCCCGCCATATCGGCATCATCCTCGACGGTAATCGCCGCTGGGCGCGCGAAGCGGGCTTCACCGACGTCAACGGTGGACATCGCGTGGGCGCCAAGCGCATCGAGAACTTCCTGACGTGGTGCCGCGAGGCGAACGTCGAGGTCGTCACCCTGTTCCTGCTCTCCACCGACAACGTGCGGCACCGGGCGAACGAGGAGGTGCAGGCGCTGCTGCAGATCATCCCGGACGTCGTCGACGAGCTCGCCGCGCCGGGCAACCCGTGGCGGCTGTCGATCGTCGGCTCGCAGGAGATGCTGCCCGCCGAGGTGGCGACGCGACTCACCGCCGCCGCGCAGCGCACCGACGGCCGCAAGGGCATGGTCGTCAACGTCGCCGTCGGTTACGGCGGCAGGCAGGAGATCGCTGACGCCGTCCGCAAGCTGCTCCGTCAGCACGCCGACGAGGGCACGTCGATCCGCGAGGTCGCCAAGGTTTTGGATGTCGACCACATCTCCGAACATTTGTATACTTCGGGGCAGCCGGACCCGGATCTCATCATTCGGACGTCCGGAGAACAGCGCTTGTCCGGATTTCTGCTCTGGCAATCGGCGCACTCCGAATTCTGGTTCACCGAGGCCTATTGGCCCGCATTTCGGCGGGTCGACTTCCTGCGGGCGCTGCGCGACTTCGCGGTGCGGAATCGGCGATACGGCGGTTGACGGGCCGGTGCGGCGCCGGCCGTGCGACGACGCGCCGATCGTGGGTCTTGACCAGCGAGGATGCGAGGTGCTACACGCCCTTGGGTCACCGTGGAGGGGTACGGATCTTGCCGGTTCCGGGGAGAAACTGGTATGGCGTCACCGGAGTTCGTAACACCTGCGAAACCGCTGCTCTTTCCCGGTGAAGAAATGGGCGTCAAGTCCCGGTTCCGGTGACTTTCGGTATCGATCACCGGCCCTCGATGTCCCGTCACCGGCGCTCACATGACAAATCGGTGAATCACCTGGCCGGCTGCCTGCATTTGTCGGCGTGCGGCGGTAGCTTCGCGGGTGACGGACCACGAACCGATGTGGTTCGTCACGGGAGGCCCTGGTCGTGGCAGTGGAACAGCGAACGGCGAAGCCGTTCAAGCGCACGAGGGGGCCGGCACCGGGCCCTCGTGGGCGTGTGACCTGACGTCTTCCGACGTCGGATCGCATGACCAGCCAGGGCAGTGCCCGGCCCAGCGAGTGCGGGCGTGGTGCCAACGCCCCTGAGGGAGATGCCGTCGTGACTGCGCAGCGTTTGCCCCGAGAAGCCTCCGGCCCCGCTACGATCGGCGCCCCGGGCTTTGAGCCCGACGCCGCAGGATCCCCAGGTCAGCCCAGAACTTTCGTGCTCGACACGTCGGTGTTGCTGTCCGACCCGTGGGCGATGACCAGATTTGCCGAACACCCGGTGGTCCTGCCGATCGTGGTGATCAACGAGCTGGAGGGTAAGCGGCACCACCCCGAACTGGGCTGGTTCGCACGGGAAGCCCTCCGGCTGCTCGACGACCTGCGCCGCACCCACGGGCGCCTCGACGCCCCGGTGCCGATCGGCGACGCCGGCGGCACCATCCACGTCGAGTTGAACCACTCCGATCCGACGGTGCTGCCGCCCGGATTCCGCACGGAGGCCAACGACCACCGCATCCTGGCGTGCTCGTTGAACCTGGCGAAGGAGCTCGGCGGGGCCGTCACGCTGGTCACCAAGGACATTCCGCTGCGGGTCAAGGCCGGTGCGGTCGGCCTGACCGCCGACGAGTACCGCGCCGAGGAGGTCACGCCGTCCGGCTGGACCGGCACGGCCGACCTGGACGTTCCGCAGGAGGCCATCGACGAGCTGTTCTCCTCCGGTTCGGCCGACCTGTCCGACTTCGGCGTGCCCGACGCGGCCGAGCTGCCGTGTCATACCGGGCTGCGGCTGCTGGCGGGAACGACCAGTGCGCTGGCCCGCGTCACGCAGGACAAGCAGGTCAAACTCGTCCGCGGCGACCGGGAGGCGTTCGGCCTACACGGGCGTTCGGCCGAACAGCGGATCGCGCTCGACCTGCTGCTCGACCAGGAGGTCGGCATCGTCTCGCTCGGCGGGCGGGCCGGTACCGGTAAGTCGGCGCTGGCGCTGTGCGCCGGCCTCGAGGCGGTGCTGGAACGCGGCATGCACCGCAAGGTGGTCGTGTTCCGGCCGGTCTACGCGGTCGGCGGGCAGGACCTCGGGTACCTGCCGGGGTCCGAGAACGAGAAGATGCAGCCCTGGGCGCAGGCGGTGTTCGACACGCTCGGTGCGCTGGTCAGCCAGGAGGTCGTCGACGAGGTGCTCGACCGCGGCATGCTCGAGGTGCTGCCGTTGACGCACATCCGCGGCCGGTCGCTGCACGACTCGTTCGTGATCGTCGACGAGGCCCAGTCGCTGGAGCGGAATGTGCTGCTCACGGTGCTCTCGCGGCTCGGTTCGGCGTCGCGGGTGGTGCTCACCCACGACGTCGCGCAGCGGGACAACCTGCGGGTCGGCCGGCACGACGGCGTCTCGGCGGTGATCGAGAAGTTGAAGGGTCACCCGTTGTTCGCGCACGTCACGCTCACGCGCTCGGAGCGTTCACCGATCGCCGCCCTGGTGACGGAAATGCTCGAGTCATCACCGGCCTGACCCCGCCCCACCAGTTCTCAGGGACTCCCGAGGGCCCCATGGTCGCGTTCACGCGACATGCCTCGGGGGGCATCACCAGCCGGTGGGGAGGGGGCGGCCCTCGGCGAAGCGGCGGCCGACTGGACGCCGACGACGGCGCGCTCGTGGAACTGTTCCAGGCTCGCCGCGCCCGCGTAGGTGCATGCCGATCGCACGCCCGCGGTGATCGAGTCGATGAGGTCCTCGACGCCGGGCCGGGCCGGGTCGAGCGCCATCCGCGACGACGAGATGCCCTCCTCGAACAGGCTCTTGCGGGCGCGTTCGTAGTCGTTGTCGGTGCGGGTCCGTGCGCTCACGGCCCGCTTCGAGGCCATGCCGAACGATTCCTTGTAAGGCCGGCCCTGCTCGTCGTAGCGCAGGTCGCCGGGCGATTCGTAGGTGCCGGCGAACCACGAGCCCACCATGGCGGCCGACGCGCCGGCCGCGAGCGCCAGTGCGACGTCGCGGGGGTGCCGCACGCCGCCGTCGGCCCACACGTGCTTGCCGAGCGCCCGCGCGGCCTCGGCGCATTCACGCACCGCGGAGAACTGGGGGCGTCCGACGCCGGTGGCCATGCGCGTGGTGCACATCGCGCCCGGTCCGACGCCGACCTTCACCACGTCGGCGCCGGCCTCGATGAGGTCGCGGGTGCCCTGCGCGGTGACGACGTTGCCGGCGACGACGGGCACACCGGAGTCGGCGGGCACCACCGACCGGACGGCCTTGAGCGCCGCGAGCATCTTCTCCTGGTGTCCGTGTGCGGTGTCGACGACCAGCACATCGACGCCGGTCTTGACCAGCGCCTCGGCCTTGGCCGCGACGTCGCCGTTGACGCCGATGGCGGCGGCGATGCGCAGCCGGCCCTCGCCGTCGGTGGCGGGGGTGTAGATGCCCGCCCGCAGTGCGGACACCTGGGTGAGCACGCCGGTCAGCCTGCCGTCGGGGTCGACGCCCAGGGCGAGGCTGCCGCCGTGGTCCTGCAGCTTCTCGAACACCTCGCGCGGCGGCATTTCCATGGGGCAGGTCAGCACGTGCGGGTCGAGGACCTCACCGAGGCGCGCGAACCGGTCGACGCCGGTGCACGCCTGTTCGTCGACGATGCCGACAGGCCTGCCGTCGGAGTCGACGACAGCGACCGCGTGGTGCGCACGTTTGCCGACGAGGTTGAGGCGTCGGCGACGGCGTCGCCAGGGGTGAGCACGAGGGGCGTGTCCCACACGACGTCGCGGCCCTTCACCCAGGCGGTGATGTCGGCGACGGCGGTCGGGTCGACATCCTGGGGGAGGACGACGAGTCCGCCGCGCCGGGCGACCGTTTCGGCCATCCGGCGGCCGGCGACCGCGGTCATGTTGGCGACGACGAGGGGAATCGACGTCCCCGTGCCGTCGACGGTCGACAGGTCGACGTCGAAGCGGGACTCGACCGCCGACCGGCTCGGCGCCAGAAAAACGTCGTCGTAGGTCAGGTCATGAGCGGGCCCGTGGCCATCGAGAAACTGCACGAGACTTCAGCGTACTGGACGCAACCCCGAACCGGTGCACGCCAGCACCAGGGACGACGTTTCGCAGGCGGGCGGTTGGGTCGGAGCGCGGTCATACTGGCGCCATGGGTGGGCAGGGGCACGGCGGCCACGGGTGGGAGTTCGCCCGTGCCCGACGGTTGGCCGCCGACGCGGTGGTGTCCGCGGTCGGGTACCGCTCCGAGCTGCCTGCTCCTACGCTGCATCGCGGCGTGCCCTCGCCCGCGGTCACGTTCGTACTCACCCTGGACGAGCCCGTCGTCACCGGGAGCACCGCCGACGAGGCGGCGGGACCCGACGCGTTCGCGACCCACGTCGTGGTCGGTGGGCTGCACACCCGCCCGGTGTATCTCGCCCAGCCACGCGTGCAGACCGGATTGCAACTGGCCGTTCGTCCGTTGGCGGCCCGCGGTCTGTTCGGCGTCTCGTTGGCGGAACTTCGTCGCAGTCGGTGGATGGGCGCGACGTGCTCGGACCCGATGTCGAGTCGCTGCGTGAACGGCTGAGCGAACTGGGCGACTGGGGGCAGCGGTTCGCCGTCGTCGACGACTATCTGCGGGGCCGGCTGGCCCGCGCGCCGCGTCGACAGGGTCCACGGCCCGAGGTGGCCGAGGCGTGGCGATGGATCGCGCGCCACCGCGGTACCGGGTCGATCGCGGGGCTCGCGAGGCACGTGCAACTGAGCGAACGGCAGTTGTCGTCGGTGTTCACCGCCGAGTTCGGACTGTCGCCGAAAGCCGTGGCGCGGTTGATGCGGTTCGAGCATGCGCGCCAGCGCATCACCCGCGCGGTGCGGGCGGGTGATGCGCTCGACCTGGCCGGCACGGCCTACGCGTGCGGCTACGCCGACCATTCGCACCTGGTGCGGGACTTCCGGCAGTACGTGGGAACGTCGCCCACCGGCTGGCTCGCCGAAGAGCGCCGAAACATCCAAGCGGGTGCAGCGCAGCCGGCGGAAGAATTCTCGTCATGAGTACAACGAATGTCTCCGCGAACGCCCGTCCCGCGGCCACCGTGTGGCCCGTTCTGCAGGCCAGGGACGCAGGCGCGCTCATCGATTTCCTCGTCGACACCGTCGGGTTCCTGAGGACGGCGGTGTACGCCGACGGGGACCAGGTCGCCCACGCCCAGCTCGATTGGCCGGAAGGCGGTGGCGTGATGCTCGGTTCGTACCAGCCCGCGCACGACTGGTCCCGGGAACCCGGCACAGCCGGGATGTACGTCGTCACCGCGACCCCGACGCGTTGTACGAGCGATTGCGCGCGGCGGGCGTGGACATGGTGCGTGATGTCGCGGACCAGGAGTACGGCAATCGTGAGCTGACGATCCGTGATCCGGAGGGCAACCTCTGGTCGTTCGGCTACTACCGAGGCGAGCCACGGCCCTGATGTTCCCGTGGGCCGTCACGGCTTCGGCGGGGTGGCGGCCATGGTGGTCAGTTTGTGGGCCAGGCGGGTGGCGGCGGCGCGGAGTTCGGGTGGGTCGAGGATCTCGCACTCGAACGGCAGCGTCGCCACGTGCAGGGCGAGCCAGTCGAGGTCGTCGCCGCCCGCGACGAACAGGCAGCGTCCGCCGGTCTCGGGGGTGATCTGCGCGGCCTGCGGCGGGACGTGTTCGGCGACCTCGTCGGCCGACGCGTGCACGCGGACGCGCGCGACGTAGCGGTACGGAGACGACGTCACCGACTGTTGCACGTAGGCGACCGGGTCGGGGTGTTCGCGCGGCCGGAATCGCCAGGTGGTCGCCTCGGCGTCGCGCATCCGGTCGAGGCGGAACGTGCGCCAGTCCTCGCGGTCGACGTCCCACGCCATGAGGTACCAGCGTCGGCTCGTGGCGACCATGCGCACGGGTTCGACGGTGCGGACGCGCTGTTCGCCGCGTTGCGTCGTGTAGGCGAACCGGGCGCGCACGGTGTCGCGGCACGCCCTGGCGATGGTCAGCAGGATTTCGGCGTCCACCTCGGCGCCGGGGGCGACGAGGGTGTCGGTGGCTCCGTGCACGGCCCGCACCTCGGCGCGCAACCGTGGGGGCATGACCTGGTCGAGTTTGGCCAGCACGCGCACGGCCGCCTCGCCCGTGCCTGCGACCGTGCCACCGGAGGCCAGCCGCAGGGACACGGCGGTGGCGATCGCCTCGCCGTCGTCGAGCAGCAGCGGCGGCAGCCGGGTGCCCGCGCCCAGTTGGTAGCCGCCGCCGACCCCGGCCGTGGCGTGCACGGGATAGCCGAGCGTGCGCAGCCGTTCGACGTCGCGGCGCACCGACCGGTCGGTGACGCCCAGTTCCGCGGCCAGTTCGGACGCCGTCCACACGGGACGACGTTGCAGCAGCTCGAGCAGCCGCAACACGCGCTGGGTGGTCGCCTCGACGGTCATACCGGCGATCGTGGCACAGAATGTCCACGCATCGCGGACTGCAGCTGTCCGCAATGTCCGCGATGCTGCCGGGTATGACAGCGACCACAACAGCCACCACATGGAACGCGCTGCTCCGCGATCAGCTCACGTGGCACTGGGACAAGCAGGCACGTCCGCGACTCGAAGGCCTCACCGACGCCGAGTACTTCTGGGAACCGGCGCCCGGCGCCTGGAACGTGCGTCCCCGTGGCACGGGCACCGCGCCGATCCAGGGCGGATCGGGTGCGATGACCATCGACTTCGCCATGCCCGAACCCGATCCCGCTCCGGTGACCACGATCGCCTGGCGGCTCGGGCACGTCATCGTGGGCGTGCTGGCCATCCGCAACGCCTCGCACTTCGGCCGCACACCCACCGACTACCAGGAGTTCGAGTACGCCGAGACCGCCGACGACGCGCTGCGTCAGCTCGATGCCGAGTACGCCACGTGGCTCGCCGGCGTCGAAGCCCTGGGCGAGGAGGGACTCGCGCGGCCGTGCGGACCCGCCGAGGGCCCGTTCGCCGAGAGCTCGATGGCCCGGCTCGTCCTGCACATCCACCGCGAACTCATCCACCACCTCGCCGAGATCGCCCTGCTGCGCGATCTGTACGCGCACCCGGCGACCGCGTCCGACCGGAGCTGACGATGGCACGAGAACTACAGGTCACGATCGACGCGGCCGACCCGGAGGCGCTCGGTGCGTTCTGGATCGAGGTCCTCGGGTACCGGCAGATGGATCCGCCCGGCGGATTCGGCACGTGGGACGAGGCACTGGCCTCGATGGGCGTCCCCGAGGAGCGGTGGAACGACGCGAACGCGATCGTCGACCCCGACGGGCACGGTCCGCGCATCTTCCTGCAGCGCGTGCCCGAGGAGAAGGCCGGCAAGAACCGGCTGCACCTCGACGTGCGGGCCGCGCCGGGCCTCGAGGGTGACGAACGGATGGCCGCACTGGAGGACGAGGCGCGCCGCCTGATCGGCCTCGGCGCGAAACGTCTCGAACGGTTCGAGCCGGCACCGCCGATGGGCGCAGGGTGGATCGTCATGGCCGACCCCGAGGGCAACGAGTTCTGTTTGGACTGAGCAGGTCGAGAGCGGGCGACTCGGTCCGAACGGCCGGCGCTCGGATCGGTCCGGACCGAGCCCGCTCAGCGGCCCGTGACGAACGAAGCCAACTGGTCGGCGACTGTGCCCCAGCCGTCGGCGAACCCGAGTTTCTCGTGCAGCACGCGGGATTCCGGGCTGGCGTGCCGGGCGACGATCCGGTAGTCCGTGCCGTCCGGGTGGTCGGCGAACGTGATGCTGGCGGTCAGTGCGACCGGTTGCGGCAACGCAGGGCGCCATGAGCTGTCGATCGCGTTGGTGAACACGATCCGTTCCAGCTCGTCGACGGCGACGAAGCACCCGTCGATGTGCGGGACGAACTCGCCGCCGTCCTCGCTCATGCGCGTCACGAAGGCGCCGCCCGGCTGCACGTCGAGCTGCTCGACCCGGCAGCGGATCGGCGCCGGAATCCACCATTGCGCAAGCTGGTCCGGCTTCGTCCAGGCGTTCCAGACGGTCTCGCGTGGGGCACGGATGATGCGATGGACGGTGAGGTCGTGGTCGAGGTTGTGGTTCATGACTGTTTCCCCTTCGATTCTCCGGAGTTGCCGGCGTCCGGCACGTCCTCCATGGACGTGACGAACTGTTCGAGCCGGTCGGTGCGTTCCTCCCAGCCGCGGCGCTGTTCGGCGAGCCAGCCGTCGAGGAGGGCGAGCTGTTCGCGTTGCAGCACGCAGGTCCGCACGCGGCCGGACTTGATCGTGCGGATGAGGCCGCTCTTCTCGAGCGTCCGCACGTGCTTCATGAAGGACGGGAGTGTCATCGGGAACTCCCGGGCGAGATCACCGACGCTCGTCGGCCCGAGTCCGAGGCGTTGCACGACGGCACGCCGGGTCGGGTCGGCGAGCGCGACGAACACGCCGTCCAACTGCGCCGAATGGTGAGCCATATGGCTAAGTATTGTCGACGTCGACACTTAACGCAAGGGCTAAGTGTTTGCGGTGTTTGCGCACTTGGCGTCACACCGGGGTTTCGTCGTGTTTCCGCTCGGCGCACGGCCGCGCGGGGCCCTGGTCCCGGCGCGGAACGTGCGTTAGGAATGCAGTCAGGCCCTGCACCGGACCGCCGAAGGAGGCCTCGTGGACGTCGTCGACTACACGCCCCAACCGGAGCAGTACGTCTGGACCTTCGGCGGTGCGCCGCCGTCGCACCGGATCAAACCCGGCACGCTGTTGCGGCTGTGGACCGAGGACGCGTTCTGCGGGACGCTGCGCGACGTCACCGACCTGCCCAGCGCGTCGCTGAACATGCCGTTCGTCAACCCGCAGACCGGGCCGTTCCACGTCGAGGGCGCCGAACCCGGCGACACGCTCGCGCTGCATCTCGTCGACCTCACGCCCGCCCGCGGGTGGGGTGCCTCCACGACGATCCCGCTGTTCGGCGCGCTCACCAGCACCGACCGCACCGCGACGTTGCAGGAACCGCTGCCCGAGCAGACGTGGATCTACGAGGTCAACAGCGACCGCAACACCGTCGAATTCGTCGCCCAGTCCACGGATCTGCGGCTCGAACTGCCCATCGCGCCGATGCTCGGAACGGTCGGCGTCGCGCCGGCCGCCGGCGAGGTGCGCTCGTCCCTCGTGCCCGACGTGTTCGGCGGCAACATGGACACCCCGGAGATGAAACCCGGCGTCACCTGTTTCCTCGGGGTCAATGTGGACGGTGCGTTGTTCTCCGTGGGCGACGGGCATTACCGCCAGGGCGAAGGGGAATCGTGCGGCACCGCCGTCGAGGGCGCCATGCACGTCACGCTCCTGGTCGACCTCATCAAGGGTGGCGCACCCGCCTGGCCGCGCATCGAATCGGACGACTATCTCTCCGTCGTCGGGTCCAGCAGGCCCCTCGAGGACGCGTGGCGCGCCGGCCAGGTCGACATGATCCGCTGGCTCGGTGAGCTGTACGGCCTCGACGCCATGGACGGCTACCAGCTCGTCACCCAGATCAGCGAGTCGCCACTGGCCAACGTGTGCGACGCGAACTACAGCGCCGTCACCAAACTCGCGAAGAACCTGTTGCCGCCGGCCGACGCCTACGAGGGCATGCACCGCAAACTGCGCGACCTCGCCGCGACGCTGTAACGCCCGGACGCGATCCGCACGCCGTAATTCTCAGGTGTGACACCGAAGGAGGACCGATGGACCTGCAACTGAACGGACTGCGCGCCCTCGTCACCGGAGGCACCAAGGGAATCGGTGCCGCGACGGTGCAGACGCTCGCCGAGGAAGGCGCGGCGGTGTCGCTGTGTGCCCGCACCGGGTCCGATGTGGACGAGTTCGTGACGCAACAGCGCACCGCGGGGCACACCGTGAGCGGACAGGCCGTCGACGTCGCCGATGCCGACGCCCTCCGGCGGTGGGTGGATGCCGCTGCCGAGGAGCTGGGTGGCATCGACATCGTCGTCGCCAACGTCAGCGCGCTCGCGATCCCCGACACCGAGGAGAACTGGAAGACCAGCTTCAACGTCGACCTCATGCACACGGTGCGCACCGTGAACGCCGCGCTGCCGTACCTGGAACGCAGCGCGGCGGGGTCGATCGTCACGATCTCCAGCGTGTCCGGCCGGGAGATCGACTTCGCCGCCGGTCCCTACGGCACGGTCAAGGCCGCCCTCGTGCACTACACGCAGGGTCTGGCGTACCAGCTCGCGGACAAACCGATCCGCGCCAACAGCGTCTCGCCCGGCAACACGTACTTCCCGGGCGGGATCTGGGCCAACACCGAGGCCGACAACCCCGAGTTCTTCGCCCACGCCCTGTCGCTGAACCCGACCGGTCGGATGGGCACCGCCGACGAGGTCGCCAAGGCCGTGACCTTCCTGGCCAGCCCCGCGGCGAGCTTCATCACCGGCACCAACCTCGTCGTCGACGGCGCCCTGACCAAGGGCGTCCAACTCTGACCCGTCCGCCGCGTGCAGGCGGAGAGAGTGAGGAACCGTTGAGCACACCCGATGTCCGGCCGGTGGGAGACCTGCCGAACGAACTCGGTAAGACCGCACCGCGGGAGTTGCAGTCCGCCGGCATCGATTCCCTGGCGAAGGTGAGCGCGTGCACCGAGACCGAACTCCTGGCGATCCACGGAGTCGGCCCGAAGGCGATCCGCATTCTGCGGGAGGCGTTGGCCGCGAAGGGGCTCTCGTTTCGGGAGACGTGACGACCGCGACCGGATCGTGAGCACAGGCCGCTCGTGCGGCGGAACCGGTAGGGGGCTCGTCCGGCGTCGAGTATCAGCGCGGTTAGTACGTGCGTGCTATGGTTTGACCATGCGGTCAGAAGTTGGAACAAGTGGCCAGTCTCGGACGTTCACGGAGCAGGCGCGACGTGCGCAGATCGTGGAGTGCGCCATCGAGGCGATGTCCGAGCTGGGGTACGTGCGGGCGTCCCTGGCCGAGATCGCCAAGCGTGCCGGGGTGAGCAAGGGCGTCATCTCGTACCACTTCGCCGGCAAGGACGAGCTGACCGAGCAGGTGGTCGTCGAGCTGTACGCGCGGGCAGGCCGGCTCATCGGCGAACGGATCGAGGCCGCGCCGGACGCATCGTCGGCGCTCCGCGGATACCTCGAGGCCAACCTGACCTTCATCCGGGAGAACCCGACCCACGTGCGGGTGCTGACCGACATCGTCATGAACTTCCGCGACAAGGACGGCAGCCTCCACTTCGGCGGGGCCGATGCCGACGGTCTCGTGCGGCACCTCGAGGGGATCCTGCGGCGCGGGCAGGAGACCGGGGTGTTCCGCGAGTTCGCCACGCGCCCGATGGCTCTGGTCATCCGGGCGGCCGTCGACGCCGCGTCCGGTCAGATCGCGATGGATCCGCAGTTCGACATCGATTCCTACACCCGGGAGTTGCTCACCATGTTCGATCTGGCCACCACCGCAGACGGCGCGCGATGACAGCGGCGAGGCCGGCTCGGCCGAATCCGCGCGCACAACTGGCGTTGCTGCTGCTGGACACGGCCGCTCCGCTGGCCGTGTTCTACGGGCTGCGGTGGGCCGGTGTGAACCCGTGGCTCGCCCTGTTGCTCGGCGGGGCGATACCCCTGGCCACACTCGTCTATCGGCTCGTCACCGAACGCCGGATCACACTCCCGGCCGTCTTCACGCTCACCATCCTCATCGCGGGAACGGCACTGGGCCTGGTCACCGGAGATCCCCGCTTGCTGCTGGCCCGCGAGAGTTACCTGACCGCCATCGTCGGTCTCTGGATCCTCGGCACACTCTGGGCTTCCCGGCCCATCCTGCTGTCCGCAACGCTGCCCTTGCTTCCGGAGCAGACGGCCCGAGCCTGGGAACACGATTGGGAGCACGACCCCACGTTCCGCCGCGTGATGCGGAGGATGACGGCGGCGTGGGGCGGCGCGTTCCTCCTCGACGCGGCGGCCCGGGTCGTCATGGCCTACACCCTGCCCGTCGACGTGGTCCCCGCGCTGAGTGCCGGATTCCTGGTGGTGTTGCTGACCGCCATCGTTCAGTTCACGAAGGCTTACGGCCGCCGTCTGCAGCGAGCTCGCGACGGCGACGACGAGACCGAGCCGGACGTCGTGGAGGGCGTCGGTCGCAGCGGGAGCGGACAGTGACGCCGGGAGGGGCGGCGGCGCGAGGCGTGGGCGCGAGGGCCAGCGGGACCGCGGCGAAGCAGATGAGCAGTCCGGCGAGGCCCGCCGCCCTGACGGGTTCGCCGAACATCAGCCACGCGGCCACCATGGTCGTCGGCGGGGTCAGGTACAGCAGTGTCGAGACGCGGCCGACCGAACCGCGGCGCACGTTGAGCCAGTAGAACCCGTACCCGCCGAACGTCGAGAAGACCACGAGCCAGGCGATCACCGGCCAGAACTCCGGTGACGTCGGGGGAGCCGTCGATCCCGTGCCGGCGGCCAGTACGCCGAACACGACCGTCGACACGGCCGACTGCACCAGCAACGACTCGCCGATCGGCAACGCCGACGGGAGCCTGCGTTCGGCGAACGTGCCCGCGACGAGGCTGAGCATCGCCAACAGCGGCAGTGTGTAGGCCAACACTGCGGCGCTGCCGCCCAGATCACCCGACACCACCAGCGCCACGCCGCCGAGACCGATCGCCAGCCCGACCCACTGCCGGGGTGCCGTGTGCTGGCCGAGCAATGGACCCGCGAGCGCCGCGGCGACGAGCGGTTGCAGCGCCGCGATCAGCGCCGACGTGCCCGCGGGGACGCCGAGCTCGGCGGCGAACACCACGCCCGACAGGTAACCGGCCTGGGACAGCAGGCCCAGCACCGCGTGGATACCGAGGTCGCGCCGGGTGATCCGCGTGCGCCGCAGCAGCAGCCACCACGCGCCGAGCAGTCCGGTGACCACGAGGAACCGCCAGAACAGCAGCGTCGTGCTGCCGGTCAACTCGGTGCCCATGGTCGCGCCGAGGAATCCCGAGCTCCACATCAGCACGAAACCCGCCGCGAGGCGACGTCGGTTCCCGTCACGCGCACGAAGACCCTCCCATGTAAACAGACCGGTATATATACGTCTACTAGACAGATCGGTATACCGTCAATGTCGGCGGGAAGTGTGGGCATGGAGTAGGGTTGGCGCATGAGCCGGCAGGTGACGCTGACCCCCGCGGCCGAGCGGGTCCTCGAGGTCGTGGAGACGTTGTTCTACGACAACGGAATCCACGCCGTGGGCGTCGACATGATCGCGGCCGAGGCTGGCGTGACGAAGAAGACGCTCTACGACCGCTTCGGATCCAAGGACGCCATCGTGCGGCTGTATCTCGAACGCCGGGACGCGCGGTGGCGCGAGCACGTCACGTCGATCGTCGAGAAGCCCGGTCGGTTCGGCGCCAAGCGGCGCGTCCTGCTGATGTTCGACGCCCTCGAATCGTGGATGGCCGCCGAGAATCCGCGTGGCTGCGCGTTCGTCAACGCCCTCGCCGAACTGCCCGACCCGCAGCACCCGGCGCGGGAGGCCATCGACGACGAGAAGCAGTGGGTGCTGGACTACTTCCGCGCGCTCGTGCGCGAGACCGGCGCGCGCAATCAGCGCAAACTGGCCGCATCGCTGTTCCTGCTCTACGACGGCGCGATCGTGTCCGCCTCGTACGGCATGCTCCCCGACGCCGTCGCGACCGCACGGGATGCCGCTGCCCAGCTCCTGGACAGTGCCCTCGACTGATAGGGCCCTCGGCCAGCAGTGCCCTCGACTGACCGGTCCCGCCCGGTTCAGCTCAGGCGGGCCTGCACGCCGTCGAGGATGACCTCGAGGCCGAAGGTGAAGATGTGCTCGGGGTTGGCCGCCGCCTGGAACTCGTACCCGACGGTGCTGCCCACCCGGTCGGACACGGGCAGCCTCTCCTCGCCCATGACCTGCTCAAGCACGGGGGCGACGGTGCGCCACCACTCGTCGTCGGACATGCCGGAGCGGTTGGCGGTGACGTGCTGGACGTGGGTGCGCGCGGTGTCGGCGACGTGGCCGAGGATGAGCGTCAGCACGCTGTCGATCTCCACGTCGGACAGGCCGATGCCGTCGAGCGGACGTAGTTCGGTCTCGTACTTGCGCAGCACGCCCGGGCCGAGGTCGGGGCGCGCGGAACGGACCGCGAGCAGCCATGGGTGTCGGGTGAGCACCTCCCAGTTGCGTCCCGCGACGAACCGCATCGCCTCGCGCCAGTCGCCGGCGCGCGCCGCCTCGTCGAGGTCGCCGTACATGCCCGCGTACATCGCGTCGGTCATGAGCGCGGTCAGGTCGTCCTTGCCGGGCACGTAGCCGTACAGCGACATCGCGCCGACGCGAGGTGCTCGGCGACCTTGCGCATCGACACCGCCTCCAGTCCGTGCGCGTCGGCCAGTTCGATGCCGGCCTCGACGATCGCCGGCACGGTGAGCCCGGAACGGCCGGGTTTCGGGTGGTGACCCCACAGCAGGTAGATGCTGCGCGCCAGGTCGACCACGGGCGCCCCTCGGCTCACGGCGTGCTCCCTTCCGTCCGTGGGCGTTTTGCCTTCTCCCGGAACCTACCGTACAGTGTTGCGTACGCCGTACGGTAAAGCGTACGGAATGGGAGGAGATCATGGTTCCGACAACCACACGGGACGGGCACGCCGGACCCGCCGCCGAATGTCTCGGCGTGCGCAAGACCTATCCGGGAGCGGAGGCCCCGGCGCTGGACGGATTCGACCTCACGGTGCCGCGCGGCACCGTGCACGGGTTGCTGGGGCACAACGGCGCGGGCAAGACGACCGCGATCCGCGTGCTGACCACGCTGACCAGCCACGACGGGGGAACGGCGCGCGTGGTGGGCCGGGACGTCGCCGCCGACGGCGCGCAGGTGCGCCGCCGGATCGGCCTCGTCGGCCAGTACGCCGCACTCGACGAGGACCTGACGGGCCGGCAGAACCTCGTGCTGTTCGGCAGGCTCGCGCGGATGACCAGGGCCGCGGCTGGTGCGCGGGCGGGCGAGTTGCTCGAGCAGTTCGCGCTCGTCGACGCGGCCGACCGGCGCATCGCGACCTACTCGGGCGGGATGCGCAGGCGGCTGGACCTGGCGGTGGCACTGCTGGTCGCTCCCGAGGTGCTGTTCGTCGACGAGCCGACGACGGGCCTCGACCCGGCCGCACGCCGCGAGGTGTGGGACGCGGTGCGCCGGCTCGTCGCGGCGGGCACGACGGTGCTGCTGACCACGCAGTACCTCGAGGAGGCCGATCAGCTGGCGGACCGGATCTCGCTGATGGCCGACGGCCGCGTGGTCGCCGACGGCACGCCCGACGAGCTCAAGGCGCGGATCGGCGGCGATCTGATCGAGCTGACCCCGTCCGGGGACGGCGACGTCGATCGGCTGTCGGCGTTGGCGGCGCCGTGGTCGAGCGGGGAGGTGCACGTCGCCGGCGGGAAGGTGAGCGTTCCCGTGGTCGACCGGGTCGAGGCGTTGACGGGCATCTCCGCGGCGGTGCGGGAGTCCGGCATCGCGCTCGACGACGTCGCCGTGCGGACGCCCACATTGGACGATGCGTTCCTCGAACTCACCCAGTCGAAGGGGGTGCCGGCATGACGGCGACGACTACACGGCCGGACGCGAACGGCGACACCGGGACCGGGGGAACCGCGATCCGGGGCAACGCGGCCGGGGACACCGCGTTGCCCCGGATCGTGAGCGACATCGTGACCATGACGACGCGGGAACTGCAGCACTGGCGCAACCGGCCGGGACTGGTCGTGTTCGGCTGGCTGTTCCCGGTGCTGATGCTCGCGATGTTCCAGGGGCTGCTGGGCGGGGCGCTCGGCATGGCCACCGGCGGGTCCTATGTGGACTTCCTGATGCCGGGGATGCTCGTGATCACGATGTTCTTCGGCCTGGAGTCGACGATGACGGCCGTGTCGCTCGACGCCTCGCGCGGGGTGACCGACCGGTTCCGGTCGTTGCCCATGTCGGCGTCGGCGGTGCTGGCGGGGCGGTGCTCGGCCGACCTGCTGAACTCGCTCGTCGGTCTCGGGTTCGTGGTGGCCGCGGGATTCGCGTTCGGCTGGCGCCCTGACGCGGGCGTCGGCGCGTGGCTCACGGTGCTCGGCCTGCTGGTGCTGTTGCGGGTCGCGGTGCTGTGGATCGGCGTCTACCTCGGCCTGCGCGTGCGCGGTCAGGAGTCGATCAGCGCGGTGCAGGTGTCGGTGTGGCCGGTGATGTTCCTGTCCGGGGTCTTCGTCGACACGTCGACGATGCCCGCGTGGCTGGGCGCGGTCGCCGACGTCAACCCGTTGACCGCGACGGTCGGGGCCGTCCGGGAGGCGTTCGGTGTCGCCGCCGTACAGCCGTCATGGCTCGTGGACGCCGCGCCGTGGCCGGCCGTGGTGTGGCCGCTGGTGCTGATCGCGGTGTTCCTGCCGCTGGCGGTGCGCACCTGGCGGGGCCTGGGCCGCTGAGCGGCGTTCGGCAAGGGAAGCCCTGTTCGAGTCTCGACGAGGCGTGGTAGTTGGTCGGACGATCTGAACCAGACGGAGGTTCTCTATTTCGTGGACTTTTAAGCGGCGGCCTTCATCGATTTCGGCTTTCAGCTGCCGACAGTCCGTGAATAGAACACAGGCTCGCACCTTGAAAACCTGGTTATTCCTGTGGTCGGGTCTCGTGGAGGGACACTGAGGGTGGTCAACGCCGCCTGAACGCCGATTCGAGGTGGTGGTGCATCAGCGCCGCCGCCTCGGCGGCCTCGTGGCGGCTGATGTGTTCGACGAGCTGCTCGTGTTCGTCCAGGGCCGTCGCCCAACGCTCATCGTGACGCAACGTGGTGGGTGCGATGCACATCGACTGCACCCCGTACTTCCGGTTGGTCTCCAGCAGGAACGGGTTGCCGCTGGCCTGCCAGATCTGCTCGTGGAACTCGTAATTGATGTTGCGGCGGGCAGTGGCGGAGGGATCCGATAGCTGTCGCTGCTCTGCCACCGAGGTCTGTAGCCGCATCATCACGCTCTCGCTGCGGCGCATCGCGGCCAGTCGGCAGGCCTCCGACTCAAGGGCCGCACGTATCTCGTAGAGCTGGCCGGTCTTCTCCTCGTCCCACACGGTCACCCTGGTGCGTCGGCCGTGGCGTTCGGCCAGCCCGTCGACCACCAGCCGGGCGACCGCCTCCCGGACCGGAGTCCGGGAGGTGCCGACCAGCTCAGCCACTGTCCGTTCGTGGAGGTCGTACCCCTGTTCGAGTGAGCCGTCGAGGATCTTCGAGCGCAGCTGTTCGTAGACCACGTCGACCTGAGGGCGGAACGTCACGCAGCCGCGCTCCGTCCGGCGATCCGGCCGAAGACGATCCCGGCCGCCAGTCCGGATCCGCCGGGATAGTTCTCGCTGAAGAGGCCGCCGAGCGTCTCACCGCAGGCGAAGAGCCCAGGGATGGGCGAGCCGTCCTCCTTCAGCACCCGAGCCTGGGCGTCGCCCTTGAGCCCTCCGAAGGTGAACGTGATTCCGCAGGTGACCGGATAGGCGTAGAAGGGCGGTTCGGCGATCCTGTTGGCCCAGTTCGACTTCGGCGGTTCGGTCCGTGCCGCGCGACCATCCTTCACGTTGGGGTCGAACTCGGTGGAGATGTCGATGGAGGTGTTGAAGGACTCCACCGTCTCGGCGAGACCGCCCGGGTCGATGCCGGCCTCTTCGGCGAGCTCCTGCAGGGAGCCGGCCACGTGCTCGCCCACCCCGGGTACTTCGTACTCCTGAGGCCGCAGCATGGGGCGCAAAGGTGCGTCGAAGATCTGCCAGGCAATGGCACCGGGCCGCATCAGCACCTCCTTGCCGTACTTGGCGTAGGTCAGGTTCCGGAAGTCCGCGCCCTCGTCGAGGAATCGCTTCCCGTGGCGATCGACGATGATACCCAGCGGATAGCTTTGCCGGGTGAGACGGTTGGTGACCTCGTAGTTGGACTCGTTGTCCTCGTAGCCGGCGTCCCACTGGGTTGCGTGACAGGAGGACCAGTCTCCGCCCTTGGCTGCGTCGAGGCGAAGCGCCTCCTGCAGCATGGTGCCCGTGTTGAACGGGGTGCCTCGGGTGACGGCGTGGTGCCACTCGGCGCCGAGGTGCTCGGCGCGCATCTCCTTGCTGGCCTCGAACCCGCCGCTGCCCAGGACCGTCGCTCCGGCGCGGACGGTGTGCTCCTCGCCGTCGCGTTCGAAGGCCACACCGGTGACGGTTCCGTCCTCCGCGAGTAGCTTCACCGCTCGGGCCTCGTAGAGGATCTCGATGCCGGTGGCCTCCGCGATGCGGAGATGATCGCGCATCAGGCCCTCGCCTCCGTCGACGTTGCCCACGTGCAGCCCGCCCCAGAACAGGTACCCACCGTCCGAGGTCTCGTAGGCCTGTCGCTCGTACATCAGGCGGTACCGCATCCCCTTGGTCTTGAGCCACCGCATATCGGCGGAGATGTTCGAGGTGAGGAGCTCGGTCATGTCCGGGTCGTTGCGTCCCAGGGTGACCTTCTTCAGGTCGGCCGCGTAGTCCTCCTTGGAGTAAGGCGGTACCTCGCTGCGGCTGTGCCGCTCGTCGGGTTCCACCAGGTCCTTGAGGCTCTCCAATCCCTCATGGGTGATCCGGGTGGCCCCGGCGGTGAAGTAGCTGTTGCCACCCGCCCTGGACTTCGGGGCTGCCTCCACCATCCGCACCCGCTTGCCGGTCTCACGGGCGGCATGGGCCGCGCACATCGCTGCGTTCCCCGCGCCGACGACGACAACGTCGGTCGTGTAGGTAGACATTTATACTCCTCGGTATGCCAACTGACTATTCAGCATGCCAACACTTGGCCCGGAGCTCAACCGGCGTCGGCGCAGGATCGGCGCGGAGAGTGAGGAGAGAGGCTTGACCTCCGAACACGCGGGACGGCGCGGCCAGCAGCGACTGGGAGTGCTGCGGCTCCTGGTGGGAGCAGCCGTGGTGGGAGGTCTCTTCGAGTACCTGGGGCTACCGGCGGGGATGCTTCTCGGTAGCGCGCTCGGCGCGGCTCTGGTCAACCAGCCGTATCGGCCGAGTATGCGTCCCACGGCCTTTCCGCGTGCGATGCGCCAGACCGGCCTCATCGCCATCGGCCTGGTGAGTGGCGTGATGCTCACCGTGGACTCGTTGGTGAGCACTGCGGCTATCGCTCTACCCGTCGTGGGGGCTTACCTTGCCCTGGGCATCCTCAACCTGAGTCTCATCACGCTTCTGATGTCTCGCTACGGCCTCGACCCCGCCACGGCCGTACTCACGGTTACTCCCGGGGGCCTGAGCGAGGTCAGCGCGCTGGCCATCGACAAGGGGGCCCAGCTCGGAGTGGTGCTCACCGTCCACGCGGTACGTCTGTTCGCCCTCGTCTTCCTCCTGCTCCCCGTTCTGCTGATGGTGCTCGCTTGATGGATCTGGTTCCGCTGATCGTCGTCATGGCAGGTTCTGTGGGGACCGCGCTGGTTTTCCGCTGGGCCCGCATCCCCCTGTGGGCCCTGACCGGGGGCTTGTCGGCGCAGCCTCGATGAACCTCGGTATGGGGTTGGAGGTGGAGGCCCCCGAGCTGGTCGTCCTCGCTGCCAAGCTCCTGATCGGCGCCGCTATCGGGGCCGCCCTGGGCCCCGATGTCCTGCGACAGTTCCTGCGCTTCGTCGGGCCGGGCGTCTGGCGGTGACCACGGTCCTCGGGGTCGGAGTGTTCTTCGGTGGGGCTTCGCGGCATGGGGCCTGATGGAACCGGGGGAATCCATGTTCGCGTTGTTGCCAGGCGGGGTCGGTGAGATGGTGGCGACGGCGGTATCGCTGGGGTTCGACGGAGCCGTGGTGACGGGCGCCCATATGGTCCGACTGTTCACCGTCGTACTCAGTCTTCCCTTGATCTTCTGGGCTGCCGAAGCTATCCACCGCCGATGGATAGCCGGAGGGCGGGACGGTCAGGCGGAGTGAGATTCGCTCCCCGCGTCGCGGGACGGACGCGTGCCGACGGGGTCGGACGTGGTGAATTCCTGCCGGACCTGCTCCATCAACACTGAGCGGAAGGCCACTTCGGCCGGGGAATAGACTCGCTCCTCCCGCTGGGCGAGCAGCACGTTACGCACAGGGGCTTCGTCCCCCAGGGCAAGTACCCGGACGTCCGGATGCTGGATGGCGATGGCGCTGCGCGGGGCCATCGCCACTCCGATGCCGACGCTCACCATCGCCTGAGCCTCCTGGTAGTTGTTGGCGTACAGGGCGATCGACGGCCGGAATCCGGCCTTCTCCGCCGCTCGCTCCAGGACTTCCACCACAGGATGCCGGTTGGCGCGCACGATCCATGATTCGTCGCGCAGCTGTGCGAGGGTGATCTGGTCCTGGCCGGCCAAGGGGTGGCGTTTCGAGACCAGGATTACGGAGTCCTCCCGAAACAGCTCTTGTAGTCGCAGCCCTTCGATCTTGACCGGCTGCCATGGGTACTCCCACAGGAAACATAGGTGGGATCGTCCTCGCTCGAGATCCTCCAGGAGCTCGTCGAAGCGTCCGCTGGAGACCGAGAGGTCGATGGCGGGATAGCGGGTCTTGAACGTCTCCAGCACGCGTGGCAGGAACGAGGCGGCCATGGTGGGGAAGGCCCCTACGATCAGCGACCCCCTGTTCCCTTCGGCCAGATCGCGAAGGTCGGCCGCTGCCGCATCGAGCTGCCGCAGCACCTTGCGCGCGTGACTGACGAGCACATGCCCTGCGTCGGTGGGGGTAATCCCGCGGGGACGGCGCCGAACCAGGGGGTGCCCGGCCTCCCGCTCGAGCTTCTTGAGCTGTTGGGACACGGCGGAAGGGGTATAGCCGAGCTCGTCGGCCGCCGCCGTGATGGAGCCGGTCTCGGCTACACGCAGCAGAACCTCAAGTCTGTGCGGGTTCAGCATGACACTCCACTTAAGTGGACCTTCACGGCGCTTCCTTTTTTGTAAATCTGCTTTATCTGGCAGGTCGCAGGCTATGCGCAGGGCCTGTGTGCGCGCAAGGCCTCCGCGTTTCCCCACTGACGAGTGAAGCGTTGCTTAACCATCCATCAAACAATGAACATTGTGTTAATTCGCGGGTGCTGTGAAGCTGCTCTGCGATAGCGGACATTGTGGCGAAAGGCACCTGATGCAGATCTCGGCAAGCTGGGTCCGAGGAGGAACCAGCAAATGCTGGGTGTTCGAGAAGGAGCACATCGAAAGAACCGGATTGTCGGCCGATGAGCTGCTCCCGCGCGTCTACGGGAGTCCGGACCTACGGCAGATCGACGGAGTTGGAGGGGCCACGTCCACCACGAGCAAGGCAGTGATCCTTGAACCGTCCGCCGATGACGACCTCGACGTCGTGTACACGTTCGCCCAGGTCGGGATCGAGGAGTTCAAGGTGGACTGGGGCAGCAACTGTGGAAACTGCTCGGCTACCGCGGGTCTGTACGCACTGGAGCGCGGCTGGGTGCAGGCCGCCGGGGACGTGACGTACGTCCGGACGTTCAACACCAACAGTGGTCAGAAAGTGGTTCAGCGGATCCCTACACCGGGGGGCGCACTGCCTGCCGAGCCGAACGCCATCATCCCCGGCACGGTCTACCCCGGCCACGAGGTCGGTCTGGGCTTCGTCGAACCGGGAGGAAAGACCACCGGTAACCTTCTGCCGACCGGGTCCAGCACTGATGTGCTCACCGTCGGCGGCGTCGACTACCCCGTCTCGATCATCGACGCGGGGGCTCCGGCCGTCATCCTCTCACCGGAAACTGCCGGTCTCGCCGGGCTGCCACATGCGGAGTGGGCCGGGACGGCGATCACCGAGAAACTCTCCGTGCTGGACAAGATCCGCCGAGCGGGCGCCGTCGCCATGGGCCTTGCTCCCACCCCGGGATCGGCCGAGCGCGCTGTCCCCAAGCTCGGAATCGCAGGCCCTGCCGAGGATGCGGATGCCGATATCGAGGTCCTGATGCTCTCGATGGGCAAGCCCCACCCGGCCATGCCCATCACCGGCAGCGTGGCGATGACGATGGCGGCTTTCACCGAAGGGACGTTCCTCCACCGGGCAGTGATGTTGGGCCGTACGACCGGAAAACTGCGCTTTCGCACCCCGGCCGGGATCATCGTCACCTTCGCCGACGACTTCGGCGGCGAGCTCGTCGTCGGTGCCGACCGCACCGCGCGCACCCTGGCCGACGCCACTCTGTACATTCCCGACCCCCCGCTGGAGCACGTCGCGTAGGTGCGGCGTACTTCGCTTTTACGAACCAGGAGATGCAATGGTGCATCCGATCTCCCGACGGAACTTCCTCATCGGTGGCGCACTGGGCGTCGCAGCGGCCGGCTTGGCCGGATGCGCCCCGCCTCAGGCCGCTTTCAAGGCTTCGGGGCCCGGGGTGGTCGATGTCGTCATCCCCTACGCCGCCGGCGGCGGGACCGACACTTGGGGCCGATTCGTAGCCCCGTACTTCGCCGACCTGCAGAAGGACGTCTCCCGGTACCAGTTCGACAACATCGCCGGTGGCGAATCAGTGACAGGAACCAACGCCTACGCCGCCTCGGGTGTGAACGACGGCCGGTACATCCTCGTCAGCTCCGGGACCACGTACCTGCAGGGGATGCTGGAACAGGGGAACGTCGAGTTCGACTTCCGCAAGATGGTGCCGCTGGTTCTGCATGGCACAGGCGGAATCCTGTATTCCAACGCAGCCAGTGGAATCCGCTCCATGGAAGACCTTCTCGAAGCGGGCGAGCGCGCCAAGATCGGGGGCATTTCTGCCTCAGGTCTGGACCTGGTCCCCTTGCTGGCGCTCGAGGTCCTGGGAGCGACCGTGACGGGAGTCTTCGGCTTCGAGGGAAGAGGGCCGTCGCGTCTGGCATTGGAACGGGGCGAAACCGATATCGACTTCCAGACCACCTCCACTTGGCTCGGTCCTCTCTCGTCCATGGCCGAGGACGGGGATATCCACCCGATCTTCTCCGTGGGCGTCCTCAGGGACGGTGAGGTCGTCCGCGATCCCAACATGCCGGATGTGCCTACGCTCGAAGAGATCTACCGGAACCTCCACGGCGAGGCTCCCCACGGTCTGGCCTACGAGGCCTATCAGTCGTTCGTCACCCCGGCGTTCTTCTACCAGAAGGGCTTCTGGTCCAACGCGGGAACGAGTGAGGAGCTCGTCGACGCGTATGCGGAGATGGTCGGGAAGCTCAACCGGAACGAGAAGTTCCTGGACGAGGCCGCAGGCGCGCTGGGCGGCTACGACCTGCAGCCGGGCCACGGTAACGCCGAGATCTTCCGCAGGGCCCTGGACATCAGGCCCGCAGCACTCCGCCATGCCAAGAGGTTTCTCACCAGCGAGTACGGAGCGGTCCTGAGCTGATCCCGCCGTGGCACACCGACCATGCGGCTGCCCGGCCGGTTGTTATCCGTACCGGTTTCCAGCGCCGCAACCAGTAGCACTTTAAGGACAACAGATGTTAGAGGCAGCCACTGCCGCCTTGGCCAGCTTCGCCGATCCGGCGATGCTGCTGTACCTGATCGTCGGAGTCGTCGTCGGACTGGTCATCGGCGTCATCCCCGGACTGGGGGGCACGGGGGCGGTAGCGGTCCTGATGCCCTTCGTGTTCGTGCTCGAGCCGAACCAGGCGATCGCCATGATCATCGGTGCCGTCGCCGTGGTGCACACGTCGACGTCATCACGTCGGTGGTGCTGGGTATCCCCGGTTCCGCGTCGGCGGCGGTGTTCCTGATGGATGGTCACGCGATGGCCAAGAAGGGCGAAGGCGGCCGCGCACTCTCGGCCAGCTTCATCGCATCCGCCCTCGGCGGCATCATCGGCATCATCGGACTGACCCTGGTCGTACCTGTGGCTCAGCCGGTGGTCACGGCCTTCGGATCGCCAGAGATCTTCATGCTGATCGTGCTGGGGATCTTCCTTACCGCGATGTTGTCAGAGGGCAATGTCGTCAAGGGACTGGTGGTCGCCGCCTTCGGCATGGTCCTGGGAATCGTGGGGATGTCCCCGATCTCGGCCGAGTACCGCTACAGCTTCGGTTCGGAGTATCTGTCCGAGGGCATTGGCCTGGTGGCGGCTGCGCTGGGCATCTTCGGCGTGGCGAGATCATCCAGCTGGTCGCCAAGCGCACCGCAGTCGCAGACAAGAACATCAGCCTCGGTAAGGGCTGGGCCAGGGGAGCCCGCGACGTCGTCAGGTACAAGGGAGATGTCCTTCGCGGGTCCGGCCTCGGTGTCGGTGTCGGCATCCTGCCCGGCGTCGGGGCCACGGCCGGGGCGTGGCTGGCCTACGGGCAGGCGCAGGCACTCGGAAGCCGTCGCAAGGGCGCTCGTTTCGGCCAGGGCGACCCCCGCGGCGTCATCGCCCCATCGGCGGCGAGCAACGGTATCGAGTCCGGCGCGTTGATCCCGACACTGCTGTTCGGCGTGCCCGGCGCCGCTCCCTTCGCTCTGCTTCTCGGCGTGTTACTGATCTTCGGCATCCAGCCCGGCCCCGACTTGATCGAGCAGGACCTCGACCTCGTCTACTTCATCGTCTGGTCGTTCGCCATCGCGTCGGTCGTCGGTGCGATCCTTGCCTTCTTCATGGCCCGGCCGCTCGCCCGGCTCAGCTATGTCAGCTTCCCGGTCCTGGCCGCCGCCTTGGTACCGCTGCTGTTCATGAGCGGGTTCCAGGAGCCGTTGCACCTCGGCGTCTTCTACACGATGCTGCTGCTGGGCATCGTCGGCTGGCTCTGCAAGATCTCCGACATTCCGCGGGCGCCGTTCCTGATCGCCTACGTGCTCGCGATCCCGCTGGAGAGGTACTACTACATCACCGTGTCGGCGTTCGAGCCCGGCGAGTGGATGACCCGGCCCTTCGTCATCGCGGTCGCGTTGCTGCTCGTCATCGCTGTCTGCGTGGTCGTCTATCGGAACGTCAAACGCCAGAAGGTTGCCGAGAACACCGAAACGGACGGCGATGTGGCGACGGAAGCGGCCGCGGACTCTTCCGCGACCAATGAGGACAAGATGAATGTCCCGCCCTTCGTGGGAGTGGCCATGACCGTCGGCGCGATGCTCTTCTTCGTGGCCGCCTTCGTCCTCGCGACCGACTTCTCTCCGAACGGCCAGCTTTTCCCGTACGCTGCCAGCATCCTGGGATTCGGACTCGGATCGGTGGCGCTAGTCAACGACCTCCGACAGGTGCGCAGACAGGGCGGCTTCGGACGGGTCGAAGGAGCTTTCCGGGCGCAGCTGAAGGTCGTGGGAATCTCGATTCTGTGGCTGCTGGCCTTCGTGTGGCTGGTCTTCCTGGTCGGCATGTACGTCGGCACGGCCGTCTTCGCCCTGGTCTTCCTCCGCGTGGTGGCCCGGATGAAGCCACATTTCGCGGTGATCTACGTGGCCGCCATCGTCGGGGCGCTCTACGCCTTGGAGCGGTTCGCCGAGCTCATGGCGCCGGTCGGCTGGCTCATCTGACGAACGAGGCGTTCGCCAGGTAGCGCGTTCGGGGGTCGCCCGCGCCGGGCGACCCCCGAACGGTTCACTTCCCGCCGCGGGCCATGCGCAGCACGTCGAGGGCCTCGTCGAGCTGGGCCTCGGTGAGCGACCCCCGCTCGAGGTGGCCGCGCTCGACGACGACCTCCCGGATGGTCTTGAGCTCCTTGAGGGCCTGCTTGGCGACGGCCGCCGCCTCCTCGTAGCCGAGGTAGGCGTTGAGCGGCGTGACGATGGACGGCGACCCCTCGGCGTAGGCCTGCGTGCGCTCGGTGTTGACGGTGACGCCGGCGAACACCTTGTCGGCCAACAGCCGCGACACGGCCGCCAGCAGCCGCGCGGACTCGAGGACGTTGCGGGCGATGACCGGCAGGTTGACGTTGAGCTGGAAGTTGCCCTGCGCACCGGCGAACGCGACGGCGGCGTCGTTGCCGATCACCTGGGCCACGACCTGCAGCGTCGCCTCCGGGATGACGGGGTTGACCTTGCCCGGCATGATCGACGACCCGGGCTGCAGGTCGGGCAGCTCGAGCTCGGCGAGGCCGGTGCGCGGTCCGGAGCCGAGCCACCGCAGGTCGTTGGCGATCTTGTTCAGCGACACGGCGACGGTGCGCAGGTGCGCGGAGGTCTCCACCACGCCGTCCTGCGCGGCCTGCGCCTCGAAGTGGTCGCGCGCCTCGGTCAACGGCAGTCCGGTGACCTTCGCCAGCTCGGCGGACACCGCGGAGCCGAATCCGTCGGGGGCGTTGAGCCCGGAGCCGACGGCGGTGCCGCCGATGGGCAGCTCGCCGAGGCGGGGCAGACCGCTGCGCAGCCGTTCGATGCCGAACCGCACCTGGGCGGCCCACGCGCCGGCCTCCTGGCCGAGGGTGATGGGCACGGCATCCATCAGGTGGGTACGGCCCGACTTGACGATGTCCGACCACTCGGCCGCGCGCTGCTCGACGGCGGTGGCGAGGTGGTCGAGCGCGGGGATCACGTCGGTGAGCACGGCCTCGGTCGCGGCGACGTGAATGGTCGTGGGGAACGTGTCGTTCGACGACTGCGAGGCGTTGACGTGATCGTTCGGGTGCACGTCGCGGCCCAGAGCCCGGCTCGCGACGGTGGCGATGACCTCGTTGGCGTTCATGTTCGACGACGTGCCGGAGCCGGTCTGGAACACGTCGATGGGGAAGTGCTCGTCGTGCTCACCGTCGGCGACCTCGTCGGCCGCGGACGCGATCGCCGCCGCCAGGTCCGCCTCGAGGACGCCGAGGCGGCCGTTGACGCGGGCCGCCGCGGCCTTGAGGAGGCCGAGGGCGCGAATCTGGGCGCGTTCGAGTCCGCGCCCGGAGATCGGGAAGTTCTCGACGGCACGCTGGGTCTGTGCGCGGTAGAGGGCGTCGGCGGGGACCCGCACTTCGCCCATGGTGTCGTGTTCGATCCGGAATTCCTGCTCTGCCATGTCCCCAGTCTGCTCCCGGGGCGGCGGTGCGCGCCTGGTGTCGTGGCGCACGTTCGGGCACGATCGGATCATGGGACAGGCGGAGAACATCGACGTCGACGTGGTGATCGTCGGCGCGGGACCGACGGGCCTGTTCGCGGCCTACTACGCGGGCTTTCGGGGATTGTCGACGGCGGTGGTCGATTCGCTGCCGGAGGCAGGCGGCCAGGTCACGGCCATGTACCCGGAGAAGATGATCTACGACGTCGCGGGTTTCCCCGCGGTACGCGGCCGCGATCTCGTCGACGGGCTCGTGAAACAGGCGTCGCAGTGGAGCCCGCAGTACCTGTTGGGGCGCAAGGCCGAGACGTTGGGCGAGACCGCTGACCGGTTCACCATGACGTTGGACGGCGCGGACACGGTGCGCGCCAGGGCCGTGTTGATCACCGCGGGGATCGGCGAGTTCACGCCGCGTCCCCTGCCCGCGGGCGACGGCTGGCTCGGCCGGGGGATGGTCCACTTCGTACCCGCGCTCGACGAGCACGCCGGCAGGGACGTCGTGGTCGTCGGTGGCGGCGACTCGGCGTTCGACTGGGTGCTGGCGCTGCACCCGATCGCGCGCAGCGTGACGCTGGTGCACCGCAGGGCCAGGTTCCGTGCCGCCGAGTCGATCGTGCGCGAGGTGCGGGACAAGGGCGTACGCATCATCACCGACGCCGAGGTGACCGAGCTGCGCGGGGACGAACGCGGCCTCGCCGACGTCACGCTGGAGATCAAGGACCCGGAGACCAAGGAATTGCGGCACGAGACGCTGCCCGCGCAGACGGTCGTGGCGGCCTTGGGTTTCACGGCCGACCTGGGCCCCATCGAGAGCTGGGGTCTGGAGATCCACCAGCGTTCGATCAGCGTGGACTCGACCATGGCCACGGCCCGCAAGGGCGTGTACGCCGCCGGGGACGTCGCCGCCTACCCGGGCAAGGTGAAGCTCATCGCGACCGGCTTCGGCGAGGCGGCCACGGCGATCAACAACATCGCCGTGGAGATCGACCCCAACGCCAAACTCTTCCCGGGTCACTCCACCGGCTGACCCCGCCCCACCGTGTCAGCACCCCACGTCGCCGTGTCAGCACTTGGCGTCGCCGTGTCAGCGTTCCACGTCGCCGTGTTGGCGTCCCGGGGACGCTCAACGGACCCGCCGTCCACGCAACAGCAGTCCGCACGCGACGGCGGCGGCTCCGAGCACGCCGACGCCGGCCCACGAGGCGACGACCAGTCCGTCGACGAACGCCCCGCGAGCGAGCTCGACAACCACGCCGCCGAGCTGATCGGGAACCCGCTCGGACACGGCCAGGGCGGCCCCGAGGTTCGACCCGACCACGTCGCCCAGCTCGCCGGGAAGGGCGTCCGGTAGGCCGTCGAGGACCCCGCTCCGGTAGACGGCCGTGCCGACCGACCCGAGCACGGCGATCCCCATGGCGGCGCCGAGCTCGCTCGACGTCTCCGACAGTGCGGCCGCCGCGCCCGCCCGTTCCGGTGCCGCGGACGCGACGACGACGTCCGTCGCCAGCGTCATCATCGGCGCGATGCCGCCGCCGATCGCGGCCCCGGACGCGATGACCGTGGCCAGTCCACCGCCCGACGCGGCCACCGCGAACAGGGCCATGCCCGTCGCCGCGACGACCGCACCGCCGGCGAAGACCGGGGCGTATCCGGATCGGGCCGCGAGGGCGGGTGCGGTCACGGACGCGGCGCCGACGGCGCCCATGATCGGCAGCATTGCCACGGCGGCGGTCAACGGGGACAGGTCGTGGACGAGCTGCAGGTACTGCGCGTTGTAGAGCATCAGCCCGACGAGCGCGAACATCGCCAGTCCCGCGCCCAGCACAGCGCCGACGAACGGCGGGCTGCGGAAGAGCCGCACGTCGATCAGCGGCATCCGCGCGCGTGGCTGCCGCGCCAGCAGGGCCGCGCCCGCGGCCAGGCCGGCGGCCGCCGCGAGCACGGGTGCGACCGTGACGGCCAGGTCCTCGGCGACGGTCTTCACCGCCCACACGATCGGCAGGATCGCGGCGAACGACAGGACGACGTCCAGTGTGGACATCCGGGCGACGCCGGTGTCGCGGTACTCGGGCACGAGTCGTGGCACCACGAGGATCAACAGCACGACCACCGGGACGTTGATCAGGAACACCGACCCCCACCACATCACCTCGAGCAGGAGCCCGCCGGCGACCGGGCCGAACGCGATGCCGCCGGACAGGCTGGCGGTCCAGATGCCGATGGCCCGACTGCGTTCGGCCGGGTCGGGGAACAGCGACCGGATGAGCGACAGCGTGGACGGCATGAGCGTCGCACCGCCGACACCCATCAGCGCCCTCGCGACGATCAGCACCTCGGGCGTGGTCGCGAACGCCGCGAGCACCGACGCCGCCCCGAACACCGCCGAGCCGTAGAGCAGCAGCCGCCGTCTGCCGATGCGGTCGCCGACGTTGCCCATCACGATCAGCAGGCCCGCGAGCAGGAACCCGTAGATGTCCAGGATCCAGAGCGTCTGCCCCGGTCCCGGTGTCAGCTCGCGCCCGATCGTGGGCATCGCGATGTGCAGGATCGTGACGTCCATCGAGGTGGCGACGACCGGCAGGGTCAGCACGGTCAGTCCGGCCCACCTCGACCTCGCGCCCTTCGTGTCCGTGCTCATGGCCTTCTCCTCGACGTGGATGCGAACACCGTTCCCATCCACCGTAGCGAACGATGTTCGCTACGGCTAGGGTCGGGTGTGGAGGTGAGGTCGTGAGCCCTCGGATCGGCCCGTCGGGCCCGCTGTCGCGCATTCGCATCACGACGGCGGCCATCGAGCTCGCCGACCGCGAGGGACTCGACGCCGTCTCGATGCGCCGGGTCGCCGACCAGCTGCGCACCGGCCCGGCGTCGCTCTACCGGCACATCGCGGGCCGCGAGGAACTGGTGACCGCGATGGTCGAGCACGTCACCGGCGAGTACGCCTACCCCGACGCGTCCGGAATGGACTGGCGCGACTGCATGCACGCGCTCGCGAAACAGGACTGGGCTGCGTTGCTCGCGCATCCCTGGCTGCTCACGGCCACGGCGACGACGACCCCGCCGTTCGGGACGGCCTCGCTCGCGGCCATGGAATGGGCGCTCACCGCGCTGCGCAGGGCGGGACTGTCGCCCGCCGAGAGCGGACGCGCGGTCATGACGATCAACAACTACGTCCAGGGTGCCGCGCGGGTCGCCCTGGGCGGGCAGTTCGACGACGTCGAGGGTGATCCGGGGGTGGGGTGGCGGCGCCGGCTCGGCGACGTCGACCTGTCGGGATTTCCCGAACTGCAGCGGCTGGTGTCCGCGAGCGTTCCCGCCGACCGGGACTGGTTCGCCGACGGGCTCGACGTGATCCTCGACGGTATCGCCCGGCGCGGGGGGCTGGAGCCGTAGCGGGCGCGGGGTTCAGCTTTCCCGGGACGCGCGCGTGGCCGTGGCGTAGGCCTCGGTCGCGGCGTGGAAGTACGCGAGCAGTCCCTCCCGCTGATCGTCGCTCAACGCCGCGACGGCCTCGCCGATGGGGCCGCGGACGTGGTTCAGGAGTTCGGACAGGCCGGTCGGCAGGTGGCCGGTGTGGGTGATCGCGGTCCGGCGCCGGTCCGCGGAGTCGACGACGCGTTCGGCGATGCCCGCACTGATCAGGCGATCCACGACGCGGGTCGTGGCGCTGGGGGAGAGCCCCAGCTGTTCGGCCAGCTGTCCCGTGGTCAACGGTCCGTCCAGGTCGAGCAGGCTGCTGGCCTGGTAGTCCGACGGGCCGAGCCCGCCGGCCTCGGCCGCGGCCAGGTGGAAGCGGACGACGGCTGCGAGGTATGTCCGGTACGTGCGGGTCATGTCGGACGGGTTCACCTTGACTCCTTATGTGCACATGTGCAACTGTTGCACTCATACACATAATAACTCACCGAACTGGGGAACAGCCGATGACACGCGACGACAGCTCCACCAGCGAATCCCGCGAACCCCGACCGACACGGAGACCGCGACGCCGGCTGTGGATCGTCCTCGCATCGGTCGTCGGGGCGTTGGCGATCCTGCTCGGCGGCGCCTACGCCTGGCTGATGTCGGACGCCTCGGTGCAGGCCGCCGGCACAGCGGACTGCGAGGAGGTGTCGACCGAGGGCGCGCTGGACCACGCGGACGAGTCGCAGGCCCGCACCGGCGTGTGCGCCGTGATCGGACGACTCGCCACCGCGTGGGACCGGCAGGATGCCGAAGCCTACGGCGCGAACTTCACCGAGACCGCCACCTACACGACGTTCGCGGGCACCTACTACGACGGGCGCGACGACATCGTCCGGAGTCACGCCGCGCTCTACGACGGGCCGCTGTCCGGAACCCGCCTCGCGGACCGGTATCTGGGCCTGCGCTTCCTGTCCGAGGACATCGCAGTGCTGACCACGCGCGGCGACACCTACGACGGCGACCAGCCCGATGAGCTCACCAAGGTGCAGACCTACACACTGACCCGCGACGGCGACGACTGGAAGATCGCCGCCTTCCAGAACACCCAGCGCAAGGCGCTCATGGAACAGGTTCAGTACCGCTGGATGCCGGACACGAAGCCGAACGCCGAGCAGTGATCCTTACGTCGGCGCCTGCGCGGCAATGGTCTCGTCGATCCACGTCTGATGCGCGGGTGCGGACGTGTAGATCGACGGGGCCGAACCGCACACCGGGTCGTTGTTGCCGGAACGGCTGGACATGCCGACCAGCCGCCAGCGGTCGCCGTCGCGCACGATCTGCGGGCCACCCGAATCGCCGTAGCACGCGCCCGCCCCTTCAGGGTTGCCCGTGCACACCTCGGAGCGCCCGTCGAAACCCGCCGCGCACCGCTCGTCGGCGACCACGCGCGTGTCCAACTGCTGCAACGTCCGGGGTGACTCGTCGCCGCAGCCCTCGGGTGCGCACGTGCGGCCCCAGCCGAGCAGGCGAGTTTCCGTGCCCGGCTCGGCCGCCGCGGCGATGTCGACCGGCTCCGCCTGCACCGGCTGGGCCAGCCGCACCAACGCCACGTCCCCGGTCGACCCCGGCGACGTGTACGACGGGTGCACCACGACCTCGGCCGGCTGTGCGACCTCGCCGCCCTCCGCGCGGTCGGCACTGCCAACCCGCGCGGTCAGGGTGTCGGCCGGAACGCCGTCCACGCAGTGCGCCGCCGTCACCAGCCAGTCCGACCGGATCAACGACGCACCGCAGAAATGCCCCTCGGCGTCGGACAGCGACGTCATGAACGGGTACGGCTCCGCCGCGGGCTCACCGCCCACGATGTTGGGCTGCACCGATGCCGACACCGCAGGCGCACCCGCCACCACCAGGGCCGCGGCCACCGCGGCGGCCCTGCCGAGCAGACCCCGCATCAGGCAGCGGCGCCGAGCCGTCGTCACCGTCGTCCGACGCGTCGAAGTCCACCGACGAGTACGAACGCAGCTTGGTCAACCGGTGGTAGCCGTCGATCAGCCGCACCGTGCCGCTCTTCGAGCGCATCACGATCGACTGGGTCGTCGCGCCACCTGCGCGGTAGTGCACACCGCGCAGCAGGTCGCCGTCGGTGATGCCCGTGGCGCAGAAGAACACGTTGTCGCCGCGCACCAGGTCGTCGGTCGTCAGCACGCGGTCCAGGTCGTGCCCGGCGGCGACGGCGCGCTCGCGCTCCTCGTCGTCCTTCGGCCACAATCGGCCCTGCAGCTCGCCGCCGAGGCACTTCAGGGCCGCCGCCGTGATGATGCCCTCCGGCGTACCGCCGATGCCGAGCAACATGTCGACACCCGTCGTGGGCCGCGCCGCCGCGATCGCACCCGCCACGTCGCCGTCGCTGATGAACCGGATCCGCGCCCCCGCCTCACGGACCTCCTTGACCATCGTCTCGTGCCGCGGCCGGTCCAGGATGCAGACCGTCACGTCGGAGACATCGCTGTGCTTGGCCTTCGCCACCCGGCGGATGTTCTCCGCGATCGGCGCCGCCAGGTCCACGACCCCCGCGCCTCCGGGCCCACGGCCAGTTTCTCCATGTAGAACACGGCCGACGGGTCGAACATCGCCCCGCGCTCGGCCACCGCCAGCACGGCCAGCGCGTTCGGCATGCCCTTGCTCATCAACGTCGTGCCGTCGATCGGGTCGACCGCGACGTCCACCTCGGGGCCCTCGCCGTTGCCGACCTCCTCGCCGTTGAACAGCATGGGCGCCTCGTCCTTCTCGCCCTCGCCGATCACGACGACACCGCGCATCGTCACGGTGCTGATCAGCTGCCGCATCGCGTCGACCGCCGCGCCGTCGCCGCCGATCTTGTCGCCCTTGCCGGCCCAACGGCCCGCCGCCATCGCCGCCGCCTCGGTGACCCTGACGAGCTCCATGGCGAGGTTGCGGTCGGGCGCCTCGCCCCGTCTCGGCGTGCTGGTGTTCATGCTGCCTCCCGGGGTGGGTGTCGCGGAGATGCGCCGGTCACTCGATGAACGGCGTATCCAACTGCTTACAGTCTGCGCGAGCCTGCGTTGCTGGAGTTGTCGCGGACGTCACTGACGCTCACCCCTGCGGGTCGTCGGCGCCGTCCTCGGCCTCGTCGGTGTCCTCCACGGTAGCCAGCGCCGCCTCGATGCGCTCCCGCGCACCCGCCAGGTGCGTCTCGCAGAGGCGCGCCAGCTGCTCCCCGCGCTCCCACAGCGCCAGGGACTCCTCGAGCGACAGGCCACCCGCCTCGAGCTCGCGGACGACCTCCACCAGCTGGTCACGGGCCTGCTCGTAGTCGAGGCCGGACAGGTCGTCGGGGGTGTCGCCACCGGATTCGCTCACGTCGCGCTTCGCCTCACGTCTCAATGCTGTCGGCCGGGGCCGACACTATCGCGGCGGTCTCAACACCGCCGACACCGCGCCGTCGGCGACCCGCACCCGCAGCTCGGTGTCCTCTCTCACCTCGTCGACCGAGCGCAGCACCTTCAGCTCGCCGTCGTCGCCCCGGTACTGGACCACGGCGTAGCCGCGCTCCAACGTCGCCGACGGCCCCAACGCCGTCAGCCGCGCCCGCGAGGCCGCCAGCGCGCTCTGCTCGTGGGCCAACGTCGACAGGATCGCCCTGCGTGCACGCTCGGCCTGCACCTCGACGTCGGCCGCGCGCCGGTCGATCGGTCCCAGCGGATCGGCCAGACACGGCCGGCTGCGCAACTGGTCCAACTGCCTGCGCTGCCCGTCGACCCAACCGTGCAGGGCGCGCCGCGCGCGGTCCCGCAGCTGGTGCACCCGCGCCGTCTCCTCCTGCACGTCGGGCACGATCGTCTTCGCCGCGCCCGTCGGCGTCGAACAGCGCACGTCCGCCACGTGGTCCAGCAGCGGCGCATCCGGTTCGTGCCCGATCGCGCTCACCACCGGGGTGCCCGCCGCCGCGACCGCGCGGCACAGTGTCTCGTCCGAGAACGGCAGCAGGTCCTCGACACTGCCGCCGCCGCGGGCGATGACGATGACGTCCACCTCCGGGTCGGCGTCCAGAGTGGACAGCGCCCGCACGATCTGCGGCACCGCCTTCGCGCCCTGCACCGCCGTGTTGAGCACCGTGAACCGCACGGCGGGCCACCGGTTCTGCGCGTTCGCGAGCACGTCGTGCTCGGCCGCCGACGCGCGCCCGGTGATCAGACCGACCCCGCGCGGCAGGAACGGCGGCGTGCGCTTGCGCTCCGGTGCGAACAGCCCCTCGGCCGCGAGCAGCTTGCGCAACCGCTCGACCCGGGCGAGGAGCTCGCCGATGCCGACGGCGCGGATCTCGCTCGCCCGCAGGCTCAACGTGCCGCGGCCCAGCCAGAACGACGGACGCGCGTGCACGACGACGCTCGCGCCCTCCTGTAACGGCGGGTCGATCGACCGCAGCATGCGCTGCTGGCACGTCACCGACATGGACACGTCCGCCGCCGGGTCACGCAGCGTGAGGAACGCCGTCTGTGTGCCGGGACGCGCCGAGATCTGCGTGATCTGCCCCTCGACCCATACCGAACCGAGCCGGTGGATCCAGTCGGCGATCTTCCTGGCGACCGTGCGTACCGGCCACGGGTTCTCCGCCGTCGACGGCCCGGACTGGTTATCGGCCGCCTGCTGGTCGGTACTCACGCGTTGCCGGACCCCTGCTGGCCCGCTCCGGCGCCGCCGTTCGCCTCGGCGCGGACGTTGGCGATCCGGCGCGTGAGCATCCCCGTGAACGACGGCCGGTTCTCGTTGTCGCGCTCGTAGCCGAGCAGCTCCTCGAGCTCCTCGGCCGAGAACGACCGCAGCCGCGAGCGCAGCTGCGGCAGCGTCAACTCGTCGTAGTTCGCCAACCCGGCCGGCGCCGAACCCGAACCGCCGGTGGCACCGGACGGGCCCGCGGTGCTGGTGGCGCTCGTCGTGTCCGCGGTGCTCGTGGTGGCCGTGGTGGCTGTGGCCGTCTCGTCCGGCTGCTCGGGGAGCTCGGCGCTGTCGAACTCGCCGTCCTCGTGCTCCTCGCCGAGCGCGTGCGACTCGGCGTCCCACGGATCGTCGAACGTCGCCTCCGCACCGGGCTCGCCCGGCTCGGGCAGGTCGTCGTCCTCGTCGAACGTCGCCCAGTTGGGGTCGTCCTCGGCGGCCCGGAAGGCCGCCAGCGCGTCGTCACCCTTGATGGCCAGTTCGGTGACGTGCTGCTGGACCCGCATCGACGTCTGCAGCACCTGACTGGCCACCGTCACCGGCAGCTCGGTGAGATGCTTCGGCAGGTCGCGCACCGTGTCGGCGGTCGAGGCGGCGATTCCGGCCGCCACCCGAACCGGGAACGGGAAATGCTTCATGAGGCAAGCCTGCCGCATGAGTCCCCGGCTGCACAGCCCCACTACCCACGTGTGCGTGTCGCGGGCGTCGCAGTGGCCGGCGCACGGTGTCGACGCCGGCGCAACGATCCGTACCCTGAGAGGTATGAGTGCAGCCAGCCCCAGCGGTGACCAGAACGGCAAGCGTGTGCTGCTCGCGAAGCGCGCGGGTACTGCGCCGGTGTCGACCGTGCGGTGATCACGGTCGAGAAGGCGCTCGAGATGTACGGCCCGCCCGTGTACGTGCGGAAGGAGATCGTCCACAACCGGCACGTCGTGGACACGTTGCGCGAACGCGGCGTGATCTTCGTCGAAGAGACCACCGAGGTTCCCGAGGGCGCGCTCGTCGTGTTCTCGGCCCACGGCGTCTCGCCCGCGGTGCACGAGGAGGCCGAGAAGCGGAACCTGCGCACCATCGACGCCACGTGCCCGCTGGTGACGAAGGTGCACAAGGAGGTCAACCGCTTCGCCAGGGACGACTACGACATCATGCTCATCGGCCACCACGGCCACGAGGAGGTCGAGGGCACGTCCGGCGAGGCGCCCGAGCACGTGCAGCTCGTCGACACCCCCGACGATGTCTCCCAGGTGAAGGTGCGCGACCCGTCCAAGGTCGTGTGGCTCTCGCAGACGACCCTCAGCGTCGACGAGACGATGGAACGCGTCGACCAGCTGCGCGAGCGGTTCCCCGAGATCTCGGACCCGCCGAGCGACGACATCTGCTATGCCACGTCCAACCGCCAGGTCGCGGTCAAGGCGATGGCCGCCGAATGCGACCTCGTGCTGGTCGTGGGCTCGACGAACTCGTCGAACTCGCAGCGGCTCGTCGAGGTGGCCCTGCAGGCGGGCGCGAAGGACGCGCACCTGATCGACTACGCCAGCGAGGTCGACCCCACGTGGCTCGACGGCGTCGAGACCGTCGGCGTGACCAGCGGCGCCTCCGTGCCCGACGTGCTGGTCATGGAGCTGCTCGACTACCTGGACGGACGCGGCTGGAACGACGTCCAGGAGGTCACCACCGCCAACGAGAAGATCGAGTTCGCGTTGCCGCGTGAGTTGCGCGCCACGGGCGACGGCAAGCGCAGCAGCGTGCGCTGAGCCGCCGAGCCCCCGGACAGAGAAGAGCCCGCCCACCCCGAACGGGGTGGGCGGGCTCTTCTCGTTGCTTCGCCTGCCTCAGGCGTCCTCGTCCCAGGGGCGCCGGGGCGGCTGGTCGCGGCGCGGCGGCCGTTCCCCGCGGGGCGGCTGTTCCCCGCGCGGCGGCCGTTGCGGGCGCTTGGGGCCGGGCACCGAATCGGGCCACTCCTCGACCCGGCGCTTACGCTCGGCGGCGTCCGGCGGTGTCCGCGGACGGCGACCCTCGCGCGGCGGTGCGTCCCGTCCCGGGGGCGGGGCGCCGTCGGCGGGACGCGGCCTGCGGGGCGGGGGACCGTCCTCGGGTCCGCGTGGACGACGCGGCGGCGGCGCCTCGCCGGCGGGCCGCTTCTTCCGCGGCGGCTCACCGCGGTCCTCGGGCGGTCTGGGCCTGCGGGGACGGTCGGCGTCCGGTACGTCCTTGCCGCGGCGATCGTCCGACGCGACGGCCGCGGCGACCGCACCCGCTCCGGCCGCTGCTCCGGCAGCGGCCGCGCCCTTGGCGGCGGCCTTGCCCTTGCCGCCCTTGGCGGTGGCGTCGTCGGCGAGCGCGGCGTCCTTGCCGCCCGCCTTGTCGGTCTTGGCGGCCTTGTCGGACGGGGCCTTGCCGTCCTTGTCGCTCTTGCGCGGAAGGTCGGGGTCACGCTCGCGGTAGATACGGAAGGCGCCGAGGCCCAGCGTCAACACCGTCGCGATGGCCATCACGGGGAAGCTGTTGATCAACGGCGTGCTGACGGCCAGGACGTTGGCCAGCGTGTCGTTGCTGTCGGGCAGCGACGACACGGTCAGCACGATCACCGGCACGGTGACGGCCATGACCAGCGGTGGTTGAACCATCGGGCCGAACAGTTGGCGCCGTTGCACCATCGCCACGGCCGCCAGGCAGCCCGCCAGGTAGATCAGCTGGAACACCAGGCCGAGGCCGTCGGTGGCCAATGTGGCCAGTACCGCGCCCGCGACGGCGGTGATCAGGGCGAGCAGCACGGCTCCCCACCAGGGCAGACCGCGCCGGTCGCCGATGACCGGACGTTCGTCCCATTCGAGGGGCGCGTCCTCGTTCGCGGCGTCAGGATCGCTCTGGCGATCTCGTGTGGCGGTCACAGCGCACCACCGTAGCTGGTGGATACGGCAAAGCTGTTACGGATCCTCAACCTTGTCCGCATTGGGAACCGACAGCGTGACATCTCCCACAGGCTTCGCGGCGGCCTGTGAAAGGGGTATGAACCAGCGGCGGCGGTTCAGGCCGTTGCCGTGTCGTCGGTGTTCCGAATCGCCGGAACGGGTGCCGGACTCGCCGCCGTCTCGGTGAGGGGCGACACGGCGCCGCGGAAGTTCTCCAGCGCCTCGAGTTCCCGTTTGCGTGCCGACAGGAAGCGCTGCAGGTGCGTGCTGGAGAGGTTCACCGCGTCGACGGCGCCCGTGGCCGCGCGGTGGGCCGACGCCGCGGACGCCCGCACCTGTTCGACGTCGTCGAGCAGGGTCCGCTCGGTGGCGGCGAACATGGCGGCGGAGGCGACGACGGCGAATCCGGTGGGGCCGCACAGGAACACGCGGCGGTCGAGCATCCAGCGCAGCAGTTCCGGGTCGGTGTCGAGTGCGGCGACGACCGCGGCGTCGGACGGCACGAACATCACGGTGCCGTAGATCGCGTCCGCCCACCGCTGGTAGCCCTTGCCCGCCAGCTCGGTCGCGCGCGAGCGCAGGTTGCGCACGTGCACGCGCAGGGCGTCGGCGCGTTCGTCCGGGTCGTCGGTCTCGACCGCCTCGGCCCAGATCGCCAGGCTCGCCTTCGCGTCGACGGGCACCGTGCGGTCGCCGCCGACCCGCAGCACCAGGTCCGGCTTCGCCGCGCCGCCGCCGGCAAGGTCGGTCTGCAGCGTGTAGTGCAACCCTTCGCGAAGGCCCAGCGCACGCGCGGTCTCGACCAGCACGTGCTCGCCCAGTTCGCCGCGTCCGCTGATCGAGGCGAACGCGACCTCGTAGCGCCGCAGCGCGGACTGCTGCCGGTCCGACTTCGCGCGTTCGGCCTCGATCTGCCTGGCCGCGGCGTCGGCCCTGCGCATGCCGTCCTGATACAACCGCCACAGCAGGGCGACCGCACCGGCCAGCAGCAGGGCCGCGATGGTCGCGACCGCGGCGAGCACCGTCGACGTCAACGCGCACGCTCCTTCTCGCGGGCCTGTCGTTCGGGCCCGGAATCGGGGGCAGCATGGCGCACACCCCCGACAAAACCGTGCGTGCACGATATGGGAACGCACGTTCGAGTGACACGCCGGGTGGGCATGCGGGGTTCTGTCGGCCGTGGGTCCTAGCGTTGATCGCGTGCGCATGCTCCACACCTCCGACTGGCACGTGGGACGGACGTTCCACGGCGCGAACCTGCTCGCCGAGCAGGAGGCGATCCTCGAGCACCTCGCGGACCTCGTGTCCGCCGAGGCGATCGACGTCGTCCTCGTCGCAGGCGACATCTACGACCGCGCCGTGCCGTCCGCCGACGCGGTGCGCGTCGCGACACGGGGGCTGCGGCGGATCCGGGAGGCGGGCGCGCAACTGGTGCTGACCTCCGGCAATCACGACTCGGCGGCCAGGCTCGGCGCGTTCGCCGAGTTCGCGGCCGCGGGCGGGCTGCACCTGCGCACGAGCATCGACGACCCGGCGGGCTCGGCCGGTCTGGCCGACCCGGTGCTGTTCGACGGCGGGAGCGCACCGGTCGCCGTGTACGGGATCCCGTACCTGGAGCCGGAGACCGCGCGCCGTGCCCTCGGACTCGAAGGGCCGGAGCAGCGCGGGCACGCGGCCGTGTTGACCGAGGCGATGCGGCGCGTGCACGCGGACCTGGCGACGCGGCCGGAGGGCACCCGGTCGATCGTGCTGGCGCACGCGTTCGTCACCGGCGGCATGGCGTGCGACTCGGAGCGCACCATCGCTGTCGGCGGAGTCGAGCAGGTTCCCGGTTCGGTGTTCGCCGGCATCGACTACGTCGCGCTGGGGCATCTGCACGGCGCGCAGGTCCTCGACGACCGGCTCCGCTACTCCGGAAGTCCGCTCGCGTACTCGTTCTCCGAGGCCTCACAACGCAAATCGGTGTTCCTGTTCGATGTGGACGAATCGGGGGTGAGCGGCATCGAGCGCAGGGAACTGCCCGTGCCGCGGCGGCTCGCGACGGTGCGGGGCACGCTCGAGGAACTCCTGGAATCGCCCGAGCACGAGGACGTGACCGACTGCTTCGTGTCGGCGACGTTGACCGACCGCGTGCGGCCCGTCGACGCGATGCGCAGGCTGCGGGAGCGGTTCCCGCACGCGGTGCATCTGGACTGGGAACCGGAGGGCAGGAGCGAACCGGTGCTGCGGTACGCCGAGGCGGTGCGTGGACGGTCCGATGTGGACATCGCGAGGGGGTTCCTCGACGCCTGCCGCGGCGCCCCGCCCAACGAGCGTGAGGACGCGTGGCTCGTGGCCGCGCTCGAGTCGGCGGGCAAGCACGATCCGGATCAGGACGGTGACGTGCGATGAGGCTGCATCGACTCGAGGTCTCGGCGTTCGGGCCGTACGCGGGCACGGAGGTCGTCGACTTCGACGCGCTCGGCGCCGACGGGCTGTTCCTGCTGCACGGCGACACCGGTGCGGGCAAGACGACGCTGCTCGACGCCGTGGCGTTCGCGTTGTTCGGCGAGGTTCCGGGCGCGCGGGCGGAGGTGAAGCGGTTCCGCTGCGACGTGGCCGACCAGGCGACGGCGACCGAGGTCGCGTTGGAGCTGACCGTGCAGGGCCACCGGTTCCGGATCGTGCGCAGTCCCGAGTACGAACGGCCCAAGCGCCGCGGCGAGGGCACCACGAAACAGCAGGCGAAGGCGGCGCTGGCGTGGATCGGCGAGCCGCCGAGCGGCGCTCGGCGGACGGTGTGACGCGGATCGACGAGGTCGCGCGGGTCGTCAGCGATCTGCTGGGTATGACGGCGCAGCAGTTCTTCCAGCTCGTGCTGTTGCCGCAGGGCGAGTTCGCCAGGTTCCTGCGGGCGCGCAACGAGGATCGCGAGCAGCTGCTGGGCACGTTGTTCGGAACGGAACGCTTCGGCGCGGTCGAGCACTGGTTCGTCGAACGCAAACGCAGCACGCGCCGTGATCTCGACGAGCGCAGGCAGTCGGTGCGCGAATGGCTCGCGCGGATCGGCCAGGTCGCGCGCGAGGAGCCGCCCGAGGACGACGTGGCCGACTGGGGCGGGTGGGTCGCCGACGTCCGCCGACGTGCGGCCGATGCGGTGATCGAGGCCCGGAGCACTGCCGACGCGTCGGCCAAGGCGCGCGAGGAGGCGTCCGCCGTGCTCGAGCGGCGGCGGGTCGAGGCCGAGCGGGTCCGCAGGGTGCGCGCCGCGCACGAGAGCCTCACCGGTCTGGAGAAGGAGGCCGACCTGCGGGCCGACTGGCGCGCCGAGCTGGCCGCCGCGCGCCGGGCCGTGTCGGTCACCGGACTGGCCGCCGAGGCCGATCGGCAGCACGCGCGCGTCGAACACGCCGGGCGGCGGGACGCCGCGGCGCAGGAGGCCCTGGCCGCCCTCGGCGTTCCCGACACCGACCCGGCCGGCGGCGATGCCGACACGGCCGCCGACGCCGACGGTGACGTCGCGGTGTGGCGGACGCGTGCGGGCCGGGTTCGGGAGGAGGCCGGTGCGCTGTCCGGTCTCGTCGAGGAGGCCGCGCAGCAGACCCGGGACCGGGACCGGCTCCGGGAACTGGCCGACACCGCCGCCGTGTCGGCCGAACGGGCCACGGCACTGGGCACGCAGCTGGACGAACTGCCCGAGCGGACGCGCAGACTGCGCACGGAGCTCGACGCCGCGGCCGAGGCGTCGGTGCGGTTGGACAGCGTGCGAGCGCGCGAGGCCGAGTTGGCGGGCGTGCTCGCCGAGGCCGAACGGCTGCCGGCGCTGGAAGGCGCGGTGGCCGAGGCGCGGGAGGCGGAACAGGCGGCAGTCGACGCGCACCAGAACGCCCGCGACGCGCTGCTGGATCTGCGCGCGCGGCGGCTCAAGGGCATGGCCGCGGAGTTGGCGGGCGAGCTCGTCGACGGCGCGCCGTGCGCGGTGTGCGGTTCCGACTCGCACCCCGACCCGGCGACGGCCACCGAGGGCGTCGGCGAGGCGGAGGAACAGGCCGCGACCACGGCGGAACAGCAGGCACAGCAGCGCAGGCAGGCCGCCGCCACGGCCCGGCACGAGGCCGACGCGGCGTTCGCCGCGGTACGGGAGCGGCTGCAGGACCGCACCGCGGAGTCGATCCGCGCCGAGCTCGCCGAGGTGCGCAGCGACCTGGTCGCCGTGTCGGAATCGGCCGCCCGCAAGGACGAGCTGGAGGAGGCCGTCCGCGCGGCCGAACGCGAGCACGAGGACCTGACGGTGCGGCGCGCCGAGTCCGACAAGCAGGCCACGGCGGCCGAGGAACAGCGGCGCGCGCTCGCCGACCAGGTCGAGCGGCGGGCCGCGCGGCTCGACGAGGCCGCGGCCGGGTTCGCCGACGTCGCGGCGCGCCGTGCCCACCTGACCGAACTGGCGACCGCGTTCGACTCCCTCGCCGACGCGCGCAGCGAACTGCACACCGCGCGCGCCCGCCTGGACGAGCAGACCGCCGCCGTCGAGGCCGCCGCTCGGCAGGCGGAGTTCGCCGACGTCGCGCAGGCGCGCGAGGCCGCGCGCGACGACGAGCGGATCGCCGAACTGGAACGCTGGCTCGCCGAGGCGCAGCAGACGGAGGCCGCGGCGAACGCGGTGCTGGCCGAACCGGAGATGGCCGACGTCCAGCCCGACGACGTGGTCGACGTCGAATCCGCGCGCCACGCCGCGGAGCTCGCGCGCGGCACGGCCGAACGGGACGCGGCGGCGTTGCAGGCGGCCGTGCAGCGGTCCCGGGACCTCGACGGGTTGGCCGAGCAGCTGGACACGGCGTTGCGTGAGCTCGCGCCCGTCGAGGAGCAGTACGCCGAACTGGAGGCGCTCGCCGACGTCGTCAACGGCCGCGGTCAGAACACGCGCCGCATGTCGTTGCGTTCGTACGTGCTGGCCGCGCGTCTGGAGGAGGTGGCGGTCGCGGCGACCGCGCGGCTGCGGTCGATGAGCCACGGCCGCTATTCGTTCGTGCACTCCGACGACCCGGGGCGGCGCGGCACCCGCGGCGGGTTGGGCCTCGACGTGCTCGACGACTACTCCGGTCTGGTGCGGTCGGCCAAGACGCTGTCCGGCGGGGAGTCGTTCCTGGCGTCGCTGTCGCTCGCGCTGGGGTTGGCCGACGTCGTCGCGGCCGAGACGGGCGGTGCGCTGCTGGACACCCTGTTCGTCGACGAGGGATTCGGCACGCTCGACGGCGAGACGCTCGACGTGGTCATGGACGTGCTCGACGAACTGCGCGCCGGCGGCCGGGTGGTCGGCCTCGTGTCGCACGTGGAGGAACTGCGGCAGCGCATCCCGACACGGCTGCGCGTGGCCAAGGCGCGGAGCGGGTCGACGTTGGTGCTCGAGGGCGGCCTCGCCGCATAGGCGTCTCGAGAAATTCGGTGAATCGCCGCTCTACTTTACCGGGGTATCAGATCGGGCGGCGTACGTTCGCGGCCAATGACTTCTCCCGGTACCGAAAACACCAATGTCGTCGATGGCGACCAGGACCGTAACCAGGACAACCCGAGCGAACACGACGTCGCGACGGACAACACCACGCCGGAGGGCGCCGATCCGGACGGCACGTCCGCCGAGACCGCGGTGACGGAGCCGGCGGTGCCGGATTCCACTTCGGAACAGTCCTCTTCGGAGCAGTTCGCCCCGCAGCCGCCTGCTGCGCCGCTCCCGCCCACCGCCGCGGCCTCCTCCGGTTCGCGCGGTGGCCTGCTCGGCGGCCTCGCCGTGGTCAGCACCGGGCTCGGGCTGAGCTCGCTCATCGGCAATCCGCTGAGCGACATGCTGCGTGCGCGCCAAGAGATCATGGGCCAGATCGAGGCCGGCATGGGCGGCGGTGGCGGCGACCAGATCGAGGCGTTCTACGGCGCGCCGTGGAACACGACCGCGCTGGTCAACGGCTCCATCGCGCTGGTGGCCGTGCTCGTCGGTGCCATCGTGCTCGCGGTGAACATGCGCCGCGCCGAGTCGCGGGCGTGGGTCACGGGCCTCGCCGTGGGCGGCGCCGTCCTCGGCCTGATCGGCGTGCTGCTCGCGGGCGGCATGTATCTGGATCTGTTCGCCGGGGCGCCGGAATTGCCCGCCGCACCGCCGATGGTTCCGGGCGGCTGACACGCCGACGGTTCATACGCCGACGACCGACACGAACCGGCGGCTGGCAGGCACCGGGGGCTTGATACCCGCCGGGCTGGTCAGCCGCCGTTCTCGTGGTCGAGCAGCCAGCGTTTGACGTCGACGCCCCAACGGAATCCGCCGAGCGCGCCGCCGATGCGCAGCACGCGGTGGCACGGCACGAACAGGGCGCAGGCGTTGCGGGCGCAGGCCGCGGCGGCGGCGCGGACGGCGTCGGGCCGGCCCGCGAGCGCCGCGAGGTCGGTGTAGGTGACCGGTTTGCCCGCCGCACGGTCCGCAGGACCTCCCACGCGTGGGTCAGGAACTCGCCGGACCGTTGCCGGACGGGGATCCGGTCGATCGCGTCGTGCTCACCGGCGTGATAGTGGCGGATCGCCGCGGTGACGTCGCCCAGGTCGCGGGTCTCGCGCAGCTGCGCGGCGCGCAGGGAGGGGGACACGAGTGCGTTCAGCGTGTCCACATCGGATGTCCAGCCGGACGCGAGCACGGCGCCGTCGGCGGCGACGACGGCGGTGAACGGGCCGACGCGGGTGTCCAGTGTGGACCAGTGGGCGGTCGTCATCGGGTTCCTCCCTGGTGGTGGGTCGTGGTGGCGGCGCGCCACAGGTGCATGCCGGCGTACGAACGCCACGGACGCCAGGCGGCCGCGCGATCGGCGAGCCGGTCGATATCGATGCCGACGGCCTCGGCACCTCGGCGGAGGACGAGGTCGCCCTCGAGCAGCACGTCGGGGTGGCCGAGCACACGCATGAGCACGTAGTCGGCGGTCCAGGGGCCGATGCCCGGTTGGGCGAGCAGGTCGGCCCGTAGCGAGTCCGGGTCGCGGCCGGCGTGCACGTCGAGTTCGCCGGAGGCCAGCGCGGCCGCGACGGCGCGGATCGCCTCCACCCGGCGGCGCGGACCGCGCAGTGCGCCGTGGGCCCGTTCGGCGATCGCGGCCGCGGTGGGGAACAGCAGCGCGGGTTCGCCGCCGGGCACGGGCTCGCCGAGTTCGGCGACGAGCCGGCTCGCGGCGGTGCGCGCCGCGGCGACGGTGATCTGTTGGCCGAGCATGGCGCGCACGACGAGTTCGTGGCCGTCGACCGCGCCGGGAACACGCATCCCGGGGACCGCGTCGACCAGCGGTGCGAGTGCCGGGTCGCGCCGCAGCGTGGCGCTCACGGCTACCGGGTCGGCGTCGAGGTCGAACAGCCTGCGCATGCGGGCGACGGCGCGGCGAGGTCGCGCACGTCGGTCAGCCACAGGCGGCAGTGCACGTGGGTGTCACCGGGGGTGGCGGTTACGCGGCCGGGACCGTGGGGGAGTCGCAGGGTGCGCGTGTAGCCGGACGGGGTGCGGTGTTCGACGCCGTCGACGGCGCGTTCGCCGAGGAAGGCCAGCAGGCCGTCGCCGTCGAACGGTGGTCGCAGCGGCAGGCGCACGGTGATCGTGGTGGCGAGGTCGTCGGTGGGGGCGGCGTCGGCGGGGGAGCTGTCGTCGCGGCGGGCCGAGGCCCTGGTGCGCAGGTCGGACGGGGTCATGGCGAACACCTCGCGCATGGTGTCGTTGAACTGGCGGACGCTGGTGAACCCGGCGGCGAACGCGACGTCGGTGAGCGGCATGGCGGTGCGTTCGACGAGCAGCCGTGCCGCGTGGGCGCGGTGGGCGCGGGCGAGGGCGAGCGGACCGGCGCCGAGTTCGGCGGTCAGCACGCGGCCGAGTTGGCGTTCCGAGTAGCCGAGTTTGCGGGCCAGTCCGGGCACGCCCTCGCGTTCGACGGTGCCCTCGGCGATGAGGCGCATGGCGCGGGCGGCGAGGTCGGCGCGGACGTTCCACTCGGGCGAGCCGGGCACGGCGTCGGGCAGGCAGCGCCGGCAGGCGCGGAAGCCGCGGGACTGGGCGGCCGCGGCGGTGGGGAAGAACTCGACGTTGCGGCGTTTCGGCGTGATCGCCGGGCACGACGGCCGGCAGTAGATCCCGGTGGTGCGCACGCCGGTGATGAACTGGCCGTCGAACCGGGCGTCGCGGGAGCTGACGGCCGCGTAGCAGCGGTCGTCGTCGCGCCAGAGCGCCGTGGTGGTCCGGGTGGCCGTGTCGGTCATGCCGTCGATCCTGCCACCTGGTCAGTGGTTCGACTCGCGGAAATCGGACGCGGCGACGCGGTGAGGTCCACGGGAGCGGCGAGCGGCCGGGCAGGGGCACGTACACTCACGAGTCGTGAGTTTGACCCTCGGGATCGTCGGCCTGCCCAACGTCGGCAAGTCGACCCTCTTCAACGCCCTGACCCGCAACGACGTGCTCGCGGCGAACTACCCGTTCGCGACGATCGAGCCCAACGTCGGTGTCGTGCCGCTGCCCGATGCGCGGCTCGACAAGCTGGCGGAGATGTTCGGTTCGGCGAAGACGATGCCGGCGACGGTGTCGTTCGTCGACATCGCCGGCATCGTGAAGGGCGCGTCCGAGGGCGCGGGGCTCGGCAACAAGTTCCTGGCGAACATCCGCGAGGCCAACGCGATCTGCCAGGTGATCCGCGTGTTCGACGACCCGGACGTGACGCACGTCGACGGCGCGATCGACCCGACGTCGGACATCGAGACGATCAACACCGAGCTGATCCTCGCCGATCTGCAGACGCTCGAGAAGGCGTTGGCGCGGATGGAGAAGGAGGCGCGCACCAAGAAGGAGGCGCGCCCCGCGCTGGAGAACGCCAAGAAGGCCAAGGAGATCCTCGACTCCGGGCGGACGCTGTTCGCGGCGCAGAAGGAGGTCGACTTCGAGCTGCTGCGCGAGCTGAGCCTGCTGACGACGAAGCCGTTCCTCTACGTGTTCAACGCCGACGAGGGTGTGCTCACCGACGAGTCGAAGCGCGCCGAGCTGGCCAAGACGGTGGCCCCGGCGGACGCGGTGTTCCTGGACGCGAAGGTCGAGGCCGAGCTGCTCGAGCTCGACGACGAGGAGGCCGTGGCCGAGCTGCTCGAGTCGGTGGGCCAGGAGGAGCCGGGGCTCAACGCACTGGCGCGGGCCGGTTTCCACACGCTGGGCCTGCAGACCTACCTCACGGCGGGCCCGAAAGAGGCGCGTGCGTGGACGATCCCGCAGGGCGCCACGGCGCCGCAGGCGGCGGGTGTCATCCACACGGACTTCGAGCGCGGCTTCATCAAGGCGGAGGTCGTGTCGTACGACGACCTGACCGCGGCCGGCTCGATGGCCGACGCCCGCGCCGCCGGCAAGGTCCGCATGGAGGGCAAGGACTACGTCATGCACGACGGCGACGTAGTCGAGTTCAGGTTCAACGTGTGAGTGCCGTGGCGTAGTCGCGCATCGAACGCTGGTGCAGGGGAGAGCATCAACCTCCACTTCGGACGGCGGTGCCCCGGCGCGAGGACGGTCAGTGCGCGAGCCAGGATGTGATGGCCTCGATGAAGGCGACCACCAGAAGCACCGCGATGATCGCCGGGTAGAGCCGGAGGGTGTCCCTCACCCCGGCAAGATACCCGTCCGCCGGTGATAGGCCGTGGCGTCGCCGGTATCCGAAGGTCGACCGTCCGTGGATGATGGCGCCCAGCATCGCCAGGACGTATGCCTGGAACTCGATCACCAGCACCGGCGCGAAGGCCAGGAAGGTGACCACCTCGGGCAGCGTGGTGGGGGCGGTGGGCAGGCCGATGAAGACCGCGCGCCCGAGCGTCGTGAGCACGCCGATGTAGGGGATGCACAGCGAGGGAAGTGTCGTCGTCGCCAACGAGGCGAACAGGAGATTGCCGAGGAACGTCAGTGCCGCGGCATGCACGATGCTGCCGCGGGTGTACGCGTCGAGGACCGCGGACGACCCGGGCGAGCTCAGGAAGGCCTCGGTGGCACTGAGGCCGGCGTCGCGGATTCCCGGGATGTAGACGGCCAAGATCATCGTCGTGACGAGCGTGCCGTAGACGACGAGGTTCGTGATCAGGTAGGTCTTCCAGTTCGCACGCAGAACGGTCCGGAAGCTCTCGATCATGCGCATGGAGGTGCCTCCTTGTCGTGGTGGCGGCGAGGTGGGGCGATCCGTGCCATGGGACGAGTCCAGACTGTGACGTCGCGTCGGGGTCAAGCCCGGGGTAGCCGCGGGGGCGTCACAGGGCGCGCCGGCTGGGCGTGCGGATGCGGTACCGGGGGCGCGGGCATGCCATCGCTGCCTGCCCGCGCAGGATCACGCAGTCGGCGGCTCGGGCTGCTTCTCCGCCAGGTGCCGCTGGAGCGCCTGCACGGCGCGGTGCTGGATCGGCCGGAGCTCCCTGGCGCTCAGCTCGTCGAGCAGGTCCGAGGCGATGGGAGGAAGGTGCCCCGAGCCTCCGTCGTCGCCATGAGCGGGTGGATCTGCTCGGCCCATTCCTCGGCCAACGCCTCCACCTCGTGGTCCGGGGTGTCGGCGTCGAGGGCGTAGTAGCGCTGGGCCATGGCGGTCATGGCTGACCGTGCATCGTTCGGGATATCGAGCAGAGCAGCCAGCTCTCCCGCTCCCTCGTCCCCGAGCAGGTGCGCGATGAGGATGAGCTGTTCACGCTCGAACCGGACCATCTCCTCCGGCACGTCCGGACCTGGGTCCGCGTGCACGGCGGAGAGCTCGAGGGGCATGTCCGGTGCGGCGCCGGTGCGGCGCAGCACCTCGATGCTGGCGCGACGCGCGCTGAGCCGCTCGATCTCGGCGGCGGCCTGCCGATCGAGCTCCTCGAGCAGCTCCTCCGAGGCCGAGGGGGTCTCCAGTAGTTCGGGCAGCGCGGACAGGGGGATCCCCAGCGCGGTCAGCCGCGTGATCCGCAGGACGCGCACGAGATGACCCACGTCGTATGTCCGGTAATCCCCCGAAGTCCGCGGAGGCTCGGGCAGCAGACCGATCTGGTGGTAATGACGCAGCGTGCGCACGGTGACCCCGGCGAGCTCGGCGAGTTCACTGCTGCGCATCGGCCATCTCCTTGGGCTCCAGATCGCGCAGGGCGCGCGTCCCGATCAGCCGGGATCACTGACGTCGGAGTAGGCGTCCCGCTGCGTGCGGTTGGACCCCGACGGTCAGGGGAGAACGGCGACGGCTTCGACTTCGATCAGCAGGTCCGGTTCGCCGAGTGCGGCGACGCCGAGCAGGGTGATGGGGCGGACCAGGTCGAAGCCGAGTCGTTCGGCGGCTCGGCTTGCTCCTTCGCCGAGCTGCGCCATCTTGCTCGGCTCCCAGTCCACGACGTACACGGTGAGTTTGGCGATGTCCGCGAAGGTGCCGCCGGCCGCGGTGATGGCGGTGTGGACGTTCGCGTAGGCCTGCTCGGCCTGTGCCGCCAGGTCGCCCGGTCCGACGGGACTGCCGTCCTCGTCGCGTGCCACCTGTCCCGAGATGAACACCATGCGACTGCCTTCGGCGATGGAGAGCTGCGCGTAGACCTCCGGGGTCGGTAGGCCCGGTGGGTTGACGAGTTCTACGGGCATGTGGCCCTCCTCTGGCGGCGCCGGTCGCACGCAATCTATAACGCCGTTGTGGACCGCTCAAGCGGTTCACCCGTCCACGGTGTTGGGGCTCGGACAGAACTGGGCGCCGGTGGTGTTCCTGTCCTACCGTGACCCCCATGGCTGAGGCGGAATTGTTGAGACTGGAGCATCAAGGGTGGCAGTCCCTCTGCGACAGTACGGGCGCCGACTTCTACGGGCGGATCATGACGGACGACGGCATCATGATTCTGGCTCACGGCTTCGTCCTGGACCGGCAACAGGTCGTTGCCTCGCTGAACGACGCTCCACCCTGGAGTTCCTATGAGATCTCCGACGAACGCCTTGTTCGGTTGAGCGATGATTCTGCGGTTCTGGCGTATCGGGGAAAAGCCTGGCGCGAACGGTCGGAACCGGACTTCGAAGCGTGGATGTCCAGCGTCTACGTGGAGCTCGCCGGTGAGTGGCGGCTGGCAAGCTACCAACAAACCCCGATACCGGCTTAGGGGAAAGGCCGTGACCGTACACATCGGAATGGCCGGTCAGGACGAAATCCGCACGTGTGCCCGCCTCATCGCAGAGGCCATGCGGGACGATCCTGTCGTCCACCAGATCGTCCGAGGGGACCGGAACCGCACCAACCGGCTCACCGGTCTCTACACCGCCGTATTACGCGCCGGCGCGCTGTCGCACGGCGTCATCGACGTGGCCCGTGCCGAGTCCGGCGGGCCGATCATCGGCGTCGCGGCCTGGGAGGGTCCGCATGGCTCCGCCTCGGTGTGGCGGCAACTCATCGAGGCGCCCCGCTACCTGCGCGCGATCGGACTCCGCCACGTCCCGGCGGCGTTGCGGGCCGTCGGAGCGCTCGGAACCCACCGCCTGGATGTGCGGCACTGGTACCTCGCCGACATGGCCGTCAGCTCGGAGGCGCGCGGCCTCGGCGTCGGCTCGGCACTTCTTGCGCACCGGCTGGAAGCCGTCGATGCGGAAGCCGTTCCTGCGTACCTCGAGGCCACGACCCGCGCGAGCCGGCGCTTGTACGAACGGCACGGGTTCGAAAAGGTGGCCGCCATCGGCCTCGCACCCGGTGTCAGCGCCACGGCGATGACGAGAAGCCCTCGCCGCTCGGGCCGCCGTGGGGATGAGCGGGGAAATTCGTAGTCGGAGGCGAGTGCGGGCTCGACGTACGAATGGCCGTCAGGTCAGGTCGAGTCGCATGAGGACGCGAGGGAACCCGTTGAGGACCGAGCGGGTCTCGGCCCGTTGCGTGAACCCGGCCTGTGCGAACAGGGCCTTGGTGCCGACGTACGCCATGGTTTGATCGACCCGCTCGCCGCGGTTGTCGACGGGGTATCCCTCGATCGCCGGCGCTCCTCGTTGCCGCGCGTAGGAAACGGCGCCGTCGATGAGCGTGTGCAGCACGCCTTGCTTTCGGTGACCGGGGCGAACCCGGAAACACCACAGCGACCAGACGTCGAGGTCGTCGATGTGCGGGATGAGCCGGTTGCGGGCGAAGCTCGTCTCGCGCCGCGGGTGCAGAGCCGCCCAGCCCACGGGTTCCGCGTCGCGGTACGCGAGGACGCCGGGCGGGGGATCCTGCGCGCACAGGTCGCGCACCTTGTCCGCGCGGGCGGGGCCGCGCAGCGCATTGTTCTCCTTGCTGCCGATCCGATAGCTCAGGCAGAAGCAGACGTTCGACGTCGGCTTCTTCGGCCCGACGAGAGCGGCGACGTCGTCGAAGTTCACCGCGGGACGCACGTCGAGGGTCATGGACACAGTGTGCGCGTTGCCACCGACATTCGCGGGCCCCAGCGCGGCGCTGTCAGCGGGCCGCAGCTACCGGAACTGGGTGAAGTTCCGGTTCGACGCATGATCTTCCACGTCATCACGTGTTTCGCATGATGGCTGTGGAACTTTGGTCCATGGGCTTGTGGGCCCATGGTCGCCCACGTGGTGGAACAATGGTCGTCGCCAGGGCGAGACCCGGTGCAGCCCCCGACCCCGAGCGCACGGAGGGCCCCGATGACCCAGGACGCCGGCGCGCACCAGGAGCCGGCATGGCTGCTGCGCACCCGGACGTCGTACGACATCGACGCCTCCGGTTATGCCGAGCGGGTGCACGGCCTCCTCGGCGCCCGCTCGGACCTACGGGCGCACCTGGATGTGTTCGCGGAGTTCGTGCGGCGCGATGGGGGTGGACCGATCGTCGACGTGGGCTGCGGCCCCGGATACGTCGCGCGGTACCTCCACGATGCGGGCGTCGAGACCTTCGGAATCGACCTTGCGCCCGAGATGGTGACGATCGCGCGCCGCGATCACCCGCATATCCACTTCCGGCAGGGCACGATGACGGATCTCGACCTGGAGGATCGGTCGGTGGGCGGCGTCGTCGCCTTCTGGTCGACGATTCACATCCCCGACGATTCCATGCCGCACGTGGCCGGGGAGTTCTTCCGCGTACTGCGTCCGAACGGGTGCGTGTTGATCGGCTTCCACGTCGGTGACGCGATCCAGCACTCCTCGACGGGATACACCGGTGCGCCGATCAGCGTCGATACCCACCGCCGGAGACCGGGCACGATGTCGGATTGGCTGCGCGAAGCCGGCTTTCGTATCGAGTGGGAGTCGCTGCTGAGGCCCGACGACGAGTCGCCGGGCGCGCTCGTTCTCGCCCGCCGCCCCTGACTCTCGGAGCTCTCAGGCCAACACGCGCGCGAGCCAGTCCGTCCAGGCCTGCTCGGTGGCCTCCCGGTCAATGTCGCTGTAGATGTAGTGGCCCACGGCCTGGGGCATGCCCATCGACGAGTTGTCGTGGAAGCGGTAGAGGCCGTCGGCGGTACGCAGCGCGAGGAAGTTGACGTCCGGCGGGAACGCGAAGTCGACGACGCCCTCGAGCGCGGGCAGCCCTTCCGGGGTCAGGCGCAACTGCTGCCCCAGCTCGAACGGACCCTCGACGCCGAGGGCCTTCTCGAGGGTCGTCCACGCCTCCGGGGTCGCCGACGACGCGGGGCCCTGCGCGGTGACGAAATTGGCGGGCCGGCCGGCGAAGTGCTTGAGGTACTGGGCCAGCGTGTGCAGGTACATGTCCCAGCCGTAGCCGGTCATCTCACCGAAGTCGAACTCGGCGTCCCAGTCGTCGCCGAGGTATCCACTGTGGACGAAGGTGAGCGAGGTCGTGCTGTCGTCGTCGGCGTGCACGAGGTACTCGAACGCGTGGAAGGCGCCGTTCTCGGCCTCCGGGGTGCGCACGGCCAGGCGCTCGTTCTCGGTGGACTCGACGTCCATCCCGTCCATCGGCTGGTACGGGTCCGGCGACCAGGCGGCCTGCCCCTCCGGGGTGGCGATCGCCCGCCACACCTGTTCGGGGGTGGCTTCCAGGACGACGTGCTTGCGGATCTCGAAGTTCTTGGACATTGCGGTTACTCCTCAGGTGTGGCTCAGGACTGGCTCTGCTCGGGCTCGGTGGCCGGCGGGGTGCTGTCGTGGGCGGTGTCCGGGACGGCGGGGTGCAGGGCGATGACCACACGGTTCAGCTTGCCCGTCCCGGCGGTATCCGGCTGTTGGTCGGTGTGGTGTTTGGCGATCAGCTCGGTGACGGCGGCGGAGAGTTCCTCGGTGAAGGCGGCGCGGTCGGCCGCCGAGGCGAAGCGGATCTGACCGTCGATCGCGAAGGTCGCCACCGGCCGGCGCGCCCGCTGTGCTCCCGCGAGCAGCGTGCCCACGTCGCGCATCAGACGGGATGCCAGTGCGAGCAGCCAGCGCGCCGACAGCCGGTCCGGGGCGCGGCCCGGGTCCGGCTGGAGCCCGCCGAGGACGCCGGGTGAGATCACGTAGGACGCGGACGTCGTCTGCAACATCCGCTCGGTGAAGTTCCCGCGACGTCGCTCCGACACGAGCTCGATCAGTCCGTGCTGCTCGAGGATCTTCAGGTGGTAGTTCACCTTCTGCCGGGGGATATTGAGCTGGGCGGCGATCGTCGACGCGACCCCGGCTCGACCAGATGCGTCAGGATCTGACGCCGCAGCGGATCCAGCGACGCCTCCGCGGCCGCCGGATCCTCGATGCTGCTCACCTCGTGCATGGCACCATCGTGCCCGTTGACAAATAATTTTGTCAAGGTAGAGGCCAAGCATGTGAGCTCGACAGTCAGGGCATGTCGAGTACAGGCGGAGGTCAGATCTCAGGGGCTGCGCCGGCGAAGCTTTGCGCCCCTGGCGAGTCCTGATTCGGCGAGCTATCATCGTTGATAGCAGAGGAGGTGGTCGTCCATGTCATCGATCATCGTGCGCGGTCTCGATGAGTCCGTGAAGCAACAGCTCGCCACGCAGGCGAGGGAACACGGGCGCTCCATGGAGGCTGAGGTCCGCGACATCCTGACCAGGGCCGCTCGGCGGCCGCATGTCGGGATGGCGCTGCTGTCTGCTGCGCAGGATTTCGGCGGAGTTGAAGAGCTGTCGATTCCGGCGCGTGATGACATCGCGCGGACGGTGGACTTCGAGTGATCGTCCTCGACACCAATGTCATCTCGGAGGTCTTCCGGCCCTCGCCGGAGACGCGGGTTGTCGATTGGCTGGCATCGCTCACAGGCGATGTTGCGATCACGTCCATCACGCTGGCGGAGCTGTTGGCCGGTGTTCGGCGGCTCCCGGATGGCCGTCGCAGGGACGAGCTGACGAGCCGCATTGAAGTGGCACTCGAGCCGTATCGGGGCAGTAGTGCGGTGCTGCCGTTCGATGATCTGGCGGCCGACCGGTACGCCCAGGTGCTCGTGGCCCGTGAGTCTGCGGGTGTGCCGATCAGCACGGCGGATGCGCAGATCGCCGCGATCTGTCTCGCCCACGGCGCGACGTGCGCGACGCGTAACATCAAGGACTTCGTGCACACGGGCGTCGAGCTGATCGACCCGTGGCATGCCGACCGATGATGCATTTCTCTGCGTGGGCGGACATGGCGCTCAGCTCGATGGTGGAATCGGGCGTTCCCAGAGGATGACGTCGAAATGGTCGCCTACCTGGCGTCGGAAGCCGATGCGTTCGTAGTACGCGGACAGTCCGGGGTTTGTTGCAGCGCTGTCGAGTCGGAGTCTCGTCTTGTCGCGTTGCGCGCCCGTGTGCGCCGCCCACTGGAGGAGCCGCGCTCCGAGGCCTTGGCCGGCCAGGGCGAGGTCGACCATGAGGCCGTGGACGTAGACAGCGGTCCCGTCGTCGGGTCCCCAGAAGTCCGGATCGGCCCACAGGATTCGCAGCCCGGCGACCACGCGTTGATCGTCATCTCGCAGGACGTGCCACTCGCCGCGGTTCACCTGCTCCTCGATCTCCGAGACGGGCACTTCCCCTGGACGCCATTGATCTATGCCCTGGGTGGCCAGCCAGTCCTCCCGTTGACGCCGCAGGGACCAGATTCCACGGACATCACGCATCTCGGCAGGTGATGGGTCAGCCACATCTCCTCCGTTCAGGGCGACGGCGTAGGCGGTTCAGGTTGCCCGCGGGTGCGACGGTCGAGCGGTGCGAGCTCGTTCAGCGCATAGATGTCCTCGTAGACTCGGTGCATGTCCGACGAACCCGGAACTCCGGGCGGTACGGCGGAGCGTCCGGCGATCTTCTTCCGCGACGCCGCCGAGTTCCGCGCGTGGCTCGAACGGCACCACGCCTCCGAGGTGGAGTTGTGGATGGGGTTGAAGCTCGCGCACGTCGAGGACCGCGGGCTCACCTGGGGCGACGCCGTGCTCGAGGCGCTGTGCTTCGGGTGGATCGACTCCGTCTCGCAGAAGATCGACGCGGACTCGCGCCGGCAGCGATGGACGCCGCGCACACCCCGCAGCACATGGTCGAAGGTGAACATCGCGCACGTCGAACGCCTGACGGCCGAAGGACGGATGCACCCGGCGGGCATAGCGGCGTTCGAACGTCGCACCGCCGACCGCTCGGGCACCTACTCCCACGAGAACCCCGACGCCGAACTCACCCCCGAACTGCAGGCGATCGTCGACGCCTCGCCCGGCGCCCTCGCCTTCCTCGACCAGGCCACGCCGGGCTACCGCAAAGCCGTCCGCCACTGGATCATGTCCGCCAAACAACAGGCCACCCGCGAGCGGCGCGCCGGCCAACTCGTCGACTGCTGCGAGGCCGGGGAACTCATCCCACCCCAGCGCCCAGGACGCCCCCCCGCCTGGCTCGCCCGCGCCGCCGCGGCCGCACGCGAGGCGACGTGACCGTCCCCTTCGGACGGTTCCCTGACGATCCTGCACATGCGACTCACGCCGACGACACCGGAGGACGGGGAGAACGTTGACGATCGTTGCCTATGACGACGCGTACCACGATGCGCTGGTCGAACTGTCCATTCGGGCCTGGGCGCCGGTGTTCCCCGGGATGCGACGTGACGTCCCCGGTTTCGTCTACGACGCCTTCTACCCCGACGGCTGGGAAACCCGGCAACGCGCCGACATCGTCGCCGTGCTGCAGGGCGAACCGCAGAACATCGACGTGGCCGTCGTGGACGACACCCCGGTCGGCTGGGTCTGCACGCGGTTCCACCGCGAGGATTCGATGGCGGAGGTCCACATCCTCGCCGTGGACCCCGCCCACCAGCGTTCGGGTGTCGCGACGGCGTTGATGGACCGGTCCTACGAGCGCGCCCGGGCCGCCGGGATGCGCATGGTCATGGTTGAGACCGGTGGCGATTCCGGGCACGGCCCCGCGTGTGCGCTCTACGAATCCGCCGGCTTCCAGCGCTGGCCCGTGGCGCGGTACTTCAAGGACCTCGAAACCTGACCGCCGCCGGCTACGGCGCGACGAGTTGCCAGGCGTGGCCGTCCGGGTCGGCGCAGAGTGCCGTGTAGCCCCATTCCTGATGAGTGGGCGTGGCGAGCACGGATCCACCCGCGGCGGCGACCCGGTCCAGGTATCGATCGACATCGGGCGCTGCGTCGAGCGTGAGGCCGAGCAGGTATTCGGTGGTGGCCGTCGGTGCCAGCTGCCGGTCCCCGAGGACCCACGCCAACCCGTCCGCCGGGATGAGCCCGAGCACGGTCCGCTCGTCGAGGCGGAACATCAGCGGCTCGGGCATGCCGTCCGGAGCCGGGTCGCCGAACGGTTCCAGGCCGAAGGCGTCGCGGTAGAAGGTCATGGAACTGTGGCGGTCGGCGATCGGCAGGCTGATGGTCACCTCGCGGATACGCGCGGACATGGCACTCCTCGGGTCGGCGCAAGCTCCGGTCGGGCCCAGCCTGCCCACTGTGCTTCATCAAAGCAAGCAACTCGCCGATGTCAGGACACTACCGTTAATGGTATAGTCGTGCCATGGCCAGTCGGGTGAAGTACCGGGACGTCGTCCGCGAGATCGGGTTGAAGCAGTACGGATTCCTCACCCCGAAGGATGCGGTCGCGGCCGGGGTTCCGGCCGTCGAACTCCCGAAGTTGGCCGCACGGGGCGGGTTGGAGAACGTCGCGTACGGGCTGTACCGCGTGCCGAACGCGCCCGCGACGCGCTACGACCGGTTCGCCGAGGCGCTCCTGCGGGTCGGCGACGGTGCGTTCCTGCACGGCGAATCGGTGCTGGCGCTGTTCGGGCTCGCCGACGCCAACCCCCGCCACGTCTACGTGACCACCACCCGGCGCGTGCGGCGCACCATGCCGGACTTCGTCAAGCTCACGCACGCGAAGTACGAGGTCGAGACGACCCGCTACGAAGGCCTCGAGTGCCAGCCCGTCGCCGACGCCTTCGCCGAATGTCACGGACGTGTCGACCCCGAGCACCTCCTCGCCGCCGCCGAACAGGCCCACGCAAGCGGAAAGCTGCGCACCACCGCCTGGGAGAAGCTGAAGAAGGAACTCCGCCCGTGACCGCACCGGTGTCCGGGTAGGTGGACGGGCACGCGATGGCCGGCACGGAACTGTTCGGACAGCGGAACCATGCCGTCCGCTTCGACTGGGGACCGGTCGGCGCACGGGCCACCGCGGCCGATATCGCCGTCGTCGTTGACGTGCTGAGTTTCTCCACCTCGGTCTGCATCGCCGTCGAACGCGGCATGCGGGTCTACCCGTACCGGTGGAAGGACGACCGCGCGGAAACGTTTGCGCGGGAACGGGACGCCGTGCTCGCCGTCGGCCGGCTCGAGGCGACGAAGGAGGGCGCCGCACCGGTCCCGTCGCTGTCGCCCGCCGGTCTCCTCTCGTGCGAACCGGTACCGCGCCTCGTCCTGCCGTCGCCGAACGGATCGACGATCGCCGCCGCTGTGGCCGACGCCGGCGGCGAGGTCGTTATCGGCTGCCTGCGCAACGCCCGCGCCGTCGCCGACCGGCTCGCGCCGCGGATCGACCAGGGCGCATCGGTCGCGGTCATCGCCGCGGGCGAACGGTGGGAGCACGACGACTCGCTCCGACCCGCCCTCGAGGGCCACCTCGGCGCCGGCGCGATCCTCGCCGAGCTGGCGTCGGCCATCGGGTCGACGACGTCGGAGCGTCGCGCGGTGATGAGTCCGGAGGCGTCGACGGCCGCCGCGTTGTTCGGTGCCGTCGGTGACAACGCGGTGGAACACCTCGGCGCGTGCGTCGGCGCTCGCGAGCTCACCGCGATGGGATACGCGTCCGATGTGGACGCAGCAGTCCGCGTGAACTCGTCATGTCGTGCCGTTGTTGTTCGAGGACGGATCGTTCGCGCGAGCCTGAGCGCTGGGGTTATCTGCGGACCATGCGGTGTTCGACGCCTTCGGGTTCGGTCATGGTCGTGCCGTCGAACTGGAAGCCCTGTCCGGTGTAGAAGTCGATCGCTCGGCGGTTGCCGTCGAGAACCCACAGGTAGGCCGGCGCGTCGCCGACCGCCGCGTCGAGCAGGGCGTGGCCGACGCCCGTGCCGTAGACCTCGGCCCGCACGTACAGGGCCATGACCCGTAGGTCCGGCAGGCCCTCGTCCTGACCAGGGCCGACACTCGTGAAGCCTTGCAATCGGCACGTGTCGTCGCAGGCGACGAGCTGCGTGGTCGTTCCATCCGCGAGGACGTCGCGCCACCGTTCGATCATGCTCTCGCGCCGTGCGCGCCGCGCCGCCAGCAACTCCGCGGGGATGAGCCCGGAATAGGCCTCGTCCCACACGTCGAGGTGCAGGTCGGTCAGCGACTCCGCATCCTCGGGTGTCGCGCGACGGACGGACATCACCGTCCGATCGTATCCGGCGGGCAACGCCGGTCAGCCCCGTGCGGCCAGGACCGCCGACAGGCCTGCCTGCAGGTCCTGGACGAAGTACTCGGGTCGCTCGAGCGCTGGGAAGTGGCCGCCGGATTCCGGCTCCCGCCAGCGCACGATCTGCCGATACCGTTCCCGCGCCCACGGACGCGGGCACTTCTCGATGTTGCGCGGATACGTCGTGATCGCCGCCGGGACGTCCACCCGGAGATCCGGATCGAGCGAATTGTGGCTCTCGTAGTAGATCCGCGCCTCCGACGCACCGCTGCGCGTCAACCAGTACAACGTCACCGTGTCCAGGATGCGGTCCCGCGACATCGTCTCGAATGGACTGTCGACCGTGTCGCTCCACTCCGCGAACTTGTCGAGAATCCACGCGAGCAGACCCACCGGCGAATCGACGAGCGCATAGCCGATCGTCTGCGGACGGGTCGCCTGCTGTTTCGCGTACGCCGCGCGGTTGAGCCAGAAATCGGCCGTGTCGTCGGCCCACCGGCGTTCTGCCGCCGTCAGACCGTCGGTCGTCACCCCGGGCGGGGCCTCCGCGTACGTCGAATGAATGCCGAGGACGCGGTCCGGGAACCGGCCGCCGAGGACCGTCGTGATATTGCCGCCCCAATCCCCGCCGTGCGCGGCGAACTCGGCGTAACCGAGGCGCGCCATCAGTTCCACCCACGCCGCCGCGATCCGCTCCGTGCCCCAACCCGTGGCCGACGGTTTGTCGCTGTATCCGAAACCCGGCAGCGACGGCACCACCACGTGAACGCCGGCGCCGCGCCGTCGGCCGGATCGGCCAGCTCGTCGACGACATCCACGAACTCGGCGACGCTGCTCGGCCACCCGTGCGTCAGCACCAGCGGAACGGCGTCCGCGCGGGGCGAGCGGCGGTGCAGGAAATGGATGCCCAGGCCGTCGATCGTCGTGCGGAACTGGCCGATCCGGTCGAGGCGATCCTCGCACGCGCGCCAGTCGTAGTCGGTCCGCCAGTACTCGACGACGTCGACGAGGTCGGCCAGCGGAACGCCCTGATCCCAGCGGCGCGGGTCGGGCCCGGCGCGGTGCACCGTCTCGGCCTCCGGCAGTCGCGTCGCGGCCAGGCGCGCCCACAGATCGGCCAGGTCGGCGTCCACGGCGTGGGCGCGGAACTCCTGCACATCGAGGGTGGGGGCGGACATGCGACCTCCTCGCGACGTCGAACCCGGTTGGAACCGGCTAAGACGGTTCTACCAGTCGGCGTTGCGTGATGGCAACCGGCTAAGCTGGTTCCATGGGTGCTGAGTTCCCCGAGTTCCGCCTCGGCAGCGAGCTGGCGACGAGCTTCACGGCGACGTTGACCGAACGTCAGGGCGCGCAGGTCGAGCGGATTCCCGTGCCGCGGCGACTTGTCGACTGGCTCGACATCCACGGCCTGACCGTCGACGGATGCACCGAGGCCGAACTCGAGCGCGCGAAGCAGCTGCGGGAGTCGATCCACGCCGCGGCGACCGCGGCCGCATCCGATGAGGAACTCCCGCCGGAGGCCGTCGCGGTGATCAACGACTGCAGTGGCCAGGGGCGGGCTGCCGCGATGTTGACATCCGAGGGTCGACGGGAGTGGCGCCTCGGTGCGGACGGCGCCGCCGTGGCGGACGCGCTCGGTGTCATCGCCGCCGATGCGATCGACATGCTCGCCGGCGAACGTGAAGGGCGGTTGGCGCTGTGCGCATCGCCGACATGTCGCGCCGCGTTCTTCGACACCAGCCGCAGCCGAAGCCGGCGGTGGTGCGACATGAACACCTGCGGCAACAAGCAGAAGAAGGCCCGCTTCAGGGCAGCGAAGGGCGACTGACGGCTACGCTTGACTCTTCCGATAAATGGAAGATATCTTCCTGTTTTGTGAAGACTCTGGCTCCGCAGCTGACGCCGTTCGTGCGGTCGGACGCGGTCGGGGCGCTGCTGGCCGAGACGCTCGGCCACCCCGACCGGGAGTTCTCGCTGGCCGAGCTCGGACGACGTACCGGCGTGAGCGGGCCGGTCGTCCACCGCGAGATCGGACGACTCATCGACAACGACGTCCTACGTGACCGGCACGAGGGGCGTAACCGTCTCGTGCAGGCGAACGAGGACCATCCGCTGTTCGCGTTGATGCGCGACCTCATCGCCGCTACCTACGGACCGATTCCCATGCTGCGCGAGGCATTCGACGGTGTCGACGGCGCCGAGCGCGTCCTGATCTACGGCTCGTGGGCGGCGCGCCGCGCGGGCGAGAGCGGCGCGTTTCCCCACGACCTCGACGTGCTCGTCGTCGGCGACGCGCCCCGGCGGACGCTGACCCGCATCGCTGGCGACGTCGGCGACCGCCTCGACCTCCCCGTCAACATCACGCGGCTCGCACGCGAGGACTGGGACACGCCGGACCCGGACCCGTTCGTCACGACCGTGCGCTCGCGTCCCGTCGTCGACGTCCGGACCGGCGAGGTACTCGACCCGGCCGGAAACGGGGACAGCCGTGACTGATCCGATCGCCCGGATGCTCAAGCAGAACCGCCTCGACCGCGTCGAGGTGAACCGGGAGCACGCACTGGGCGTCATCGACACGGCCGAACGGCACGTGCACACCGCGCGCGTGCTCGCCGGCACCGACGACCACGCGATGGCCTTCACCGCCGCCTACGACGGGGCGCGCAAGGCACTCGGCGCGGTGCTGGCCGCGGAGGGACTGCGGGTGCGGCCCATCGGCGGCGCCCACCGCAACACCGGAACCGCGGCCGCGGTGTTCGTCGCCGACGAGGCGCTCGAGGACTTCGAGTGGATGCGCCAGGTGCGCAACGCCACCGAGTACCCCGCCGTCGACCGTCCGACCGCCACCTCGCAGGACGTCACCGAGGCGATCGATGCCGCCGAAGCCATCGTCGCCGCCTGCGCCCGGCACGTCCGCGGCTGAACCGCGCCGCTGAGCCGCACCCGACCGGCGCCGGATCGCGCCGATCGAATCGGGCAGGAAAGATCGGGCGGGCCCATGCCGATACTCGGAAGAATTCGGTCACGAAGGGAGCAGCCGTGATCGACACTCTGAACCGCCTCGTGGCCGCCGTCGAGAACCATCTCGACGAGGAACTCGACGTCGCCGCCTTCGCGGTCGGCGCGGGAACCACCGAGTATCACCTACGCCGCATGTTCTCGTCCCTGGCGGGAATGCCGGTGTCGGACTACATCCGGCGCCGGCGGATGACGGTCGCCGCGGCGGACGTCATCGGCGGTGAGGACCTGCTGACGATCGCCGTCCGATATGGATACGGATCGACCGAGGCGTTCGGCAGGGCGTTCCACACGGTCCACGGCGTGCGTCCGGGAGACGTGCGCCGCGCAGGCGGCCCCCTTCGCAGTCAAGCACAGCTCAGGTTCCGCCTGACCGTCGAAGGGAGCACCACAATGGACGCACGTATCGTCGACAAACCCGCCTTCCGCCTGGTCGGCCACGCCGCGCGCGTGCCGCTCGTCTACGAAGGCATCAACCCGCACATCGCCGAGCACATCCGGTCGCTGCCGGACTCGGCGTTCGTGCGACTCGAGGAACTCGGCACCATGGACCCGAGCGGCGTGCTGCAGGTCAGCGCCGACGTCGACCCCGGCTATGCCGAGGGCAGCGAACTGACGCACATGCAGGGCGTTGCCGTCGGGGCCGACACCGACGTCCCGGACGACCTCGACGCGATCGAGGCCGAGGCCGGTTCGTGGGCCGTGTTCCGCACCTCCGGTGAGCACCCGAAGGCGCTGCAGGACACGATGGCGGCGACGGCGACCGAATGGTTCCCGTCCAACCCGTGGCGACTCCGTCCCGGACCGTCGCTGGTCTCCTATCTGGACCAGGCCGAGGACTTCAGCACCGCGACGTGCGAGCTCTGGCTCCCCGTCGAACGTGCCTGACATCGGCGGGGAAGCACGATCCGGACCGTGCCGGCCGAGCTCGACGAGCCCGGCCGGCACGGTTCTCGACTTGACCTCGAGTGAGGTCGAGGTACTACAACGGTGTCGTGGATATGACCAAGAGCGACAGCGCGGCGTTGCAGGCGATCGTCACGGACGTCGAGACGGGGTTCAACGCCAACGACCCGGAACTGCTCGTGCGGCACGTCGCCGACGACGCGGTGATCGTGAACGCCGTCGGCGGCGTCCTCCGTGGGCGGTCGGCGGTGGAGGAATCCGTCCGGGCGGGCCTTGCCGGTCCGCTCCGCGACGCGACCGCCCACTACGAACTCGGTGACATCGAGCTCGTCGCGCCCGACGTCGCCGTTGCGCTGAAGACCGCGTGGGCCTCCCGTGCGGCGGCGGATTCGGGGGAGCCGCCGGCGATGAACGCGCTGTACGTGTTCGTCCGCCGCGAGGGCAGGTGGTGGATTCAGCGCCGACAGAACACCCTCGTCCCGGCCGCCGGGTAGGCCTAGTCGTCGGGGTGTTCGGCGAGGTAGGCGGCGGCGAGTCGTTTCGGGGCGCGGTCGAGCCACGCGTCGACGATCATCTCGCGCAGGTGCTCGGTGTCGATGGCCTCGAGCCGGATGAGCAGCACGGGTGAGTTGCCGAAGTGCGGGATCGTCAGGAAACGGTCGGGGTAGGCGGCGAGCAGCTCGCGGGTCGTGGGCTCGTCCTGGACCCGTACGGCCGCGAGTTCGCCGTCCGGGGCGGCGTCGCCGAGCGCCGCACGATCGGTGCCGTTCAACGGCCGTTCCCACACGAACCCACGGTCGCGCACCCGCCACATGCGCATGCCCCACGCCGGGCGCATCGTCACCTCGGGAAGCCCGGTGGCGATCCGCTCGACGTCGGTCAACGTGGCCATGGACGTCACGGTAGCCCCGTTTCACCGCGGGCACGACCGGGTTCGCGCCGCTACCCTCCGGTGATGAGCCTGTACGAGGACGTCGGGGGATTCGACCGCATCCTGGCGGTGTGCCGCCGGTGGCACGAGCTGTGCCTGGACGACCCGCTGGCGCAACACCCCTTCTCCCACGGCATGCACCCGCAGCACGACGAACGCCTCGCCGCCTATCTCGCCGAGGCGGTGGGCGGGCCCGCGTTGTACACGGCCGGCTACGGCGACGAATCGTCGATGCGCCGACTGCACGCGGGTCAGGGCTCCGACGCCGACATGGAGGAGGCCTGCCTACGGCTGTTCGACCAGGCGTTGTCCGACGTCGGCGTCACCGGCGATGCCGCCCAGTGCGTCTCGGCGTACTTCCGCGCAGCGGCGTTCGGCTTCCGGCAGTACGCCGACAGCGCAGACCTCGTCCCCGACAACCTCGATGTCAACCACGCCTGAACCGCGGCCGGGGCCTCGTGGTGGGAGCATGTCTGACATGGAGATGACGTTGCGACTGACCGCGGAGCAGGGGCGGGCGTTGACCCTGCTCGCGGCGGCCAGTGGCATCAGCAGGCACGACGCCGCAGTACGCGCGATCTCCGAGGCGGCGGCGCGCATGGTTCGCGCCGACCGTGTCCGCGCATTGTCCTGCGAGGGGCGTACGCGCTATGTGGCTTTGCTGGATCGCTTTGCCCAGTGACGAAGTGACAGGTCCTGGCTCGCCGTGGTCCTGGAGCTGGCCGCGCCCGAATGTCGTTGCTGGGTCTATTGCGTCCGGGCCTCGGTGGCCGCCGTGATGATCGCGTCCATGGCGTCGACCGTCTGTTCACGCCAATGCGCCCGTGGGGGTCTCGCGGGGATGGCGGTGCGCCGGAGTCGGGCGAGCGCAAGGTGGGTGATCGGTGTGTGCTCGGGGAAGGTTTCGAGTGCGCGCGGCCGGCTTCCTCCTTGGAGACGACGTCTCCATTCGTGATCGTGGCGTGCATTCGGGCCGGGCCCAGTACGCACCATTCGACCCGACTCGCGCCGATCGGCCGTCGACGGCTCTGTCCGCTCCGTCCATTCAGTCGGTCGGCGAGGGGCGCCCAGTAGTCGTGGAGGTTCTGCCGGGTCCAGGCTCGCAGGGTGTCGGGTTCGGGATCGAGGCGCCACGTCGACAGGTCACCGCCACGGACCGGAATGCCGCCGCGAGTGAGTTCATGCCAGGTCACCGGGTTGACGTCGAACGCTCCGCGGGCGTCGAAGAGCTCTCCGGTGTGGGAGGCCGCCGGTTCGATCCGGCTCACCGGCAGGGACACATCCGATTCCCACACGAAGGCCGTGTTGCAGCACGCGGAGAACCCGTGTCCGCGCACGGCTCGGCCGAGGAGACGTGGAAGTTGCGACACATGCAGGGCGCGTAGCCGGGGGAGAAGATCACGTCGTTCACGCAGATCGTCGTCGAGCAGGGCGACCAGGTCGACGTCGCTGGCGCCCGGCCGATGGGCGTCGAGTGCGATCGACCCGCCGACGGCTGCCGCGACGATCCCGCCCGGCAGCACACGGTCGGCTGCCCGCAGATACGTGCCGACGGCGTGGGCCACTTCGTCGGGGAGTGGTGTGTCCACGCGGCCACGGTAGCGGTGAACCACGCCTGAAGCACGGCCAGCGGTGGTCCGGCGTTGTTTGAGGCGGACCACGAGCCCTGGTAACGTAGTTACGTACCTACATTCCGGGGGTGGCGATGACGACGATGAGTGCGCGCGAGTTCAACCGGGACGTCAGCGCTGCCAAGCGGGCGGCCGAAGAGGGGCCGGTGCTGATCACCGATCGCGGCGAGCCGGCGTTCGTGCTGCTGTCGATCGACGAGTACCGGCGGCTCGGTGAAACGGGAGCGGATCTGGTCGACCGGCTGAGCATGACCGACGACATCGACGTCGACTTCGAACCCGTCCAGTTGCAGCCGAAGGTTCCCGAGTTGTGAGCTACCTGCTCGACACGAATGTCCTGAGCGAGCTTCGTAAACCCGCCGACCGGGCCGACGGTGCGGTGCGCTCCTGGGTTGCATCGCGGACGCGTCCGATCTCTACCTGTCCGCGGTGACGATTCTGGAGGTGGAACTGGGGATCAGCCGGGTCGAACGGCGCGACCGGGCCCAGGCCACCAGGCTGCGCACCTGGCTCGAGGACGACGTCCTCCACGTTTTCGCGGGCCGCGTGTTGCCGGTCGACGTACCGGTCGCGCGGCACGCGTGCCGGTCGCACGTCCCGGACCCCCGGCCGGAGCGAGACGCGCTGATCGCGGCGACCGCCGTGGTCCACGACCTGACCTTGGTCACGCGCAACACGAAGGACTTCGACCGGCTGGACGTGCGCCTGATCGACCCGTGGCTCGCCGACGGGTAACCGACGAACGGAGTGGCTGTGGAGATCACGGGGACGGACTCGTGCGGCAACTCGCCGAAGAACCTGTTCGTCGCCCGGTTCGAGGAGCACCTCGCGCGGCGGGACGTCGCGGCGATCGCCGAGGTGCTCGCCGACGGGTGCGTACTCGAGGTCGTCGGCGGGCCCGAAGCGACCGGGCGTGAGGACGTCGCCGCGGCACTGGTCGACGCGGTCCCGGACGGGCTGGTCGCCGCGCACGTCGAGGCCGCGATCACGCACGGCAGGGCCGCCTCCGCGTGGGGCACGTGGACGACGGCCGGGGGTGAGGTCGTGTCGTGGTCGCACGTGCTGTGGTTCCGCACGCTCAAGGCCGAGCACTTCGCCCACATTCGCCTGTTCCGGTCCTGACCCCGCTGGTCGGGGCGGGGTTCTCCGCAGGTGGTCCAATCCGTTCGTCGGTAGTAGCAAAGTAGGTAGTTCGCGGTTTTTCGCGGTTTTGTCGTGGCCGGGTCCCTACGTTCGCGGTCAGCACAGCGCCGTCATCCCTGCGGCGCGTGCGCCCGAGAGGACCTCGCTGTCGTAACCGGAGGAACCATGTCGTCCGACCAGAACTCGCTCCCCGATCTCGCCCTGTCCCGCCGCCGCATGCTCGCCCTCACCGGCGGTGCCGCCGCCGTGGCCGCCGTGAGCGTGCCCGCGCTCGCCCGCGTCGCGGGCGCCGCGCCCAGCACCGCCAACGTGCCCGAGTACTCCGGCGCCGACGACTGGGTCTCGGCCGGCTCCAACGCACTCGGCGACACCCGCTCCGACGTCACCGCCGTCGTCATCCACACCACGCAGGGCGCCTACCAGGGCGCGATCAATCACATGGCCGGCGAGAACGGCGTCGCCGCGCACTACGTCATCCGCTCGTCCGACGGCCACATGACGCAGATGGTGCGCGAGAACCGCATCTCCTGGCACGCCAACAGCGCCAACAGCTACTCCGTCGGCATCGAGCACGAGGGCTGGGTCGAGGAGCCCGGCTTCTACTACACCGGCACCATGTACCGCGAGTCCGCGAAGCTGGTGCAGCACCTGTGCTCGACGTGGAACATCCCGCAGGATCGCGACCACATCATCGGTCACAACGAGGTCGAGGACGCCACGCACACCGACCCGGGCCCCGGCTGGAACTGGTCGTACTTCATGTCCCTCGTGCGCGGCGAGTCCGTGTCCGACGAGCCGCCCGCACCGTGGACCGCGGCCCGCGACACCTACTCGACCGTGTCGCCCGAGCGGTCCAACCCGCCCCAGACGTCCAGGGTCGCCCAGCACCTGCTCAACTTCCGCGGCGCCGACCTCGAGGTCGACGGCGTGTTCGGCTCGGTGTCCGGCGCTGCCGCACGCGAGTTCCAGGAGGAGCAGGGCCTGACCGTCGACGGTGTCGTCGGCCCGCAGACGTTCGCCGAGCTCATCGCCGAGCGCAGGTCCGGATCCGACGGCCACGCCGTGCGCGCCGTGCAGACCGCGCTCAACAAGTACGGCGCCGGGCTCGAGGTCGACGGTTCGTTCGGCCCCGTCACCGACACCGCGGTCAAGGAGTTCCAGGACGCCAACGACCTCACCGTCGACGGCATCGTCGGCGCCATCACCTGGCGTTGGATCGTCTGACATCGCATTGTGACCCCCGGGGCACCTGCTTTGCCGGGAACGCGGCGTTTGTGGGGGCTGTGTTCCCGGGCCCCGGGGGTTACGGTCCTGGGCGTCGAGGCCGCGCCGCGAGGGGACCGTCATGGGCAACGTCGAGTTCGCCACCGAGGAACGGACGGAGCTGGCCGAGTTCCTCGGCACGCTCACGTCCGCCGAATGGGACAGCCCGAGTCTGTGTGAGGGCTGGCGGGTACGGGACGTCGTCGCCCACATGATCAGCTACGACGGGCTCGGCCCGGCGGGCGTGCTCCGGCGGTTCGTCCGCGGCCGGTTCCGGCCCGCCGTCGTCAACGAGATCGGCGTGCAGGAGTACTCGCACGAACCCGACCGGTTGCTGGAGCTGCTCGACGAGCGCCTGACCCCGCGGGGCTTCCCGACGTGGGGCGACGGCCGGATCGCGTTCCTCGACGGGCTCATCCACCACCAGGACATCCGGCGTGGACTCGGCAAACAGCGCGACGTCCCGGCGGAGCGGTTGGCGGTGGCGTTGCCGCTGTCGCTCGGCGCACCGCCGTTGCGCGCCAAGGGGCGGACGCACGGACTCCGACTGATCGCCGACGACATCGACGTCGCCCTGGGCGAGGGCGCGGAGGTCCGCGGGCCCGGCGAGGCTCTGCTGCTGGCGATGGCCGGCCGGCGAGGCGTCGTCGACGAACTCACCGGCCCAGGACAGAGCGTCCTCGCCGAACGCATCGGCGGTTGAGATCCGGCGGGCTCGCACGCGCGCGGGCCCGCCGGCACCGGTGTCAGCCCAGCAGGGCCAGGGTGATCACGATCATCAGGGTCACGAACGTGGCGAGGGCCGTGACGGCGGCCTGGCGGCGGGGGTCCAGGACGGGAACGCGCTGCATGGGTGCTCCAGGAGGGGTGTAGGGACGTCCACCTGGAACAGCGCGCACCGCCCTGCCGTCGTTACAGCGCATCCGGGTGATGCGCACCGCTCCCGGTCGGCCCCGCCGGAGCCGCTACTGGGGCTGCCGGCGGTGGCCCTTGGCCGTGTAGTACAGCACCGCCGCGGCGAGGCCGACGAACATCACGAACGCCGTGCCGCCCACGACGAGCGCCTGGGTGAAGGCGTCCCACTGGTCGCCCGCCGCGCGGCGGGTCTCCTCCTCGGCGGCCCCGGCCGGCAACGCTCCGGCGAACAGCGAACCGAGGACGGCGAGAATCGACACCGCCAGGGCGCGCAACGGCCGTGTCCGCCACCCGGCGTCTTCTGTGGACACACCACGGAAATCGTTGGTACGTAAAGCGATTCGGCTCATGCGCACTCCCTCCCTCTGGTCGGTTACCCGTGTATCGCCACTCGACACGGAAACGTTGCCGGCTGCCGTACACGTCACATGATCGTGTGTGTGACGCGGCTACGCGCCCCTCATGACGCCGTCAACGGCATGGTCGATCTCGTTCGCCAACGAGACGTCCTTGTCGGTCAGCCCACCCGCACTGTGGGTACTGAGGGAAAAACGTAGCGTGCGCCATCGGATGTCCACGTCCGGGTGATGGTCGGCGGCCTCGGCGAGCTCGGCGACGCGGTTCACCACCTCGATGGCTCGCAGGAAGGTCGGCAGCTTCGCCTCCCGGGTGATCGCGTCGCCCTCGCGCTGCCAGTCGGGAAGGTGTTCGAGCGCCGCGCGGATACGGTCGTCGTCAAGTAGTTCCGTCATGTGTCCATGGTGCTGGTCAGCGGGGTAAGCTGCACAGTCGCATTACCGCCACGGGAGTCCGGTGCACCGGCCGGACTGAGAGGTGGGCGCACGACCCACGACCGTTCGCACCTGATCCGGATCATGCCGGCGCAGGGAGGCAGGCTCACCTCGGGCCGCCCGCCTCCCGCCCTCGCCCGATCCGGTGAGGTTGGCGGTGACGCCGCGTGACGGTGCCGGAGGACGTCGTCAGCGGCGTCGGAAGAGGAGAGCCATGTTGCCGCGCCCCCTGCGCACGACCACCGCCGTCGCCCTCACGGGTCTGCTGGTCTCGGGTTGCACCCTGATCGGCGGGGACGAACCGGCCGACGAGGGGACCACCGCGGTCATCCTCGCGACGCACGACTCGTTCACGGTGCCGCAGGAGGTGCTGGATGCGTTCGAGGAGCGCTCCGGCATCCGGATCGAGCAGCTCAAGCAGGGTGACGCGGGTGCGCTGGCGAACCGGCTCGTGCTGACGAAGGCCAACCCGGTCGCCGACGTGGCCTTCGGCGTCGACTCGACGTTCGCCTCCCGCACGCTCCGGGAGGGCGTGTTCGAACCCCACACCCCGGACGCCGCCGACCAGGGTCCGCAGCGGTACGCGGTCGACGGTGCCGACGGCGACCGGCTCACGGCCGTCGACGTCGGCGACGTCTGCGTCAACATCGACACCGAGTGGTTCGTCGAGAACGACGTGCCCGAGCCGGAGACGTTCGCCGACCTCACCGAACCGCGCTACCGCGATCTGCTGGTGGCGCCGAGCCCGGCGACGTCGTCGCCCGGGCTGGCGTTCCTGCTGGCCACGGTCGCCGCGGAGGGCGAGGACGGCTGGCAGGACTACTGGCAGGGCCTCAAGGACAACGGCGTCCAGGTCGTCAGCGGCTGGACCGAGGCCTACACGCAGGAGTTCTCGGGTTCGTCCGGCGCGGGCCCGCGGCCGATCGTCGTGTCGTACGCGTCGTCGCCGGCGGCCGAGGTCGGCGACGACGGGACGCCGCGCACGAAGGCGCTGCTCGACACCTGTTACCGGCAGGTGGAGTACGCGGGCGTGCTCGACGGCACGGACAAGCCCCGGCAGGCGCGGCAGGTCGTCGACTTCCTGCTGTCCCCGGAGTTCCAGGAGACGGTCGCCGACAACATGTACGTCTACCCGACGCGGGACGACGTCGAGCTGCCCGAGGCGTGGCAGGAGGCGGCGCCGTTGCCGGAGGACCCGGCGGAGCTGCCGGCCGAGCAGGTCGACGAGCACCGGGAGGACTGGATCACGCAGTGGCGCGAGCTGTACGAGGGCTGAGCCGGCCCGGCGGTCCACGCCTGCCCCGTGGCCTGGGCGTGGCCGCGCTGGCGGCGGTGCCGATCGCGTTCCTCGGCGTGTTCTTCGCCTGGCCGGTCGTGGCGATCGTCCGGCTGGGCCTGGCCGACGGTGGGGTCGCCGCTGCGCTGGTGAGCGCGGAGACGTGGGATCTGGCTGCGTTCACGGTGGGCCAGGCGGCGGCGTCGACGGTGGTCGCCGTGGTGGCGGGGATGCCGGTGGCGTTCCTGCTCGCGCGGGCGCGCCTGCGCGTGTCCGGGTGGGCGCGCACGTTCCTGCTGATCCCGTTCGTGCTGCCGACGGTGGTGGTCGGCCTGGCGTTCCGCGCGTTGTGGCCGGGTGGCGGGGTCGGCGCGATCGTGTTGGCGAACGCGTTCTTCAACGTCGCCGTCGTCGCGCGCACGGTGGGCGGGTTGTGGGCGCACCTGGACCGGCGGGCCGAGGATGCGGCGCGGTCGCTGGGCGCGTCGCGGTGGCGGGCGTTCCGGTCGGTGACGTTGCCCGCGTTGATGCCGGCGTTGGCGTCGTCGGCGGCGGTGGTGTTCCTGTTCTGTTCGACGAGCTTCGGCGTGGTGTTGATGTTGGGCGGGGCCCGGTATCGCACGTTGGAGACGGAGATCTACGTCCGCACCGTGGAGATGTTGGATCTGCCGGGCGCGGCGGCGTTGTCGTTGGTGCAGTTGGCCGCGGTGGTGGCGGCGTTGGTGATCGGCGGTGCGGCGCGTCGGCGCAGGGAGCGTGCGGCGGCGTTGCGGGCGCGTTGTCGGTGGCCCGGCGGCCGGAGGGTCGTGAGTGGTGGGTGGTCGGGGCCGCGTTGGCCGTGGTGGGCGCGCTGGTGGTGCCGATCGTGGCGTTGGTGGTGCGGTCGTTGTCCACACGCGACGGGTGGGGGTTGGACGGTTATCGCGCGCTGGCGGGTTCGGGCGACGGGACGTTGAGCGTCACGGGGTGGGATGCGGCAGTGAATTCGCTGCGCACCGCGTTCGACGCGACGGTGTTGGCGATGGTGGTGGGGGTTGTGGCTGCGGTCGCGTGGTGGCGGCCGGGCGTGCGCGGGGCCGGGCTGCGCGGGCGGCGTCGGAGACGTGGATGCGGCGTTGATGTTGCCGTTGGGTGTGTCGGCGGTGACGGTCGGTTTCGGGTACCTGGTCACGTTGGACGCGTTGCCGGGGGACCTGCGGACGTCGCCGTTGTTGGTGCCGGTTGCGCAGGCGCTGGTGGTGGTGCCGTTGGTGATCCGGATGGTGTTGCCGGTGTTGCGGTCGGTGGACGAGCGGCTGCGGCAGGCGGCGGGGACGCTGGGTGCGCGGCCGGTGCGGGTGTGGTGGGCGGTGGATCTGCCGTTGGCGGCGCGATCGTTGGCGGCGGCAGCGGCGTTCGGGTTCGTGGTGGCGTTGGGCGAGTTCGGTGCGACGAGTTTCCTGGCGCGGCCGGAGGCGCCGACGTTGCCGGTGGCGATTCACGAGTTGATCAGCAGGCCGGGGGAGTTGAACACGCAGATGGCGTATGCGGCGTGCACGTTGTTGATGGTGGTGACGGCGGTGGTGGCTGCGGTCATCGATCGGTTGCGGTCGCCGCAGGCGAGGGTGGGGGAGTTCTGATGTTGACGGTGGACGGCCTGTCGGTGGCGTACGGCGATGTGCCTGCGGTGCGGGATGTGGCGTTGGAGATCGCCGACGGTGAGGTGTTGGCGTTGCTGGGGCCGTCGGGTTCGGGCAAGTCGACGTTGTTGCGCGCCATCGCCGGGTTGGAGACGTCCGGTGGTTCGGTGCGCTGGGACGGGCAGGGTCTCGACGACGTGCCGGTGCATCGTCGTGGGTTCGGCTTGGTGTTCCAGGACGGGCAGTTGTTTCCGCATCGCGACGTGGCGGGCAACATCGCGTTCGGTCTGCGGATGCACGGTGTGCCTGCTGCGGAGCAGGCCGGCCGGGTGGCGGAGTTGCTGGACCTCGTCGGCCTGGCGGGGTACGAGCGTCGCCGGGTGACCGAGTTGTCGGGTGGCGAGGCGCAGCGGGTGGCGTTGGCGCGGGCCTTGGCGCCCCGGCCGCGGTTGTTGTTGCTGGACGAGCCGTTGTCCGGTTTGGACGCCGAGTTGCGGGAGTCGTTGGCGCTCGAGTTGGTAAGCGTGTTGCGGCGCGCGAAGACGACGACGTTGTTGGTGACGCACGACCAGGCGGAGGCGTTCACGTTGGCCGACCGGTTGGCCGTGTTGGACGCGGGCACGATCCGCCAGTCCGGCGACGTGCTCGATGTCTGGCGCGCGCCGGTCGACGAGCGGGTCGCGCGGTTCTTGGGCGTCACGACCGTCGTGCCGGGTGAGGTGTCGGACGGTCGTCTGACCTGCGCGTTCGGCTCGGCGAGTGTGCCGTGGGCGGCGGCCGGCAGGGCGGCGGTGGGCCTGCGCCCGCACGCGTTGCGCCTGGCCGCGGCCGCCGCGTCGGGTTCGGTGCGCGGGACGGTCGTGCAGTGTGTGCGCCGTCTGGACCACCTCCGCCTGTCGGTCGACGTGTCCGGCGCCGTCGATGTGGCGGCGACGGTCGACACGGTGGCCGGCGCGGGCGAGGAGGTGCGCGTGGGCGACGACGTCGGGCTGGTGCTCGACGCCGACGGTGTGGCGATCATCGGCTAGCGGGTTTCGGACGATCGCGGTGGCAGGATGGTTTCGCGTTTGTCGGTGTAGATCACGCCGAGTGGGGTGGTGATCGAGGACGTGCCGCGGGTCGGGTCGTAGTGGTGGATCCAGCCGGGTGCGTTCTTGAGTCGGTGGTGTTTGCGGCAGCGTGGTGCGGCGTTGCTGGTCGAGGTTGAGCCACCGTCTTTGGCCCACTGTTTCTGGTGGTCGAAGTCGCAGTGGCGGGCGGGTCGTCGGCACCAGGGGACGATGCACATGTGGTCGCGGACCTGGACGAGTGTGCGGATCGTCGAATTCGGACGATAGCTGGATCGGCCGAGGTCGACGGGGTTGCCGGTGGCGGGATCACACAGCACCTTCCGCCAGATCGACTTGGGGTTGGTCATGATCTCCCGTGCGTACGCGGCCGGGACTGGTCCGATCCCGTCGATCGAGGCTCCGGTCTCGGACATGGAGAGCGCGGTGTCGATGGGCATGTGGAGATAGACCATCGCCGCCGATTGCGGCACGGTCACACCGGGGTCGTTGCCCAGGAGCAGGTCGGCG